>MSXO01000056.1 GCA_002083615.1 Proteobacteria bacterium ST_bin11 | reverse complement strand
CTGTCGGCTTGTACCGCCGCCAACTGATCTTCGTAAATCATTTTTGAATCGTGCAGCAAACGGCCGATCAAGGTACTTTTACCGTCATCGACATTGCCACAGGTTAAAAATCGCAGCAATTCCTTGCGTTCGTGTTGCGCCAGATAGGCGTTAATGTCGGTGCTGATGAGGTCGGATTGGTGGGACATGGGTGTTCCTAATTGCCTAATTTGTTATAAAAGGTGCTGTGCATTGGTAAAGCGCTTAGTTGCAATACTGTCTTAATAAGTCGGCTAGTTCGTCACGACTCAATTGCCGGGTTGCTACATTGATCACCCAATCGTAAAGCTGAGTGTTATCTATCGCCGGCCGTTTATGGTTGGCAGCGAGAAAAACCAGCATACAGGCCGCAGCCACTCGCTTGTTGCCATCCAAAAAAGGGTGGTTATTGGCGAGCGAATAGCAATATTGAGCGGCGGTATGAAAAATGTCACCGCTGTAATGCCAGGTTTGTTGGGCTGCGCCGAGCGCCGATTCCAGCAATGATTCATCTCTAATGCCTTGCGTACCGCCGAAGCGTTCTATTTGTTGTTGATGTATCGTTAATGCCAGCGTTTTCGAAATAAAAAACAAGTCGGGCATTGCTACTGCGCTAACTTTGCAAAGGCGTCTGCATATTGATCCATCAATTGTGCATGGATCTTTAAGGCTTCTTCATCGTCAACTACTGGCTTGCCAAATGATTCCTGCTGTTTTTGTTCCAAAAACAATACGAAATCCAAAACCTCGGCTTGCAGACGGGGTTCCAGTCTTACAAGGTGTTCTTGTATTTCTTCGTGTAATTGCATAGGTCACCCATCAAATGATTTATCGGCACCACTGCTTTTCGCAGGGAATGCCGTCATTGTTGCCGTCCATTTTGGTGTCCGGACAGTTGTTAACGAAAAAAGTCGCTTCCTCGCATGAGGTCATTTGCGAGCAATACGTGCGTCCATCGCAGGTGTATTTTTGCGCTTGGTGCTCTACTAAACTGGTCGTCGGCGCACTGTCAAGGTGCTCGGAGTTTGAGTCACCCTGAAAAAAGCCCTTAACCTTATCGGCGATTTTGGAGGTGGGCGACTGCTCGTTTTTTACTTCGGCAAGCGGTTTCAAATTCGCTACCTTGCGATCAACTTTGCTATCGCAGGCGGTGTCTGAATAAACCGTGTGGCCTTTTGCATCGGTACATTTATAAACTGCGCCTGAGCTATCCATGGCATAGAGCAGCATTGAAACCAGCAATAAATTTTTGATTGCCATAAGCGCTGCTCCCTTCCGCATGTCGCCGAAATGTTAGAAGTAACCTTCGCGTTTCTTCTGTTCCATAGAGCCGGCTTGATCGTGATCGATCAAGCGGCCTTGGCGTTCAGAGGTGGTGGTCAGCAGCATTTCCTGGATGATTTCCGGTAAGGTAGTGGCAGTCGATTCAACCGCGCCGGTCAATGGGTAACAACCCAGAGTGCGGAAACGCACCATTTTCATTTCAACTTTGTCGTTCGGGCCAATCGGCATTCGCTCGTCATCGACCATGATCAGCATGCCGTCTTTTTCCACTACTGGGCGCTCTTTGGCAAAGTACAGCGGCACGAGGGGGATGTTCTCTAAATGGATGTATTGCCAAATGTCCAATTCGGTCCAGTTAGATAGCGGAAATACCCGAATCGATTCGCCTTTGTCGATCTTGCCATTGTAGATATTCCAAAGCTCGGGGCGCTGATTTTTCGGGTCCCAGCGGTGATTTTTGTCGCGGAACGAATAAACGCGTTCTTTGGCGCGGGATTTTTCCTCGTCACGCCGTGCACCGCCAAAAGCGGCGTCAAATTGATATTTGTTCAAGGCTTGTTTCAAACTGTCGGTTTTCATCACGTCAGTGTGTTTCTTACTGCCGTGGGTGAATGGGCCTATGCCTTGGGCGACACCTTCTTCGTTGATATGTACAATTAAATCCCAGCCCAGATCTTTCGCCATGTTGTTACGAAATTCGATCATCTCGCGAAATTTCCAGGTGGTATCAACATGCAGCAAAGGGAAGGGCGGTTTGCCGGGGAAGAAAGCTTTGCGCGTCAGATGTAACATCACCGCAGAGTCTTTACCGATTGAATACAGCATGACCGGCTTTTCAAATTCTGCTGCCACTTCGCGAATAATATGGATGCTTTCTGCTTCGAGCTGTTTCAGATGGGTTAATTTATAATCGGTCATCAAATATCCGGGGCGCACGGCCATGATTGCTGTGAAGTGTAAACCCACTATTTTAATGGCAAACCCCCATCGACGCTATCGGCAAAGCTTATGAGACGGATACACGGACTGGAAAAACTGATTGAGCAGCAGTCGGGTCGGCTAAATGCGCAAAAACTGGCCGAACTGTTGTTGACCGATTTACGCGCGTGCTGCTGCAGTATTTACGGCACGATTGGCGATGACGACCGAGTCTTGTTGGCGGAGTTGGATTTATTACCGGATAGCCTGACATACGAAATGTTTGATCAGCGCATCGATTTAATCGTCGCCGGGCCGATTTTACGCAACGATTGCGTGCCCTTGATTTATCGCCTGCAAGGCGAACAGTTTGCCATCAGTGGCCGCTGCTCGATGATCGCTCGGGTCTGTGGTGTGGATTTGTATTTGCAGCGCAGTTATACCGGTGTGATTGGCGACATCGCTAGGCAAAAGTTTTCGATTGCACTGAAGCCGCTTTTGTAAATGCAGTAGGGTTTTTGCCGTCACCCCAATAAATCCGGCACGCCGATGGATTTGGGGTACCATGAAGTTTAGGTCCCGAGCATCTGGCGGGCTTTAGAGCGGGATGGCGGCGGAGTCAGGCAGATGAAGTTCTACGATCGCAGTCGCAGTCTTTGCGAATGGGAGCGGGTTGAGGAATGGCGCGAGAAAATGCGCCTCAGCTTGGCCGCTCAGGAAAGCAATAAAGTGTCGCCCTTTTATTTGTTGTCGATACAGGGTGTGTCGGCAGCCGAACAACGGCTGTGCGCCGATCTGTGGTTGAAAGATCGCATCGATGCCAGTGCGCTTGAGCGAGCCGAGCTGGCGTTTAGTTATGCTAACAACAATCGGCCAAAAATTCGTTTGGGTTATTTGTCCTGCGATTTTCATGAACACGCCACGGCTTTTTTGCTGGCGGAATTGTTTGAGGCGCATGATAGAGAGCAGTTTGAAGTGTATGCCTATTCTTATGGCCCGGACGACGGCTTGGGCATGCGCCAACGGCTGTGCGAGTTTTTCGATCGTTTTGTTGATCTGCAAGCCTTGTCCTTATCGGAAGCGGCGCAAGCCATTCACCACGACAATATCGATATTCTGATCGACCTAAAAGGTTACACCCGCGGCACCCGCACCGAGATTCTTAGCTACCGACCTGCGCCGATTCAGGTCAACTATCTGGGCTATCCCGGTACTTTGGGCGGCGATTTCTGCGATTACATCATCACCGATCCTTACCTGACCCCGGCGGCCAGTGCAGCCGATTACAGCGAAGCCTTTGCTTACCTACCCGATAGCTATCAACCGCATGGTCGGCATGCCGAGATCGGCAAACCCACCAAGCGCGCCCAGCATGGTTTGGACGAGCACAGCTTTGTGTTTTGCTGCTTCAATCAGGCTTACAAAATCACTCCCGACGTGTTCGATATTTGGTGTCGGCTGCTATATAGCGTACCGGGCAGCGTGTTATGGCTGTTAAAAAACTCCAAAGCCAAGGGCCGGCTCAGAAACGAAGCTTATCAACGCGGCATTGCCCCTGATAGATTGATATTTGCCGACGATTTGCCGCAGGTTGAACACTTGGGTCGCCTGGCCTTGGCAGACCTAGTGCTGGATACCCAACCTTACAACGCCCATACCACCGCCAGTGACGCGTTGTGGGTGGGCGTGCCGATAATTACTTGCGTCGGCGATACCTTTGCGTCGCGGGTGGCGGGTAGTTTGTTGCATGCGATTGGTTTGCCGGAGCTGATCGCCACCGATTTGGAAGGCTATTACGATCTGGCCTTGGAGTTGGCGACCCATCCTGCGCGCTTAAGCGAAATTCGGCAGAAGTTGGCCGGCAATCGCTTGAACACGCCACTGTTCGATATCAAGGCTTATACCCGGCATTTGGAAGCCCTATACAAAACGATGTGGCAGCGGCATGTCGCCGGCGATCTGCCGATAGCCATTGGTCAAACCGAGCCGCGCTTATAGCTGGCTCTGTACCCAGCGCACGATGTCTGGCGCGCTTAATGCCCCGGATTGTCTGGCCAGCTCGCGACCGCTCTTGAACAAAATCAGCGTCGGAATGCTACGAATGTTGTAACCGGCGCTGAGTTGTTGCTCGGCTTCCGTATCGACTTTGCCCAATCGCACGCGCGGTTCCAACAATTGCGCGGCTTGGGCAAACGCCGGCGCCATCATTTTGCACGGTCCGCACCAATCGGCCCAAAAATCCACCAGCAGTGGAATGTCATTGCGTGTCAGATGGGGTGCAAAACTTTTCGCATTCAGCGCTAAGGGATGACCGCTGAATAAGGTTTGATGACATTGTCCGCACTTGGGATTTTGCGACAGACGGGCCGCTGGCAGGCGGTTTACCGCTTGGCAATGCGGGCAGACTAAATGTAAGGATTCGCTCATAAATTTATCTCGGTGCTCAGAATGGAGTGACGGTGGCGTATTCGGTTGCCCAGACTACAACGATTATCGCCACAACCCGCCGACTCGCCACCGCGCGGGTCGGATAATCACCCGGCTAGCGTAACCCGGCGCGGTGAACCGTTCTTGCCAAAACACCGGCGATGGCTTGGGGCGCAAAGCTTGCAAACGTCGAACCCGTTCAGCGGTGGGCGGATGTGTGCGCAGCCACGAAGGTTCCGGATTGCCCCAGCCCGGCATAAAAATCGATCGCCAACCGCCGCTGATTTTTTCGATATGCGCCAAGGCCGACGCCAATCCCAAAGGGTCGCCAGTCAGCGCTGCCGCATTCAGGTCGGCGTCGTATTCGCGGACCCGCGATAAGCCCAATTGCATTAATAAGGCCAAATGCGGCGAAAACAATAGCAGTAATATGCCCGACCAATTAATCTCAAAGTCGATGTCACCAAGCCATAGCAAGCCTAGCGAGAGTATCAAGAGCAACTGTCCAGTAGCGGCAAAAACCGCGGTAATTCGGCTTATGGCATCGGCCAAGCCCATCACGCGCAAATCGTTATTGGCGATGTGCGCCATTTCGTGCGCCAGCACGCCGGCGAGTTCCCGGGAATTAAGTTGCTTGAATAAGCCGTCGGTCAGTGCGATCGCCGATTGTTTGCGGCTACCGACCGCAAACGCGTTGATTAACGGGCTGGGAATGTAATACGGCGTTGGCACACTCGGTAGTGCGGCGCGCTCGGCCAACACTTGCAAGATTTGCCAGAGCGCCGGCGCCTCCTGTGGATAAATCGGTCGCGCTCGGTAAAGACTTAGCGTCAAGCGCCAGGCCGCCGCCGGTTCGAAGATCAGTGCAAACAAGCCGGTCGCCAAGGCGATCCAGATACCTTCCTCTCCAAACAACAGGCTGCCGGCCAACGCGCAGATTGCCAGTAACGCCAATATCAGTAGCATGGTTTGCAGGCGGTTGAGCCAGCTATGACGATGCCATTCCATGTTTTGCATGCCTTACTCCAGGCCGGCTCGACGCAGCCGGCGGCGCAAATCGTCAATCTCTTCCTGCATATCCGCGACCAGTGCGGCCAGCTCCGGCAGGGCCTCAAAATTGCGTTCAATACTGACGATGCGTCTGACTCGCACCAGATGCGCACTGGAAAAGCGCCATTCGCTATGCTGTTGCGGTAGCGGGTGAAGTAAGCCTTCGTCGATATGTCGAGTAACCCATTCAGGCTCAACCGCACAGATTACGGCCAGTTGATGTAAAGTCAGGCCGCTGTCTTCCAGAACCGCCTCGATCAAGTTTTCGGTTGTTTGCATGCTCAACTCCTGTGGTTAGCGCGCGGGTCGAAAGCCAACTCGCTAGCCATGGTTTCGTATAGTTCTCGCGCTTTCGGCGTATTGGCCGGCGGCAATACCACCTTAATATCCAGCAGCAAGTCGCCAGGCGTCGCGCTGGGGATACCCTTGCCGCGTAGCCTTAATTGTTGTCCACTTTGCGTGCCTTCCGGAATGCGCACTTTTAGGCCGGTATCGAATAAATTCAACGGTACCAAAGCCCCCAATGCCGCTTCCCAAGGCGTTATCGGCAAAGTCATATGCAGATTAGCGCCGTCCACCCGCAAACGCGGATGCGGATTGAAATGCACCTCCAACAACAAATCGCCGGGTTTACCGCTGCCCATGCCCGGCGCGCCCTGACCGGCTAAGCGAATGATTTGGCCTTCATAGACACCTTTGGGGATTTTTACGTTCAAAGTACGAGTATCCAAAACCACATGGCCGCCGGCATCCATCCGTGGTACCCGCAAGCTGATTTGCCGGGCGGCGCCGTTAAAGGCGTCGGCTATATCCAGCAGTACTTTGGCGTGATGATCTTCGCCTTGGTCATGAAAGCCTGCCTGTCCTTCGAACGGCCCGCCGCGCGTCCGGCCACCACCCATTTTTCCAAATAATTCGCTGAAAAAGTCGCCGAAATCCGCGGAATCAGCCGTGGAATACTCGAAGCCGGCATCCCAGTTCGGTGGTGGGTGAAACTCTTGTCCGGGCTGATAACCGCGTCCGAGTTGATCGTAAGCCGCGCGTTTTTCCGTGTCCGATAGCACAGCATTAGCTTCGTTAAGCTCTTTCATGCGCGCTTCCGCGTCCGGCTCCTTGGACACATCCGGGTGATATTTACGCGCCAGTTTGCGGAAGGACTTTTTAATGTCCGCCAAGGTCGCGTCCCGACTCACACCGAGAATTTGATAATAATCTTTATATTCCAAGTGTTGGCTCCAGTTGACGATGTTGCAGATGGGGTTGGGCGATAGACTATTCCCACTTATAACGGATAGCAAAGGTTTGGACAACGACTGAGCGTGTTTGTCCAAAGTATGCTGAGGTTTTATGCCGCACTTGCTAGCATTGGGTCATCGGCTTGAAATAATTACCAACAAGCCTATATAGCTGACAATTATTTTAGTGATTTGCTAAAATGAAATCTCTTGGGGGTGACATGGCTTCGACGTGGGTAGCAAAACCTCAGGTGCATGCCGAGCACAGTACAGCTCGTAAAACCTACTGAAAACAAGTATTCGCAAACGACGAAAACTACTCAGTGGCCTTAGCAGCTTAAAACCTGCACCACTTCTCTGACCAGATGTACTTATGCGTCTGGAGTCTCCCTCGGGAGGCGCTCAGGGATCATATTACATAAGCTCGCGCCAAGGCTTAGTTCGGAGCTAGAAGCGCTAAATCCAATCGAAATCGCTGTTGATCCTCTTGGCCCGACGGGTAGTCAACAGTTAAATCAAAAGCGCGGGATAAGCATGTAGAGCTTGTGGCGGAGTGCTTGCGGACGGGGGTTCAATTCCCCCCACCTCCACCAAGTATAAGTACCAAGAAGTATCAGAAAGTCTCAAAACCCGCATCTCGCAAGGGATCGCGGGTTTTTTGTTGCCCCAAGAAGTGTCAGTAAATCCCACGGCAGCCCACAAAATATGCAGTAAAATCTACAGTAACCGCCAAGATTTACTGTTACTGCAAGCGAAGTTACTGCACAAGTCGCCAGCCCTTGAGGCCTCTAGCTTCCAAGCACTCAGCACTTATTTTTGCTTCTCGTGTGATGTTGAATTTGAGAGCAAGCATTGATTTTTTACGTAAGTTGCGTAAGTTACGTAAAATACGGAAAAACATTATTGAGGTGTGTCATGATAGAAGTTCCTGCAACAAAATTTGTCAAAAACTTTGGTCAATACCGTGAACAGGTCCAGAGGGAGGCTATTGCGATTACGAGTCATGGAAGGACCAGCGGTTATTTTCTTTCTGAGCACGAGTACATGGAATACTTGCAACTAAAAGCGAGTTCCAGAAAGGCTTACAACGTTAGCGAGCTTCCTGACGAAACGATCAGCGCTCTGGCGACTATAGAAATGGACTCAGCACACGATCATCTCAACAGCTTAATGGACTGAGGATCGTATGCATCTACCAGATCCGGAAAGCGGTCTTGTTATTTCCTATTCTTATTTATGGAGGAATGAATACGAAGCTGAAAAAGTTGAAGGTATAAAGAATAGGCCCTGCGCAATCATTCTGGTTGTTAAGAATGAAGATGAAAGTAAAAAAGTAACCGTTGCACCTATTACACATACACCGCCAGCCAATCCAGATTTAGCCATTGAAATTCCAGCAAAGGTAAAAAGCCATCTCGGATTAGATTGCGAAAGGTCCTGGATTATCCTCGATGACTTTAATGAGTTTGCATGGCCTGGATATGACTTGAGAACCATAACGGGAAAACCTGGGAGCTATGACTATGGTTTTCTACCGCCAGCGTTTTTTAAGCAGATTGTTAGCAAGATTCTTGAACTTCGCCATAAAGTAAAAAACATCACGTCGCGAGATTGAGTTTCGCTAGGTATAGCGGTTCAGTTCCTAAACGCCGATAACTCCAATAGACGCCAGAATCAATTTAAAAAACCTAATGCCCATGGTCAATGACGACGAACAACAGTTTTTAAACAACCTCGATAAAAAACTCTGGACCAGCGCCGACAAACTGCGCTCCACCCTGGATGCCTCGCAGTACAAACACACCGTACTCGGCTTGATCTTTTTAAAATACGTCAGCGACTCGTTTGATATTCGCCGCGCAGAACTGACCAGCCAGTTTAAAAACCCAGACCACGAATACTATCTGGAGCCCGCCGACTTTGGCAGCGAAGACTATCAAACCGAAATCAACACCGAACTGGAACAACGCGACTACTACGCCGAAACCAACGTATTTTGGGTGCCGAAAGTGGCGCGTTGGGAGTTCTTGCAAAACCAGAACAAAGTCGTCATTAACAGCGTCATCTGGCTGACTAAAGCCGGTGACGTGTTGACCCAAGCGCCGGAAGACGACGCCGAAAAACGCCTCTGCACCCGGATCAGCTCGGTCGGGCAATTGATCGACCATGCGCTGGAGGCCATTGAACACGACAACGTCAAACTTAAAGGCATCCTCAACAAACGCTACACCAGCCTGCAAATCGACCCCGCCAAACTGGGCGAACTGATTGATTTAATCGCCACCATTCCTTTTAAGCACGAAAGTCTCAGCAGCAAAGACATCCTCGGGCATGTCTACGAATACTTTCTCGGCCAGTTTGCCCTGGCCGAAGGCAAAAAAGGCGGCCAGTTTTACACGCCCAAATCCATCGTCAGCCTGATTGTGCAAATGCTGGAACCGTTTAAAGGTCGCGTCTATGACCCGGCGATGGGCAGCGGCGGCTTTTTTGTGCAATCGGAAAATTTTATCCGCGAACATCAAGGCCGTATCGGCGATGTTTCCATTTACGGCCAGGAATACAACCACACCACATGGCAACTCGCCGCCATGAATATGGTGATTCGCGGCATCGATTTTAACTTTGGCAAAGAGCCCGCCAACACCTACACCAACGACCAACACCCGGATTTACGCGCCGACTTTGTCATGGCCAATCCGCCGTTCAATATGCGCGAGTGGGATGCCGGCGTCAGTGACGACGACCCGCGCTGGCTGTACGGCAAACCGCCCAGTGGCAATGCTAATTTCGCTTGGCTGCAACACATGCTCTATCACCTGGCACCTAATGGCAGCATGGGCCTGTTGCTCGCCAACGGCTCCATGAGCTCCAACACCAACAACGAAGGCGAAATCCGCAAAGCGCTGATTGAAAACGATTTGGTGGAATGTATGGTCGCCTTGCCCGGCCAATTGTTCACCAACACCCAAATCCCGGCCTGCATCTGGTTTTTAACCAAAAATAAAGCTGAACGAACAACATTGGCTGGGCGAAAATTAAAAAATCGAAAAGGTGAAATTTTATTCATAGATGCAAGAGATTTTGGAGAAGTTGGCCTTGGTCTTCAAAGAGTATTTTCTAGCGATGAAGATAACAAAATAATTAGTACATACCATGCTTGGATTTCAGGTTACAGTTACCAAGATTTAGCTGGCTTTTGTAAACTTGCATCAATTGAAGACGTTGCAAAAAATGAGTATGTACTTACTCCTTGGAAATATGTAGGCGTTAATTTTGTAGAAACTGAAAACAATATTCCATATGGGCAGCGAGTAAACGAACTGACCGCTACTTTATACAAACAATTTGAAAAAGGTAGGGAATTAGAGTCAACGATTAAAAAACACTTATCGGAGTTAGGTTTCAATGCCGATTAGTCAATTTAGGGAGTACTTCCTTGGTGATGTAATTTTTGAACAGTTTGAGCGAGCGGGTGAAAACAATGCTGGACTTACTGTTTATGGTGTTGATAGCAAGGTTGGAATAACTTCAGAATCAAAATATCAATCCAAAAAAATACATAATTATAAAATTCTCAGAAATGGGATGTTTGCTTATAATCCTATGAGGCTTAATATTGGTTCAATAGGTTATTGTCATGCCGAACTTCGCGAAGGGCTTGTTAGTCCTGATTATGTGGTTTTTGGATGTGATATTGAAAAGCTAGATCCTGAATACTTATATTTTTTTATAAAAAGCGATTTTTGGAATACGTGGGTAGAAGGGGCTGGGGTTGGTTCAGTTAGAGTGAGGATTTATTTCCGTGAACTAATTAATATACCTATACGCTTACCTTCAATTAAGTATCAGAAAAAAATTGTTTCTATATTGAAAAGCTTTGACAACAAAATCAAACTCAACCGCCAAACCAACCAAACCCTAGAACAAATCGCCCAAGCCATTTTTAAAAGCTGGTTTGTTGATTTTGAGCCGGTTAAAGCCAAAATGGCCGCCAAACAAGCAGGCGCAAGTGCCGAGCAAATCGAGCACGCCGCCCTCTGCGCCATCAGCGGCAAAACCCCAGAACAACTCGCCCAACTCGACCCGCAAACCCTACAACAACTCAAAGCCACCGCCGTCTTATTCCCCGATGCCTTGGTGGATTCTGAGATGGGGGAAATACCGGAGGAGTGGGAGGCCTCTAAACTTGGAAAACATTTTAATGTTGTTATGGGGCAATCCCCCAGTGGCGATACTTATAACGAAGTAGGTGATGGCATAGTATTTTTCCAAGGTAGAAGGGATTTTGGGTTTAGATTCCCGACAGCAAGAGTTTATACAACTGATCCAAAACGATTTGCACAGGCTGGCGACACATTGATAAGTGTAAGAGCGCCTGTAGGTGATAAAAATATGGCTTGTGAGAAATGTTGCCTTGGTCGTGGTGTTGCATCTATTCGTCATAAGTCAGGTTCAAGGAGTTTTACTTATGCTTTTATAAGTTATATTGAAAGTAACCTTTCAAATAGTGGTTCTGATGGTACGGTGTTTAGTTCGATTAACAAAGATGAGTTAAATGCTGTTTCGTATGTTGCGCCTAGTGATGTGCTTGTTACTCACTTTGAAGAGTTAATACACCCGATTGACGAGCAGGTTGAAGTTTTGTCAAAAGAAATAGATAGTTTAGAAAAAACACGAGACTTTCTAATCCCCAAACTCCTCTCCGGCGAACTATTGATAGAGTCAAGCCAATCATGTTCGGAACAAGTTTTATGACCATAACGCCCGAACAAATTGATATTTGGCGTAGTGCCGCTTCGGAAACACAACATCTTGAGTTTAAAGAAGCTAAAAACCAATTCGACAATACCAAGCTGTATAGATATTGCGTGGCGATTGCTAATGAAGGCGGCGGTTTTTTGTTGCTAGGCATTGCCGATAAACCACCTCGCCCAATTGTTGGGAGTGCGGCATTTAAGAATCCTGTTGAGATGGCTGCAAAACTGTTCACTGCGGTTGGGTTTCGTGTGGATATTGACGAAGTCCAGCATCCTGACGGTCGGGTGGTGGTGTTTTCCATTCCACCCAGACCCAAAGGCACGGCCTATCATTATGAAGGTGCTTATTTAATGCGTGCTGGCGAAGAATTGGTGCCAATGAGTGAAGATCAACTGCGAAAAATATTTTCTGAGGGCAGACCCAGTTGGCTGGAAAATTATTCGGTGAAAGGCTTGATCGCGCAAGATGTTGTGCAGTTATTGGATACGCAAACCTTTTTTGATTTGCTGAATTTACCTTATCCAACAGACCAGAAAGGTGTCATTGCACGGCTTATTTCCGAGCGCTTAATCGAACAAGTTGAGAATGGCTTTTCGATTTCAAATATGGGTGCCATTTTGCTGGCCAAAAAACTGCGTGATTTTCCAAATGTCAGTCGCAAGGCAACACGCGTTGTTGTTTACGATGGTGAATCAAAAATGAAAACGATTTCTGACATCACGGGCGAAAAAGGCTATGCCGTTGGTTTTAAAGGTTTGGTGGATTACGTCATGAGCCAATTGCCGCAAAATGAGGTGATTGAGGATGCGATTCGTAAAGAAGTAAAGTTGGTGCCTGAACTGGTCATTAGAGAACTGTTGGCAAATGCGCTGATTCATCAGAATATGGATATTGAAGGCACTTCTCCGGTAGTGGAAATTTATTCAAACCGAGTTGAAATCTCTAATCCTGGCTTACCGATTGTGCCTGTTGAACGATTTATTGATGGCTATCAGTCACGCAATGAGCGATTGGCGGATTTAATGCGTCGCTTTGGGATTTGTGAAGAGAAAAGTAGTGGAATTGATAGGGTGGTTGAAGCGGCTGAGTTTTTACAATTACCTGCGCCTGATTTTTTGACCGCTTACAAGCGCACCGTTGTAGTGATTTATGGTTTGCGTGCGTTTCGTGATATGGGCGGTAGTGATCGAATCAGAGCGTGCTACCAACACTGTGTTTTACAGTGGGTTTTACGTAAACAAATGACTAATCAGTCTTTACGTGATCGATTTGGTGTCTCAGATGGCAGTGCCAATACTATATCTCAGATTATTACGGCTGCTGTAGAACAAGGGTTAATAAAGAATGATCCTAATGCGCCATCAGATTCAAGACGATATGCCAGATATATTCCAGCTTGGGCGTAGTGCTTATTTCATTGCAAATGCCACGAGTACAGGCAATTTTTTATAAGCTAATGAAAATTAAATATTTTTTTATTTCATCGCAAATCGAAGTAGATTACATATGATCACGGAAGACCAACTAGAACAACTCTGCCTGAATTGGTTTCAATCCATTGGCTATGCTTATGCCAATGGTTATGACATTGCGCCCGATGGCGAACGCCCGGAACGCGTCGATTACCGGCAAGTCGTGTTGTTTGAGCGCTTGCTCAGCCAGCTACAAAAAATCAACCCACAGATTCCGCTGGAAGTACTAGAGCGCGTATCACAGCAAATCGCCAAGCCGGAATCGCCGGTGTTAATCAAAAGCAATCATGTGTTTCATCGCTTGTTGTTAGAAGGCGTGAAGGTTGATTTTAAAATCGACGGCGAGGAAAAAACCGATTATGTGGCGTTGCTGGATTTTGCCACGGTCAGCAATAACCAGTTTTTGGTGGTGAATCAATACACGCTGGCCAGCAGTAAAGGCTACCGTCGCCCGGATGTGCTGGTGTTTGTGAATGGTTTGCCGTTGGCGGTGCTGGAGCTGAAGAATCCGGTAGACCTAAACGCCGATATTTGGGCGGCTTATCAGCAGTTGCAAACCTATAAAGACGAAATCAGCGATTTGTTCATCTTTAACGCGGCGTTGGTGGTGAGTGATGGTTTACATGCGCGGGTGGGTTCGCTGACCGCCAATAAAGAGCGGTTTTTGCCGTGGCGCACACTGGCAAATGAAGACGATAAGCCGCTGTTTGAATACCGTCTGGAAACCTTGGTGAAGGGCTTTTTTCAGCCGGCATTATTTTTAGATTATCTGCATTACTTTATTTTGTTTGAGCAGGACGACGGCCAGCTGATTAAAAAGATTGCCGGTTACCATCAGTTTCATGCGGTGCGCGAGGCGGTCAAAGCTACGGTCATTGCCGCGCAGAAGGTAGACGATCGTTCAGCAGAGCCTCGTGCCGATTATGCGCAAAGGGTGGTGCCGGGTTCCGGGAAAGCCGGGGTGGTGTGGCATACCCAAGGTTCGGGCAAGTCGATTTCGATGGTGTGTTATGCCAGTAAGTTATTGGCGCAGCCGGAGATGAATAATCCAACCATCGTGGTGGTCACCGATAGAAACGATCTGGACGGCCAGCTGTTTAATACCTTTAGCATGGCAGTCGAAACCCTGAAACAAACGCCGGTTCAGGCGGGTGATCGTGATGACCTGCGCGAGATGTTGGCGGCGCGGCAAGCGGGCGGGATTATTTTTACCACCATCCAAAAATTTGCCTTGCTTACTGATGAAACCAGTCATCCGGTATTGAGCAATCGCCACAATATCGTGGTAATCAGTGACGAAGCGCACCGCAGCCAGTATGGCGATAAAGCCAAGCTAAATGCCAAAGGCCAATATACCTTTGGTTATTCCAAGCATTTGCGCGATGCCTTGCCCAGTGCCAGTTTTATCGGTTTTACCGGTACGCCGATTGCCGCGCAAGATAAAGACACGCGGGCGGTGTTTGGCGATTATGTGTCGATTTACGATATTCAGGATGCAGTGGATGATGGCGCGACGGTGCCGATTTATTATGAATCGCGCTTGGCTAAGCTGGACATCAATACGGCAGACATTGAAGCTTTGAATGCCGAAGTGGACGAAGTCATAGAAGATGAAGAGGACATCGCCAGCCGCGAAAATACCAAGTCTAAATGGGCGGCTTTGGAAAAATTGGTGGGGAGTGCGCCGCGTGTGGAACAGGTGGCTAAGGATTTGGTGGGCCATTTTGAAACACGTATTGCCAGCATGCCGGGCAAAGCCATGATCGTGTGCATGAGCCGGGATATTTGTGTGGAGCTGTATAACGCCATTGTGGTGCTTAAGCCGGAATGGCACGATGCCAACCCAAACAAGGGCGCGATTAAAATTGTCATGACCGGTTCGGCCTCTGACCATGCCAAGCTACAGCCGCATATTTACAGTAAGACCACTAAAAAACTGTTTGAAAAACGCTTTAAAGACAGTAACGACCTGCTGCAATTGGTGATTGTGCGCGATATGTGGCTGACGGGTTTTGATGCGCCTTGCTGCCATACCATGTATATCGACAAGCCGATGAAAGGCCATAACCTGATGCAAGCAATTGCGCGGGTAAATCGGGTATTTAAAGACAAGCCCGGTGGCTTGGTGGTGGATTATATCGGCATTGCCAGCGAGCTGAAGCAGGCGCTGAAAACTTATACCGACTCCAAAGGCAAAGGTGCACCCACGCTGGATACCCATGAGGCCTATGCGCTGCTGTTGGAAAAACTGGATATTGTGCATGGCATGATGGATGGCTTTGATTACAGCGCTTTTGCCACCCTGGCGTTGCAGTTGTTGCCCGGCGCGATGAATCATATTTTAAGTTTGCAAGGCCGTAATGGTGAGTTAGACGGTAAAAAGCGCTTTTTGGATGTGATGACCGCGTTAAGCAGTGCCTATACCTTGTGCTCGACGCTGGATGAAGTCGATCCGCTGAGAAAAGAAATTGCGTTTTTGAGTGCAGTCAAAGCGGCGATCAGCAAATTTACCACGGTGGATAAACGCCGGACCGATGAAGAGAAAAACTCGGCGCTAAAGCAGATCATCGATAACGCGATTGTCGCCGATGGCGTGGATGATATTTTCAGCTTAGTGGGTTTGGATAAGCCTAATATTGGCTTGCTGTCGCCGGAGTTTATGGATGATGTTGCAAAGCTGAAAGAAAAGAATCTGGCGGTGGATTTGCTGGAGCGTTTACTGCGCGATGAAGTGAAAGCCCGCATGAAAACCGACGTGGTCTCCGAGAAAAAATACTCTGATCGCATTCTGGAGTCTTTGCGCAAATACCACAACCGCGCCATCGAAACCGCTCAGGTAATTGAAGAGCTGATTGCGATTGCCAAAGACATGCAGGCGGATTTGGCGCAAGCGGAAAAACTGGGTTTAAATCCGGACGAAATCGCCTTTTACCGGGCCTTGATTCAAAATGAATCGGCAGTTCGTGAGTTGGGTGATAACAACCTGCGCGAACTGGCGAAATATATTACTGAGCAATTGCGAAAAAACACCACCGTCGATTGGGCCAAGCGGGACAGCGTTCGGGCCAGATTACGCAACCTGGTGCGCCGTGCATTGAGTCGGTGGAAATATCCGCCAGACCAATCTGAAGAAGCCGTTGACCTGTGTTTAAAACAAGCTGAGGTACTCAGTGAGGCTTGGAGTGTGGGCTAATTAGTCGCCGAATGTGCTGTGAATTTATGGTTTAGTAACATCGTTATGTTTTAATGGATTTAATTTAGATTTTTATCAGTTTTTTAATTTTATTTAGGAGTATATATGGCCACAATTCATCTTATCGGCGGTGAAAAAGGTGGAGTAGGTAAATCCGTTTTCGCACGGTTGATGGCGCAATACATGATTGACCATGAAATCCCATTCATTGGTTTTGATACGGATCGGTCACATGGTTCATTATTGCGTTTTTATGCGGACTACGCATCGCCGACAATTATCGACGATTATCAAAGTTTGGATAGCATCATCGAAACGGCTGCCGAGCATCCGGATCGGCGCATTTTGGTTGATTTGGCCGCGCAAACTCATATTCCACTGGCACAGTGGATTGATGAATCCGGGGTGTTGGCCTTGGCGGAGGAATTAGGTATAAGGCTGTGTTATTGGAACGTGATGGATTCTGGAAAAGATTGCGTAGACTTACTTAGCAAACTGCTGGATCAATTCGGCTCAAAACTCAATTATGTGTTGGTGCAGAACCAACTACGAGATGAAAGTTTTAATATTCTTGAGTACTCCGGTGTTAAGGATAGAGCCTTGGATTTAAACGCCAAGGTCATGACTTTGAAACGCCTGCATGCACCGTTAATGACTAAGATTGACAGTCATAGCTACAGTTTTTGGGCGGCCAAAAATAAAGACGCAGATAGTCTGAACGGGTTGGGCTTGCTGGAACGGCAACGCGTTAAAATTTGGTTAAACCACGCTTACCAGGAGATTGGAGCTATCGGTGTTTAAGCGGGGGGATGCAAAACCGAAGTGCAAGGTTTAAATTATTTATTGGTACTGGGTTAATTGCTTAACCCAGTACAAAATTCTACTTAATTCAAAGCAACTTCAAATGACAAAGGCCTAATCAAAAGGCAGTAGCTGAACAAGACGGCATATTACTTTAACGACTCTGAAAAGGATGCTGAAAAATTAGGGATAGTGTTGTCTGGCAAAAGTGCATACATAAATTGGATTCCTTTTAATTCATTTCCAGGGTCACGCTATATCTCTCCTGATTGGGGGAAAGTAGAACGTTTTAAAGAGGTGCTGGATGATTTTAATATTCCTACTTTAATCAGGGGTGTTAAGGGTGATGACGTATTGGCAGCATGCGGGCAACTCAATTCAACATCCCAAAACCAAATCTAGGTTTAGCCAATTTTCTACGCCAAGTAAGCCTCGCTTTGCGTTAAACCCTCTGGGCAGGCATTCTTTCTACATGCCGATTCCTCTGCTACGATGCAACTGATTTTGCCAGCTGACACGTATTGACCTGTAGAGACCCATTCGATGAAGACGTTTGTTTTTTTTGCTCTCCTGCTGCTCGTTTGCAGTTGCGCCTCAGTCATCTATCAGTCGCCTGACTTCGCTAAATTATACGGTCCCGCAGCACCGAAACCCCGAATTGTCAGTTCCCAAGAGCAAGTAAATTCAAGCGGTGGCTTGTCATTTGCCCAGCAAGTTAAACCCATTCTCGATTCCCGTTGCGTGGTGTGTCACGGCTGTTACGATGCGCCGTGCCAATTGAAACTGGGCTCGATAGACGGCATCGATCGCGGCGGGAGCAAGCAAAAAGTCTACGACTTTGCTCGGTTGGGCGCGGTCAATCCCACACGCTTGTTTGCTGATGCGAGTAACAGCGAGCAGTGGCGTGCCAAGGGCTTTCATCCGGTATTAAACGAACGTTTAGAGTCGCCGGTCGCCAATCTGGATAACTCGCTGTTGGCTAAGTTACTGCAACTCAAACGTTCCTATCCGCTGCCGACCAGCGGCACGCTCGACGAACGCTTCGACCTGCGCGTCGACCGAGACAGCCAATGTCCGACGATAGACGAGTTTCCGCAATATCGCCGTGAGCACCCGCAATGGGGCATGCCTTACGCCTTGCCGGGCCTCACACCAACGGAGGACGTCATTCTGCAGCAATGGTTAACAGAAGGCGCCAAGGTTGAAGCGCTCCCACCCTTGTCGGTACAAGCCGAACAAGCCGTTGCGAAATGGGAGTATTTTTTCAACGGCAGCACAGACAAACAGCGCCTGGTGTTTCGGTATATCTACGAGCATTTGTTCATCGGCCACATGCATTTTAAAGGTCACCCTGATGGCGAGTTTTTTCAATGGGTGCGTTCCAAAACGCCCAGCGGGCAAGCGATTGTCGAAATTAATAGCCTACGTCCCTACGACGACCCCGGTCCCGCGCTTTATTACCGCTTGAAACCCGTCACCGAGACCATCGTCGATAAAAATCATTTTGTCTATGAATTGAGCGACGCAAAAATGCGCCGTTTCCAGGCCTTATTCCTAGAACCTGATTATCCGGTGACGGCATTACCGTCCTATCAGACCACGGTCGCGGCCAATCCCTTTTTGGCGTTTCGCGAACTGCCATTGGATGCCCGTTACCGCTTCCTGTTGGATGATGCTAATTATTTTGTTTCCGGCTTCATCAAGGGCCCGGTTTGTCGTGGTGAAGGGGCAACCAGCAGCATTCGCGACCGTTTTTGGGTGTTTTTCTTCCAGCCAGGCCGTGGCAACCCGGAACAAATCAATCAAGCCTTGGCTGAAAATCACATCATTCTGGGTCTGCCGGGTGAGGAATCGGACGACATCGGTTTATGGGGCTGGAGCAAGTTCGATGAGTATGGCCGCGCCTACATGGCCAAAAAAAATGAGTATCTGCATCAGATCCTGCCGCCGGGCGAGGGCTTTGGTTTGGAAAACATTTGGGATGGCGATGCCGAAAACCCCAATGCGGCGCTGACGATTTTTCGGCATCAGGATAGCGCGACGGTGATGCCAGGCCTGATCGGCAAGAAGCCGCTCACGGCCTGGGTGGTGGATTACCCGATCTTGGAGCGACTGCACTACTTACTGGTTGCAGGCTTCAACGTCTTCGGCTCGGCGGGACACCAATTGGCTAGTCGGACCTACATGGACCTGCTGCGGCAGGACGGCGAGAACAATTTCTTACGCTTCATGCCCGCCGCGCAGCGCCAAGCCATTCATGATAGTTGGTATCAAGGTTCCATTGGCTTTCGCTCGGTAATACCCACGTTTAACATCCGCCACGAAACTTTGGTCAATTTCCAAACCAATGACCCCAAGCAAGAGTTTTTCGACTTGATTCGCGGGCGATTGGGGAAAGTCGCCGGGAACCCAGACACCATCAATGATTGTCCCAGCGAAAACTGCATCCGCACCGGTACTAACCCGGCACAACAAGCGGTCGATCAGCAGATGCAACAATTGGCCAAACTTAGCGGCACAACGCTGCAATATCTTCCAGAAATGTCGCTGATAAAAGTGAAGATGGCTGCGCCGCAACAGGACTTGGTTTATACGCTGCTGGCTAACCGCGCCTACAGCAACATTTCCAGGCTGCTGTTTTATGAAGACAACCGCTTGTTTGAAAAAGATACTTTGACGGTGGTACCCGGGTTTGTTGGCAGCTATCCCAATTTTTTCTTTAGCGTCGATGAAAACCGGTTGGGCGAGTTTGTGCAGACCGTGGCAAAGGCCAAAAATCAAACTGACTTCGCGGGGCTGTATCAGCAATTTGGCTTGCGCCGTACCAATCCGGATATTTGGCAACTATCAGACTGGTTCAATCAACAGCATCGCCAACATCGCGGATTAGAGGCCGGTTGGCTAGATATGAATCGCTACGGCAATTTTTGATGAAAAGTCTTTGCTAAGCGAGTTGCCCGGCATGCTTGAAATGACGAAAACCAGTATGCCGATAGCTATTTACGGGAAAATCTCCTGATCGAGCCGGAGGAAATTTGACTTAAACTGTCCGCTAGCAGCTAGGCAATACCAGGTTGTTTCAATAGGGTTAAGCGCTAGCGGGCTCCTAAGCACGGCAATCATCATTATGCCGTTTGCCGAACGCGTCGAAGAGCTTAATTAGTATTTGCATAAGCAATCACTATCCGTTCCGAACATAATTTACGTGCCTTTCACTCCCTTCACATAATGGCTCAACCCTCCGACAGAACCCGAGCCAAGTGCCTTTGCATAGACATAGAAACCGCGAGGCAGGATAGCTTAAAGCTGCGGGAGATTGGTGCGTATCGCCCGGACACCGATGCCTGCTTGCGCTTATCAGGTAAAGCTGCCGACTTGCGGCAAAAGCTGGATCAGATCAGCGAAGGCGCGGCGTTTGTGTTGGGGCATAACGTGATTGCCTTCGATCAACCGGCTCTATCGGTATTGCATCCGGATTTGGCGCTGCATCGTTTGCCCTTGGTCGATACGCTGGAACTGTCGCCGGTGGCTTTTCCGCAAAATCCCTATCACCGCTTGGTGAAGGACTACAAACTTTGTACCACCACTCGCAACGATCCGGTTCGGGACGCGGAACTGGCTTACGAGCTGTTTCTGGATCAGGCCGAGGCCTTGCGGCAGCGGGTGGCCGAGCATCCTGACGAAGCGCTGTGTCTGCATTTTTTATTGGCGCCGGAAAACGGTAAGGGCGTGGCGAATTTTTTTGCCAGCTTGCGCGCGGCATTGCGGCCTTCCTTGCCTGATGCCCAAGCAGCCTGGCGACGCGCTACCGAGGGTAAGGCCTGCCGCGCCGGGCAGCAACATATCGTCAATCAATATTTACCCGATCCTGCTTGGCATAAGTCTTTGGCTTATGTGCTAGCTTGGCTGCGAGTAGCGGGCGGCAATTCGGTGTTACCGCCCTGGGTGAGTTTGTCCTTCCCGAAAACGCGGGAGTTAATCGCGACCTTGCGCGATGTGCCTTGTGGCGATGCCGAGTGCGACTGGTGTCGGGAGCAGCATGATCTGTCGCAATTGTTGCCGCGCTATTTTCCTGGCATCACGCAATTCCGCCAGACGCCCACTACCGAGGATGGTCGGTCCTTACAGCAAGTCATCGTCGAACACGGCTTTGCCGGCACGCCGACCCTGGCGATTCTGCCAACTGGCGGCGGCAAATCCTTGTGTTATCAATTGCCGGCGCTGGCGCGTTTTTATCGCAACGGCAGCCTGACGGTGATTATCTCGCCGCTGCAATCCCTGATGAAGGATCAGGTGGATAACCTGGAAGCGCGCGGCATCACCTGTGCCGGTTACATCAACAGTTTGCTGAATCCGCTGGAACGGCAGGTGATGCTGGATAAGTTGCGGCTGGGTGATTTGGGTTTGATCTTTGTCGCGCCGGAACAATTTCGCAGCAGTGCATTTGGCAAGGCTTTACAGCATCGCGAAGTCGGTGCCTGGGTATTCGACGAGGCGCATTGCCTGTCCAAATGGGGCCACGATTTTCGCCCGGATTATTTATACGTGTCGCGTTTTATCAAGACTCGACAAAAGGACAAGCCGTCGCCGGTGTTTTGTTTTACCGCCACCGCTAAACCGGACGTCGTGCAAGACATAGGCGAACATTTTCGCAAGCGCCTGGGCATTACGCTGGCCTGTTTGACCGGCGGCGTTAGCCGCGAAAACCTGCTGTACGAAGTGCATGCGGTGCCGGCGCAAGCTAAATACCCGGAAGTGCTGCGCTTGCTGGAACAAAGCTTGCGGGACGAGGGCGGTGCCATCGTGTTTTGCGCCCGGCAGAAAACAGTGGAAGAAATGGCCGATTTTTTGAAACAGGCCGGTGTGGATTGCGGCTATTTCCACGGCGGTATGCAGCCCGAGCAAAAGCGCCAAGTGCAGGAAGCCTTTATCGCCGGCGAACTGCGGGTGATCGCCGCCACCAATGCGTTTGGCATGGGCGTGGATAAAGCCGACGTACGCTTAGTGATTCATTTGGACACGCCGGGCTCGCTGGAAAACTATTTGCAGGAAGCGGGTCGGGCCGGTCGTGATCAAGACCCAGCGCGTTGTGTGTTGCTATATGACGATACCGATTTGGATGTGCAGTTTCGCTTGCTGCGTAATTCCAAGCTGACGCAACACGATATTTCCGCGATTTTAAAAGCGCTGCGCAGCATCGAGCGTAAAGACCGTAGCGAAGGTTCGGTGGTAGTCACCAGCGGCGAAATCCTGCTGGAAATTCCGGACAAACATGGCATCGATCCCGACGCCGCCGATGCCGACACCAAAGTCCGCATCGCCGTGGCTTGGCTGGAAGAAGCGCGCTTGCTGGAACGCCAGGAAAATCATACCCGCGTGTTTCCCGGCAGCTTGCAGGTTGCCAGTATCGAAGAAGCCCGCGTGTTGTTGCAGAAAAAGCTGGGGCCGAATGCCGACATCGAACCTTACATCGCGTTGTTGTCGCAGTTATTTTATAGCGAAGATGATGAAGGCATCAGCACCGACGACCTGATGCTGGCCACTGGCAGAAACTCCCACGAAGTACAGGGTATGTTGCGCGAGTTGGACCGCTTTAAACTGGTGTCCAACGATACCGAAATCGGCGTGACCCTTTACCGCGATCCCGACACGGCAGACCGGCTGGCAGACTTGCACAAGCTGGAAGATACATTGATTGCCAGTCTGCGCGAGGCGGCGCCGGATGCGGATAGGGAGCAGTGGCAGATTTTGAATGTGCGGCGGCTGTGTGACACCTTGCGCCGCGATGCCGGCGTGGAGCTGACCCCGGACAAATTGACCCGCTTGATGAAATCGTTTGCCGAAGCCTTTGGCGATGGTACTGGCCTGCGCGGTTTTTTTGCGTTGCGTCCGGCCGGTCAGGATAACCGCTATCTCAAATTGCTGCGTAGCTGGCAGGACATCGACCTGATTCGTCGTAAGCGCATGCGGCTGGCTCAGGCGCTGCTGAATTGTTTTCTGGCGCAACGCCAAGGCAATAATCTGCTGGTTACCTGTAAACAAGGCGATTTGGAAGCGGCCCTGCAAGCCGATCTGACCTTGCAGGATATGGAGGTGCGTGATTGGCAGGTGGCTTTGGCAGCAGCGCTAATCTATTTGGACAGCAACGAGGTGTTGCATCTGGCGCGAGGCAAGGCAGTATTTCGGGCGGCGATGAGCATCCAACTCAATGCCGAAGCCCGGCGCCGACAGTTTAAAAAATCCGATTACGCCGAACTGGCTTTGCACTACAAGGACAAGATTATCCAGGTGCATGTGATGGCGGAATACGCCCGGCTGGCGTTGGGCAAGATTCAGGCGGCGATGGCGTTTATCGTCGATTACTTTGCCATGGACAGACCCGAATTCGTGCGCCGCTATTTTGCCGGCCGCCAGGATATTCTGGAAATGGCCACCACCGAAGCCGCGCACCGGCGCATTCTCACCGATCTGCAAAATCCCGAGCAACAGGCCATCGTCGCCGCGACGCCTGAGGGTAGTCAGTTGGTGCTGGCCGGCCCCGGTTCCGGCAAAACCAAGGTCATCGTACATCGGGTGGCCTGGCTGCTACGCGAATGCATGGTATTGCCGGAAGACATTATGGTATTAAGTTACAACCGCTCGGCGGCGCTCGAAATCCGCAAACGCTTGTGGGCTTTGATCGGCGCGGATGCTGCCGGCGTCACCGTGCAAACCTTGCACGGCTTGGCAATGCGCTTGACCGGCACCAGTTATGCGGTGGCTGCCGAACATGGTGAGAGCGTTGATTTTTCAGCGGTGATCAAAAACGCCACCGCGCTGTTAAAACAAGCGGAGCAGGGCGACGAACTTGGGCCGGGCATCCAACGTGACCGCTTGCTGTCCGGTTTGCGTTATTTATTGGTTGACGAATATCAGGACATCAACGCCGAGCATTACGAGCTAATCAGCGCGCTGGCCGGCAGAGTTATCAACAGCGAGGAAGACAAACTGTCGCTGTTGGCGGTGGGCGACGACGATCAGAATATTTACGCGTTTGGTGGCGCGAATGTGCGTTTCATCAAACAGTTTGCCGTGGATTATCAGGCCAAAACCTACTACCTGATCGAAAATTACCGCTCCACGGCACAGATCATCTATTGCGCGAACCGGGTAATTGCGCCGGCGCGGGAGCGGATGAAAACCCAGCATGCAATCCAAATTAATCACGCCCGCCGCGAGGCGGCGGAGGGCGGCGAATTTGCCGAGATGGATAGTTTGACTCAAGGCCGCGTGCATATTCTGGAAACGCCGGCGCTGCTGCATGGTGAAGTCCAGGTGGCATTGGTCGAACTGTTGCGGCTGAACAGCTTGGCAAATGCGGGTCAAGTCAGTTATTGGGGTCGGTTTGCGGTGATTGCCAGACATTGGGATACACTGGAGCCGATGGCGGAACTGTGCCGGTTGCAGGGGATTCCGGTGCGTTTGCTGCGCGACGATTATTTACTGAATTTGCACAACACGCGGGAAGGCGATGGCTTGCTGGCCTTATTGAACAAGCAGCGACGAAAAGCCCGCAATTCAAGGGTACTAATGCGCTGGGGAGTTTTGTCGCGCTGGTTTAAACGCCGCTATCGGCAAAACGTCAATGAGCTGATCGACCATCCTTATCGCGCCATGCTGGCGCAATTCATTATCGAGTCTGAATCCGCCGTGCCGGATTACCAACTGGTGGTTAGTAACCTTGTTGACGCACTCTACGAATTCGGTTCCGGCAGCCAGTCCGGGGAAAACGATAGCCGGCATGCGCCGCTACTGTTATTGACGGCGCATCGTGCCAAAGGTTTGGAATTCGATCATGTGTTGATTCTGGATGGCGGTGGCTGGCAGCAAGCCCGCGATGAAGAGCGGCGGCTGTTTTATGTGGCGATGACTCGCGCCAGGAAAACCCTGACTTTGTGCGCCAAGCAGGGCGGAAAGCACGCTTTTATTAAGGATTGCGAGATGCTTTGCGTCAAAACCCAACCGCAATATACAGCGGGTTTTCAGCAATTAGAGCAACGCACATGGCTGGCCGATTTGGGGCAAGTCGTGTTGTCGTGGCCCGGCTATTTCTCTACCGACAAGCCGATTCACCGGGCGATTGCCGCGTTGGATGTGGGTAGCGAATTGATTTTGCGGGCCAGAAGCGACGGCCAAATCGGTTGGGAATTAGCCGATTTAAATGGCGTGGCTGTGACTCGGATGGCACAGGCCTTTACGCCGCCAAAAGGCAGGATCCTCAAGATATGGGTTGCCGCGATTTCGGTTAGGCATAAGGCAGCGGGGGACTCTGAGAATCTGCGATGCGAGCGTTGGGAAGTAGTGTTGCCGGAAATTCTATACGTGCCGAGTTCGAATATCGGAAAGACCTAAGCTTTTCGGCGTCAATATCGTCATCCCCGTATACGCGGGGATGACGATCCAGTGATTGGCAGGTGACAGACCTAGCTTTTCAGCTTAGCGATCAACATCTTGTTCACTTCGCCTGGATTGGCCTTGCCTTGGGTTTCTTTCATGATTTGGCCGACCAGCGCCATCAGGGCTTTGTCCTTGCCGGCCCGGTATTGTTCAACGGGCACGGGGTTGGCGGCGATCACTTTATCGACGATAGCCTCAATGGCGCTCATGTCGGTGATTTGCACTAAGCCCTCTTTTTCGATGATCTCGTCGGCGCTATCGCTGCCGTTCCAGAGTTTGTCGAAGACCTGTTTGGCGGTTTTGCCGGAGATGGTGTTGTCGGCGATACGTTTGATCAGACCGGCTAGACGTTCGGCGCTGACCGGGCAATCGCTGATTTCCAAGCCGGCTTTGTTCAACGCGCCTAGAACGTCACCGGTCAGCCAGTTGCCGGCCAGTTTGGCTTCGCCGCCGGATTGCTTAACGACGGTTTCGTAAAAGTCGGCCAGTTCGCGGGATGAAGTTAAGGTGGTGGCGCTTTCGTTGTCCAGGGCATATTGATCGATGAAACGCTGCTTCTTGGCATCCGGCAACTCCGGCAGGGTCGCACGGATTTCGTCCTTCAAACTGTCTTCGATCAACACCGGTAACAGATCGGGGTCGGGGAAGTAACGGTAGTCGTTGGCTTCTTCCTTGCTGCGCATCGAGCGGGTTTCGTC
>MSXO01000055.1 GCA_002083615.1 Proteobacteria bacterium ST_bin11 | reverse complement strand
GAAGATTGTCCTTGATGATGGCTAAAACATGTTCCGGATCTTTTTCGCTGGCCATCTGCATGTAGAAATTACCAGCTTCGAGTTGGAACAAACTCGGCAGCAGGTTGGCGTAATCGACATCGGCGCTGTGAGTGGAATCATGGTCGCCGCCGGGACAGGTATGTACGCCGATGCGTTGGCGTTGCTCCGGGGTAAAGTGCGCCAATACCCGGTTGTTCAGGTCGATAAACTGCCGTAGCAATTGCTTGGAGGGATCGAGTTTGACCGACAAGCGCCCTTCGGTGAAATCGATTTGCACATGGTGTGCGCCTTGGTCCAAACAGCCGCGAATATCCGCCACCGTTTCCTTGACTAAGTCATCGATGAACGCTTCTCGTGAGTAACCGACTATGCCTTCTGGCGGATAAAGCAGGCTCAAGGCGGAAGCCGAAATTACCGCCTGCTTGAGCGGGCGCGTGGTATAGCGTTTGGCGGCCTGCACAAATGCGCCGGCATAGACGCCGTATCGAAACGGTCCCGCGGTTAATCGGGGTAGTTGCCGGGTATGGTCGTCGGCAAATGGAATCACGATGCCGTCCTCGGCGATGTTGTTCAAACCTTGTAACGGGTAGGTGGCAAAACTTGACTTGGTCTGTTCGCCATCGGAGATCACCGGTGAACCCGTGTCCGCAAAACGTTGCAATGTGTCGCGTACCGCTTCGTCGTAGTAGGCATCGAGTCGTTGTTGCGATATTCGGCCCGCGCGAAACTCCCGGAGTGCTTCCAGCAATTGCGGCGGACGGGGAATGCTGCCAATCGATTCGGTAGGTATGGACATGGTGTGTTCCTGTATGGTGTTAAGTGGTTGCGGGGCTTAGATCAAGGGAATGGCTGGCTTTACGAGTCTGTTGGCTTATCAGTAATCGCGGTTAAAGCGCCGTAAGTGGCCACCAGAAAAGGCACGTTATAGGTTAATAGCGCCTTGACCACATCGAGACTCTGCATCGCCGGGTAATCCAAACACATCATGCCGAACAAGGCCTGCGGCTGATTGATCAAATTCAACAGGGTGCCTATCACCAAGGCGACCTTGCCGGAGCGGCGGTATATGCCGAGTCGGATGGCGGTGCGATGCAGATCAAGTAATTTTGCAAAGCAATTACCAGCGGCGGCATTGAAGCCAATCGATTTACACATCCAGGATAACCTCTAACAAAAATACAGATTTGGAGCGCGCTGTATGGCAAAAATCAATGCGCATAAATCCATGCAATTAAGCGCTGGCGATAAAAAGGATAAGTCACGCTCTTTGTTCAAAATATACCATTAAGGTTATATTCTGTAAATTCTTGCACGTTTTATGTAATGCGCTGGACCTCCAAGCAAGCACTTTTGCATTGCTTGCTTAAGCCCGGATAAGGCCAAAGTCAGAGCAAAGCCCCGCCGCAGCTGCTGCCTTGGCCGGCTGTGCAACCGTAACAATGGGCGGCGGTGGCGATCGGTGCGTCTTGCAGTTGTTCCAGGTGCAACTCGCTGATATGTAGTTTGGGTTTGGCTACGGCGCCCAATGGCAAATCCAGCATCTGATTAAAGTCGCAATCGTAGACAGTGCCCTGCCAGTCGATGCTGAGGGTATTCAGGCACATCAGGTTTTCAAGGTTGTCGGCGCGAAAACTGTCTTTTAGTAAAGTCAGATACGATTCGAAGCGGCCATGGCTGATCAAGGTGCTGCCGAAGCGCTGAATCGGCATGTTGGCGATGGCAAATAGACGATTGAAGACGATGCCGTAATGTTGCTGCAAATGCTGTTTGTAAGCCTTTTCCAGGTTATGTTGATCTGGCGGCAACACCGCGTCTTGCGGGTTGAAAACTAAATTCAACTCCAATCCGCTGTCTGGCTGGCCATAACCCAAGCGATTCAAGCGTTGCAAGGCGGCGAGGCTGTCTTTGAACACACCTTTGCCGCGCTGTTTGTCGACATTTTCTTCCAGGTAACATGGCAGGGAGGCGACGATGTTGACTTGTTGCGCGGCCAGAAACTCCGAGAGATCGGCGTATGCCGGTTCTTCCAGAATGGTCAGATTACAGCGGTCAATTACCTTGATGCCACGATCACGCGCGGCTCGCACCAGATACCGAAAATCGGCATGCATTTCCGGCGCGCCGCCGGTTAAGTCCAGCGTGTGAATATTGGCGGCTTCGGCCAGCGCCAGTACCTGAGTGATAGTCTCCCGACTCATCATTTCCGTACGTTTGGGGCCGGCATTGACGTGGCAATGTACGCAACTCAGGTTGCATAAATAGCCCAGGTTGAGTTGCAAAATCTCCAACGGCTTGCGAAAAACGGCCGGAAAGTCGCTGTTGGCCAATAAGGGTTTAGTGTCGTGCATGCTTAATCCTTGGAAAACCAGATGTCGCCGTAAACAGCGGAAACTTGACCGCCGCTGTTGTCGGTATCGGTCATGACTGCCACCGCATCGATAGCGCCGATGTCTTCGCCAAAAATTTGTTTGAAATCGGCTTTGATATTGCGCCTTTCGGTTTGCCAGACGCTCAGCGCTGCTTCCGGGCCGCGTAAGGCCAGCATCATCGCATGATCGCCGGCAAAGGCATTGGGCCAGACGTTGTCCTTTTTGCTGTTGCCAGCCCAGACATAATTGATGGCCTTGGTTTGCCAAAACGCCAGACCGCCTTTGACCACCACATACACCCGCGCCGCGTAATCATCGCCCGCCTTGCTTTGTTCGTTCAAGCCGGTCAAGCGATTGCCGATGCGCCACGACCAGTTCAGGAATGGCGTCTGGGTTAGATCGATGTGTTGCTCCTTGAACAAGCCGGAACCGGCGGCATGACTATCGGCCGTCAGTACCGTCACGCCGTCGAGTGCTTGCAAACGGTATTGGGTTTCGCCTTTGAAGCTTTTATGTTCCCAGCCAGTCAGGCGATTTTGGCTGAATTCGCCGATAGGCAGTTTAGTATCGGCGACCGCTACCTGATGCAGCGGCAATAGCGTTAATAGCACCCACCAGACAATTTTCATCATTAACCCACTCAGACTGAAGACGCGCGTGGTTTCAGCCAGGCATCGACACCTAAGCGGCCGCTACCACTCAGCAGCAATGAACTGAGCATGAACGCATAACCCAACGGCAGTTTGTAATTACCGTAGCCTTGATCGGTGATGGCATAGCCTTTCCATAATTCGGCCAGTGTGTGCCACTCGGCGGGCCAATGGACGGCAGCGATGGCTACCACGGTCAATATCATCAAGGCCGCGCTGAAAAAGCGGGTCATGAATCCCAATATCAACGCAATCGGGGCGATGATTTCCAGGCCGGTGGCCAAGGTCCAGCTAAAGTCGGCGGGTAATAAGCTGAACGGAAACGGGAAGCTCAAATCGGCAAACCAGTTATCGCCATGAAGTTTTTCCAGGCCGGCTTCGCCAAACTCGTAAGCCAGCAACAGGCGCGGAAAAATCGGCGCCAAGCCATGTAAGTTACTGTCGAACCAGCGAGAAAGCTGGCCGGGCAGAGCGCATAGCTGCTCGATGCAGGCTGGAATCAGGCAGGCTGTGCAAGTGTTTTGGGCGGATTTAGCGAGGTCGTTCATAGATTGAGTCTCCAAAGTTCAAACCGGGCAAACGTCGATGATCGCGCCCTGGCTGTGCAGATCGGCCAGAATGCGCTGACCGAAGCGGGTTAATTCTAAAAATTGTGCGTCCGGGAGGCCGTCACCGCTCATTGCTTCCAGGGCCTGCTGTCCGGTCAGGCCATTATTTAACAGCAGGATCAGCTTCGCCGTGGCCGGGTTCAGGGTTAAAAATTGCACTTGATCGTCGCCATCGCGAAAACCCAGGATATGAGTAGCCGTTTCGGGCTGTTCACTCGGCAGAAAGTCTGGACCGATGGCCTGCACCGGCCAGTGGTAGTGCAGCAATTGCATGACCGGTGCAAACACGGGGATATTGACCAGTAATTCGGCATCGGACAACGACTTTCTCGTCACCGGTTCGGCCTCGGCAATCGACAACTGCAACTCTATCCATTCGAAATGCGCCAGTTCGGCCAGAAACGGCCAATCGCCGGGATGCTGACGCTCCTGTTGCAGATACTGTACAAACTCATCGGGAATCTGCCGGTAATACGGCGTCAGGCAGCGATGTTTTGCGATGAAATCCAGCAGCAACGCCCGCCAGTCTTGTTTCTGTAGCAGGCTGTGCATGACTGGAAAGCAGGCCGTCAGGCTTTCGTCGAATTTGTTGTAGAGCAGATCGACATACACTGCCAGTCGCTCAGGCGCGAATCCATCAGGTAATTGGTCCGCTTGCGGTTGACGCAGGTAATTCAGAAACTGCCGTTGCTGTTGTTGAAATGCCGGTGAATGGCTCATGCCGCCACCTCGCTGATTCCCTGTGTGCCTCGGCAATGCCGATGGCTGTTTTGCAAAACACGAATCCGTTCCACTTCGACCAGTAAGTCGGCCAATGGCGGAATATTGCTGTCGCGTTCCACCAATGTGGGGAACACGCCAAAGTTTCGGTAGGCCTCGGCCAGCAAGTCCCATACCGGTTCGATGGTGTTCTGGCCGTGGGTGTCGATGATCAAGCCGGACGGCTCCAGGTCGTGACCGGCCACATGCCCATAGACGATGCGCTCGCCGGGAAAGCCGCGCAAGAATGCGACAGGATCGTAGCCGTGATTGACGCTGTTGACGTAGATGTTGTTGACGTCCAGATGTAGATAACAGTCGGCTTCGGCCAGTACGGCATTGATGAATGTCAATTCGTCCATTTCCGCCTGCGGTGGCTGCACATAGTAAGACGCGTTTTCCAGGGCAATGCGCCGTTCCAGAATATCCTGAGTCTGGCGGATACGTCCGGCGACATGCTTGACCGCCTGCTCGGTAAAAGGGATCGGGTATAAGTCGTAAAAATGCCCCTCGTCGCTGCAAAAGCTCAAGTGCTCGGTGTACAGGGCAAAATCGTGATGATCGAGAAACTGTTTCAGTTCGCTTAAAAACACTGTATCGAGCGGCGCCGGGCCGCCCAAAGACAGGGCCAAACCGTGCGCCACGAAACGGTGGCGCTCGGTCAGGCTGCGAAACTGCTTGCCGAGATGACCACCGACGCCCACCCAGTTTTCCGGCGAAACTTCGAAAAAGTCTATGCTGTCCGGTACATTGGCTTGCAACGCAGGTAAAAGTGCCCGCCGCAAACCAAGTCCTGCACCGGATAGACCAAATAGATTAGGGTTGGATAGGCTCATCAGCGGTAGTCCAAGGCTTATTTGCCTGCGGGTGCGGCTTTAGCGCCAGCGCCTTCGGTTTTGTTAGCGCCGCAGCTGGCTTCTTTGGCTTTGTCCGCACCACATTTGCCTTCAGCTGCCTTTTCGCCTGAAGCAGCCTTAGCCTTATCAGCGCCACATTTGCCTTCGCCGCATTTACCTTCCTTGGCTTTATCATCGGCAGCCGCCAACTGAGTAGGATTGATGCTGGACATCGCA
>MSXO01000054.1 GCA_002083615.1 Proteobacteria bacterium ST_bin11 | reverse complement strand
TGTTGAATATCGGCCTGCCGGACCGCTTTGTCGAGCAAGGCAGCCGCGAGGAATTACTGGCACTGTGCGAGTTGGATGCCAAGGGCATTTTGGCGAAAATTCAAGCCGTGTGTGGGTAAACCTGGAGAGCATAAATGGATAGATTGAGAAACAAGATTCGCGACATTCCGGATTTCCCAAAGCCCGGCATCATCTTTAAAGACATAACGCCACTGGTCAAAGACCCGGCAGCGCTACGCTTGGCCGTTCACCAATTGCTGCATCCTTTTTTAGGCCGAGACATTACTGCAGTGGCCGGCATGGAAGCGCGAGGCTTCATATTCGGCTCGTTGGTGGCATGGGAATTGGGCATCCCATTTATACCTCTCAGAAAGCCTGGCAAACTGCCTTATGACGTGCAAAGCGTATCTTACGACCTGGAATACGGATCAGCGGAACTGGAAGTGCATATCGACGCAGTAGACAGTAACGATAAGGTATTATTAATAGACGACTTACTCGCCACCGGCGGCACTTCCAAGGCAAGTTGCGAGCTGATCGAAAAGCTGGGAGCTACAGTGGTAGCCTGCGCTTTTGTGGTGGAACTAGATTTCTTACAAGGCAGGGAGAAATTGGGTAACTACGAAGTGCACTCGTTGCTGCACTATTGAACATACTGCGAGATGCTTCCCTGCGTCTCATCAAGCAAAATTAATGGTGTTTATACTGTCTTTTTTTGCCAATTCGATCCATTTTGTCGGAGGCTTTTTCAAACTCCAATGCGGCGTTGTCGAATGATTTAGACATGCTGTCAAAAGCTCCGACATTGCCACTCGCATTGCCTTTCTTTACATCGAGCGTATTTTCAACGCGGCCGGGCAATTTTTTGACAGTATCGGTTTTTGGCTTTGGCGCTGTGGCGGCTTCTTTGGGTTTTGCTGCAGAAATCTCGCCCACATCGACCTCTGCATCAATATCAAAATCGTAGTCGGTCGAGCTGCTCTTGCCATCGTTGATCAAGTTTTTACGATATTGTAGGAACGACTCTCGGGTAAACACGTAGGGGTCCAATGCTGCTTCGTCGATAAAATTTAACGCGCCTTCGGCATTGGCTCTATCATTAATACCTTCGACAATACCAGTACCAGGAACGTAAGTACCAGGATTGGCAGCTTTATCCACCACAATCGCAGCACCATCGCGGACCGTGGTCGGTCCTAACACCGGCAAAACTAAATACGGACCTTGATCGACTCCCCAGACTGCAAGGGTTTGCCCAAAATCCTCGACATTGCTTTGCAATCCCAGATCGCTGGCCACGTCGAATAGGCCGAGCAAACCAACCGTGGAATTAGTCAAGAAACGCCCGGTATCGGAGGCACCTTGTTCAAACTTACCCTGCAACACATCGTTCAACACAACATTAATACCTTTAAGATTAGTAAAAAAGTTGCTTACACCGGTTTGCATGAAGCCGGGTGTTACGGTTTTATAACCGCTAGAAATTGGCTTGAGAAAATGCTTATCCAAGCCCATGTTAAATCCGTACATGGATCGGTTGAAGCCTTCGTAAGGATCTGCAAGGTCTGCCTTGCCTTTCGAAGCTCTAGTCGCCCCAACCGGATCTTTATCCGTAGTCGCACAGCCGGTAACAGCTAATGCGCTTAAAGATAACACCACCCAAAGCAGGGATGCCTGGCTGTTGCTTTTATAACTGGGGCTATACATTACTGACAATTCCTAACAAACTTATTGCTTTGCGTAACTTTCAATTTTCTCGGTGATTTTAACAATCAAGGCATCGAAGCCGTCACGGCTCAACACGCTGGTATAATCGGATCTTTTTAATGCCAAATCACTGACTCCATCGGCTATTATATTGATAATTTGCCAGCCATCGTCTTTTTTCTTCATCATGTAATCGAACTTAACATCCTTTTCCCCGGGAATATGTAAGTTAGTGTGGATAACCACACCGCCTCTGCCGGTTTCCTCTTCGGATGCAAAAGTAAACGATTCGCCAGAATAATCTTTAAAGTTATGCGCATAGGCGGAGACACTGAGCTTACTGAACACACTTTCCAGCTTGTTCTGCTGCTCTGTCGTCAACTCTTCCCACTGCTTGCCGACGACGATTCTGGCTATTTTAGGCAAATCGTGACTCTTCTTTACCGCCACATCTAGCTTGTCGTAACGCCCCTGAAAGCCTAACTCTTTACCCGCTTTCATTACATCTAGCAGTTGACTCTGAAACTCATCGACAACCTGCCTTGCAGACGCCTCTTCAGCCTGAGCCAATGGAGACAGACAAACGAGCAATAGCCAACTGAGACTTAAATACAATTTTTTAAACATAGCCGTTATAAAAATCTGTTAGTGGGTAAGAGGATGACTTGATTGAATTGGTCTTAAGACTCAACTTTTACGGGGATCTCGGAAATTGCCGATTTCTTGAAAGACGCGATGAACTCGGGTTGCTTCTCGGCAACCATTTCACCGGAGGTCTTAGGACCACGCACTGCTGCCCACAGTGCCTTCAAAGGATGAGCCAATGTGTCCTCAACCGCCGTTGCTTCATAGCCGCAATGCGCCATGCAATTCGCGCACTTAGGATTCTTCACCGTGCCATATTTGTCCCAGGGCGTCTCGTCCAACAACTCTTGGAAGGAGTTTGCATTGCCCTCGTCAGCCAACAAATAACAAGGTTTTTGCCAGCCAAATACGTTGCGAGTTGGATTACCCCATGGCGTGCAATCGTAACTCTGATTGCCGGCCAAATAATCCAAATACAACGAAGAATGGTTCAATTTCCATTTACGCGTCTTGCCGATTTTGAAAATACCGCGAAACAGGTTCTTAACATCAAGACCCTTGATAAACACGTCTTGCTTGGGCGCACGCTCATAGCTAAATCCTGGAGCGATAGTAATACCCTCTACACCTAACTCCATCGCATAATCGAGAAACTCAGCGACTTCTTCCGGCGTTTCGCCTTGAAACAAAGTGCAGTTAACGGTCACTCGGAAACCTTTACCTAATGCCAATTTAATGGCTTCGACCGCGATGTCAAAAACACCCTCCTGACAAACAGACGTATCATGACGCTCTTTCAATCCATCCAAGTGCACAGAAAACGTCAGGTAAGGCGATGGCGTGTAATCATTGATTCGTTTTCTCAACAGCAGTGCATTGGTACACAGGTAAACGAACTTCTTCCTAGCAACGATGCCGGCCACAATCTGCGGCATTTCTTTATGAATTAAGGGCTCGCCGCCCGGAATGGACACCATCGGTGCGCCGCACTCATCAACTGCGGCCAAACATTCCTCAACTGATAGGCGCTTATCGAGAATATCGTCGGGATAATCGATCTTACCGCAGCCCGCGCAAGCCAAATTGCATCTAAACAGGGGCTCAAGCATCAAAACCAAAGGATACTTTTTTACCCCTTTGATTTTTTGCTTGATTAGATAACTACCTACAGCCAATTGCTGACGTAAAGGAACACTCACAGCATCATTCTCCAAAAACTCTCACGACATCCAGCGACCAATATTGTTAAAAAAAAACAACAGCCGCAAACCGACAAACATCCTAGAAGTAACGCCTATTATAGCCTGATTAGACCACCAACAAGGCAAAACGCGCACTATTAGATGTGGCAAGGATACCACTTTCTAACGACACACTCCAGTTAAAATACATAAAAAACAACAGGAGTATAATCGCATTTCTTGAACGCGACACAAAGCAACCTCACAACCACAGCCCCCGCCGAGAACTAAAAATCCATAATTATTTTTCTAAAACAACAACAAAGACTCGAAACCATAGAATAAACATTACTTTCGTCAGCAGACTTTTAGCAAATTTGCCGTAAAGCAACATCACCTTGCAAAACACCAACAAACAGTCTATCATTCGCCCTACTAATAGTTAGCTTCCAAACCAATGAACGGATCTCAAATATTAATCAACAATCCGGAGTTGCTCAGACAACTACCCGATGCCGAACTCCAAGCCACGCTGCTTGAAGGTGTGTCGCGTACTTTTGCACTAACTATTCCGCAGCTACCGGAACAGCTATATCCTGCAGTGGCCAATGCGTATTTACTATGCCGTATTGTCGACACCATTGAGGACGAAATATCCCTTAGCCCCGAACAAAAAAAGTATTTTTGCAGCGCATTCATAGACGTAGTTAATACGGGCAATAATGCCGATGCGTTTAGTAACGAGCTAGCCCCTTTACTGTCGGAGCAAACCATTCCGGCCGAACACAGCCTCATTCATTTAGTACCGGAAGTGATTGCGATAACCCGATCACTGGATGCCCCGCAAATTGAAGCATTGGCCTGCTGCGTGGAAACCATGGCGAACGGCATGCCCGTTTACCAAGCGCTGGATTTACACGCCGGCTTGAAAACCATGAAAGACATGGACGACTACTGCTACTACGTGGCCGGCTGCGTCGGAGAGATGCTGGCTAAGCTGTTCTGCCACTACTCCCCGGAAATCGCCGCGCACCGTGAGGAACTGTTAAAGCTCTCGGTATCGTTCGGCCAAGGCCTGCAAATGACTAACATCCTGAAGGACATTTGGGACGATGCGAAACGCGGGGTGTGCTGGCTACCGCAAGATGTTTTCACCGAAACGGGCTTTAATCTGGCCGAACTGACACCGGAAACCGACGACGAGCGATTCCGTCTGGGCCTGAGTCGTTTGGTGGCTATCGCGCATGGACACCTCAAAGACGCCTTGACGTATACCCAATTGCTACCGAATCAGGAAACCGGCATCCGGAATTTTTGTTTATGGGCGCTGGGCATGGCCGCATTGACCTTAAAAAAAATCAAGGCAAATCTTAATTTCAACGAATCCGGTCAGGTCAAAATCAGTCGCAACAGCGTCAAAGCCACCATTTTCGCCACTAAGTTAACGGTTCGCAGCAATATGCTGTTATCCCTACTGTTTAATCTGACCAGCCGTAATTTGAAATCGCCGGATTGGCACTACTCGCCTATATCGCACATTGGACAATAAGGAATCACTATGTTTACTGAAGCCCATATAGATACCAGCAGCCACTACGCAAATAATATTAGCAACAGCAACAGTGGCTTGAACTTGCTGAATGCCGCCATCCAACGCGCTCAACAAAAACTAATTAGCCTACAAAGCCCGGAAGGCTACTGGGTATTCGAGTTGGAAGCCGACTGCACGATTCCGTCCGAATACATCATGATGATGCACTATCTGGATGACATCAACGAGGAATTGCAAAGCAAGATCGCTGTTTACTTGCGTAGCCGCCAAGCGGAAGACGGCAGTTGTCCGTTATTTACCGGCGGCCCTGGCGACATCAGCGGCAGCGTTAAAACGTATTACGCCTTAAAAATGGCCGGTGACTCGGTAGATGCGCCACACATGGTCAGACTGCGCGACTGGATACTTAGCCAGGGCGGGGCAGCGCGCGCCAACGTCTTTACTCGGATCACGCTGGCAATATTCGAGCAACTACCATGGCGCGGCGTGCCGTATATCCCCGTGGAAATCATGCTGCTTCCCAGTTGGTTTCCCTTCCATCTGGACAAAGTGTCGTATTGGTCGCGTACCGTGATGGTGCCGCTATTCATCATGTGCACCTTAAAAGCTAAGGCCAAGAATCCGCATAAGGTCAACGTCTTGGAATTATTTGTGGTTCACCCGGACGAAGAAAAGCATTACTTTCCAGAGCGCACCCTGCTGAATAAATTCTTCCTGGGCCTGGATAAATTCGGTCGTGTGACTGAGCGATTCATCCCCAAGCGAATGCGCGAAAAAGCCATTCAGAAAGCTATGGATTGGATCACCGAGCGCTTGAACGGTGAAGACGGTCTGGGAGGTATTTTCCCAGCGATGCTAAATGCCTACCAATCGATGCTGCTGCTGGGCTTCCCGGCTGATCACCCGAACGTGTTGATCGCTCGTCAATCCATCGAGAAACTCATGGTGATCAAAGACGATTACGCCTATTGCCAACCTTGCCTGTCACCCGTCTGGGATACAGCACTGGCGGCATTGGCGCTGCAAGAATCGGATAAAACAGCGAATACAACTAGCCTCACTAAAGCTTACGATTGGCTAAAAAGCGTGCAATTGTCCGACGAACCCGGTGATTGGCGCGTCCGTCGCCCCCATTTAGCCGGCGGCGGCTGGGCCTTTCAATTCGCTAACCCGCATTATCCCGATGTAGACGATACTGCGGTTGTCGGGTTTGCCATGGCCGATTCCAATCTACCCGAGTTAGAAGAGTCTATTCACAGAGCGACTCGCTGGATCGTCGGCATGCAATCGGAAAACGGTGGCTACGGCGCATTCGATGTCGACAACACTTATTACTATTTGAACGAAATTCCGTTTGCCGACCACGGCGCCCTGCTCGATCCGCCCACTGTTGACGTCAGCGCGCGCTGCGCGATGTTGATGGCCCGTGTTGCGAAAGATCACGACGAATATTTACCTGCCCTGGAGCGCACCATCGAATTTATCCGTGGCGACCAAGAAGCCGACGGTTCCTGGTTCGGTCGCTGGGGCACCAATTACATTTACGGTACCTGGTCTGCATTGCTGGGCTTGGAACAAACCAATGTGCCGAAAACCGACCCGATGTACGCCAAAGCCGCGGCATGGCTGAAAAGCGTGCAACGTGAAGACGGTGGCTGGGGCGAAGACAACTTGAGCTATCACGAGGATAAAAAATACCGTGGTCGTTACCATTTCAGTACTGCCTTCCAAACCGCTTGGGCGGTGTTGGGCTTGATCGCTGCCGGGGAAGTCCACAGCGACGCTGTCAAAGCCGGGGTCGATTTTTTACTGCGCACCCAGCAAGCAGACGGGGTTTGGAACGATCCTTGTTACACCGCGCCTGGGTTTCCCAAGGTGTTTTATTTGAAATATCACGGCTATGACAAGTTCTTTCCCTTGTGGGCGTTGGCTAGATATCGAAACGAATTAGCCAAACAGTGACTATAGGAATCCTCGTCGCACTACCGGAAGAACTGTCCACATTGACCCAGCTCAAGTTGGTACCGGGCGATTGCGTCAGAATCGCCGACAACATTCTCCTAGCGCTTGCAGGTGCCGGACCGATCAATGCGGAACGGGCCACGCGCTTGTTGATTGCCAAGGGAGCCAAAAAATTGATCAGTTGGGGCTGCGCGGCCGCCTTGTCACCGCAATTAAAACCCGGTGATTTGATGTTGGCCGAACAGTTGTTGTCTGAGCAACAGCAAGTGTTCGATACCGACCCCCGCTGGCGAAAGCGCCTGCACGAGTTGCTGGATACACAATTTCCGATTTCCAATGGCAAGTTAGCGGAAAGCAGTCATATCGTCAGTAACAGCAGCGATAAACACAATATCTACCGGCAAACCGGCGCGATTGCATTGGATATGGAGAGCTGCGCCATGGCCAAAGTTGCCGAGCAATCCAATTTACCCTGCTTGGCGATCCGAACCATTGCCGATCCGGCAAGCATGAGCTTACCGCAAGCGGTTACTCAAGCTTTAAACGGACACGGCCAGGTGGAAACCAGCAAACTGTTGCGTTTTTTGGCGACCCATCCATGGGAAGCCCCAAACCTGATAAAACTGGGTTTGCATTTCCATGCCGCGCAAAAAACGTTAAAAATCATCGCCCAACAACTAAACGAAATCGTCGTTTTTTAGCAGGAAACCATGAATTATCGATAGATTAATCAGCGAAGATACGCATAAGTCTATATATAAAACAAATACTTACGAGGTATTACATGTCTTTTAGCATTGCCGATCTTTTTACTCAGCATTTCGACGAGAAATTCGATTTGCACGAGCATCATCTAAATAACCAGATGGTGAGAGTATTGCGCACGATTGGTTACGACAGAAATTACAAAAAGGCCATAGGCCAGTATCTCTACGATGAAGACGGCAACGAGTACCTGGACTTATTGAGTGGGTTCGGTGTGTTTGCCATGGGGCGCAATCACCCCACGATTATCAAAGCCCTGCAAGAAACCCTGACTCTCGAGCTGCCAAGCCTGGTGCAGATGGATGTGTCCTTGCTCAGCGGCCTGCTGGCCAAGGAAATACTCGCTACCTGCCCGGATAATTTAGAAAAAATGTTTTTCTGTAACTCCGGCACGGAAGCAGTCGAAGCAGCGATCAAATTCGCCCGCTACACCACCAAACGTTCGCGCATCGTGCACTGCGACCATGGCTATCACGGTTTGACCATGGGCTCGCTGTCACTGACCGGCGAACACATCTTCCGGGAAGGCTTCGGCCCGCTGTTGCCCGAATGCACTTCAGTGCCGTTCAACGATTTGGTAGCGCTGGAACACGCCTTGAGCAGCAAAGATGTGGCGGCTTTCATCGTCGAGCCGATTCAAGGCAAAGGTGTCAACATTCCGGACGATAACTACCTGCCGGAAGTGGAGCGCTTGTGCAAAAAATACGGCACGTTGTTCGTGGCCGACGAAATCCAGACCGGCATTGGTCGCACCGGTAAGTTCTGGGCAATCGAGCACTGGGGCGTTAAACCCGACATGATTTTGATGGCGAAAGCCTTGTCCGGCGGTTTCATACCCGTCGGCGGCGTGGCTATGACGACGCATATCATGGACACCGTGTTCAACCGGATGGATAGAGCCGTCGTACATGGCTCGACCTTCTCGAAAAACAATATGGCGATGGCTGCCGGTTTGTCTGCATTGCATGTGGTTCATGAAGAAAAACTGGTCGAGAACAGCGCCAAAGTCGGCGAAGACATTATCGCGACCATCAATGCCATGGCGCCGAAATACGAATTCTTGAAAGAAGCGCGCGGCAAAGGATCGATGATCGCCATCGAATTCCATGCCCCCAAAAGCCTGGGATTGAAGGCGGCCTGGGCCATGCTGGAAGCTGCCAACAAAGGCTTATTCTGCCAAATGATCCTGATCCCGCTGTTCAAGGAGCACCGCGTATTGGCCCAAGTAGCCGGTCACGGCATGAACGTGATCAAATTTTTACCGCCCCTGACACTGACTCAGAAAGACCGCGACTGGATTGTGAATTCCGTTGAAAAGACCATCGCCGACACCCACAACGTCACCGGTTCGATCTGGACGCTGGGTAAAAACCTGGCCGGCCATGCTCTGAAAAACAAAAAATAGGGCCTCATACATGACTGTTTTCAAATCTGTTTTATTGGTATTGACGCTAATCACCGCCAACGCCGCTTTTGGTCACGCGGTCGTTACCCATAACTCTTTAAAACTCAAGCCGGTACCGGTAAACCTGGCCAGCGAGGTAGAGCTATCCTTCAATTCCAAAGTGGAGTTGGATTTATCGGAAGTCTTCTTAGTCAGCGCCGGCGATAAAATGCAAACCATTACGGCAACGCCAGGCGAAAAACCCGGCCAAGTATTGTTGCATCTGCCTGCCTTAGAACCGGGTGAATATGCTATTAAACTGAAAATATTCGCCGCTGACGGTCATCTGAGCGAAGACTTGTTACGTTTTTTCGTTAAATCGACTAAGTAATCGACATGGAAGGCATTGCAAATTATTTAGACTCACTGATCGGCGGCGTTGATCTGACTTTCTATTCGATTACCATCGGCGGCTTGCTGTGGGGGCTATTCGTGCTGCGTCCTTGGCATGAAGAAGCGCTGTATAACTCCACCTTGTTGAGCAAGACTGTTAACCTGATCCATTTCGGCAGCAAAGCGCTGATCATCACCCAATTATCCAAGATCGGCCTAAAAATTTGGCTGATGTCGGTGACCTTGGGCAAATCGCCATTTCCGGCGTTTTTCCAGACCGTACAGTTCCAAGCAGGCCTGGCACGCGCAACTTGCGCGTTCATTTTGGCGCTGTTCATCAGGCAAACCCTGAAGACTAATCCGCGTTCCAAGCAACTTTGGCTACTTTCGACAGCGATTATTGTCCCACTCGTTATCTCCGCCGCTTGGCTAGTACATGGCGCCAGCCGTCTGGAGGATCGTGGCCTGTTGATGACACTGACTGTCACACATCAAATGGCCGCCGCCACTTGGGTGGGCGGTATTTTTCAAATCCTGGCTTTGTGGAGTCTGAAAAAACGCAATTTGATCCCGGTCGAAGTGTGGCCGCTATTGTTAAAACGCTTCTCGGCAGTGGGTATCAGCGCTGTCGTGATTTTGCTAGCCACCGGCACACCGCTGGCATGGTATTACATCCGCACCTTCCAAGGCTTTATTGGTGCGGGTTACGGCAATTTATTATTGGTGAAAATTATCATGCTCGGGCTGGCGCTGGGCTTTGCCTGGTTGAACCGCCAGGCCGTCAATGCCTACTTCACCAGCCGCAGCCTATATGCGCTTACCGCGCGCGTGCCCTACTACATCGAAGCGGAAACCCTGATTCTGCTGACCATCCTGTTCACTGCCGCCAGCTTGGCCTCGCAACCGCCCGCAGTCGATATCCCACATCTGACCGCCAGTTTCGAAGAAGTGTTGAACATGTTCCATCCGCGCATACCGCGCTGGGAATCGCCGACCCATGAAGCCCTGATCGCTGGCGAAGCCGGACGGGTAGCGATTGTCGGCCAGATTCCATCAGAAGCTGCCACCGCCTGGTCCGACTACAACCACAACATTTCCGGAATTTTCCTCACGACGATGAGCTTTTTTGCGATGTTGTCGTTCTCCAGCCGCTTCCATCGTTGGGCGCGCTTCTGGCCGGTCGGTTTCATGGGTTTGGGCATATTCCTGTTTTTCCGTAGCGACGCGGAAAGCTGGCCGCTCGGCCCAATTGGTTTTTGGGAAAGTACCTTTAATAACGGCGAAATCCTGCAGCATCGCATTGCCACCTTATTGGTGTTCGTTCTGGGCCTAATCGAAGTCAGAGCGCGGCTGAACAATAACAGCGGCTTCATGCCCTACATGTTTCCATTGTTGGCTGCGTTTGGCGGCATGATGTTGCTGGCACATTCGCATGTCGGTTTCGAGGCGAAATCTGCCTTCTTGATTCAAGTGGGCCACACCATGATGGGAGTGTTCTCGCTCATCCTGGCTTGCGGCCGCTGGCTGGAACTTAAGCTGGATTCGCCCGGCAAGAATGTTGCCGGATTTATTTCAGTAG
>MSXO01000053.1 GCA_002083615.1 Proteobacteria bacterium ST_bin11 | reverse complement strand
CGTCCTCACGGACGCACTCATTTCGGCAGGGACTGCCGAAAACCAGGCTGCAGGGATAGCTCGAAGTTTGCCATCCATCGCATTGGATGCCCGATCTTGTGCCCTTTGGGTATAGCCCGGCGGGCAGGACGGACTTTTTTTGGTTTAGCTCAAGCAGTTTACTAATCAGGAAATATTTTGCCGCCAGCGTTGGTAAAGCAGACTTAAAATCAGTCCGCTTTGCAGCGCGGCAAAGGCTAACGCGGAAAATGCGGAATCCGCCCACAGCGGAAAGAATAAGGCTGAAATACCCGTCATACCTATCGCGCTGAAGAGGCCGGGTAAAATACCGTATAGCAGCGCGGCGGACAGCAAACTAAGGCCGAAAGCGCGTTGCGGGTTTTTACCGTAGCAAAAAAATAAGTAAACAGCGCAATCGCGCAAGACTAATAGGGCGATAGCCAACGGGTAGGTATGCAGGGAAAGGTCCAGCCAGGCAAATCGCTGTTGTTGGAAGCTCAGAAAAATGGCAAACGGCAAGCTAAGGGCAAAACTCAACACAGCCAAGGGCAATTCCTCGCCGATGCGTCGCCAAGTGCCTTGTCGCTGATAGTCTAACAAGCGTTTAATGCGCATCGGGTCGTGACGTTCGACAATCACGCCGATGTAAGTCAACAGGCTACAAACCGTAAATGCTGCCAGGGAAAACGAGTAGCTGGAGTTTGGAATAAAACCGCCTAAGTATACGACTAAAAACAGGGTAAATCCCAACCAAGCCCAGGGCAAATTGCGCAAGCCCAGGTTTTGTGACAACAAGCGATAGTTACCTATCATGCACCAGAATAATGCGCAAACCAGGCTGATTTGGTGCAAAGCCTGCGCGTTCACGGTCACGCTATACCAGGATCGGTTTTGCAGAGTATCGGGCAAATAGTTGGTCGTATCGGTTAAATCGGACAGCGGCGGCATGGCAACAATAAAGCCTACCAGGATCACAATCAGCAAGGACCCGGTTTTAAGTTGCCCGCGCTGTACGGCCAGTAAACCCATTAAAAGTCCGGCACTTTGCACTAATAAGGCGGTGCCAATGATGTTAAAAAATAGTAAGGGTAGGGCTGTCACGTTGTCTGCGGTAAGGGTGTAAACCAGTAAGCAGATGCTGGCGCAGTACCAAACCATGCTTGTGCTGCCTAGCAATTTGCCCCAAGCCATTTGCCAAGGGCCGAGCGCTGATAAGCGTTGCGTGTCCCAGGTGTGGTCCCGGTATTCCTCGACGATACTATCCAGGCTTTGCCGCGTACCCCATAACAGGGTAATCAGCATAAACACTGTCAGTGCGGATTGAGCTGTGATATGTCCTAGCCGATAGTTATCCAGGAAATAGGTCAAGGTAAACAGTGCACCCAGCACGACCGGCGCGCCTATTAGGCGAGCTTGCGAACATTCCAAAATCAGTTGGCGTTGAAATTCGGGATTCAGATTCATGCGATTTGCCGAAGGGTTTGCAAATAGGCGTCTTGGAGATTGCTGGAAGCCGGGGCGAATTCGCAGACCGATAAATCCAGGCTGATCAGGGCTTTCAACACTTGGTGCTGTAGCATCGCATCGCCGCCGAGTTGCAGCAAAGCTTGTTGCTTATCGTCGCTGTTTAACACCGTTATCTGCGGTATGGATTGCAAGAGTTGCTGCAGGTTCTCGACCGGTTTTGCCAGCAACAATTTAAACGGTTTTAGCAAGGTCGGCGCTTTCACTGTAATTTGCTCGACGATCCGTCCTTGGCGCAGCACCAGCATGTCGGAGCAGTAAGCTTCCAGTTCGGCGAGGATATGCGAAGACACCAGCAGTGTCATGCCTTGGGCTTGCAAATCCAGAAATAGCTGGGCCAATTCATGGCGGGCTTCCGGATCCAAGCCAGAGGCCGGCTCGTCTAACAACACTACCGGAGGTTTGTGGATGATGGCTTGTGCGATGGCTACTCTTTGCCGTAAGCCACGCGATAACTGGGCAGGGCTATTTTCTAATCGGTCGTGTATGTGTAAGCGCCGGCTGACGTTGTCTATGGCAGTAGCGCAATCGGCAGCCAATATGCCTTGCGCACGAGCCACATAATGCAAACATTGCCGCACGGTTAAGCGTTGGTAAAGCCCAAAGAAATCAGATAAATAGCCGATGATGCGATGGCACTCGCGCGGCTGTTCCAACACGTCGATACCGGCGATATTGATGCTGCCGCTAACCGGTTGATCCAAAGCGGCCATGCAGCGCAAGAGCGTAGTTTTGCCCGCGCCGTTGGGACCAACGAGCGCCGTAATACTGCCGGCGGCGATAGTAAACGACACGTCATCTAAGGCGCGTAGGCCGGGGTATTCGAAAATCAGCTTATCGACTGTGATCATAGGGATGGGCGATAGAGTTTATAGCGAAATGATAGCAAGGCGATCATAGCGCTTTTTTAAAACCTGGAAGCTTGAATATCGGCTTGTCCACCAGGGTATGAATCTTGCTAGCCTTATCGGGTAAGTTGGATAGGCCCAAACAAAAGTCGCCAAAAAAGCGGCAGGTTCTGGATTGCTGTATAGCCATGCGGTTGACAGCGAAACTGTGTATTATTGGGTCCAATACGGGTGTTTTGGACTGGCGTAAAGCGGTTAGACCAGCTTTGTATTGCAGCCAAACCCGCGCCTCAAGAATTTTCAATTTTTAAATTAATTAGGAGAACTGAATGCATAACGTCACGTTGATTAAAGGTGATGGTATTGGCCCTTCGATCATGGATGCTGCGGTCGCGGTGATTAACGCTTCCGGTGCGAAAATCAATTGGCATGAGGCGGAAGCCGGCATGGCGGCGTATGAGAGAACCGGAACCCCGCTGCCGGACGCGACGATGGAGTCTATCGCTCAAACACGGGTTGCCTTCAAAGGCCCGTTAACCACTATGGTCGGGGAAGGTTTTCGCAGCATCAACGTGGAACTGCGCAAACAATACGATCTTTACGCCAACGTGCGTCCGGCCAAAAGCTGGAAAGGTGTCAAAACCCGCTACGACGATGTCGATATTGTGATTGTCCGCGAGAACACCGAAGGTCTATATGTGGGACTGGAACACTATTTGACCCCGGCCAAAGACATTGCCGAAAGCTTGGCCGTGGTGACCAAGGCAGGGTCCGAGCGCATTGTCGAATATGCCTTTAAATACGCCATCGACAACGACCGCAAGAAAGTCACGGTTTGCCACAAGGCCAATATTTTGAAATACACCCAAGGCTTGTTCCTAAGAGCCGCGCGGGAAGTAGCGGCTAGATATCCGGACATAGAGTTCGACGAAAAAATCGTTGATGCAGCCTGTATGCATATGGTGATGAAACCCGAGCAATTTGATGTGGTCGTAACGACCAATATGTTCGGCGATATTTTGTCCGATTTAACCGCGGGTTTAGTCGGTGGCCTAGGCTTGATCCCCGGTGCCAATATTGGCGCTGACGCGGCTTTGTTCGAAGCGGTGCACGGCAGTGCGCCGGACATAGCCGGCAAAAATATCGCCAATCCCACAGCGGTGATGATGGGTGGTGTAATGATGCTGAATCATCTCGGCGAACACGAAGCCGCCGTGCGCATGCTAAACGCGATAGAAAAAGTCGTGAACGGCGGGGTTTATGTCACCCCTGACTTGAACGCTGGCAGCAAATACGGCACCAAGGAAATGGGGCAGGCCATCGTTGACGCGATGAGTTGATTTTATTGGAGGAGGCGGTTATGAGCGCGCAACCACAGTTCGAACAAACCTGGATTTCGCTCGAAGATTATCTGGCAGCGGAATTGCTGAGCGATACCAAGCATGAGTACGATGATGGTGAACTGGTGGCGATGTCTGGTGCCAGCAAGAATCACGAACGCATAAAAGGAAATATCGCAGCGGCTTTGCACGCACATCTGCGAGGCAAACTCTGTGAATCATTCTCCTCTGATTTAAAAGTTAAAATTGGTCAATACCTGTTCTATCCCGATACGATGGTGGTTTGCGAAGATACTTCTGTCCACGAGTACTACGCTGAAACCCCGGTGCTAGTCGTCGAAGTGTTGTCAAAATCTACGCGTCGTCGTGATGAAACCATCAAACGCCGCTTGTATCAAACCATCCCCACTTTGCAGGAATACGTACTCATCGAGCAAGACATAGTCGACGTAGAAGTCTGCCGACGTAGTGAGGGCTGGGTCTCCAATCACTATTTTCTCGGCGACGAAGTGCCGTTCGACTCGGTTGATTTGAGTCTCAGTGTCGCTGACATTTATGCCAGAGTGGATAACGACGATATGCGCACCTTTATCGCCGAACAAGCTGCCGCCGAAGCCAACCTATCCCAAGCCTAATATCTTTTTACCGGAAATCATCATGTTAGAACAATATCTAAAACACGTAGCCGAACGCGCCGCCGAAGGCGTGGTGCCTAAACCCTTGGATGCCGAGCAAGTGGCGGCGCTGGTCGAATTACTGAAACAGCCGCCTGCTGGCGAGGAAGCGTTACTGCTGGATTTGCTGACTAATCGGATTCCAGCTGGTGTCGATGAGGCGGCTTATGTCAAAGCCGGTTTCCTGACGGCTGTCGCTAAAGGCGAGGCGACTTCACCCTTGCTGACTGCGGAAAAAGCCACCGAGCTGCTGGGCACGATGCTCGGCGGTTACAACGTCGCACCGCTAATTGATTTGCTGGACAGCCCTTCTTTAGCTCCGATTGCCGCACAAGCCCTATCCCATATATTGCTGATTTTTGACGCCTTCCATGATGTGCAGGAAAAAGCCGAAGCTGGCAATCAACACGCCAAACAAGTCCTGCAATCCTGGGCCGATGCCGAATGGTTTACCTCTAAGCCGGAAGTGCCGGAAAAACTCACAGTCACCGTATTTAAAGTCACCGGCGAAACCAATACCGACGATCTGTCTCCCGCGCCGGATGCTTGGTCCAGACCGGACATTCCGTTGCACGCCAAAGCGATGCTGAAAATGCCGCGCGACGGCATCACCAACGCTGAGCAGCAAATTACCGAACTGAAAGCCAAGGGCTTTCCGGTGGCCTATGTCGGCGACGTGGTCGGCACGGGTTCTTCACGCAAGTCGGCGACCAACTCAGTGCTGTGGTTCATGGGTGACGATATTCCGTTTATCCCCAATAAACGCGGCGGCGGCGTTTGTATCGGCGGCAAGATCGCGCCGATTTTCTTCAACACCATGGAAGATTCCGGAGCCTTGCCGATCGAATGCGACGTCACCGGGATGGCGATGGGCGATGTGATCGATATTTATCCTTATCAAGGTGTTGTCAAACGCTACGCTACCGATGAAGTGATCTGCGAGTTTGCGTTAAAAACCGAAGTGATTTTCGATGAAGTGCGCGCCGGTGGCCGGATTCCCTTGATCATCGGTCGGGGGTTGACTGATCGCGCCCGCCAATTCTTGGGCTTGCCGGCGTCTGCGGTTTTCCGTCGTTTGGGTGTTGCCCACGATAGTGGCAAGGGTTTTACCCTGGCGCAAAAAATGGTTGGTAAAGCCTGCGGCGTAGCCGGTGTCAGACCGGGCAGTTATTGCGAACCGAAAATGACAACGGTCGGTTCGCAAGACACCACCGGCCCGATGACCCGCGACGAGTTAAAAGACTTGGCCTGCCTGGGGTTCTCGGCAGATTTGGTGATGCAATCCTTCTGCCACACCGCTGCTTATCCCAAACCGGTCGACGTGCAAATGCAGCATACTCTGCCGGATTTCATCATGACACGTGGCGGCGTTTCGCTGCGACCTGGCGATGGTGTGATTCACTCGTGGCTAAACCGGATGTTGTTGCCGGATACCGTCGGTACCGGCGGCGATTCGCATACCCGTTTCCCGATCGGTATCTCATTTCCTGCGGGTTCCGGTTTGGTGGCATTTGCCGCCGCGACCGGCGTGATGCCGTTGGATATGCCGGAATCGGTGTTGGTGCGATTCAAAGGCCAGATGCAACCCGGCATTACCCTGCGCGATTTAGTGAACGCCATTCCTTATGCGGCTCTGAAAAGTGGCTCCTTGACCGTTGCCAAGCAAGGCAAGAAAAACGTGTTTTCCGGCCGAATCCTGGAAATCGAGGGTTTGCCGGATTTAAAAGTCGAGCAAGCATTCGAACTGTCCGACGCCTCAGCGGAACGTTCTGCCGGTGGGTGCACCATCAAGCTAAACGAAGCGCCGATTCGTGAATATTTAAACTCCAACATCACCTTGTTGAAATGGATGATTGCCGAAGGTTATGGCGATGTCAGAACCATCCAACGCCGGATTAAAGCCATGCAGGATTGGTTGGCGAATCCGGTATTGATGGAAGCGGATCAGGACGCCGAATACGCGGAAATTATTGAAATCGATTTGAACGAAATCACCGAGCCGCTGTTAGCTTGCCCGAACGATCCGGACGACATCAAGCCGCTGTCGGAAGTTGCCGGTACCAAAATCGATGAAGTATTCATTGGCTCCTGCATGACCAACATCGGTCATTTCCGTGCCGCCGGCAAATTACTGGAAAAATCCGGGGCCTTGCCGACCCGTTTGTGGGTGGCACCGCCGACCAAAATGGACCAAAACCAATTGATCGAAGAGGGCTATTACGGCACTTTCGGTAAAGTCGGTGCCCGCACCGAAATGCCAGGTTGCTCCTTGTGCATGGGCAACCAGGCGCGGGTAGCGGAAGGCTCGACCGTTGTTTCAACATCGACGCGTAACTTCCCCAACCGTTTGGGCAATGGCGCCAATGTCTATTTGTCTTCGGCAGAATTGGCGGCGGTGTGCTCGTTGTTGGGTAAGATTCCGACGGTGGCGGAATACATGCAATATGCCGCCAGCATCGAACAAACCAGCGCCGATACTTATCGCTATCTTAATTTCGATCAAATCGAAAGTTATCAAGATAAGGCTAAGGAAGTAGCATAGCCCGGTGCGTGGCTTAGGAGCAGGCGGCTGGTTTCCGCCGCGCTGCTCCAAGACTAGCCAATCAAGGGATTCGTCTTTAGAGAAGGGGCGCTACCGTATTAGGCTAGGCAGTAGTACAGCGGATGGATGTTGAGAAAGTGGATTGTCCGAAACTCATAGACTATCAATGATTTCCAGGCAGCGCTGAAAAGCACTGCGGACGATGAAGAAGGTCATTGCAATTGGGTAGGAAAGATAGTGCTCCGGTAACGCAAGACAAATCAGCACCAATCCAGCGACTACACAGGTGTCGAAGCGGGCCAAATATTTTTGCAAATAACGCAAAGATTCTTGCGATTCCCAATCAAACTGCGAACTTTTATTGATCAAGCCAAGTAGCATCCAACTACTGAGCAAGGCGAAATACACCGGAAATACGCTGAATTGAGGCGAGCCGTCGCTGAACATAGGGCTCCAATAACCATACCAAGTCCACAAGCCAGCGCAGGCAAAACCATCGTGCCACACCCTGGTGGGCGCGAATTTCAAACAACCACCCAACAGGAAAAGCACCGCGAGGCCGGCGCAGGACGCCCAGACGGCCTCTATATTCAATAGGGGCAAAAAGGCATTTTGGCTTAGGGTTAGAGTACTTAAGACTAAGCACGAGATGATGAAAGTAGGCATGGTAGTAATGATGACTTTTGAAGTTACTGCTGCTATTAAACAGCTAGGCCATAACTCAGACCTGTCCATTATTTGTGACTGTTAATCGATTGTGCCGCGCTTTTATGGCTAGCGTCAATCTTATAAAAATTAGGTGATTTGGTCGGCGAAAAAGTTTTCAATTTCTTGGCTCAGCTATTCGCCAGTTCATCTGGCTCCATAGCATGTATGGAATACACTGTGTTCCTTGTTAGCGATGACGGACGCCACACCAATTAATATCACTTGATAAGATCATCGCTGAGTGCTGCACGCAGCTGGCTGATGCGTTGCTCAGGTTGCTCACCCGTATAAGGCAAACGGGCATATTTTCCCCATACCGGCGCAGGCCAAGCCTTATCGGTTTGATAGCGCACCACATGGTGCAGATGCAACTGCGGTACCAGATTTCCGATTGCGGCAATATTCAGCTTATCGGGGCGATAAATCTCTGCAAGCACCTCGGCGAGCAGACAGGATTCGGCTTGGAGCGCCTGTCTGTCCGCCTGATTAAGCTGATAAATTTCTCTGATGTTATGGCGCCTGGGTACCAGGATGAACCAAGGATACTGGCTGTCGTTCATCATTAACAATTCCGATAGTCTAAAACGTCCGACCTGGAAACAATCTTGGGCTAGTTGCTGATGAAGTAAGAAGTCGGGCATTGCTATCTCAAATGAAGCATAAAGTTATTTAACTGATTTATTCTGGTAAAGCGAGATATCCAAAAATAATCAGGGGCGATGTAACAGCTGCTCGCACAATGCGGGTAACGGCGGTGGCGGCAGCGGCACGTTGTTCGACGGTGCTTTGGCTTCCGCGGAAAACCACCAAGCCAAACTGGCGTCGCAACCGTCTCCAGCAGGCAACGGAGCTTGCGAGTCGCAATGCGGATTATGCGGTGGGCATTTCAAACGCACATGAAAATGATCGTCGTGTTTCCACCATGGGCGAATCTTGCGTAACCATTCAGTGGAGCCGGCGCTTTTGTTTTTGCATAACTCTTGTTTAATACTGGCGTTGACGAAAATCCGGTCAACCTGCGATTGCTGCGCGGCGGCTTCCAACACCTTTGCCAGATCCGGCGACCAGTGCCGATAATCGATAGTGTCGTTTTGCATGTTCACGACCGACGGCGCGCTCCAGGTTTCGCGTTCGTTGGCTGTTAATTGCCGGTTACTGGCTTGTTCGGATAACAAAAACCAAATATCCACATCCAGGCCTGATTGATGGCTGCGATGTCCGCTTAAGGTCGGGCCACCGCGCGGCTGGCCCAAATCGCCAATCAACAAGGAACCCAGTTTTTGTTCGGCGCTGAATTGACCTAGGTGCTGAATAAAGTCGATTAAATCCGGGTGCCCGTAATAGCGGTGCCGGGACAAGCGCATGACTTGATAGCCTTGGCCGTCCAAGGGTAGCGTTGCTGCGCCGCTGATGCAGCCGCTGGTGTAGGTGCCTATGCTCTGACTGGATTCTTGGGACGGAGTGGTGATCTTTGCCCAGTCTTTAGCCGTTGAGCCCGCGATAACCTGGGAGCTAACGCCTAATGTGGCAACGCTCATTAATAATGTTGAAAGGATAACAAGGCGCATGATGAAGGTCTTAGGAAATGGAGTGACTGGTCGGGATTATAACGTTGGCTTGCCGATGGCGGCTATTGCATCGGTCACGCGCCGTCCCAAACTCATGCTGGGTATTTCCATCCAATGATAAAACAACAAGGACACGCCTTGTACGCAAGCGATTGTAATAAGCCAACCGCCAAACCAAAGCGCCAATCGGTTTTCGGTAAAACCCTCCAAAAATTTTAACACAAGCGGCGTCAGGCAAATCAGGATGGCCATGTGGCTTAGATAGGCGCTGTAAGAGACTTTACCGATTTGTCGCAAGACCGGTTGAGATAACAACCGCTGTGCATCCTTGGAACCGAGTACGAACATCAAAATCAGGCCGGAGCCCAGGCCGGAACCGAGCCATATTGCTTTATCGCCAACTATCTCGGACGGTACAAATGTGGAGCAGGTATAAAAGGCTAAGCCTATCAATAGCAGCAAGCGCCGTTGCCAGCGTCGACCAGCGAGGTAAAGGGTGAGGTCGGTATAGTGTCTGGCTATGGTCATGCCTAACAGAAAATGCAGCAAGAATATCGACACCCCCAGCAGGCTGGTGGCCAGCAAGCCAAAAAAGACCAGCCAAGAGCTGCCTCGCCCCGCCAACAATAAGCCTACCGGCAAGAGCAGCGACAACACCAGTTCGATACTTAAAGTCCATGCTTGCGGCAGCAGTACGATCAGGTCCGGTAATTTCAATAAAAAGCTCTCCCTCAGCATAGCGGAAGGGGTTAGCGGAAATTTATGCCACATGCCGGTTATCCAGTCGGTCGCAGGCAGACTGGTCTGGAGTATATCGCTGTCGAATGTCTTCAGAAACAGGCCTGCGCTAATTAGCAAAACCAACAAATACGGCAGCCAGATCCGGAACATCCGATTGATTAAGAAGCGCGCCAAATGAAATTCACTGAGATCGGGTGTATGTCCCGCGCGAAAATAGCGTAAAGACAGCACCACGCCGCTGAGCACGAAAAACATCGACACCGCCGCAGAGCCATCCCACCAGATATGTAGCGGCGAGAAATCCAGCAATTGCTGACATAACGGTGTTTCGCAGGGCAGCCCGTAGGCGATCACGAAATGTTCGCTGATAACGGCCAGGGCCGCCAGACCGCGAATAGTGTCAAGGTAACTGATATGGGTTTTAGGCGGCACAGGTTGATTCTGAGTAGTGATTAATGTGAGAGGTGGTGGCTGGCATAGGTATAGCAGGCTTTGGGCATTCGGCTATCCGGCTGCTGAATTATTGACTTGGTTGCGGCTCAAGCAAACGCTAGGCAAGATGCTTAGCCATCCGTTACCTAGTGGTGGGCGGGGGCGCGGTGGGCCATCGCAACTTGAAGGCTAGCTGCCGCCATTACTAAAATGCTTAGCCTAATTCCATTGCGACTTACGCACATTGAAGCTGCGGCCTTTGATTTTGCCGGCTCGCAAACAGGACAAGGCCTTATCGGCAGAGCCACGCTTCACAGCGACATAAGCGTGTTTATCGAAGATATCGATTTTACCCACGTCGCCGCCGGCTATGCCATTAACACCGGTCAACGCTCCCAAAATATCGCCTGGTCGCACTTTGTCTTTCCGGCCGCCATCTATCCACAACGTGACCATGGGCGGCTCGAAACGGTGTTCACTGCTGAGTTTGAAAGGCGCGATTTCGTCCCACTTTACTGAGCTGGCCAGATATTCCTCTATTGCTTGGACACGGTTCAACTCCGCTTCGCTAACCAAACTCAGCGCCAAGCCTTTCGCGCCGGCTCGACCCGTGCGGCCTATCCTATGGACGTACACTTCCGGGTCCCAAGGCAGCTCGTAATTGATCACGGCCTGCATGTCTTTGATGTCCAAACCTCGAGCTGCTACATCGGTAGCGACCAGTATCGAACAACTTTTATTGGCAAACCTGACTAGAACTTGGTCTCGATCTTTTTGCTCCAAATCGCCATGCAACGCCTGCACGGAAAAGCCGCAATTGCTCAGCGTGTCCGCGACGTCCTGACATTCGCGTTTGGTATTGCAAAATACGACCGTCGATTCCGGGCGATGATACGCCAGCAAATAGCCAAGCGCGTTTAGACGCTTGGCTTTATCGACCTGATGAAAACGTTGTTCGATAGGATTATCGTGGTGGCTGGTTTCGACGCTAACCGAGATCGGCTTGAATTGAAACTTTTGGCTTAAGGTACGAATGGGTTCGGCGTAAGTCGCTGAAAACAAGAGGGTTTGCCGATGAGTCGGTGCATAGGAAATCACGTCGCTGATAATGTCGGCAAAACCCATGTCCAGCATGCGGTCAGCTTCGTCAAGCACCAACACATTCAAATGATCCAGGCGCAAGCTGGCTTTTTGCAGATGCTCCTGCAAACGGCCCGGCGTGCCCACCACGACATGCACGCCATGTTCCAGCGAACTGCGCTGCGGCGCGAACGGGGTGCCGCCGCACAAGGCCAGGACTTTAATATTTTGCGTGAAGCGCGCCAGTTGTCTGATTTCTTTACACACCTGATCGGCCAGCTCGCGAGTAGGACAGATCACCATGGCTTGCACTTTAAAACTGCTTAAGTCCAGCCGTGACAATAACCCGATACCGAACGCTGCGGTCTTGCCGCTGCCGGTTTTCGCTTGGGCTATAACATCTTTGCCCTCCAGAATATGCGGTAGGCTTTCTGCTTGAATGGGCGTGAGGTGGGTATAGCCCAGGGATTCGATGTTGTCGAGTAGGGCGGATTTTAACGGCAGGGAAGAAAATTCAGGTGTGTTCACAGATGCTCTAATCGATAGGATGCGGCGCGCTTGCCGACATGCGGGAGGCAATGATACCAGAGTTGGGTGCCTGTTCGGCTCCAGACCAAAAGCTGTTTGCCAGACAAGATCAATTATAGGGAAGTTAAGCTATTATTATCTCGGCCCGCTAATACCGGTTGCACAAAGCCTGTCGAAGGTGTGCAGTATTAAAATGCTCAGATAAGCTCAGTCGGAATCGGCGGCCAGATCAGTACTAACGTGTAAGAGAGGGGATTGTTAACAACCGCGAGGTGGCTGAAATATTCAAGCTAAGTTTAATTTGCGAAAAGTGTCGGAAGTATTTACACCGATGGTTGTTATCAAGATGATGTGTTTTTAAGTGATTGATTCATAAGTTTAAATAAAGTTGGTTTAAATAATGCTTGTAAGGTAGTTGGTCCGGCGAATACGGACCTTATCGTTCATGCTAGCTCAGGAGAATTGATCATGCAGCTTAAGTTTGAAAGTCTAAGTAAATTATGTTTGGGTGCTTTGCTGGCTTTGGCCTCTATGACTACCAACGCTTCGTATCAAATAGTCAGTGTTGCCGGTACCGCCGGCCCTTGGACTTGGGTAGACGGCGGCTTGAACACTGACTACCAATATGGATCGGATAATCCCGACTATACCGCGCCTGCTAGGCTTAAACTGGCCGACATTGGTATTGGGGAAGGCGATACTATTTACATCAATTATATCGGCGGTTTTACTAGCGCATCCGGTGGTATTCCTGGCACCAATAATAATGGTTATGTCGGTAGTGCTTTTAAGGACGATGAATTGGGACCTGGTGGACTGAGACTTCCCAGTTATTACCTTGGAAATGAATGGGGTGAGGTTCAAAACCCCGCCAACCCAGGGCCTTACGGGGTATTTTTGCAGTCGCTGATTGCTGTATTAACCGACGATGCCGGCGAAATTGTCCAATTATTATCGATGGGCACCGTGTTCAGTGATGATGATAGCGGGGAGCCGCTGTATTTGGTTGGTCGCAGCTTTGGTTTACCAGCAAACGCCACGTATATACAGTTCGGCCTGAATAACGACATTTTTAGCAACAATACTGGGGCTTTGGAAGTCTATGTTGGCAGTCAAGACCTCGAACCCGTCCCCGTTCCCGGCGCAGTTTGGCTATTTGCAAGCGGCATGGTCGGCTTATTGACTGTTCGGCGCACATATCGCAGTTGAGATAACATTTGCGTCAATCCTTCGGTAAATCATAAACCGGATTGCTTTATGTTTGTTTACCCGCAGATGGTTTAAATGCTTGGTCGAGCATAGTCGAAGTCACTAAAGTGGAGTTGGCTATGCTCCGATTGGCGAATATGTCCTGCTGTCTCCAGCAGGCACTCTCGTTAATATCTTGACCGCACTCCACTTAGAGTTTTCTCGCTGTAATCGCCAGCCAAGGTTGCTCGTGCCTGGGTTTGCCGGGTGGCCGATAATAATGCTCCAGTATCTGGAAATGCGCGTTTGTTAGAAATTCCATGCTACTTTCGATTTCCATGAAATGGCCGTAGCGTTGTCCTGCCCAACCTTCTCCGCTTCCGCGCGGATTAGAGATAAACAAAATCCCCGACGCTCTCAAGGTTGCGTGCAACTGATTAAGTACTCTCGGTAGTTCCAGGCTTGGTACATGAAATAAAGATGCATTGGCGAAGACGCCATCGAAGCCTTGATTCGGCAAATCCAGATTTAGTAAGCTTTGCTGCAAAATCGGACAGCCGCTGTGGGCCCGGGCCATTCGACAAAATACTTCGCTGCCGTCCAGGCCGACCGGACTATGGCCTAATGACTTGAAATAGAACACGTCTCTTCCGGGTCCGCAGCCCAAATCCAAAATATCCAACCCTTGCTCTTTGGGCAAGGCACTCAGGAACGCCGCATAATTTTGCGTCAGGTCATGGTCTTTGGTGCCTTGCCAATAGGATTCGGCGTTTTGGTTGTAATGATTCAGCGTAGCGGTTTCTATATCTGCCAATCGTGACTTGGGGATTTTCATGGCGCTGTTTTGCAATAATGGCAGTAAAGTATCGCCCACGAGCAGCAGTGGCGGCAAATATCCGTTTTGCTTTTAGTAGCCATGGTTGTGCCGGCTTGCCGGTTTTCTAGGTCGGCGTTTAGGTTTGAGACCGTGCCTATAGAGATGAGAGCGGGAAGCGCTTAATCCATCTACGACCTTAGCCCTATAGACAAACTATAAGACTTACGTACACTTGACGGCGTTTTGGGCAAGAATTTGTATTGATTTTTTTCAGACTATGGCGCGACAGGTTTTGGAACTGGATAGATTAATTTTGGTTGCAGACCGCGAAATCTCATCCTTTAAAGGTATCAATCGTGTCAGAGACAGTCTGCAAGCGCATGTCGATTACGTTGCTAGTCGCGATGACTTGTATCGATGGATCACCCTCAATAAGCTCAGGTTAACCAGCAAAAATATTGCGTTTGTGCTGGTCTTTGACCCCGACGTTGTCGAAATGTCGCCGACCGGGTGCGAGCTTGAATTACTGCTGGAATATCCCCGAATTTGTATCACCAGGTCGGGTGACGTATCGGCCACCATGCGTTCGATTAAAGCCGGTTTGTTTGATTTTATTGAAAAGCCCTTTAGCCTGGAACAGATAAGAACATGCCTTGAACAGGCTTTTTTTGATTACGAATTTGCTGCGAGTATTAGCTGTCAATTTCGCAACCTGACCAAGCGAGAAATTGAAACCTGCGAACTGGTGGTGCTGGGTCATTCCAACAAGGAAATATCCGAAAAACTCGATATTTCGGTAAAAACCGTCAAAGTGCATCGCGCAAATCTAATGCGCAAAACCGACGCCAAATCGGTTACCGATTTACTGCGCTTGCACGACACGTTCAAGTCAAATAGTCGCCATTGGCTGGCTGATTCAACCAGTGCGCCCCCGCTAAAAATACTCAACAAGACTGAAAAACGCTAAACGCGCCTGGCTAAAACTAAATTTTTACACGATAGGAATTTTTCACCGGTTGTTAATAGACATCAACCCAGTTACTTTTCGGCAAGCATTAAACGCAAGGTCTAGCCAAATTTGAGGTTCTCGTGACTGAATTTACAATTTTTCCAACTGTTGGGTCCATTGCGCAAAAAAAAAGTGTTGCGAGCGACCCTGAATATGACTATCCGTTCGGTGTCGCAGCTGATACACCAGAACGATGTCAGTAGCGTTGTCATTGAGATCGCTCAAGAATATTTCGTGTTTTCCGTTGAAGATTTGCTGAGGCACCTCCACGGCGGTGGCAGTACTGAGGTTACCCTGGCCGAGTTGAAATTAAGCAAGATTACCTGTGTCTTGGCGGACGAGCGGATTCTCTCTGCGTTCGAAATTCTTGAGACCAGCGGCGACCGGTATTTGGGAGTCGTCGATGCCAAAGAAAGTCTGGTGGGGATATTAACTGATACCGACATTCTTTCAGCGATTGATCCTACCGTCCTGGTGCAAAAAAAGACCATCGGTGAATTGGTGACCAGAGTCGAGCCTGTTACCTTCACCGCAGACTGGATTTTGGAAGATGTTCTAACACATCTCCAGCGAATGGAAGACTCTATCATTGTGGTCGAATCCAAAATACCGATAGGCATCATCACCACCAAAGATATTTTTAAAATTATTTCGTCCGCTGAAAGCACCGATAGGCCGCTCAGGGACTACATGAACTGCCCGGTAATTACCACTAAGGTCAGTTCAACTATTGAAGACGTGCTTATTCAGCTCAAAACTTTTCAAATTAAAAGGTCCGTCGTCGTAAACGAAGAAAACCAGTTGGTGGGCCTAGTCACCCAAAGTGAGCTGGTAGGTTTTGCCTACGGTACCTGGATAAATCTCATCAAACATCACGCCGGCGAACTCAAGGAACTTGTTGCCATTCTCGACGCTAAAGCCAAGGTCTTTGAAAAATCATCATTGACCGACCCCCTCACGGGACTTGGCAATAGAAGGTTGCTGGAAAAAAGGTTAACCGATGAAATTGGGCGAATGCGGCGCTACGCTGCGCCGACTTTTTCGATGTTATTGCTAGACATCGATTTTTTCAAGCAGATCAATGATGAGCACGGTCACTTGATCGGTGATGAAATCTTAAAAGCCATCAGTCTCAAATTTAAAGAATTAGTCAGATGTAGCGACGATGCCATCCGCTGGGGCGGCGAAGAATTTGCGATTCTGCTACCTCATACACCTGTTGGCGATGCTGTCGAATTTGCAAATCGCCTGCGAACCACGATAGAGAATTATTCTTTCGTCCAACAGATTAAAGTCACTGTCAGCATAGGCGTTGGGCAGTTTTCACTTACCGAGCACGAAAGCCTATTCTTCGATCGCGTTGACAAGGCCTTATATCTTGCCAAACAACAAGGTCGGAATCGTGTGGTGGCCGATACCGGCACGAGTGCCGTCGAAGATTTGGTAGCACCGATATGAAACGCATAGATACTTATTTAATCTGGCTGGTTATGGTTTTAAACATCGGCTGTTGGTTGTGGCACCGGCAAACAGACCAAATGCCGCTCTACTTTACTTTATGGTCCGCCGCCTTATTGACCGGCTCGTTGATTTTTTCCTACCAAGGGCGCAAACATTGGCAAGACAGGCAGCAGCTGCGCTTGCAGGAACTTGAATCGGTAATGACTGAATATCAATTTCTGTCTCATCGCGCCATGGACTATGCAGAAAATCGATTCACGCTTTTAGAGCAAGAAATGGCCATCGCTCGCGAGACAATCCAAACTTCAGCGCATAAGCTATCGGAAAGCTTGACAGGCTTGGAAAAGCAATCCACCGATCAGCGCAAGGTGCTGAATGCCCTAGTCGATGAAATACTGCAAATGACCGGTTCAGATGATGTTCACGAGCGACAACAGGTGGGGTTACATAAATTTTTTGGTGAAACTCATGCGCTCATAGACGAATTTGTCAAAAAGATCGAGGAGATTAATCAGTCCAGCGTGGGTATAGCAGTCAGTTTTAATCAGATGCAGAGCAAGTTTCTCCGCATCGAAGATTCGCTCGATGGCGTAACCAAACTGACCCGACAAACCGACACCCTTGCCTTGAATGCGGCAATAGAGGCGGCGCGGGCCAGTCATGCCGGACGCGGTTTTGGGATTGTTGCCGATGAGGTCAGAAAACTTGCAGCTCAAACACGGCAATTTAGTGAAGAAATCCGCAGCACACTCGATGACATAATTCAGTCGTTGCAAGAAGTGGATCAGCACGTATCGCAAGCGGCGCAGACCGATTTAAGCCTGGCGGAACGTTCGCGCGAAAACTTGGGAAACCTCGGTCTGGAGCTGATCCAAATGACATCCAAAGCCAATGGACACTCAACCAATATCACCGTGGCAACCAATGAAATCCAAAGATTGGCGCAGGAAGGGGTGATGGCCATGCAATTTGAGGATATTGTTACTCAGATGATGGCTAAAATCGCCGTAGATACAAAAAACGTCGGCAATTACTTGCATGCATTATTAAGATTGCATCACGACCGAGACGAGCGGGACGGATTAAATCGTTTCAAACACCGTATTACCGCTTTGAAGTTATTACTATCCGAAACGGAAAACCAATCCCCGGGCGAAGATCTTAGAGCGGAACAGCGCTCAAGCGATGTTGAATTGTTTTGAGGGAGGATATTTGTCATCGTCGAACCCTGCGAACGGCAATGGTTTAATTATCCCTAGCAATTCAAAAAAAACACCCTTGATACTGTCTCTGGAGGTAAATTAATAGCCCGACGGAAAAGAAAACGTTATGGCTTTTGGTTCATCAACCTGTATTGATTCGTATGCTTAAGGAAATTGAGCAATTATGCATGGAGCGAGAAAATTTACTTCTGCGCTTTGGCTAAAAAAGGCATTAGTATTCTTTGTGTTGGCGCCGGGAGGATCATCTCCAATCGTAATGGTTGAAGTTTGGCCAGGGGATGCAGCCGGTTTTTTTGAATGGCCGACTGAGGAAGGGGTAAACGGATAATCGGAAGATAATACAATCAACCCGGTAAACTCCCTGCTGGGGTGATAACCCGTTAAATCGATGATCTCTGTCAACAGGTTCATTAGGCCAGGTCGATAGCGAAATTTCTTAATCCCTTACCCATTCCTCAACCAAACGGCTAGGCATATGCACGGACTCGCTGGATTGCGGGTAGTTTTTGCCAGCGAGGATACAGTAGATCACCCGTAGGGTATCTGCTAATAACAGCCAGGTGATCAGCATAAACAAGCTGGTTAAGCCGGCATTCAAATAGTCGTTGAAGATTAAATGCGGGGCGTTTTTGACTTGCTCGGCGGGCAGGCTGCCGTTGGCGAGTTTGGCGGATAAATCGGCGGCGTGAGACAGGAATCCGACCCGTAAGTCGGCTGCAAACAGTTTTTCCCAGGCGGCGGCGCTGGTGACGATAATCAACCAGGTCAAAGGGGTTGCGGTTACCCACACATATTTCAGTTTGTCGGTTTTTACCAATATCGTGGTGGCCACGCATAAGGCGATCGCGGCCAGCATTTGGTTGGCGATACCGAATAAGGGCCACAGGCTATTGATGCCACCGAGCGGATCGATGGTGCCCATGTACAGGAAATAACCCCAAGCGCCGACCACTAAACCACTGGTCAACAAGATGCTGGGGTAGCTGTTGGTTTTGGCCAGACCGATATTGCTCAAGATGTCTTGCAGCATGAAGCGCGCGACGCGGGTGCCAGCGTCGAGGGTGGTCAAAATAAATAAGGCCTCGAACATGATGGCGAAGTGATACCAGGCCGCCAGCAGATGCTCTCCAAACATCTGCGCGAACAGGCTGGCCATGCCTACCGCCAGCGAGGGCGCGCCGCCGGTGCGGGCGAACAGGGTGGATTCGCCCATGGTTTTTGCCAGTGTTTGCATCTGTTCGACGCTCACCGGAAAGCCCCAACTGCTGATCTTGGCGACGGCATCGACTGCTTCTTTACCGACGATACCGGCTGGGCTATTGATCGCAAAATACACGCCGGGCTCTAACACCGAAGCGGCGATCATCGCCATGATGGCGACGAAAGATTCCATCATCATCGCGCCGTAACCAATGAAGCGGGCATCCTGCTCATTAGCCAATAACTTGGGAGTGGTGCCGGAGGAAATCAGCGCATGGAAACCGGATATGGCCCCGCAAGCGATGGTGATAAACACGAAGGGAAACAGCTTGCCGCCAAAGATGGGTCCGCTGCCGTCAATGAATTGGGTGAGGGCAGGCATTTTTAGTTCCGGGCGCAACACGACGATGGCAACCGCCAGCGCGGCGATGGTACCCAGCTTCATAAAGGTGGACAGATAGTCGCGCGGTGCCAACAGCAGCCAGACCGGCAACACTGCAGCCGCAAAGCCATACAAAATCACCATGACGGCTAGTTGCGGAGCTTCGTAATCGAACCAGCTGCGTATGGTAGGATTGTCATCGATCCAGCCGCCGCCCAGGACCGCGAATATCAACAAGGAGACGCCGATTAACGTGGCTTCCAAAACCCGGCCTGGTCGTAAATGGTGGAGATAACAGCCCATCAATACGGCTATCGGGATGGTGGCAGCGACGGTGGAGGTGGCCCAAGGGCTATGTTTCATGGCATTCACTACTACCAGACCCAGTACTGCAATCAGGATCACCATAATCATCATTACCCCGAGCATGGCGGCAGTCCCGCCGATGGCACCTAGCTCATCTTTCGCCATTTGCCCGAGGGAGCGGCCATCGCGGCGAATCGAGAAAAACAGGGTGACAAAATCTTGCACACAGCCGCCGAGCACTGCCCCAACCAGTATCCAAAGGGTGCCGGGTAGATAGCCGAATTGGGCGGCCAAGGTTGGGCCGATCAAGGGCCCGGGACCAGCAATCGCGGCGAAATGGTGCCCGAATACGACCCACTTGTGGGTGGGCATAAAGTCGCGGCCATCGTCGAAACGCTCGGCGGGGGTAGCGCGGCTTGGATCTAATACCAAGACTTTAGCGGCGATAAAAGTGCTATAAAATCGATAACCCAGTGCGTAAATGCAAATCGCCGCGACGATCAGCCACATGCTGTTTATGCTTTCGCCGCGTTGTAAGGCAATGCCGCCGATGGCGAAGGCCCCGGTTAGGGCTACACAAGCCCAGAAAAAAATGGACGGTAATTGTTTGTTGGTGCCAGGCATGGCGAATTCCTTCCGAATGGACTGCAGTGTATTACGTGATAAAGTTCGCAAAATGGTAGCACGGCAGCGGCGATTGCTGCAGGCGGATTAGCTTGGAAAGCCGCTGTGCGGGCGGGTTTAAGCCCTGATTCGCTAACGGGATTGTGTCAATCCCCTCTCGCTGACGTACCCGCGACAGTCTGAATACATTTTAGAAAGAGGGCGCTTCGGTGCCCGCAGCAATGATTTTTAACGGCTGGCGTGACCACTGATTTTGCTCAGCTAGCCTTAGCCGTTAAGTCACCGACGTATAATTTATGGCAGACAGCCTCTATGAAACAGGAATACTAAAAAATGAACAAGATTATTTTCAGCACTTTAGTGCTCGCCACTGCCCTGTTATTGCCGTTTAACCAAGCTGGTGCGGAAGGGCACCAGTCGGCTAAGCCGGAACATGGCGACTACCGAGACTGGCGTTTGCTGGGCGTCTCCCTGCGGCACGACAAACACAGCATACGCGCCATCGTCGGTAACCATGTGGCTATCAATGCCGCTCGCACTGGTAAGGTCAAACCTTGGCCGGACGGCAGTATCATCGCCAAAATCAAATGGGCCGAAAGAACGCATCCCAACTGGGAGCAAGCAACGGTGCCCGGCGAATTCACCGCCGCTGAGGCGATGGTGAAAGATAGCAAGAAATACGCGGAAACCGGCGGTTGGGGCTTTGGTATCTGGGAAGGTAAAACCTTAAACATGCTGGATCAGGAAAAATCCGCGCAGTGTTTTGCATGTCATTTACCCATGAAAGACAGCGACTACGTTTACACCTTACCCAATCTGCAATAGTGCGTATTGTCCCGCCCGGGGGGGCGTGTCATTCGCCTCTGGGCGGAATTCCCATCAAGCTGCCGACATGGGCGGCAACGCTGTTGGCCAACGCGCTTAAATTGTAACCGCCTTCCAATACCGAAATGATGCGGCCCTGGCAGCAGGCAGTGGCGATGCTAATCAATTCATCAGTAACCCAACGATAATCATCGTCCACCAGGCCAAGTGAGGCCAAAGGGTCGTCGCGGTGGGCGTCGAAGCCGGCGGAAACCAAAATCAGTTCAGGGTTGAAGGTTTTCACCGCCGGCAATATGGACTGTCGATATTTGTCGCGGAACACATCGCTGCCGCTGCCGGTAGGTAGAGCTACGTTGATAATATTGCCCACGCCGTTTTCTGAAGGATGACCGCTGCCAGGATAGTGCGGCCATTGATGGCTAGAGGCATACAGCACTTGCGGCTGGTCGAAAAAAGCCGCTTGGGTGCCGTTGCCGTGGTGCACGTCAAAATCCACGATGGCTATGCGTGTTAAGCCATAGCGGCTGCGCGCATATTCTGCGGCAATGGCAACATTGTTGAACAGGCAAAAACCCATCGCATAATCCGGCATGGCATGGTGGCCGGGAGGGCGGGTGGCACAAAAGGCCCTGGCGTTCTGGCCGGTGTAAATCCTGTCAACTGCATCGCACGCTGCGGCTACCGCGCGCAGCGCCGCTTGTTTGGAACCGGGCGATACCACGGTGTCCGCGTCAAAATTTGCGTAACCATGTTCGGGGATGGTTGATAGCACTTTAGCAATCATGGTTTTGCTGTGTATCAAGCCAATTTTGTCTTGGATGTCGGGCGGAATATCGGGAGCGATGCGTTGCAGTTGCGTAAACTGGGGGCCCGATAAGGCTTGTTCAATCACATGCAGCCGGTCGATGCTCTCTGGATGAGCTACGCCGGTGTCGTGGCCCAAAAAATCCGGGTGACTATAGTAAAGTGTGCGCATAAGCTTACTCCTGCGGATGTTGCTTAAAGTCGTATCTTTCTCGGATTGTCTGGGGCAGTGTATATCCCTTGTCTAAATAATTCTATAAATATTAAGTGTTTAGCGATGTGTTTTTCAGGCGGTTTTTTGCGATAGGCTGTCGCGGCGAGAGATGAAAGCTGGGCAAGCAACGGCTGGCGTTACTTGCATTGGCTGTGCAGCATGTTTGCGCGAATCGCTTAGGCTAAGCGATTCGCGTGCAAAGGTTGACATTAAATGACCTATCAAAGCTCTCTAGTTTGACTAAAGCTGATGTCCGGCCAGCGTTCTTCAGTTAATTGCAAATTGACTCGGCTGCTGGCCAGATAAACCAAATAACCACCGCCGTCTTCAGCCAAATTTTCGAAAGCCTTGTTTTTAAATTCTTCTAATTTGACTGGATTTTTGGCGCTGACCCAGCGCACGGTATTGATCGGCGATACGTCGTAGGCGCATTCCACGTTGTATTCGTTTTTGAGGCGATGCGCGGTGACATCGAACTGCAAAATACCCACCGCGCCCAGAATTAAATCGTTGTTTTTCAGTGGGCGGAACAACTGGGTGGCGCCTTCTTCGGTCAGCTGAATTAAGCCTTTTTGCAGGGCTTTGGCTCTTAATGGATCTTTCAATACTACGCGACGAAATAATTCCGGCGCGAAGTAGGGGATGCCGCCAAATTTTAAGACTTCGCCTTGAGTGAAGGTGTCGCCGACTTGAATCGTGCCATGGTTATGCAAACCTATGATGTCGCCGGGATACGCTTCTTCAACATTTTTGCGGCTGTCAGCCTGAAAGGTAATAGCGTTGGCGACCTGGACATTTTTACCGATACGCACGTGATTAACCTTCATGCCCTTGTCGAATTTGCCGGAGCAGATTCTTAAAAAAGCCACGCGGTCGCGGTGCGCTGGGTCCATGTTGGCTTGGATTTTGAACACAAAACCGGTGAATTTTTCTTCATCGGGCATCACTTCACGTTGTTCGGCTTGGCGTGATCTGGGGCCGGGTGCGTATTCTGCAAAGGCGTCCAGCAATTCGATGATGCCGAAGTTATTGATCGCCGAGCCGAAAAACACCGGGGTTTGTTGACCCGCGAGATATTTAGCATGATCGAACTCATGGCTGGCCCCTTTTACCAGCTCGATTTCGTCGCGTAATTCTGCTGCTTGATCGCCCAATAGCTCGTCGAGTTTGGGATTGTCCAAGCCTTTGATGATTTCGGCTTTAGCGATACGGCCACCGTGGTGTGGACTGAATAGCAAAATCTCGTCTTTATAAAGCTGATAAACCCCTTTAAAGCGCTTGCCCATGCCTATCGGCCAAGTCATTGGTGTGCATTGAATCTTTAAGACACTCTCCACTTCATCTAGCAGTTCTATGGGTTCGCGGCCCTCGCGGTCCAGCTTGTTGATGAAGGTCAGGATCGGTGTATCCCGCAGGCGGCAGACTTCCATCAATTTAATGGTCCTATCCTCAACACCTTTAGCCACGTCGATGACCATCAGCGCCGAGTCAACGGCTGTCAAGGTGCGGTAAGTATCTTCGGAAAAGTCTTCATGCCCCGGCGTATCCAATAAATTGATGATGCAATCGTTATGTTCAAACTGCATCACCGAGGTGGTCACGGAAATACCGCGCTCTTTTTCCATTTCCATCCAGTCGGAGGTCGCATGCCGTGCCGCTTTCCGGCCTTTTACCGAGCCGGCCAACTGGATGGCACCGCCGAACAGCAGCAATTTTTCAGTGATGGTGGTTTTACCGGCGTCGGGGTGGGAGATGATGGCAAAGGTACGTCTGCGTTGCTGTTCAGTGGGTTGCATTCAGGTTAAATCTGGATCTAGTTGGAATGTGTACTAAAACTTGTACTAGATTTGCAAAGTACATGTCCTTTCGTGTTTCCTCGCATTATATATTAATTTGCGACTACGCCATCTTGCTTGCTCTCCCGCGGCCCAATTTCATCGGACTCCCAGAGGTCGCTTGTCACTTATGGAAATCACGCTTGGGTTGTTTGGGTCTGTAATTCAAACTTGGTCTAAGAAGCTCGATGCACATTTCCGGGCACAATGTTGGACATGTCCTTTCAGGTAAGGGGGCATAAAGCAAGATTGGAAATATATCCCTACTCGATTCCTTTTTTCCTCACCCTACCAATTAAGCCAAGTTAAGGCTTAACAGTTTGATTAGAGGCTAAGGTTAGTCGTCTTTCTGTTTAGGACTAAAGGAAGGACCTTGCAATGCGACCGAGAGGAAGACTTTGGTTTCGAGTGCATATTTATGCTGTTGAACAGTCCAGCTTTTCAGGGAGGTTAGAGCTTCTTGTTCTTCGGTCCACTTGTGAGCGTCAGACTTATTTGTAAAGGATTTGGTAATGTTTTTACCATTTATTCGGACTTAGGCTTGGTATCTGGCTTGTCTTTTTCGGATGGTCGCCATTTTTCAGACTCCAATGTGCCTTATTTGTGCCAAAGGAACTTTAAAATGACTTTATCTAGCAGGAACTACGAACTGATGCAGAATGATAATTCTTAAGGAGACTAGAGAACTTCTAACTAAAACTATTTTTATTTCAATATTTTAGAAGTTATTTTGACCATCTAAACGCTTAGAATTTAGATGGTGCCGAGGAGAGGACTTGAACCTCCACAGGGTTACCCCTACTAGCACCTGAAGCTAGCGCGTCTACCAATTTCACCACCTCGGCTTTACCTGCGTAAACAAGTAAAGCGGACATTATAAGAATCTAGCTTGGTGATGTCAACTCGTTGACAGGGCTGATCCCAAGTTCAGTTTGGTATCAGCGCAGGTTGGGCTGGCGGTGTGTTTAGGGTTCTTTTCGCGGTAAATTCGATAGGAACGTGCGCAGAATAGCCACCTTCGGTTTGCATTACGAATTTAATTTCGTCGCCACTGATTTTGCCTTGATAACGGTGAATCGCTTCTTTTGACGGGCCGGAACCGAGCGATTCCGGGCTTTTGGTAACAAAGCGTAAGTTTTCTCCCGCGATTTCGCCTTCGAAAATGCCGTTCATACTGCCAGTGAATGAAGCGCTGCCGTACAACTGCGTATCGCTGCCGGCAAAATTGAAACTTTCATGGTGATTGGCGTTGGGCCAATCATAGTTGACCTGGGCTAGCCATCGTCCGTTAATCGCCGGTCGCGGCTGGCTAATGCTAAGCAGCCCCATTAAGTTTCGGGTGGCATTGGTAAAAGTCGAGAGGCCTATAACGAGTGTACTAACCGCGATCAACAATGAGAGTAAAGGGTGGTTTCTGATTCGGGTATTGATTTTATCCAGGCGGGTTCTTGAGTCGGTCATGGTTTTTAGATACGCAGCATTTGGCTTCATGTGTAGGAGGAGTTTGCTGGCGGGCCACCGCTAGTTGCCAAAGAATAAGCGTTTTGGCTGAAGTTTTCTAACTATTGACAGCCTTCCGATTCCCTGAGGCGTCATTCCTGTGAGTTCGGGTAACGTTAGATCGAGGATTGAACGCTTCTCGCTCCTGCGCAGTATCGCCGTCAGTAGGCGCTATCGGTTACGCTGGTCACGCGAGCGCCCTCTGGACTACTGACTGGGTGTCAGCAGATGCTGGTGTTTACTTCAGGCTCACATCGCAGCGCTCGGTCGCCAATATTGGCAAGCCGGCGAGCTTTTATCGCTACGTCAGTTTGGGGTAGACGATATAAATCATTCTACCCCGGATACAAACCACATTGCCATGAACAGGCATGTCACCGTACTTAGCCCGCAGTGGCTCAGATACAGTTAGTGCTTGAATAGGGTGAACATTAGAAATCTACTTTCAATTCCATCATGGATGTCCGTGGGGCGGCGACGAAAAATAACGGTGCACTGCCGCCGCTACCCCATTCTGTATAGAGTTCGTCGGTAAGATTTTTTACGCGCGCGGTGACGGTGGCATTTCGATTAAATTTCCAGGACATCTGGGTATCGAATACCGCGTACGCGGGCGCTTCGACAAGATTTGCTGGGTCCACGTAGCGGTCGCCGACATAGCGCGATCCGAAATTCCATTGCCAATCCCGATGAAAGTCCCAAGTCAACCAGGTGTTAGCTACCCATTTTGCCACGTTGGGAGGTCGGTTACCCTTCCGGGATTCTACTGTGTTGCCAACTGTTTGCAGGAAACTGTCAAATTGAGCATCGACATATGCCATGTTGCCTTGTACGCTCCATTGATCGTTAATTTGCACGCCAATGTTAGCTTCCACACCGGCTGAGGATTGGGCCCCGATCGGTAATTGCCGATTGCGGTCCTGCGGGTCGGTCATTGATAGGTTTTTCCGCTCGATATAATAGCCCGCCAACGTTGCAGAGCCTTTGCCGTCCCAAAAGTCGAATTTAGTTCCTACTTCTGCTTGTCTACCCGTAGTGAGGTCGAAGTCTTGCAACTGAGCGAAGGTGCCGGTTGTCAATATCCCGGATGGTGGATCGGCCGCGGTGCTGTATTGCGCGTAGACGTTAAAGGTATCGGTAATGTCGTACATCAATGCCGCCCGCCAGGTTACGGCAGTCCAGCGGCGACCAAAAGCTGCTGGGTTGGTGGCTGTCGGAGGTATAAAGGATGTGCGTAGATTTTTTACATCCAAGCGGATATCGTCCACCCGTACACCCGTGACTAAATTGAGATCAGGCACCAAGGTTAGGCGGTTTTCCGCGTAACCGGCGACTGTATACAGTTCGTTACGTGCGCCTGAGATAGGCCCTGTCGCCAAAGGATTGTCGTAGTAAGTCCCGACGTTAAAGTTATAGGGGTCGACGACGCTGACGGTGGTTGCCCCGCTCTCGCGACTGGGTGCGCGCGTTTGCTTGTTGTAAGCAACATCAATACCTGCCGACACCTTAGACGGTAAGCCAAACCAATTATTGCTGTGAACGATTTCGAAGCGATTGCCTACTAACGCCTGATCGTGATTCGTGGCAAAAGACTGGTTGCGGGTAATCAACGAATTTGTTGCGTTCCAATCATATCCCTCTACATTCAGCCATTGCCGATCGGCTTTGTAGTAATAGAAGGTGTTTTTAAATTGAGTGTTATCGGTAAGCTGATAATCAACGATATCGCGAAGCCAGAAGACTTGCTGATCAAACACCGGGCCCGCAGAGTTATAGTTTCTAAAGCGGGTTTTAGGGTCTATCTGGCCCTCCTGAGGCCCTAAGCCGGCGGTACCCCAAGGCACCACTCTGCCATTCACCACTGGATTTAAAACCGGTGTTCCCCAATATGAGTCCCGATCTTCCAGTTGGTGCTCAAAGGCAATGGTATGCGATAGCTTGGAAGTCACATCGCTTAACAACGAAAACGACATTGCGCCAGAGTCGGCCTCGGTCCGATCGACGTAGCCCTCTGCCCCCAGATAGCTGATATCGGCTTGTAGCCAGTTGTCTGTATTCCCCAGTTGACCGTTGAAACCGTAAGATGCCCGGCGATTCAGGTACTCCCCTAATGAGACTAATCCATGATGTTCATTAGGACCGCGGTGGGCGATTTTGCTGACATAGTTTACCGAGCCGCCCACTGCGCCTTGACCATACAAAAATGTCGACGGGCCGCCCAACACTTCGACGCGATCGGTCAGCCAGCTGTCGATGGGACGTGCGGCAATGACGTCGTACTGTACGGTGATGCCATTAAACAACTGAGTGATTTGCGCTCCGGTAAAGCCGCGCATCGATACCGAACCTGCAGAGCCCGGTTGAGAGGAAACCAAAACGCCTGGCGCTCTTTCTAGCGCTTCCTGGGTAGTTTGGGCGCCGCGCTTTTCGAATGTTGCTCTGTCGATGATGGTGATTGAAGCCGGCGTTTCACGAGGTGTTAGACCTAGACGACTACCCGTGACGGCTTCGGTATCCAATTGCGGTTTTTGGTTCGGCGGATTGAACGGTACAGCACCAGCTACGGTGACTGTATCCAAGGTTGTGGCTGTTTCGTTAGAACCGGTCTGGCTGCTAGCCTTGTTTGATTTCGGTTTGCTAGTGGTCTCTGACGGGCTCGATGTATCCTGGTTAGAGATCGCTTCGGCCGCATGACCAACGCCGTGGAGCGAGAACATGAGGGCGGCAACGCCCGTCAATTGGCCCGGGCGGGCAAACGGTAAAGCCTGTAAAGGGGGTAATTTCATGGGTATAGTCGAGTGTTTAGAAATTTATAGTTTTTAGGGTGGGGACGACTCAATGCTTCAAGACCTTAGCAAGTCATGTACCACCCAAGTAAGTCGCTGTAACTAATGGGTTCCCGATGCTTCGGATCACTCGAGGGTAACTAAACTATGTTAAATAAGTCATAGTTATGTGTGAAATCACTTGGTCTCAGGTGGATTGTCGCCGTGTTAGCGACGCAAAAAAGGCGAAAATCGGACTCGATCTTCAGTGGCAGGGCCAAGAATGCGAGCGCTTGTTACTGTAATTAAAGAGTTGTCCGCGGCAATGCTAAAATGCCAACGTCCTTGGCGTGAGGTTTCTACGCCGATTATTCAATAACTAGTGATTAAGCATGCCTGGATTTTTTTCGAAACAACATAGTGTCGCCCAGCCGGGTTATAGCCGCTGGCTGGTGCCACCTGCGGCCTTATCGGTGCACTTGTGCATTGGCCAAGCTTACGCCTTTAGTGTGTTTAACGAACCGTTGACTCGTGTCATCGGCATCACAAATTCTGTCCCGGACGATTGGAAGCTGACCACCTTAGGCTGGATTTTTAGTCTGGCGATTGTGTTTTTGGGCTTGTCGGCGGCGTTTGGCGGTAAGTGGTTAGAGAAAGTCGGCCCCAGATTAACCATGTTCGTCGCCGCCTGTTGTTTTGGCGGCGGGTTTTTAATTTCGGCGCTGGGTGTGCAATTGCACGTAATCTGGCTGATTTATCTAGGATATGGGGTCATCGGCGGCATCGGTTTGGGGCTGGGCTATGTGTCGCCAGTATCGACTTTGATTAAATGGTTTCCTGATCGGCGCGGCATGGCGACCGGTATGGCCATTATGGGTTTTGGCGGCGGAGCAATGATAGGTGCACCCTTGTCTGTGCTACTGATGGACTATTTTAAATCCGCCGAATCGGTCGGGGTTACGCAAACCTTTGTGGTGATGGGTTGCCTGTATTTTTGTTCGATGATGATAGGCGCTCTGACCATTCGCATTCCCCCGCCTAGTTGGCAGCCTGCGGGATGGACACCGCCGGTGCAAAAAAACAAAATGATCACCGATAAGCATGTCCATATCGACCAGGCCCTGAAAACCCCGCAGTTCTATTTGCTTTGGTTGGTTTTGTGTCTGAACGTTACGGCTGGGATCGGCGTATTGGGGCAAGCCTCGGTGATGATCCAAGAAATGTTCAAAGGCTCGGTTACAGCGGCTTCAGCAGCCGGCTTCGTCGGTTTGCTGAGTTTATTCAATATGGGTGGGCGGTTTTTCTGGTCGTCGGCTTCGGACTTTCTTGGCCGCAAACATACCTACTTCATTTTCTTTGTGGTCGGTGCCGGTTTATACGCCACCATCCCCAGCATGGGCATGGCCGGCAATATGCTGCTCTTCGTATTGCTCTATGCCTTGATTATGAGCATGTATGGCGGCGGTTTTGCCACCATTCCGGCTTATCTCGCGGATATTTTCGGTACCCGCTTCGTGGGTGGCATCCATGGCCGCTTGCTGACCGCCTGGTCAACCGCCGGCGTGTTGGGCCCGGTTTTGGTCAACTATATTCGGGAATATCAAATAGGGCAAGGCGTGGCTAAGGCCGATGCCTACAACGTGACTATGTACATCATGGCGGGACTCTTGGTGGTGGGTTTTATCGTCAATCTGTCGATCCGCCCGGTTCACGAAAAGCACCACATGAAACATGGCGATTTCGATGAACTGGACGGTATTTATCCCGTCGACGAAACGGAACATTAAGCAATGCAGCGGCAATCTATGACTAACTCCCAATCCGATAATTCTTCCAGTCCTTGGCTGTTGGCGGTATTTTGGCTTTACGTGCTTATTCCGCTGAGCTGGGGCGTGTGGTCCACCTTGAAAAAGGCCTTGGCCTTGTTTGGCTGACACCTAATCTGGTGGCTGATCGATAAATTCATAGGCACCTACGTCTATCAGCCCTTGTTGCCGGCGTTTTTCGCTTCCGCGCGGATGGCGGTAGACAAATTGCGGATTTAGCGGAAATCCATTGGCGGCGAATCCGGCTGGGATGCCTTTGTCGATTGCCGACGCACCCGCGACCAGCCGATAATCATAACTTCCCGGATTGCTTAGTTGGTCGGCTGGCGCTTTTAGGTCGTGGTTTTGTTGGTGCGGGCCGATTAACTCAGTAGCTGTGCCAATCAATAGATTATTGAATAACATGGCGGTCACTATGCTGTGATTATGCAAAAAGGCTCCGCCGGGGTAATCGTTGACGAAGGTGTTATTCACCAGATAAAGCTGTTGGTTGGGCTGGCTTTGATTATGCTCGGCAGCAAACGCCAACATTGCGGCATTTTCAGTGTTCGCGCCTTGATGAAACAGATTACCGATCAAGTAAGCAGCGCCGCCATCGGGAAGATCAACCAGATAACTGGAACCGTTATGTTCGTCGGTGATGCGGTTGTAAAGCAGGTAGTTTTCCCGAGCCCGCGATTTGACATTATGGCCGGTGCCCGCATCGTGAACATAGGATGCTTGCAACGTAAAGCGCCGAATGTTGCCGATGTAGATGTTATGGCCCAATTTGCCGTAACGCGGATAATCGACGGTATTGCCGTTAAACTCCGAGTTTTCGATCAGAATATCGCTGTTTGGATTGACGCCAGTCAATATGCCCATCTGGTTATGATGGAAGTGACAGTTTTTCAGGGTCAGATTCGTACCTTCGAAGCGGATACCTGCACCGTTAAGCGCAGGAACCGTGGCCCCGGACAGTTCTATATTCTCAATGACGATGTCGTTACCCTTTAACACCCAGATCGCTTTGTCTTCCGCTGAATTGCCGTGCGCGTCGAGATGGGCGCTGCCGTCCAGTCCGCGGATGGTCAGCCGCTGCTGCGGCCAGCTGGCGACATCGCCTTGATAAAGCCCGGCGTCGATACTGACAACATCGCCGTCTTTGGCCAGTCTCGCGGCAGCGCTAGGCAGTTTAAGTGCGCGCTGTGGGCCGACTAACCATTCGCTGCCATAGGCCGGAAGGGCTAGTAATAAACAAAAAATGGGTATCAAACACCCTGAATTACTCAAACGATGCATGACGCCTCCTGGTGTAAACACCCCTAAATGCAGTATACCTAAGCGCTGAATTGGCTGCTGTCGTGTAGCCTGTGGCAAATGCCCCTCACTAGACTTGTAATAATTAAAGCAATACTTGGCCAAGATGGGAGTATTATCTTGCGATCAGGCATATTTGCCAGACCTACGACTTGATTATAAGAATAGCTAGACGCTACAGGAGGACACATGGCTTCACTTGACATGCAAGGGGCTTACGATTTGAGCAATGCCAAAATCAACGAATTAATCACCGAAAGTGCCGAGGGCAACTATGCCTTGGGCATAATTAATCAAAAAACCAATAAATTTGTCGTCAAATACGTCGGTCGCTCCGAAACCGACTTGAACGCTCGTTTGAAGCAGCATGTTGGCAGGTATCCCAAATTTAAATTCAGTTATGCGGCATCGCCGAAGGCCGCTTTTGAAAAAGTCTGCCGAAATTACCATGATTTCGGCGGATCGAAAAAACTGCTGAATCACGTACACCCGACACGGCCAGCGGATGTTGACTGGAAATGTCCGTGTTGCAACGCCTTTGATTGAACTAATGAGATGGTTTGCGTTGGTGGGCCGAGTATTTTCAATCTGTGTTAATAGGTCGCTGCCTGGTTAAAAAAGGCGAAACAGGCTTTTAAGCTCTGCGCGGCTTCCGGGGACATGAATTCGTTGAATTTGACACCGTAGTGGTGTCCTCCATCGACAGGCTTGTACCAAACGACTGTGCTTAATAGCTCAAGTGGCAGTTGGGTCTCATATTGCTCGATATTGTCGTAGGGGATGCGAAGTTGAATGGTGATGGAGCTGTTCAGCGGGCAGGGCAGCTTCATCGGCAGACGCAAACAGGCACCTGACATACTGAAATCGGCTGTAACGCCGTCTAGTATTAAATCGGCTATTTCGATATGGGCCAGCAAATAATGACTGCTGCGCGGAAATTTGCGATTCTCGTTTAGGGCGGGTGCCGTAGCCCGATGCGCGTCAAAGCTAAACTGTTCCAGCATGGCTCGCATTTTCTCGGTAACCACATAAAGATCGTCGCTGATAGTCCGGGTGATGTCCACCTTGGACTCGTTTTGGCCCAGCGCCTCAAACAAGGCCTTTACTCTCACTTGCAACTCGTTGACATTGCCCAATTGATCTTGAGCGACAGTGGAAATTTGTTGTGCGGTGTCCGCATTTTCTTCTATTTGGCCGACAATCTCGTTTATGACCAAGCTAGTGATTTCTGCTTTTTCCATGCCTTGTTTGGTGGTCTGGATGATGGAGCCCATTGCCTGCGTGTTTTCTTCGATGATTTTGGTTAGTTCGCCGATAATGCTGGCGATTTCGGCGGTAGCGCTGGAGGCGTTTTGCGCCAGTTTCCGCACTTCATCGGCTACCACTGCAAAGCCTCTCCCGTATTCTCCGGCTCTGGCGGCTTCGATGGCGGCGTTCAAGGCCAATAGATTGGTTTGTTCAGTGATGTTGCGGATGGTGGTGGTAATGTCTTGAATCTGCCGATTCGCTTGGCGCAGCGCGATGGTTTTAGCTTCCGCGCTTTCCACTTCATTCACTACCCGGCGCATTTCATCAAGATTCTCGTTCACAGCGACAATGCCTCTTTGCGCGGTATTTTGGGTCTCCTGGGTGCGTCGGCGGATCTCAACCGAAAAGCGTTCGACTTCTTCGGTAGTGTTACGTAATTGTTCGGTAGCAGTTTTTACCTCGGAAGAACGGGCCTGTTCGGAGCGGTTGGCATTCGAAATGCCGCCGGAAATATTAGATATTTGATAAGAAGACTGACCGATTTGCTTGCTAACCGCGTTGATCTGCCGCATATGATTGGTCAGCTCTTGGCCCATCATTTTCATGATTGCCAGTAGACTGGTGCTATCGTTTTTCTCGGTGGCCACGTTTATGTCTAGCTGACCCTTGGCGATACTGCCGGCAATTTTCGACGCGTAGCTTGGTTCGCCACCGAGCACGGCAAATAGCTTTCGAGTCAGCCAGATGTTAGCGGCCACTATCAACAACAAAGCCAGTCCGGCAACCGAGGCACTGACCGCAAACATTTGCCTTTGCATTTGGCTTTTTTGCTGGGAAGCCGCATTGACTTGTTGTTCCAATGTGGCGGCAAGTTGATTGAGTTTATTGGCCAGAATTTCCGAAGCCGCGTCGAAGCCATCTTGCGGGGCTTTCATGATTAGGTTGCCGGCTTCGCGACCCTCGAGGAAATAGGCGTTCGCCATGCGTTCGCCGGTATTATAAAGTTCTCCTACGGCGTTATCGGCGTCGTTAATCGCTAGTGTCATGTCCGGCATGATAGCTAAGACACTCCTTAGTTCGGCATGCGCTGCGGCTTTTTCTGCCAAGGCGTCACCGTAATCGTTTTCGCCCACCGCCGACGCATCGGTTAGAAATTGCTGAACTTGCACCACATGATAGCGAACATTTTTAAACGCCAATGTGGCGTTGATCAGACGCTGATTTTCGGTTTCCGCAGTGACTAGAGCCTCGTGGCTGACCCAAACAAATACATTGCCGGCGACCAGCAGCACAGCCACCGTGGCTGTCAACCCAGTCAATAGTTTGCGTAAGGAAAAATCCTGGGTTCCAAACTCATTACCAAGATTGTCAGACATAAGCGGTATCCATTTTCAGTAGAAACGTCAAAGAGCGGTTTGACAAGTTTAGACTGATCCGCGAGTTAAACTGGATTTAACCGCTTATTAACTCGGCTCCTGAATGTCTTCACCAATTGGTCGGCGAATGCTTAAATACGTTGGCTAAAACTTATTGCCGGACGCCTGTGGATACATAGGTGCCCATGATGGTGTCGGTGCAAGTCGCGGTGATCTTTGCGCCGTTTGGCGTTACCGTGCCAGTACAATTGCCCTTCGATACCCAACCGTTCTGGTACTGTGCGGTGTAATCGTAAGTCAAGGTTTTGGCGATCAGATTGCCAGTGCCCTTTGATGTGTAGCTTATGCCTTGCGCCAACGTTCCCCACCCCTCGAATTCAAAACTATCGCTCTCTTGGTCGATGTGGGTACCCCCGGCGGTCGGCGCGGCGGGGTTATACCAATCGCCGCTGATGTCGATCACCGGCGGAGATTCGACTACTGCGGGTTTTGTCTTCTCGAGCGGCGGATAAGCTGCGGTAACGATTTGTTGCACCGGGGGGGATTCGGCGGTTTTTTGCTGGCCGGTCAATTTATCCCAGTTCGTAATGATGGCGACGCTGATCGAGCCGATTACCCCAATGATTGCGGCGGCGATTGCGGGATTTTGATTCGATTCGGCCATATGGTCCTCTATTGCTGAATAAAAAACTATTGCGGCCCGAAATGGCCTAAGCAGAGAATTTATCTCAATAATAAGCTAGTCGGCAATCTAAAAGATGATGCTTTTCGACTGTTGGCTAAACGGGGAGTAAAACTTAAGAAATCTGCAGAAGCGCGGTATTGCAGTTTTCGATAAGGCCAAGATAAGCACTGTGAGCTGGATTTGTTTGATAGGGCGTAACTATTCAGCGAATGGAAAAACTCTGATCACTCCTGCAGAAATTCATCCCTCTCCTGCTGGAGAGGGATTGTTCTGCTTCGTGGTGAATGATTGCGATTGGACTTAACTGAGGATGATGGAGCCGCCGCAGTTAAGCCCGCAGCGGTAGCACGTTAGAATTATTTATCGCATTTATGCGCGGAGCCGCAGCAATCGGCCATGTCGCCGCCGTGTTTTTTGCAATGATCCGCGCTGCACTCATGCGCTGCGCCATCTTTGTGATGGGCGCAATGCTGGCTGCTGCAATTGGCTGCGGCAGCTGCTTCGTGATGTGCGCAATGTTCTGTGCCGCATTGGTGGGCGCTGGCGTTGGCGTCTTGCGCGCAATGTTGGGCGCAGACTTTGTCTTTAGCACCTGGGTGATCAGCGCAATGTTTTGTGCAATCGTGTTCTGCCGCAGCTTTATCGGCGCAATGTTTCAAACAGGCTTTGCCTTTTTTACCTTTGTGTTTAGCGCAATGCTCGACGCAATCATGCGCAGGAGCAGCGTCAGCTTTATGTTTAGCGCAGTGTTCTGGCGTCATGGCCGCTGGTGCGGCTGTTGGGGTAGGGGTTTCAGTCGGCGCTGCAGTCACAGGCGTCACTACTGCAGGCTCAGCAGTTGCTTCGACCGGTTTTGCCGATTCGCAGCCTGTCAGGCTTAACAAAACAGGCAAGCTTAAGGCGAATAGCAAATGTTGAATTTTCATAAGATACTTCTCGTTTGGTAATTAAGGTTTCGCAATTGTAGGGGTAAGGTGTGCGTTAGGCAAACAAAATTGTGTTATTTAACACAGTTTATTTAAGCGCTAAAGGCTGGAGTTAAGTCGTTGAGAACCCGCCAACAGCCTCAGGTTCAGCAAGCGCTAAAGCTATGCTGTAAGTATTGAACTTGTTGAAGCCAGAGTCGCATAGCCTTCGATAATTTCATTCTATAGGCTGGGTGAATAATTTCCGGTCTCTATGCAAATGTGCGCATTTGCACTCGTGTCCCGCAGCAAAAAAGGGGGGAACCTCGTATTCAAAGCCCCAGAAATATTACTTTGCCTGGCAACGCAAGGTAAAAGTCACCGGTCCGTTGTTGATTAATGCCACTTGCATGTCCGCCCCGAACGCGCCGAACTGGCAGGTCGGGTAGATTTCCAGCGCGCGCGTTTGCAAATATCCGAATAATTCGCGGCCCATTTCCGGCGGGGCCGCCGAAGCAAAGCTGGGCCGATTGCCGGTATCGGTGTTGGCCGCCAAGGTAAATTGCGGCACTAATAGCAGACCACCTTGAATATCGCGCAAACTCAGATTCATCTTCTCCTCCGCGTCGGCAAAGATTCGGTAATTCAAAATACGCTCTAGCAGACGGTCTGCTAGCTTGGGTGTGTCGGTTTTCTCGACCGCTACTAGCGCCATAATTCCGGTGCCTATCACGCCGATGTCTGTACTGCTTACCGTGACTTTGGCTTCGGTCACGCGCTGGATAACGCTGATCATTATTCTTCCCGCAAATAGTTAAGATAGTCGCCGTCGTGGATACGCATTAAACCGTTCAGCGGTCGATTGTAAAGGTATACCCAGGCGGAAATGGTGTTCCCGTCTGACGGCCTTACCGGTATTTCGCAGCGAATGTACTCTTGCGGCTGCGGAAAATGTTCTGCGCATTCTTCGTAGTTATCCAGCACTGATAGCGTCGTTTCAGGGGTTTGCAACAGGTACAGTTCGCCTTTGACCAACGCGGTGCCGCGGGCAATAGCGCCGGGATAACCGTCGATGTCGTAGAGTTCGCCACACATAAAAGCGCTGCTAAGGTAATCGCAAGCAATGAGGAATGGATGATTTTGTTTGTGGCGGTTTCGTCGCAGCGTACCGTAAACAAACAGGTATTGAGGTGGGGTCATGAATAAATGCGGCCAATCAGGTCTTTGAACCAGCGCGGACGGAATGCCAGAATGTAGAGTAGCGTCATTCCCATCAGTGGCACCGGGCCAATTTCGACGATAGTCAATAACAGGATGATCACAAACCACTTTAAACGGGCAAAAGAGGCTTGTTCGCTCATAGCCGTTCAGTAACGAATCGCGGTGATGTAATAACGCGTTTCCTGCTCGGCGTGACGGACTGCTATTTCGTCATCCAGATTTTTCTTCAATAGTGCCTTAGCCAGCGGCGAATCGAGACTGATTAACCCGCCCGTGGTGTCGATTTCATCGGCACCGACGATGCGATAGGTGATTTCGTCGCCGTCCATGGTTTCCAAGGTCACCCAGGCACCGAAAAACACCTGGTCACCATTGCTCGGCTTTTCGGAAACAACGGTCAACGATGGCAAACGTTTTTGCAGATAATGAATGCGCCGGTCGATTTCTCGCAGTTCTTTCTTCCGGTACTGGTACTCTGCGTTCTCCGAGCGATCGCCTTCCGCAGCTGCGGCAGAAAGGGCGATAGTTACGTCTTTACGCCTTTCCCAAAGCTGTTTCAGTTCGGTTTCCAGGGTGCGATAGCCGTCGGCGGTGATGTACGGCGAAGATTTAGGGCGGGGTGGTCGCCAGCGTGACATGTTTTTTCGGGGAAAAGGTTATATGATGTCGGCTTTTTTTCATCCAGCGAAGACGCTTATGCAAATCACAGACAAAACAGCTGTTTCTATCCATTATACCTTAACCAACCAAGACGGTGAGCAGCTGGATAGTTCCAGAGGCGAAGAGCCGCTGTTTTATTTGCATGGCGCGGGTAACATCATCGCCGGGTTGGAAGCGGCCTTAAACGGTAAGCAAGCCGGCGACAAATTCAACGTCACTATCGCTGCAGACCAGGCCTACGGTGAAGTCTCCGAAGAGATGATCCAAGTGGTCTCCAAAAAAATGTTCGATGGTATGGATATCGATATTGGCATGCAGTTTCATGCTGATGTTAGCCACGGCCCCGGCATCATCACCATCGTCGAAATCGACGGCGACGATGTCACCATCGACGGCAATCACCCTTTAGCCGGTGAAGACTTAACCTTTGACGTCGAGGTGTTAGACGTTAGACCTGCTACAGCTGATGAAATGGCCCATGGGCATATCCACGGTGCAGGCTGTCACCACTAATATCTCAATTCCTCTGCCGGCATTACAACTACGTTAAGGCAAGCTACTTCCCCCTTTGAAAAAGTACCCCCTAGGGCATGAAGGGGATCGAGGGGGGTTTAGTCATAAAATCTCCCCCTAACCCCCTCTTTTCCAAAGAGGGGGGGATTTGCAGCAGAAGCAAACCTCAACTCAACTGCATTATCCCGCCTAGTTAGCGTTCAGCCTCAGCAACGCGCGCCGTCGCGCACTTTTTTGCATTACAATCCGCAAACGATCAATTCCCAAATGCCGGGGTTTAAGTGGCCGACATATTTCTGAGTTATGCCAGAGAGGACGTAGCCAAGGCTAAACTGCTGGCACTTGCCCTGGAAAATCAGGGCTGGTCGGTATTTTGGGATCGCTCGTCGATCCAAGTTGGCCAGGATTTCGATGAAGTCATCGAACAAGCTATCGAAAAAACCGGTTGCATGATCGTGGGCTGGTCCAACGCAGCCAAGCGCTCCGACTGGGTGCGCGGTGAGGCAACTATAGCCCGCGAACGGCGAATCTTACTTCCGGTGTTATTCGAGCCAGTGGATCCACCCATCTCCTTTCGCGCACTGCATACTGAAGACTTTTCCAACTGGCGCGGCGACAATAATGATCCTGTCTTTGTAGCCTTGGATAACGCTATCCGGCAACGGCTGGCGCAAACACACGCAAACGCTTCAACCTTTGCTGCGCAAACCACTCAAACAGCCGAGCTTGATCTGCCGGAAAAGCCAAAACGCAGCAAATTAGCGTTGGGATTGGCAGTCGCAACAGCGCTAATAATTGGCATAGTATTTTACGACTTTTATTCGGTGTTGAGCCGGCCGCCGGATGGCGCAGATCCATCTGTTTGGGAGGGTAGCAAAAGCAATCCTTTGACTCCGTTGTCTGAGAAATCGTCATTGTTAAACGGGCCAGTGCAGCTGTTAAATCAATCCGAGCCTAAACAACTTCTGGTCAACCAGAAAGATTCCGAAAAAACCAAGTCCCTGTTAAAACTGCCCGAAATGGTACCTATACCTGGTGGCGAGTTTTGGATGGGCTCGGCTGATGACGACTCAAAAGCTAGCGAAAACGAAAAACCTCGGCATAGAGTTAAACTTGGCGCGTTCTCCATCGGCAAATACGAAGTGACACTAGCCGAGTTTGCCTCCTTCGCGAAGTCAAGCGAGTATCAAGCCTCTGGTTGCAGTGTGTGGAATGGCTCTCAGTCTGAAATGAAACCTGAAAACAATTGGCAAAACCCAGGCTTTCCACAAAATGATAACAGTCCAGTAGTTTGTGTCAGCTATGGAGATGTCATCTCCTATATCCGTTGGCTTAACGCTAAAACGACAGGTGGTTACCGATTGCCAAGCGAGGCCGAATGGGAATACGCCGCCCGTGCGGCCAGTACGAGCGACTTTTCCTGGGGGAATGCCGATGCTAAGCAATACGCTTGGTTTTCGGATAATTCTGGTAAGACCCAGCCAGTGGACGATTCACGTATCAAAGCCAATGCGTTTGGTTTGTACCATATGTCTGGCAATGTTTGGGAATGGGTACAGGATTGTTATGCTGAAAATTACGCCAATGTGCCGGAAGATGGTTCCGCCTGGGAGCCGAATAGGTGTGCAATCCGTCTGCTGCGGGGCGGCTCCTGGAGCTACCCTCAGGACTACCTGCGTTCGGCGTACCGTAATGGGAACGACCCGGCCTACCGCGCCAACGATATCGGTTTTCGTCTTGCCCGGGACTTACCCTAAGCACTTTGGTCTTTTACCCTTTTCCGTTTTTGGTTTTTTCACTGGCAGCGGCCGTCAGGCCGCTGGCGATTTTTGGGAGGGGCTATGAAAGATACCACGCCACAAGCCGTGCAAAGTTGTCATGAACTGTTGAAATGGCTAATTCCGCAGCTGGATAAATTTCCCCGCGTGCGCCGTTTTACCCTGGCCTAATCGTCATACCGGCAGGGATTGCCGGTATCCAGTCCACAGGGATGTGGAAAGTCCCAAACCATCCATGGCTTCTAGGTTCCAGCAATCCCTGCTGGAACGACGGTTTCTCAGGCCCGTAAAAAAGGCTCCGTGCCGATTTTGGTCCTGATGATTTACAATTGCTGCAACTAAACTTTCACCTTGTCGAGGATCGCTTGGCTGACATATTTTTGAGTTATGACGGTAAGGATGTGGCGAGAGCCAAAGTGCTCGCCAGTGCTTTGTCTGCCAAGGGCTGGAGCGTATTTTACGACCGCACTATTCCGCCCGGAAAAACCTGGCGTCAGGTTATCGGTAAGCAAATAGACGATTGTCAGGTGATGGTTGTAGTTTGGTCGAAGCATTCAATCGATTCACATTGGGTCTGCGAGGAGGCTGATGTCGGCTTGCAACGTCGGATACTGATTCCGATATTTTTTGATCAAGTCAAAGCGCCGCTGGGTTTCCGGTCTATTCAAGCGGCCAACTTTCTGGGTTGGGAAGGCGGGCTGGAGACGCCGGAGTTTTTGTCCCTTTGCGGTTCGATAGCCGAACTTATTTCTACCGAAAATTGTTCGTCCGATTCCAGCGTTACTTTGGTTAAGGTTAGTTCTCCGGTCAATCGAGCCAATGTCTACCAAGGTGTCCAAGCAAAGTCGGGGTTCGAACCGGAAATGGTCGTCATTCCCGCCGGCTCCTTTCAAATGGGCGGCAACAAATACGAGCATGAACAGCCCATCCATACCGTCACTTTCGCCAAGCCGTTTGCGCTAGGTAAATACCCCGTAACCTTTGCCGAATACGATTATTTTGCTGAACAAACCGGTGCGGCTAAGCCGAGTGATAAGGGTTGGGGGCGTGGGCCGCGACCGGTTATCAATGTTAGGTGGGAAGATGCTTCGGCTTATGTGCGTTGGTTAGCCGAAACTACCCACAAGCGTTACCGGCTACCCAGCGAGGCCGAGTGGGAATATGCCGCCCGCGCCGGCAGCACCGGCGACTATTTTTGGGGGGATGCGCAGGCTACCAAATATGCTTGGTTTTCGGACAATTCTGGCGGTAAATCCCTGCCGATAGACGATGCGCGGATCAAAGCCAATGCGTTCGGTTTGTATCACATGGCCGGCAATGTTTGGGAATGGTTAGAAGATCTCTGGCATGAGAATTATAACAATGCTCCTAATAACGGTTCGGCGTGGATACACCAAAATGCTGGCAGTCCATATAGCCGTGTGCTGCGGGGCGGCTCCTGGCGCAACCGTCTGGACTATCTGCGTTCGGCGTACCGTGGCGGGGGCGATCCGGTCCTCCGCCTCAACGGCGTCGGTTTCCGTCTCGCCCAGGACTTACCCTAAGCACTTTGGCCTTTTACCCTTTTCCGCTTTTGGTTTTTTCACTTGCAGCGGCCGGCAGGCCGCTGGCGATTATTAGTGGCCGGCTAAGGATTTTGAAACGCCGCCGCCGTTAAATCTTCCACCTTGGCAATATCGGCCAGCGCCTTGGCGTATATCAACAAATCCAGTTGCAATAGTTTTAACGCCTCACGAAATTCCCGGCACTGCTGCGGGTCCTTAAACGCGCCTTCCAGCGAGCGTTTGTGCCATTCCGCGGTAAACGGCCGGACGATTTGATTCAGCACCACGATGGCGACCTTGCTGAACTGGATGCAGTCGCGGCCTTTGCGGCGCAGAATATCGCGTGTCACCGCGAACAAACTGTGCACGCTGTTCAGCGCGGTTTGTTCGTCGCCATCCGTGTCCGGCAGCGGTTGGGTGACGATGCGGGTCAGCATTTCCACATACAATTCCCAGGCGGCGTCGCGGTCAGCTTCTTGCGGCTCCCATTCGCTTTCCAGGAAACCGATGTTGATTTTCAGTTTGCTGAGGCCCCAGTTTTCAAAGCATTTTGCCAGTTTCATTGCTACGTCCTGATTCTGATTGGTGGCTTATTGTAGGCGGGTTTGTTTAAGTTGAGATAGGTGCAGGATTTACTGCTCTGAACCTGTTGCTAAACCGCACTTAGGGTCTGGCATTTGCCTGACCCAAATCCACCCGGCTATGTCCTAGCAAAGTCCCAGTAGCAAACGCCAGGTCTATCATCGACACTTGATAATCGCCAATGGCGCGTACTTCGCGGATCTGCGCTTCGCCGAGGCGGGTCAAAGTTTCCAGCACTTCGGTCATGGTGCGCAGGCCTTCTTTAAACTGTTTCAGTTCGGCATCGTAATTCAGCCCGGCTAGCACCACATTTTGGCGGGTGGCTAAAATGCGTTGCCAGTTTTGGCTCATTTGATCCAACGCGTCATAGATTTCTCGACGCACGCTCAATTCGCGGAGTTGTTGCGTGGTCAGACGTTGCATCCGCTCTTGGACTGATCGATCCAGACGTGCCCGGCGCAGCTCGTTGCTGAGCGGGATTTCCATGCGCACACCGACCGACCAATCCGAAAAATTGCCGTTTAAGGTTTGCTCGAAGGCGCTGCCATAGGACGTGATGTCGCGGCCCAGCGCGGCCTGAGGCAGTGCTCATACGTAACGAAATCCTATCGGTTTAAACGAATAACAGCATGGTTTTGCCGAGTACTGTCAACAAAAGTGTCAGCTTAAGAGTGGTGAGTAATTTGGCAGGACCGGCTTTTGCGCACCAGCTTTGCCAGGCGGTGTCGCATGCATGCAATATCGCGAGATAAGCTTTATATGCCAAGCGCCAAGCCACGATAACGAGTGAGGTCAGACCGGTCCAAAACACGATGAACTCGGCCTGACGGGGCGTGACCCCAAACACATGTTCCAAGAAATGCTCGAACAGCATCTCGACTACTTCGATAGCCAGATGCAACAGATGCCAGAGAAACGGTAATAAGGTGTCCCCAAACTTAATCAATAATACCAGGGTCAGGACCGCCATTGCTGGCTTGTTTACAAATAACCAGCTGATGGCGCGTCTAAGCCAATTTGTCCATGAGTATGCTTTTTGCATGGTTCGCCTCCCTATTTGAGTCTGTCTAAAAAAACCGTCTCCTACCTTAAGCTGTCGCAAAAGCGCTGCTCCCTCGTCGGGGATGTTTGGGATGAAGCGGAAACCTACTGCAAGTATCGGTTTTTGTATCCCCTCAACCCCTTGATCGCAAAACGCTTTGACTTTTGACACCCCGCTCCGTCGCGAAGCAGAAGCTAGCATTGCTTATACGGTGTCTTGCTTACAAATATCTTTCAAGTAAACAGAATTGTCTGCATTTTTCGGGCTTTCCTTTTCAAGTCTAAAGTCGGTTTTTAACGCATGGACCGTTTTGATTGATAGCGCTTAAAAAGAGTTTCATTCAGAGGTTTTTCCCCGTACTTTGGTATGCTCTTGACTGCTCATATACTTCGCTTGATTAGGTACTAATCGTACGGAGCGTTTCGATAGGTATTGCTTGGAAAAGTTAGGCCTGAAGAATAAATGCTGGAAGATTTGTGAGTACCAAGCATCGCCAATCGCAGCGGCGCAAGCTATGCTATTTAGCCTACTGTCAAACCCCTGAGGAGTAACGCATGAATCCGGAAGAGTTAGAACTGGTTGGATTTTGGCCGCGAGTGGGTGCATCGATCATTGACAGCATCCTGATGGCGATGATTATTTTACCCCTGCTGATGGCATTTTACGGCGAGGAATACTGGTTGGGCGAAAGCTTTATCCAAGGACCCGCAGATTTATTGGTTTCCTATATTTTTCCCGCCGCGGCGGTAATTGCGTTTTGGGTCGCCAAGCAGGCGACACCGGGCAAGATGGCAATCTCCGCCAAAATTGTGGATGCCAAGACTGGCAACCCGCCGAGCACGGCTCAATTCATCGGCCGCTATTTTGCCTACTACCTGTCAACGTTCCCGCTGGGCCTGGGTCTACTCTGGGTGGCTTTCGACAGTCGAAAGCAAGGCTGGCATGACAAACTCGCCGGTACCTTGGTTGTTCGCCCGAAAAACAGGGCGGCTAACTCTGCGACATTCATGGATGAGAAAAAATAGGCCCATGTGGTTTACAGTGATTAGTACTGACCATGTAATAGCGTAATCCAGTGATTCACGCCCATGGATTTGAGTCTTATCGAGTTGAAAACCAGCTTTGCGAGACGTGAGATATTAATCCGCGCCAAGATCATTTACAAAATGTGAATCCGGACGAATTTCGTCAAGCCGGATTCCCAGGCACTCAGCGGTGATTTCAAGCACTTTCTTCAGTACATCATCCCGAGTCCACAATTTGCTGCTAGAGCATTTTACATACGGAATCAAACTTGCGACGGTTCGATACTTTACCGGTACTAATTGCCCCATCCCCTGTGTAATCGCATTGGCAAACATAGCCAACACCGCATAAACAAGGAGTATTACGGGAAGGCCGGCTCCAGACTTCAGCATAGTAATTGCGACCAGGGTAGGAGTACCTAAAACAGCAATAACGAAAAAGGCTTTGGTTCGCGCCAGCCTTGGAAAATTGTCGACAAGCAATGTGTCGCCTAGCTTGCGCCAAGCAGCGGGAATATTGCCTTTGAATAGCTCGGATCACGACGAATTTGGATGTATTTTTTGGCGCGGGATGCCAAATTGAGTTATTCGCACGGCTCGTATCCGATAAAAACCAACTTGCGATGGGCAAGGATCGCCATCAACGGTTCGAATTCGACCCATCAGATAGTCCGTAACTTCGTTAGGTGTGGTCATTTTTGCTGCATCGTCATTGCCAATGCGAACCTCAAAAGCATCCTTAATAGCAATTACCAATTCGACAGTGTCCAATCCCATTTTTGACTCCCTTGGCCATGTAAAAACGAATCGTCCCATTCCAGTGAGTGGATTACAAGGGTTGGCAGCAGGGGAAAGGGTTAGAGAGGGGCAGCACTCCAGCACGATAATTCCAACGCACCAACATCATGCGTTGTCGCAAATCTTAACTAGCTCAAGCAATGTGTTACTCTGAATAAATAGTTGCCCGATTCTGGGTAACTTCGCGAGTGCCTTTTCGGCCTGCATGCCTCTTTTCAATAAGCGTTGTGCCTTCGATCAGAACCTTTTCCTGATGCACAACCTTGTCGTTTTACCCCTCAATGCCCGATTACCGTGTCAAATTCGAGACCGTCACCGTTGCCGGGATCGATTACGTGATTCGCTCCTTAGCCGATTTGCAGCAATATGCCGATCCGCTCGGTGACGCTAAATTAGCCGGGATTTCGTCCGCCAGTTGGTCGCTGTTTGGAAAGGTCTGGCCGTCCGCGCGCGTGCTGGCTTTGGCTATGCATAGTTTCGATTTGGTGGGAAAGCGCATTCTGGAAATTGGCGCCGGTTTGGGCTTGGCCAGTCTGGTCATTCACCGTCGGGCCGGCGATATTACCGTCAGCGACTGGCACCCATTGAGCGAGTCGTTTCTTAACAAAAACCTGCTGCTAAATAATCTGGGGCCTTTGCACTACCGGACCGGCAATTGGGCGACCGGCAATCCGGGCTTGGGCTGCTTTGACCTGATTATTGGCAGCGATGTGCTTTACGAACGCCAGCAACCCGCGCAACTCGCGCAGTTTATAAGTCGGCACGCTACGCGCAACGCGCAAATCATTATTGTCGATCCGGATCGCGGCAACCGCGTGGGGTTTTGCCGGGAGATGAACGGTTTGGGCTATGGCTATAGCACCCGTATTGCCGAACGACTAACTGAAAATGGCGAGCGCTATAAAGGCCGATTTTTGACTTTCAGCCAAGCCCTATTCGAGGCTGAGGCATGACCGGGCGAGACAATGACTTGTGGCTAAAGTTTTGGCGTGACCGACGTACCGATTTTCATCAGCTGTCGTTAACAGCTTGTTGGCGCAATGCTGGCCGAGCGTGAATGCGGCCGCTGGAAGTCGCGTGTTCGTGCCGCTGTGCGGCAAAAGTTTGGACATGCTTTGGCTAGCCGAGCAAGGTCATCAGGTGGTCGGTGTCGAATTGAGCGAAGTAGCGGTGAAGGCATTTTTCAAAGAAAACCACCTGCGACCGGTGCGGCGGCGCGTGGGTAAATTCACAGTGTGGCGCAGCGGCAGATTCAGCATTTGGTGCGGTGATTATTTTGCCTTGAGCGCCGCCGAATTAGGGCAAATCGATACGGTTTACGACCGTGCGGCCTTAACCGCCTTGCCGGAGGATATTCGCGGAGACTATGTGACCCAGCTTCGGCGAATTGTGCCGGATACGGCGACTATCTTGTTGTTGACCGCAGAGGACCTTGAGGTAGAGGCGGCGGGCGAAGAAGTGGGCGATGTGTCTGCTGAAATCATCGCACTCTACGATCACGACTTTGCCATCGAACTAATCCACACGCAACGCATTGACGGGGCGGATTTCGTGGCTTCGGCTGGGATCGAAGCCGGACTTTACAAGGTGTATCACTTATCCCCTAAACCGACTAGCCTGACATAATCTCAGCCGGTTCTCCTCGGCGCGACTGCCACAAAATATAAGACATCATCGTCAGGTCTGGATAAACTACGTGGGCCAATTCGTTTACGGGCATTGACCGCGTGACGAATTGGGTAGCTGTTACCTTATTTTTACCCATAATTGCGATTGCCTTGCTAACGCTTTCAGACGAATGCCGCGTGGATGGCATAGACCGAATCAGCAGGCGTCATCCCAACCTTAAGTAAAGCTCTTGAAAATAAACCATATTTTTTTAATCCTTTCCCTATTTGTGGCGTTGGAGTCCGGCGTGAGTGCACAAGAAATAAACGAAACCGTCGAAAGCAAGGTTCAAGCCTTACTGGCGCAAATGAGCCTGGAAGAGAAAGTCGGACAGATGACGCAGATCGATTTCAGCGTGGTTTCGGTCCTTAACGGGGAGGTGGAGGATCATCCAATTGACTTGGCCAAACTCGAAGATGCCGTGTTGAACCGGCATATTGGTTCGATTCTTAATACGCCGACAACCCCGAATAACCAAACGCAGCCCATCGACAAATGGCGGCGCATCACCCAAGTGATACGCGAAGTAGCCGGCAAAAGCCGATTGAAGATCCCAGTGCTTTATGGCATTGATGCCATCCACGGCGCAACCTACACCGAAAATGCGGTTTTGTTTCCGCAAGCCATCAGCATGGCAGCGACCTTTAATCCCGATCTGGCTTTCAAGGAAGGCGAAGTGACCGCGCGAGAAGTCAAAGCGTCGGGTTTGGACTGGAATTTCATGCCGGTAATGGACATTGGTCGGCAACCGTTGTGGCCACGCTTGTGGGAAACCTACGGGGAAGACGTGCATTTAGCGGTAGCGATGGGTAGTGCTTATATCAAAGGGCATCAGGGCGACGATTTTGCCGATGCGGATAAAGCGCCGACTTGTCTGAAGCATTATGTCGGCTACAGCTATCCCCTAAACGGCAAAGACCGCAGTCCGGCCTGGATAGGCGAAAGGGCCTTGCGGGAATATTTCTTGCCGAGCTTTGAGGCCGGCGTCAAAGCCGGTGCGCCGACTGTGATGATTAATTCCGCCGAAGTAGACGGTATTCCCGGCCACGCCAATTATCACTATCTCAATACCATTTTACGTGGCGAGATGGGGTTCAAAGGCTTTACCGTCTCCGATTGGGCCGACATCAGCCGTTTATACACCCGCGACAAACTCGCGGCCTCGCCGCGTGAAGCCGTGAAAATGGCGGTGATGGCCGGCGTGGATATGAGCATGGTGCCGTTTGACTACTCGTTTTACGATTTGCTGCTGGATTTAGCTAAAACCGGCGAAGTGCCGATGACTCGCATCGATGAAGCGGTGACGCGCATCTTGCGGGTCAAGTATCAAAGCGGGTTGTTTGATAGACGCGAGCCGGATTTAGCGGTAGCAGGCAATTTTGTGACTGAGGAGGCTGTGGCCGCGAACCGGCAAGCGGCGCGGGAAGCGATCATTCTGGCGAAAAACGATCAACATATTTTGCCCTTGAACAAGCAGGCCAGTATCCTGGTCACCGGACCCACGGCGAACTTATTAAGCGTGATGAACGGCGGCTGGACCATCACCTGGCAGGGTGCTGCCGAACATTTGTACCCCAAAGACAAGCCAACTTTGTTAGAAGCCCTGCAGCAAAAAACCAGCGGTAAAGTAACTTACGTGGGCGGGAAAAATTTCAGCGACGAAATCAATATCGAGCAGGCCGTGACTCAGGCGCGACAGCACGATGTGGTGATTTTGGCGCTAGGCGAAAAAACCTATACCGAAACCGAGGGCAATATCGAATCCTTGCATCTCGATCCGGTGCAGTTGCAACTGGCCAGAGCGATATTTGAAATCGGTAAGCCGGTCATTCTCGTCACGTTCGGCGGTAGGCCGCGCATCATCACTGAAATTGCCAACAAAGCGCAGGCTGTGGTGTTGGGCTTTTTGCCGGGCATGGAAGGCGGCGCAGCGATGGCCGATATTTTGTTCGGCGATACCAATCCCAGCGGTAAGTTACCGATTTCCTATCCGCGCGATACCAACGATATCGTGATGTACGATCACAAGCCGATAGAGGCCTTCGAGAGCAATCAGTATCGGCCGCTGTATCCGTTCGGCCACGGTTTGAGTTACACCAAGTTCCAAACCAGCGATCTGCGCTTGAGTAAAGACAGCGTTGCGATGGGCGAGAGTATCGATCTGACGGTTAAAGTCAAAAACACCGGCGCACTGACCGGAAAGGAAACCGTCATGGTGTATTTGCACGATGTCGCGGCTTCTGTGTCGCGGCCTGTGAAGCAGCTAAAGGCTTTTAAAAAGGTCGAGTTAAAACCCGGCGCCGAGCAGACCTTACAATTTAGCTTAACGCCGGAGGATATGTCGTTTATCGGCGTGGATATAAAACGCATCGTCGAGCCGGGCGAGTTTGAGGTGATGGTTGGTGATGAAGTCGCTCGTTTTCGGGTCGCCAACCCCTAAATCAATTCACGGGATTAACTCATGCCGGATCAACAAAACCTGGATAAGCAGTCATATACGGGCTCGTTAGCTATTCTGACCTCGCTGTTTTTCATTTGGGGCTTTATCACCTGTCTTAACGACATCCTGATTCCGCATCTGAAGGCAGTGTTTACGCTGAGCTATACCCAGGCGATGTTGATCCAGTTTTGTTTCTTCACCGCTTATTTTTTGATGTCGGTGCCTAGCGGCTATCTGGTGGAAAAAATCGATTACAAGGGTGGCATCATCGTCGGCTTGGCGATTGCCGGTTGCGGTTGTTTACTGTTTTATCCGGCGGCGGGGCTGCATTCGTATCCTTTGTTTTTGGGGGCATTTTTTGTGCTGGCTTCCGGGATTACTTTGCTGCAGGTTTCCGCTAATCCCTATGTGACAGTGTTGGGCGATCCGCACACCGCGTCCAGCCGCTTGACCTTGACCCAGGCGTTCAATTCCTTGGGCACCACGCTAGCGCCGTATTTTGGGGCGTTGTTTATCTTGTCGAATGCGGTAAAAAGCGCCGAGGACATAAAACTGCTGGACACCGAGCAATTGACTGCGTATCAGGCCGCGGAAGCGGCGGCGGTACAGAATCCGTATTTAGTACTCGCGGCGGTATTGTTTTTAATGGCTGCAGTTTTTGCGATGCTGAAGTTGCCCAAGATTAACCAGCAAGCCGAGGCTATGGCGACGCACAAAGACGAGGACAGTGCTTGGCAATATTCACATCTGGTGTTGGGTGCCGTGGCGATTTTTGTGTATGTCGGCGGCGAAGTGTCGATTGGCAGCTTTCTGGTTAACTTTCTCGGCGAGCCGGACATAGCGGGTTTGGCTGAGCAAGACGCCGGTAAATACGTATCGTTTTACTGGGGCGGGGCGATGGTCGGTAGGTTTATCGGTTCGGTGGTGATGCAGAAAATCCATCCAGCCAAGGTGTTGGCGTTTAATGCGGTTGCGGCGGCGGCTTTAGTGTTGGCGACAATGTTGGGCAGTGGCGCGCTGGCCATGATAACGATACTGGCGGTAGGTTTGTGCAACTCCATCATGTTTCCCACCATCTTCTCGCTGGCTTTGACCGGCTTGGGCAGCCATACCGGCCAGGGTTCCGGCATTCTTTGCGCCGCCATAGTCGGCGGGGCGGTTTTGCCGCTCTTGCAAGGTGCGTTTGCCGATCACATCGGCATTCAGCAGGCTTTTTTTATCCCTTTAACCTGCTATCTGTATATTGCCTATTACGGTTATCGCTGTCGCCAACTTTAGATAAAACCAGCCATTTAGCCTTTCAAAAATTTTGCCCGGTTCGGAGACTGAATAATTAAATTCGGGATCGCTGACAAAGGCAGTTCGCCGTCGGTGCCGCCCAGTTTCACCGCTTCCTTGGGCATGCCATAGACCACGCAGCTGGCTTCGTCTTGGGCCACGCAGAGTGCGCCGGTATCATGCAATTCCTTCATACCGTGCGCGCCGTCGTCGCCCATGCCGGTCATAATTACACCTAACACGTTTTTGCCGGCGGCTTGCGCTGCAGAGCGGAACAGCACGTCGACTGACGGACGGTGGCGACTGACCAACGGGCCGTCCTTGATTTCCACCCGGTATTGGGCGCCGCTGCGCCGTAATAACATGTGTTTGCCGCCAGGCGCGATCAAGGCCAGACCGGGAATCACCCGGTCATTTTGTTCGGCTTCTTTGACGGTGATCTGGCACAGGCTGTCCAGCCGTTTCGCAAATGCGGCGGTAAAAGCTTCCGGCATGTGCTGAACAATTACAATACCGGGTGTGGTGCGGGGCAGGCGAGTTAATACATATTCCAGAGCCTGGGTGCCGCCGGTTGACGTGCCGATCGCGACAACCCGGTCGGTGGTTTCGGTCATCGCAATAAGATTGGTTGAGGCGATCACTGCGTCAGCTGTTAGTTTGGGGCTGCCGTCCAGGGGTTTGGTGCTTGGTGCTGCAGATTTTCTAACTCTGGCATTGGCCGCGCCTTTTATAGCATCGGCCAGCAAGGTTTTAGAGTCTTGTAGAAACCCTTTCAAGTTAACGGTCGGTTTGGTGATGATATCCACCGCACCCGCGCTCATGGCTTGCATGGTTACCTCCGCCCCTTTGGCGGTGAGCGTCGAACAGATAACTACCGGGGTCGGGTGTTCTTGCATCAGTTTTTTTAGGAAGGTAATGCCATCCATACGCGGCATTTCAATGTCTAAGACGATCACATCCGGCCAGTCTTTTTCCATGCGGGCCAATGCGAAGATCGGATCCGGTGCGGCACCGATAACCTTTATACCTGGCAGGCTATCGAGCAATCCGGTTAAAACCTGCCGGACCACAGCGGAGTCGTCGACAATAAATACTTTTGTGTCTGTCATAGTGTTTTTGTTTTTATTTGTAAGTTGCCTTGGTTACCAGAATTCGGCAGTGCTTCTGGATTTTTCATGTTCGTCGATATTTTTCTTCCAATATCGGCGTTCTTCGTTTTCGACAGACAGTTGCTGATTGTGGTCGATTTTTTTGATAAAGACCGAGTAATCGCTACCGACAAAATGCACGTTTCGGCCGATAGTGCCGCCAAGACAAGCACTCAGCATAGGAATGTTTTCTTTTTTTAAAAATTCTTTTATGAACAAAACATTCACGTCGCCCACTGTTTCCTTACGGCTTTTGTCTTCTCGCAGTTTTAAAACGTTGCCGCCGCCAAAGCATTTGGCTTGCAGATTGCTACGGTTGGCGCCCAGTCTCATCATTTCGTTAATCAGTAATTCCATTGCATAAAGACCGTAGCGGCCCTCGTCGGACTCGATGATCGGGATGTTGCTGGAGTGAGAGCGGTAAGCCAGCAGAAAATGATTCATGCCGAAAACCCGATTGATCGGATCGTAAAGACAGGCAGCCACACAAGAACCCAACAATGTCGAAATGACTTCCGGCTGGCGGGATACATAAAACTCCCCCGGGTCGATAACGATGCGTTGAGTATCTTTGAATGGCAATATTTTCATGGCTTCCGATAGATTGACGGTTTGATCATTTGTAGTTGTTCCGTGACCCGATGCAAGCTTTCCGAATGACTAATAATGAAATGTCCGCCAGGCTTGAGGGCGGTGATCAGTCGTTCGACAACCTGCTTTTTTGTGTCTTGGTCGAAGTATATTAGAACGTTCCGCAGAAAAATCACCTCGAACTTACCCAGTACAGGCGGCAGCACACGCATTAAATTCAGCTGATCGAACCTGACACGGCTGCGCAGTCTGCTCTCCCCCCGAAAAAAGCCTTCCTGACTGCGTATGCCCTTCAAACAATATTTCTCCAACAGGCGTTTATCCATTTGCTCCAGTCTGTCTAGTGGGTAAACACCTTGGCGGGCAATGTCCAACACGCGGGTACTCAAATCGGAACCGAAAACCTCCCAATTGCGCACCCCCAGGTTTTCCGCCAAGACCATCGCCAAGGTGTAGGCTTCTTCTCCCGTCGAACTAGCCGCACTCCAAACCCGAAACTGGTCGCCGCGCCAGGGTTTCAGTATCTCCTCTTGAAAAAACTCGAAGTGTTTGGGTTCCCGAAAAAAATAGGTCTCATTGGTCGTCAGAATGTTGACCAAGGTTTGAAATTCATGCGGGTAATCGGGGCTGATGGCGAGTTGATAGTAATCGCCATACTCGTGCAACTGGTAATAGTCGAGTCGTTTGGCCAGCCGGCTGGCAACCATGACTTTCTTTTCCGGCGTCAGGGCGATACCTGCATGGTCGTAAATAAGGCATCTGAAGCGTTCGAATTCTTCGGTCGTGATCGGGGTGATGCTAATAAATTACTGCTCCGAGAGTGGGATTTCTGACTCGATTATCTCATTAGTTATTTGCATGAATTGCTGAGAACTTAACAATAACGAAAAACCTAAGATGGTACTGGGTTGAATGAGAGTACAAAACTCTCTACTATCCTTGATATACCTAAAACCCAAAGGGAATTCCCATGCTTTCTAAACCTTACCCCATAGCCAAAAGCCCCGGTCCGCTTGGTTTTTACCTGTTGACGGTTGGGCTAGGTGTGGCAGGCGGATTGTTGGCGTGCGTGCAAACCGGTTTCACCCTGATCAGCATGGGAGCCACTATTGCGCTTGGTTTTGCCGGTGTGTTGGTGGGGTCTGCTTTGTACAACAAACAGCAAGCTATGTTAAATGAGGTAAATAAGGCATGGCGCGGCGATGAAGATTCAAAACTACAGGAACTTGAGGCCTACGCCATCGAGTTGGAGCGCCTGTTTCTGCAGGTGGTGCCCATCCTGCTCAGGCAAGTACAAACCTCCAGAACGCATACCGAACAAGAAGTGACGGTATTGACCAGTCGCTTCGCCGCCATGGTGAGTCAATTGGAACGGCTGATTTCCGGCGGTGCGCAGAGTCGTCAGGGCCGCAGCGTTGATGTGTTGTTTAGCGAAACACGTGATGCATTGACTGCGGTGTTAAAGGTTTTAAATCAAATACAAGACGTTGAACACGCGGTGGTTGACGAGGTTCGTAAACTGTCCGCGCACACAGGCCAGTTAGACACCATGGCGCAAGAAGTACGCAAGGTCGCTGAACAGATTAACCTATTGGCACTAAATGCTGCGATTGAAGCGGCCAGGGCCGGTGAAAATGGCCGTGGCTTCGCGGTAGTCGCCGACGAAGTGCGTAAGCTTGCCGGCTTTTCCTCCTCCACTGGGGAAAAAATTAGCCATGCGATTGCGGATATCAATAAAGCCATGGCCTCCACCTTGAAAATGTCGGAGGCATCGGGTTCTTCGGACGATAAAGCGATACGCGATGCTGAACTCTCTATTCGCACCGCACTGGACGATCTGCGGGTGGCCTTGGATATGTTCAGAACAGACGCAGACCAATTGCGCGGAAACAGCGCGCAAATTCGCGATGAAATTTTCTCGGTGTTGACGGCGTTCCAGTTTCAGGACCGGGTTAGCCAAATGCTGTCGCATGTCGAACATAATTTAAACAGCCTGCAAACGGCGGTGGATGCCACGCGCAACAGCGGCGAGCGTCAAGCGCATAGTCTCGATGTCGGAGCAACGTTGGCACGCATGGAACTCAGCTACACAATGCCGGAAGAATTGTTGAATCACTCTTCCGGGACGGCGGTCAGTCACCAAAGTACGTCCGCTAACGACGAGATTACATTTTTTTAAATTTAATGAAGGATTGAGTAATGGCTAAAACCATCATGATTGTTGATGATTCGGCATCCATCCGGCAAGTTGTCGGTATTGCCCTAAAAGGCGCAGGCTACGAGGTCATCGAAGCTTGCGACGGCAGGGATGCACTGAACAAATTGACCGGACAAAAAATCAATCTGATCATTACCGATGTGAATATGCCGAATATGGATGGCATAACGTTTGTTCAGGAAGCCAAAAAATTACCGGCTTACAAATTCACCCCGATGATGATGCTGACTACCGAAGCCGCTGATGATAAGAAGCAGGCTGGCAAGGCGGCGGGCGCGAAAGCGTGGCTGACCAAACCCTTTCAAGCCCCCACTTTACTCGATGCGGTATCTAAATTGGTGTTGCCTTAAAAACAACTCCACCGCACAAGGGGAGAAAACCTTGGCCATCGAACTAAAACAACAAAAAAAAGGGGTTACCCATCTGGCTATACAAGGTGAGTTGACCATTTACTCGGTGCTGGAACACAAGCAAGCACTATCCCACTATCTGAGTTCGGCTAAGGACATACAGATCGACCTCGCCGCCGTCACCGAAATAGACAGCGCTGGATTGCAACTCCTGATGTTTCTGAAACAGGAAGCCCTAAGCCGAGATATCGCATTTAGCCTTTGCCAGCATAGCGAGGCGGTGGTTGAAGTGCTGGAACTGCTCAATCTGAGCAAGCATTTCGGCGACCCTATCGTTATCTCTGCAGACTGGAAATCATCATGAGCGAATTAGATGCTGCCCTAACGGTTTTCGCCCAAGAGGCGGAAGAGTTGTTAACGGATATGGAAGACGCTTTATTGTCTCTGGAGAGCAAACCGGACGATAGCGAAACCATCAATAGTTTATTCAGGGCCATGCACACCATCAAAGGCTCTTCCGGCTTATTTGGCTTCAATGCCATTGTGGGCTTCACCCATGAAGCGGAATCGGTTTTGGATAAGGTGCGCAACGGCGAACGCAGTATCGACGCGGAATTGATTTCCGTGTTGTTGGACACTAAAGACCACACGGCTAAGTTGATCGAACATTGCTTGACGCAGAATGAGTCCGAGCTCCCTGCAGTTCTGGCGGCTGACGGGGAGCGTTTGATTCGGCTGTTGACTGGACGTCAAGCGACCGCCATGCAGCACAGCGAGGATAGTGTGCAATTGGAAATCGAAGGTGGCGGCGAAATCTCAGTGGACGACAATTGGCTCATTTCTTTGGAATTTCAAAAAGATGCCTTCAGAAACGGCATGGACCCCTTGTCATTTATTCGCTACCTGAGAACCTTAGGTGACATTAAACAAATTCTTAGCGTCGCCCCGGAACTGCCGGTCGGTGACGATATGGATCCGGAAAGCTGTTATTTGCATTTCAAAATTGCTTTTCAGAGCGATGCGAATAAACAAACCATAGAAGCCGTGTTTGATTTTGCCTCCGACGATTGCGACATCAAGATTTTGCCGCCTAATGCCAAACTGGAGGAATATTTAAATCTCTTGAACGCGCAGGACGACAATCATGTTAAGCGTTTGGGCGATATGTTGGTGCAGGTTGGCGCGCTCACCCAGAACGATGTCAATCATGCCTTGCAACGCCAGCAGGCCAGCGTTGGTGCGGAACAGGAAACCTCCGGCAAACCATTGGGCGAGATACTGGTCGAGCAGCACGTCGTGCAGCAACCCTTGGTCGATCTTGCTCTGAAGAAGCAAGAGCAGACTAAGCAAAAGCTTGCCAGCGAAGCCAACTACATCAGAGTCGATGCCGCCAAACTAGGCCAACTAATTAATTTGGTGGGTGAGTTAGTCATTTCCAGCGCGGCAATGAATTTGATCGTTGAGCGGCATGGCCTCAGTGATGCCGGTGATGTCGCCGCCAGTATGAACGCCTTGGTCAGTAGTATTCGCGATACCGCACTGGAATTGCGTATGGTGCAAATCGGCGAAACGTTTTCTCGTTTCAAACGGGTAGTGCGGGACGTCAGTAAAGAATTAGATAAAGACATCGAGCTTTATATCAGCGGCGGTGAAACCGAATTGGATAAAACTGTCGTCGAAAAAATCAACGATCCGTTAACCCACCTTATTCGCAACGCCCTCGATCATGGTATTGAGAGTCCCGAGCAACGGATAGCTGCCGGTAAGCCGGCGCAAGGTACCGTGCAACTCAACGCTTATCACGAATCCGGTCACATCGTGATTCAAATTGCTGATGATGGCGCCGGCTTGAGTAGCGAGAGAATTGTTGCCAAGGCCATCGCTAACGGTTTGATTAAACCCGATCACGATTTGACCCAACAAGAAATTCATAACCTGATTTTTGCCGCCGGACTTAGCACCAAGGACCAAGCCACCAATTTATCCGGGCGCGGCGTTGGTATGGACGTGGTGAAAAAAAATATCGAAGCACTGCGCGGCTCTGTGGAGATAGACAGCGTAGAGGGTGAGGGCACCACTATTTCCATCCGCTTACCGCTCACTTTGGCGATTATCGACGGCTTTATGGTGGGTACCGGCCAAGATCGTTACATCATTCCATTAAGCATGGTGGACGAATGTATCGAAATGGATGCCAACCAATGCGAGATTGACGAATCCCAACATTACATCAGCTTGCGCGGTCAGGTTTTGCCTTATTTGCGACTGGCAGATTATTTTCACAACAACGCCAAAGACGTCGGGAAAAAACGCGAAAGCGTGGTGGTGGTCAAGTCCGGGCAAAGTAAAGCCGGCTTTGTGGTCGACGAATTGCATGGTGAGCATCAAACCGTGATTAAACCTTTGGGTAAAGTGTTCGAAAAACTCAAAGGTATTACCGGCGCAACGGTGTTGGGCGACGGTAATGTGGCGCTAATTTTAGATGTGCAGGGTCTTATCGACTCCGCAACCAGTTTTAAACACCGCAAAGTGCCGTCTATGACGAGTGAAAGGGCAGTTTTGTAGCTGGCAATTGCTTTTTTCCAAGAAAACGCTGTCCTTTCGCAGAGTGAGCTAACCCCTCAGAGAAAGGGCACCATGTTCCGGCTTTAATGTAAAAGGAATAATAAAATGAAGATGACAGTAGTTAGAAAAATGGTTTTACTGGTTCTCGTAGCCATCATCGGTTTGGCCGCTGTGGCGTGGATAGGTCAGCGTAGCATGACGAGTGTCTATGAGAAAACGAATTTTGCCAATGTAAATACGGTGCCGGCTCTAGCGGCGCTTGGTGATGCCGGGCAGCGGCTGGGACGCTTACGAGTAAGACTCTATCGGCATGTATTAATCGAGGATCTGGCTGAAAAGACAAAAATAGAAGCAACCATCAAAGACGCGCAGGACGGCCTTGAAAATGCCTTTGCGTTGGTAGAAAAGACCGTGAACGATGAAAAAGACACGAAGTTATTCGAGGAAATGACAAAATCCTATAAGGTGTATGCGTTGTCTGTTGATAAAACGATCGAAACTTCTCGAAAAAACAATGATGTCGATAGTCGCGCAGCGCTGGCTGCGGGCACGCCGGCTGCCGAGGAATTTAACAGCAACATTGATAAGTTCCAAGAATATGTGATTGCTGAAGGTAAAAAATCGGCTGACGAAGCAGCGGCTGAAAAAGAAAACGCCACCTTTATGGTCAATATGATCAGTGCGTCGATCTTGATATTTACCGGCATACTGGGTTGGGTGATTACCCGCGGCATCATTTTGCCGCTGAATGAACTGCAACGAGTGGTGGACGCGCTGGCCCAAGGTGAGTTCAGTACCGCAATTAACATCAACCGTGAAGATGAAATCGGCGTGGTAGCCAATGCCTTGAAAGATATGCGTGGTCACCTAGTCAGGGTGGTGCAGGAGGTACGTTCCAATTCTGAAGCCCTATTGAGCGCATCACAGCAAGTTAGTGCCACTGCCCAATCGATGAGTCAAATGGCCACCGAGCAAGCGGCCAGTGTGGAAGAGACCACCTCGTCGATCGAGCAGCTCAACGCGTCTGTGCAACAAAATACCGAAAACGCACATATCACAGAGCAAATGGCCACTAAATCGGCCAGCGAAGCCCGTGATGGCGGCAATGCTGTCAACGAAACGGTAACGGCCATGAAGCATATCGCCAAAAAAATCGGCTTAATCGAAGACATTGCTTACAAAACCAACCTGCTGTCTTTAAATGCTGCTATCGAGGCCGCCTCGGCGGGCGAGCATGGTAAAGGTTTCGCGGTGGTGGCGGCAGAAGTACGTAAGTTAGCGGAAAGTAGTCGGGTAACCGCGGAAGAAATCAACGAATTGGCTACCAATAGCGTAGCGATTGCCGAGAAAGCCGGTGGCTTGATCAGCGCTGTAGTGCCCAATATCTCTAAAACCGCCGATTTGGTCCAAGAAATCAATGCCGCGTCGATCGAACAATCCAGCGGCATCAATCAGATCAACGAAGCCATGCGCCAATTGGATAAGGCTACCCAGCAAAACGCCGCCAGTTCGGAAGAGCTAGCAGCGACCTCCGAAGAATTAAATGGCCAAGCGAGCCAACTGCAGCACGCCGTGGCCTTTTTTAAATTGGAAGAAGACAACAGAACCCAAAATTACAGATCGGCGCCGCCTGCATCTCGCCCTACAAGAGGGCCGGTAAGTCACGCCTACGCCGCTAAGCCTGCAGCTCCGGCTGTAGCAGATGGGTCGATAAATTTTAACGACAAAGATTTTGAGCGCTTTTAATCTCTGGAGAACAGACCATGAGTAATCTGATTCGACGAGAGGCCAGCCAGGCAGTGGCTGTTCAAGAACAGGTGGGTCAATATTTGACCTTTTTAGTGGGGACCGAGAGTTTTGCAGTCAATATTCTCGATGTAAAGGAAATTATCGAGATAGCAAACGTAACCAAGGTGCCGTTAACCCCGGACTACATTCATGGTGTGATTAATTTGCGCGGGAGTGTGGTGCCGGTGATTGATTTATCGGCGCGGCTGAGTCGGCATTGCTCGGATGTCAGTAAACGCAGTTGTATTGTGTTGGTGGCGGTAGAGGGCAGTGAAGGTGCGCAACTCATTGGCATGTTGGTCGATGAAGTCCGAGAAATATTGGAAATTCCGCCCGTAAATATCCAGCCGGCACCGGATTTTGGCACGGATATTCGTACCGATTTCATCCAAGCCATGGCGCGTGTTGAGGATGTGTTCATCATCTTGCTTGCCATCAATCGGGTATTGTCCCTGGATGAATTGTCGCTCTTGGGCGCTTTAACGCAAACGCAAGAGCCAATGCTCGCCAATTAAATTGCTCGGTCTATGCGCCCTCACACCCTATTCGGTTGTTGAGGGCTTAGGCCAAGTCAAGGCCGGTAAGCAGCGCTTTTCATCGTTCTATGCGCAAATAGGCAATACCACTTTAAGCCTCCTCCACATCGCTTCTACCCGCAAACCGCGCATTACCAATTGATCGATATGTGCGCCGTTTCCCTTTAGCTTAAATTTCAAAACAAACCGCTGATCACGCCGTCATCGCTAATATCGATGCGCTCCGCCGCTGGAAATTTGGGTAGCCCCGGCATGGTCATCATGTCCCCGGCAATCGCTACGATAAAGCCGGCGCCATTGGCTAAGCGCACTTCATTGATTTCCACAACATGCTCAGTCGGCGCGCCTTTGGCATTGGGATTGGTGGAAAACGACATTTGGGTTTTGGCCATACAGACCGGGAAATGACCGTAGTTGGCTTGCAAAGCCTTGAGTTCGGCGACGATTTTCGGGCTGGCGCTGATTGTGGCCGCGCCGTAAAGCTTCGTGGCGATGGCCTCAATTTTATTCCACAACGGCAACTCGCTGTCGTAAACATAGCTAAAGCCGGGCTCGCGATGATCGACGATGTTCACGATTTCTTGAGCCAACTGTTCCGCGCCGGCACCGCCGTGGGCCCAATGCGTAGCGACTACGCATTTAACCCCCAGCGATTCGCATTTCTTCTGCAGTAAGGCGATTTCGGCGTCGGTGTCGAAAGTAAAATGATTGATACTAACCACGCAGGGCAAGCCGTAATGCTGGGTAATGTTAGTTAAATGGCGTTCCAGATTGGCAAAACCCGTTTCCAGCGCAGCCAAATTTTCTTGGTTCAGTTCGTCTTTAGCTACACCGCCGTGAAACTTCAAAGCGCGCACGGTAGCTACCAATACGACCGCCGACGGTTTTAAACCGGCCATGCGGCATTTGATGTTCAGAAATTTCTCCGCGCCCAAGTCCGCACCAAAGCCGGCTTCGGTCACCGCATAGTCGGCTAGTTTTAGGGCGGTTTTGGTGGCGGTGACGGTGTTGCAGCCGTGGGCGATATTCGCAAACGGGCCGCCGTGGATGATCGCCAGATTGTTTTCCAGCGTTTGCACCAGGTTGGGCTTGATGGCGTCTTTTAAGATCGCGGCCATCGCGCCCTGGGCCTTCAGGTCGCTGGCATAAACCGGCGTGAGTTTATCGGATTGGTAGCCGATGACGATGCGGCCCAAACGCTCTTTCAAGTCGGAACGACTAGTGGCTAGACACAAAATTGCCATTACTTCCGAGGCCACGACAATGTCGAAGCCATCTTCACGTAAATAGCCATTCGCTGGACCGCCCTGACCGATAGTAATTTTGCGCAGCGCCCGGTCGTTCATATCGATCACCCGTTTCCATTGGATGCGGCGCGGGTCGATGTCCAGCTTATTGCCGTGATTGATATGGTTGTCTATCAACGCGGACAACAGGTTATGCGCCACGCCGATGGCGTGGAAGTCCCCGGTAAAATGCAGATTGATGTCTTCCATCGGCACCACTTGCGCATAACCGCCGCCGGCCGCGCCGCCTTTTACACCAAAGCAGGGGCCCAATGAAGGCTCGCGCAGACAGATAATGGTTTTTTTACCCAGCCTATTTAGTGCATCGCCCAAGCCCACCGTGGTAGTGGTTTTACCTTCGCCGGCTGGTGTGGGGCTGATCGCGGTCACCAAAATCAGTTTGCCGTCGGTTTTATCGGTCAGGCTGTTGACATATTCCAGGGAGATTTTGGCTTTGTAATGACCGTAAGGGTCCAGATGTTCGGCGGGAATACCGAATTTTTCGCCGGCCAAATCGATAATAGGGCGCATAGTTGCCTGTTGGGCAATTTCAATGTCAGACATGGTGATTCCTAAAATACTCTGAGAAGTGTTGCAAAAGCGGAGCAGCTGGCGGCTGCAATGGGCGGATATTGTAGAGTTCAACGGCTTAGGCAGCCAGAAATATAATGGCGAAACGCCGTAAGCGCCTAGTTGGTAAGTGCGCTTCCGGCATTTCGGCGATTCAGCTTATCGCTGCGGATAAGCTGAATCGGGAGCGGGTGAAGCGGTTTAGTAAGTGATCACTTCACTGCCTTTACCCACCAACACCACATCCGCGGCCCGGATCGCAAACAGGCCGTTGGTGATCACGCCGGGGATGTTGTTAATGGTTTTTTCCAGCTCCACAGGGTCCAGGATGCTCAAATTATGCACATCCAGAATCTCGCAAGCGTTGTCGGTGATATAGCTGACGCCAGTCTCTTTGTTCATGCGCAATTCGGGTTGACCGCCCAGCTTAACCAATTGGCGGGCGACGAAGCTGCGCGATAATGGCAACACTTCAACCGGCAATGGAAACTTGCCCATCACATCCACGCATTTGCTTTCGTCCACGATACAGACAAATTTCTTGCTGGCGCCGGCGATGATTTTCTCGCGTGTCAACGCGCCGCCGCCGCCTTTCAGCATTTTCTTGTGCGGAGTGACTTCATCTGCACCGTCCACATAAATATCCAGATCGCCGGATTGATTCAGTTCGATAACGCGAATGCCGATGGATTGCAAATGCTCGGTGGTTTTAGCCGAGCTGGAAACTGCACCTTCGATGTCTCTTTTGAAATCGCAGTCCGCCAGCAGGTTAATCAAATGGGTGACGGTCGAGCCGGTTCCCATACCGATGATGGGCACGTTTTTTAAGTATTGCAGGGCAGCCTGAGCGACTTGTTTTTTTAATTCGTCTTGAGTCATGGTGATGGTCCTGATGGATTGCTCTTATAAATCTGACACGGCGTTTAACCCGTCATTGTGTGGGATAATAACCGATTGACGCTGATCTCTCAGCAGTTTTTGCGCCGACACGGCTCCAGGCAGCTTCGCCTAAACAGCCCCAGGACCAACGCATGGACGGCAATTGCGCCAGCAGTTGCCGAGGACAATAATGCAAACATACATAGAAAAAATATTGCGGGCAAAAGTCTACGACGTTGCCGAGGAAACCCCACTGGATTTTGCCGCGACCTTGTCGGAGAAAACCAACAACAAGGTCTATCTAAAACGCGAAGATTTACAGCCGGTGTTTTCCTTTAAACTGCGTGGTGCCTATAACAAAATCGCTTCTTTAAGCCCCGAACAAACGGCCCATGGCGTGATCGCCGCGTCCGCTGGTAACCATGCGCAAGGTGTGGCGCTGGCGGCCAAAAAATTAGGGATCAAAGCCCTGATAGTCATGCCAAAAACCACCCCGGAAATCAAGATTAAGTCGGTCAAGGCGCGCGGCGCGAAAATCGTGTTGCACGGCGATTCTTACGACGATGCCTACGCCCATGCCATGGAGTTGGTTGCGGAAAAAGGCATGACCTTCATCCATCCCTACGACGACCCGGAAGTCATAGCCGGGCAAGGGACAGTCGGGATGGAAATTCTGCGGCAGCATACCGGCGATATTCACGCGATATTTGTGCCGGTCGGCGGCGGCGGACTGGTGGCCGGTATCGCCGCCTACGTCAAATTCGTGCGCCCGGAAGTCAAAGTCATCGCAGTCGAACCGGACGACGCCGATTGTTTAAATCAGGCGCTAATGGCTGATCAGCGGGTCATATTGGACCAAGTCGGTTTGTTCGCCGATGGCGTGGCGGTCAAGCAGATTGGCGAGGAACCGTTTCGCATTGCCCGGCAGTTCGTCGATCAAGTGATTACCGTCAGTACCGACGAGATTTGCGCGGCGATCAAAGACATCTTCGATGACACCCGCTCAGTCGCCGAGCCGGCTGGCGCTTTGGCGGTGGCGGGTTTGAAAAAATACGCCGAACAACAGCATCTACAACAACACACCCTGATTGCCATCGACAGCGGCGCCAATATCAACTTCGACCGCCTGCGTTACGTTGCCGAGCGCACCTTGGTCGGCGAGCATCGGGAAATCCTGCTGGCGGTGGAAATACCCGAGCTGCCGGGCAGCTTTTTGCGATTTTGCAAAATGATCGGCAAGCGCAGCATCACCGAATTCAATTACCGTTATTTCGATGCGCGCATGGCCCAAGTCTTTGTCGGTATCAGCAGCAGCGGTGCAGAAAACGACCGGCAGCATCTCATCGCCCAATTGCTTGAAGACGGCTTTCCGGTAACCGACATGACCGGTAACGAACTGGCCAAAGACCATATTCGCTATATGGTCGGCGGTCATGCGCCATTCGAGCTCAAGGAAAGCATCTACAGCATCCAATTCCCCGAGCGCCCCGGTGCGCTGCTGAAGTTTCTGCTGTCTTTGGGCAGTCAGTGGAATATCAGTTTGTTTCATTACCGCAATCACGGCGCAGCCTTCGGCAAGGTCTTGATAGGCTTACAGATCGACGGCGAACAACGCCAGCGCTTTGAACAATGTCTGTCGGTTTTGGGCCTAGCTTATCAACCCGAAACCGACAATCCCGCCTATCGCCTGTTTGTCGGCGGCAGCGAATCTGCCGACATCGGCTGCTAAGCTTTTCCGCTCCCGTTTAGCCTCCCAATCTTAGGATCTATTCAAACAATCGCTCCCAGCCCGGCTTTTTCAAAAAGAGCCGCTTATCCCAGCGTTGCAATACGATCAGAATCGCCGGCCGTGATCGCCACCTAAATCCTTAAACCAAAACACCAAGCGCTCAAATTTTTTAAGCGCTTCGGATACGTATTGCGCCAAATTCCCTAGCCTCTGAAATTGTCGGTCAACATTTCGGGATTTACTCCTAACGACAACTGGGAATTCCCCGACATACAATGCGCGCCATTTTGTGCTATGGCGAATTGACTATAAAGATGCTTCTGTCAGACCTAATCAACCGTGGTTCCCGCCTGAATGCGGGTATCCAAGGCCATGGAAAGCCCGCTTCGACTTATCCATGCGGTTTGGACTTGAGCAAGGACCGCTTAGACGACGGTTTTTACCCGATGACGGAAGCATCTTTATATCCAAACGCCAAACAGCCGGCTGAAGACAAAGCGGCATACGCCTTGTGGCCTGATAGCCAGAACGCGTCACGTCTGTCGATAAGTGCAAAACATGAATTATCAAATTACTGAGGGTGTAATTGAAAATCGTAAAACTCGGGCACATCAAGGTGTTCTCCATGCTCATGCTGCTGTCGGCAAGCGTTAGCAGCTTTGCTAACCCTAAGGCGTTTGAAATCCAGGAGCTGGAGTTTAAAAACTCGCAGGTCTCGGACATCATCCGCGTGTTGTCCGAAGATGCCAGCGTCAACATTGTCGCCACCCCGGAAGCCGGCAAAAAAAATGTGACGGTTTTTTTGAAAAAAATCAGCTTGGAAGACGCGATCCGCACCATTTGCCGCATCAGCGATCTTTGGTATCGCCGGGATGATGGCGATGCCGGCACGTTTAGGCTAATGACCAAGGAAGAATACGGTAAAGACTTGGTGATGGGCCAAGACGACAATGTCAAAGTGTTTCAATTGCGCAATCCCAATGTGATTGCTGTGGCTATGGCTATCGAAAGTCTCTATGGGAATCGGGTGCGGGTATCCTACGGCAACGCCATGATGTTGAGCGGCATGGGCGGCATGGGCGGCAACAGCCGTGGCGGGGGTTTCGGCAATAACCGTGGCATGGGCGGCTTCGGCGGCGGCATGGGTGGCATGGGTGGCATGGGCGGTGGCTTCGGTGGTGGTTTTCAAGGCGGTTTCGGTGGCGGCAACGCCGGCAATATGTTTGGCGGACGCAACAATCGCTTTTCCGGCGGCATGGGCGGACAAGGCGGTATGGGCGGCGTTTACGGGAACATGCAACAAGGTATCCGCGAAACTGTGCCCAAGGATTTAAGCGTCGAACAACTCGCTGAACTCGGTGCCGACGGCAAGCGTGTCGATCCCGGTCAGTTGTCGGAAGTCTCCGGCATCAACAAAATCATCTTCGTCACCGTTAACGCCGAACATAACCAATTGATCGTCAAAACCAGTGACCCGGCCATTCTGAAAAGCATTTCCAGCCTGGTCGATCAACTGGACAAGCCGCAGAACCAAGTGATGCTGGAAATGAAAATCATCGACGTCAAGGTCGGTGAAGATTTTTCTTCCCTGTTTAATTTCGAAATAAAAGACACCAAAGTCCAAGGCAACAGCCTCAACCCGCTGATTTTGGGTGGCGCGGCCGCCATGACCGGTGGCGGCAGCTTTGTTTACGAATTTCTTAGCGACAAAGTCAAAGCCAATATCGAGTTTTTGGAAAAAAACAACCGCGTCAACGTGGTTTCCAATCCAATGCTGGTAGCCTCCAATCATCGCCCGGCCAACTTGTTCGTCGGCGAAGAACGTATCATGGTGCGCGGTTATTCCATCGACAATATCGATAACCTCAACACCACCCGCACCATCACCACCCCGGAAACCGAGCTAAAGGAAATCGGTACCACCCTGGAAGTCACCCCACACATCAATGCCGACGGTACTATCCACATCCAGCTCAGACAGGAAAATTCCACACTAAACGAGGGAGCCGCATCCATTCCGGTAACGAATGGCACCGGTGGAGTTGTGGTGGAATTGCCGGTGGATACCGTTACCACCGCACGCATGGAAGGCGAAATTTTCGCTAGACACGGCTACACCGTCGCCGTGGGCGGTTTGATTCGCGACAGATTTTCTCGTGACCGACGCAAGGTACCCTACCTTGCCGACATCCCGCTGCTCGGCAACGTGTTTAGACAGACTGTCGACGCCGACAGCAAATCGGAAATGGTGTTGTTAATTACGCCCTATGTGCTGAACCAAGGCGGCGATACCCACCCAGAATACGACCCGACGGATAAATACCACCGCTATGCACCGGACACCGCCATGCAAGCCAAACCGGTGCCCAAGCCGGAAAATTCCGACGAACCGGTGTGCGGCGAGTTTTGCGCCCCGCCGCGCTTAGGGGTGACAGAACAATGAGTCACAACCAGGTTAAAACGCGGCGCGTAGTGACCATGCTAAGCCCCTTGTTGTTCTGGTTCCCACGCAGGAGCAGGGGAACGAGAGCAGCCAGTCTGGCGCTGGCCGCAATATGTTGCAGCGCTTGCCAGCCCGCTTTCATCGGCCATGACTCGGAAGCGACCGTAGCCAATGAAAACTGTTACGCCTACCGCAACGGCGACAAACTGCGCAAAATCAATTTTGCCCAAGCCTTCGATTGGTGCCATCGCGCCGCCAATTTTGGCGATGCCAACAGCGAAGCCCTGCTGGGCGAACTGTATTACCTGGGGCTGGGCGGCCCGCAAGACATGGCGCTGGCGGCGCGCTGGTTCGAAAAAGCCGCCCGCCAAGGCCACGCCCATGCCCAATACATGCTGTACCGGGTCCATGCGACCAGCCCCGATCTGGAACAGCAGGAAAAAGCCGAGTATTGGCTGAACCAAGCCCGGCACAGCGGCTACAAGCTGGCCTTGCCGGCGCAATGAACACCGCGCTTGAATTGAATAGGGAGACAAGTAAATGACGAACAACCTTCACGACATGCAAGCCGAACCCGTCAAAAGCAAGCTGATGGAATTGCTGGACGAAGTATTGCAACACGACGGCTTTGGTGAAATCCGCGTCGAGGTAAAAATCCTCAAGCGTCGGCAGAAAGAAGTGATTTTGCATTGCGGCAAACAGTACCGCTTTGTGGTGGATAGCGAGTTTCCAAGCCAAGCCTGATGCTTGCGGTTGCCTCTGGTTCTCATTTATTCCCTGTGGGTGAGCTCCGGCGTGGGAACCCATACCGGCTAGAGAGCGGCGTATTCATTCCCACGCCGGAGCGTCATTGCCATTAAGTTAAGCCGTCATACCGGCAGGGATTGCCGGTATCCAGTTCACAAGGATGTGAAAGGCCTTCGCCGTCCTTGGCTTCTGGGTTCCGGCACCCGTTAGAGCACGAAGTGAATCCCTGCCGGAACGACGTGTTTTTCTTAACTTAATGGCAGTGACGCCGGAGCGTACCAAAAAGGGCAGAAATGGGAACGAGGAAGAGGAAGACAAAGAATTTAGGACTAATCCGCGCACGGATGCGCACAGCTAAACGAGTGTGATGGGGTCACATCAAAAAACCATAAAAAGCAAGATGACCAAGAGGCTGCGTGAGGCAGTTGCGGCATTTACATTTGAGAAGACAGTATGAAAATTAAACAACTGAAAAGACTGCAACACCGTCAAGCGGGTTTCACCTTGCTGGAACTGTTGGTGGTTATTACCTTGATTGCTGCGTTGGCAGTCGGTGCCTTGATTGCCTATGACGGCGTGGGTGACAAGGCGCAGGCGGCGGCAGCGGCGGATTCCAACGTAAAAGTAGATAACGCCATTCGCCAATATAAAGCGGTCACCAACAATTACCCGAATCAATGGGATAACTTGGCGAGCGGTGCATCGTTAATCAGTGCACTCCCACCCCAATTGAGCACAACAGATGGAACAAGAAACCGAGTGGTTGCAGCATGGGCTACCGGAGCAGCGGCTTCGAATGTTTCCTTATCATTGGGTCGGGCCGGTATCAACGAACTGCAAAACTGGCTTACCCCGGTTGCAACTAACAATACTGCAGGCGTAATTCCTAACTTGGCGCATAACGAAAGCTTCAACTCCATCAATGCGGCAGAATCCGAGCATTTTGATGATGGAAATGTTAGTGCTACTCCAATTACTAACATAGCAGTGGTCCCCGGTTTAGCGGCTTGTAACGCAAATACTGTAGCAATTCCTGCCACCACAGCAGATCCTGACGGTGCTGGCCCATTAGCAGCAGGTCTTAACTACATCCAAAACCGTTACAGCGATGCGCTGGAAGGTGACGAGTGTCATTTGGTTGTCGCCCTGGGCTTCGGTAGCGATGCTGCCGCCAGTACCGCAACCAGTTCGGTGTCTATCGGCAAGGCGCCTAGCTTCGCCAAAACTGATACCGCCAATCCAGCGAACAACGTCGACCCCAATCAGCAGTACTCCCGCTACATCGGCTTGTTCCTGCTCGGTTCTGATAGCGACGAAAATGGCAATATCGTTGATGGCGAGTATTTGAACAAAGCCCGTCTGCTGACCATCATCGCCCCAGACGGTACGATTGCTGATCAAAACTTAGCGACAGCTGTACAAAACTAATGGCTTAGTGCCGGTAACGGCCTAAAACATTTACGGGTTCCCACGCTCCGGCGTGGGAACTCTTTGCAGCGCTCAGTTTGGGCTTTTACCCAGAGTCCAAACTTAGATATGCACTATGCATTCACCGGTCCCCACAGTCCGCTGTGGAGACCTATGGCCTGCAAAGCCGCAGCGAGCCTCTAGCTTGGCATGCATAGCCTTAACCGTAACATCGACTACCCGTTTTGACAGTCCGATATGCTTAACCGTAAATTCGCCGCACTTCAGCCTTCATTTATATTACTGGCGGCCCTGCCGCTATTGCCACTGTTCGCGCCCTGGCAACTGTTTCCCGTTACGTCGTTTCATCAGGAATGGCTGGCGCTAGCTGCCGGGCTGTTGGCCTGCCTGTGTGCCTGGCCTTTACTGCACAAAACACCGCAACTGGCCGTGCCCGTCATTACATTGCTACCGCTGGCTTTGGCCGGCTTCATCCTGCTGCAAACCTTGGTATTGCCCCAGGTTATTGCGCAACATGCCGGTTTAGCCATCGGCTATTTGGTCTGGGCCGCCTTGTTGATGGTGCTGGTGGGTTTGTTGCAGCAAACCTATGGCCGGCAGCGCTTGCTGAATGGGTTGGCAGGCGGTTTATTGGCGTCGGCGCTTTGGGCCGCGTGCCGGGAACTGGCCGCCCGACTCTGGGCTGAAGCGGGTCTGTGGGGCGGCATTGGCCAACCTAATCATTACGGTGATTTGCTGGCGCTGGGTGGCGTGTCGTTATTGTATTTGCAGGATAGCCTGAGACTACGCCAAGGCCTATTCCTGTCGGCTGGTTTTTTGGTTGCGCTGGGGCTTAGCCTAAGCCCATCGCGCAGCGTTTGGTTCTATTGGCTGGCCTTGGCCGTCATCGCTTGGCGCTACCGGCGCACTTGGCTGAAACCCATGGGTTTTGGGCTGATGGCTTATCTGCTGTTGCAAGGCTTGTGGTCTATGGATGTGCTGCCCACTCCGCAATTGACAGCCGCCGAACGGATGTTGTTACAAGCCAGCGGTATTTCTCCGCGCTGGCATATTTGGCGCGTGGCCTGGGATTTGTTTCTGCAGAAACCCTTGCTGGGTCACGGCTTCGGCGAATTCGATTGGGCCTACTACCAAGCCGGGCGCTTTATCCAGGAACAAGCCACCCGCATCGAACACGCACATAACATCGTCATGCATTTGCTGGTGGAGTTAGGCCTGCTGCCGGTTTTACTGCTGAGTGGGGCGGTCATAGTTTGGCTACGTGGGGTGTTAGCCAGTGGCGATGCCAACTCCCAATTGGCCGCAACGACAGCGGAAGGCGATGACCCGAGCGACAGCATGCGGGCTTGGCTACTGATGCTGGCGGCGGTGCTGACGATTCATAGCTTGTTGGAATACCCGCTATGGCATGCCAACTTTCTAGGGATTGCGGCTTGGTTATTGGCGATCGGCGAACGGCGATTTTGGCTTTTACCCCTTTCCAAGCCCGGCGCTGCTTTGGCGGGTGGCTTGGTATCGTTGGCGTTTGCGGTGGCCGTTGTGCACGAATGGCAATATACCCGCATGGAAATGGCATTGCTGGGCGCGTTGGCACACCAGAATGTGCAGCATGAACAGGCCTTGATCGATATTTGTCAGCAAATTCCGGACACCGCGCCCTTGCTGTTGCCTTACGTGCCGGTGCTATTCACGTTGACGGGACATCCGGAAAATCCGGAAATGCGCGAACAATTAATCGTACTGTCCGAGGCGGCGGTGCGGTTTACACCCACTCAAAGTCTGGTGTATCGACTGGCGCTCCTGCAAGCGTTGAACGATGACAAAGTCAACGCTCGTCTAACCATAGACAAAGCTTTGGCTGCTTATCCCGGCGGCGCGATCAACTTTGCCGAAGAAGTGCTGCGTAGCCAAGCTTACGCTGGCGCGCGTATTGATGTATTGATGGCGCGACTGTTGCCGGTCGTCAATCCGCTCTTGCAGGCCAATCTGCCGGCAGGCGTTAAAGCCAGGATCAAGCAGGCAGTGCGGTAATTTTGCTCTGGTTCCCAGGGTCCTCCGTGGGAACCCATACAGTGTTCAATGCGCAGGGCATAGCGTGTGGCTAGCAGTTCAGGCCGTATGCATTCCCACGCGGGAGCGTCACTACCATTAAGTTAAGCCGTCATTCCGGCAGGGATTCACTTCGTGCTCTAACGGGTGCCGGAATCCAGATTACAAGGATGTGAAAGGCTTTCGCCGTCCTTGGCTTCTGGGTTCCGGCAACCCCTGCCGGAACGACGTGTTTTTTCTTAGCTTAATGGCAGTGACGCGGGAGCGTACCCAATAGGGCATAAATGGGAACGAGGTATGACTAGGTTTTTAATTTTTACAAGCAAGTAAATGAGGTGTTTATTGTTTGTTCTTTCCAGGCTGTTGCGCGCTGTCGCCCCAAGCGATGGTGCCGCCGCAGGTTCTCAGTCTATGACAATCAGGCCGCAAGCCGGCTTTACGCTGCTGGAATTGTTGGCGGTGATTGCCCTAATGGCGGTGGTGGCCGGCACGGCGGTGCTGGCGTACGACGGTGTGCAGGATCAAGGTCGCCAAGATGCCACGCGCTTTGAAATGGCCGAAGTCCGCAAGGCTTTGCTGCAGTTTCGCCGCGATAGCGGCAGTAACGATTTGCCGGGGCAGGGCGCCTATGACTGCGAAGAACTGGCAGACGAGGCCATTGCGAACGGTCGTCCAGCTACCTGGCCAGCTGCCCCGGCGGTGCCGGTTGTCAACAACACGAATAAAGCCGACTGGATAACGTGGTGTCAGCACCCGGCCAATTTCTGGATGCTGTTTGTCGACCCTTTGGGCGGTGGTTGGAATCCCGATACCCATCGCGGCTGGAACGGCCCGTATTTGCAACGCAAAAGCGGTCTGCTGAGTTATGCCGGTATCGATAACCTCTCGGTGATCATCGATGCCTATCAAGCCCCTTATCTAATGTTGGACTTAAACGACGCCGTCAGAGCCCGTCTGCTCAGCATCGGCCCGGATAGAACCGACAACAACCCAAGCCCCAGTTCCTGCCAGATTGCCAGTACTGGCGACGATACCTTGCTGTGTTTGTTGCGATGAAGGTGTCGATAGCCATTCCCAAACACGCCAAAGCGCCGGCTCTCACACGCCGCCGTGGGCAGCCATCCCGGCTTTCGAACCCAGGGTGTAGGGTGGATAAGCATCGCGCATCCACCGCATGCAAACCTATCCCGGTGGCTGCGCTGCGCTTATCCACCCTACAGGCTAGGAGTTCGACAAGGCGAAGATCCCAGCGCGGTTTTACCCTGCTGGAAATGCTGCTGGTGATTTTTTTGATGGCGCTGGTGGCCTCCACCGGGCTGATGCTGACCGAAGGCGTAGAAGACCAAAGCAAATACGACGAAACCAAGCGCCGCATGGCGTTAATCCGCAACGCCATCGTCGGCGATTCGACCCGCACAGTGAATGACGCGCCGGCACTTAGCGGCTTTGTGGCGGATATGGGGCGGTTGCCAACCTGCTTGCGCGAACTTACCGATGCTTTGGATTGTACCTCTCCCGGTAACGCGCTAACTACCTCAGCTTTAGACAGTAATAGCGGGTTGTTGGCAGGTTGGCGCGGCCCGTATATTTCGATGTTACCCGACAATGATGGTCAGTTACGCTTCCGAGACGGTTATGAAAACGATGATGGAAGCCTTAATTTCGGCTGGGGCTTTTTGAACGACGGCACGCAGATTCAACTGCAAAGCTTCGGACTTAATTCTGTCGCGGACGGCGCAACACCCGTTGATGACTATCCGGTAGGAGCGACCGTCGCCGCCGTCACGCCATTGGTTAATCCCTTCGATTTCAACGCGACTTTCCAAGGTTGGGACAGCGTGACAATTCGCTTTACCAATATTGGCGCTGGCGCTGTTTCGATTGCGCAAAACCGACTTCGGTTAGTGTTGAGCTATGCCGACGATAGTCAGCCAGGGGCTATAGGTACAACAGAGAGCGCGCCGTTCCCAGCGACAAGCCTTAATGTGCCGGTAAGTGGGGTTTCGGTGGCAGTAACAATTGGGCAAACTCTAACTGTTCCTGCCGGCTCTACAAAGAGCGGAGATCAAGTTACGATTGGCAGCGATGGTTTTGTAGTACTGCCGTCAATCGCGCAATTGACGTCCAGTTCGCAATTGACGCTAACGTCGCCTTTTGCAGCTCTGCCGAATACGATGGGCCACTTCTCCTTGTCCATCGTTTGCAATGATCCGGCCAATCCTAATGCCGTTGATGGCAAGCGGTTCGACGGCGATTGCACGCGTTATGGAACCGAGGCAGTGCCGATTGCTTACACACCAATTAACCAACCCTATCTGTTTCAGGCTATGCCGCGCAGCGTTCCTATTGGTCCCCCGGCTCCACTTATATGGAGCGTCCATCCTTGATAGTTATAGCTCTCAGCCCCGGTTCTTTCGCTCTCGCATGGGAATCCCTACTAGTTTTCAATGCGGGCCGATATGCATGCCCGTGCCGGACCGCCTTTGTCAATGACTCAAGCCTTCCTCCCCCTTTGAAAAAGGGGGATCGAGGGGGATTTATCCGACAAATCTCCCCCAACCCCTCTTTTTCAAAGAGGGGAGTAAAACACCAGGGCCTAAACTTGTCCCGGTTCACTCGGTGTACAGCGCGAATCCCTACCAGTCTTCGCACGCTGGAATGTGCGTGGAAAGTCGAATGGCCGGTCCGCAATGCCAGTTATGCTCTAGATGCTAGGCGGAAGCCTAGGAGCGAAAGCGCCAGAACTACCGAATGCCAATTCAATATCTTTTTCACCCATAACATCCAACTGCGATGAAATTTAATCGTTTTCTCCCTTTCGCTACGCCGTCGCAATTATTGGTCTGCGAGACCGACGGTTTTTCCTTGCGGGCGGCGGTGTTGCGCCGTTCCGATCAGGATTTAGAACTGCTCTATCAGGCAAAAACCGAGCAGGTGGATATGGCCGAAGGTTTGGGCGATGTGTTGACGGCGTTAAAAAAGCAGGGCTGGCAGGGCGGCGGTTCAGCGATTTTGTTGTCGCCGGCGGTGTTTTCCTCACTGGTGGAGTTACCTGTTAATCCCCGAAAGCCCCGGCCTTTATTGCAGATGGTGGAACTGGCGCGTTGGGAAGCGGAGCCGCTGCTGCTTCAGCATGTGACCCGCTGGTCGGTCGGCCACTTACTGGTGGGTCAAGGCTATATGACCGAGGAGCAGGCGCGGGCAGTGATGGAGATGCAACAAGGCAAATCCGGCGGCAGCTTGGCGCTGGCGGAGCAATTTTCCTTGCGGCGTTTCGGCGATTTGGCAGTGGAGCTGGGTTATATCAAACGCAGTCAGCTCAATGCCTGTTTGACCGGGCAGGAGTGGCTGAAAGCCGCTGATGAAGCCATCGAAGTCGGTTGGGCGGCGCAGAGTGCGGTGGAAGATATTCCGGGTACGTTTAATTGGCTGATTAGTTGTGTGCATCAAAGTTTGTTGCGGCGCTGGGCGGATGCGTTTGCGCGGCAGGGTGTCAAGTTGCGGACCATGTATCCGTTGACCGGTTGCAGTGCGGCATTGCTGCCCAGCGCAGAAACCCACGCAGTGCTATTGGAAGCCCAGCCCGGCTTGGGTTTTAGTACCCGTATGTCCGGTAGCGGCTACACCACGCTGCGCCACTATTTGAATCTGCACAAAGCGCCGCTGGATATTTGCCTGGAAAGCTACCATGCCCTGCATGCGCCGCCGCGCGAACCGGTTTGGCTGGCTAGTTGGCCGCCGGCACCGGAGTTGGCCGCCAGCTTGGAACACATGCTGGAGTTGGAGTTACATCCGCTTACCCATGCCGTGGTGGGGGATAAGGTCTCGCCGGGTATGGCGGGGGCGGCCTATCATGCGTTGGGCTTGGCCGACGACGAGCGTTGCGTCGGGGTGCGATTAGGCGGTCCTTTGCCGGCGCTGCACGATCGCTTGGAGGTGCGGGCGGCGGCCTTATGCCTGGCTTTATTGCTGTTGCTCGGCGCGTCTGAACTGTCCTTGTGGGTGCGTAAAAGCAGCGTCGATACTTACAAGCAGCAGGTGGACGCCAGTTGGCAGAGTATCGACGAGGCGGTTAAGCGCATCAACGCCAGAACCGCCGAAATTGCCCAGATCAAAGAAAAAATTAAGAGCGCGCGGACCGAACAATCCCGCTTGGAAAATCTGGCCCGTTTTTACGACGAGGATATTCCGGAGCGCATGGATTTGGTGAAGGGCGTACTTGGCATGCTGCAAACCTTAGTCGACAATGAGGTGATCATCGAACGGCTGGACGAGCCGGATAAGTCGGCATTAAAACCGGCAGGGAGTCCGGCAGCCAATCCGACCCTGCCGCCCAACCCCCTCAGTGACAAGCGCATCGAAGCCGAAAATCTGGTGTTGGAGGCTTGGGCGCTCAGCGACAGCGCCGCGCAGATGTTTATTAAGCGGGTAGGGGATGCAGCCGCCCGCTGGGATCTGCAGGTTCGCGAACCCAAAGTGACTTTCGGCAAGGGTCCGCTGAGCAGCAGCGGTTTCAGTATCTCCTTACGGCTGGTCAAATCGGCCGAGCCGGACGGCAAAATCATTCGCCTTTCTAATCCAAACCCCCATGAAACTACCCCTTTTGAGTAATCGCGAACAATGGCTGTCGGCCTTGGCTATCGGCGTGATCGTCATCGGCGGTTACGCCTGGTTGCGCTGGCTGCCTGCCAACCGGGACATCGGCCAATTGCAACAGACCGCCGAAGCCACGGATTTGCGCGTCCGTACTGCTGAGATTCCGGAGGAACCCGACGAGGACGTCGAACGTTTGAAAAGCCAATTAGCGGAACAAGAACGCGTGCTGGCCGCTATTAAGGAGCAGTCCGACAGTGTGGAAAAACATTTGGCACCCAACGACTCGCAGTTTCTGATCGTCAATATTTCTAAAGTGGCGCGCGATGCACAGATTCACGTGCGCATCAACGAAGTGTATAAATCGCCGGACAGCCCGAATGCCGTACCGGCCCCAGCGGCCCCGACCAGCGCTAGGAAAAGTCGAAAAAACAAGGCGGCGACCCCAACGCCAGCTGTGGCCAGTGCACCGGCAGAAGCGGTGATTCCGCCGCTAAGTGCCGGCTGGATCGCGCGGATGTCGCCGGGATCGTTGTTGGAAAGGCCGTTGCGACGTTTGGAGGTGGAGGGCTCTTACTTGGCTTTGAACCACTTTATTCATGATCTCGACCGCCTGCCGTTTCAGGTCGCGGTGTTGCGGATCAGCGTAGAACGCATGCCGGTGTTGGCGATGCCGGGTTACCCGCAAATCCTGTTGGCTGAAGTGATTTTGGCATTGTAAGTATGGCGATCAGTGACGAACATCTGTTGGAAGCCGGCGTGCGCTGCGGCTTGGTTGAGGCCGGGCAATTGGAACGCTTGCGTCTGGAAGCGCGGCGGCAGCGTTTGAGTTTGCTGACTATGGTGCAGGCCCATTATCGCTTTCCCCTATCGGCGCTGTACCGCGCGGTGGCCGAGCAATACGGTATGCCCTATGTCGACCTGGATAGTTTGCAGGTGGAAAGCACCTTGTTAAAAAAGATTCCGCCCAGCCTGGTGCAGCGCAAATTACTTTTGCCGGTCAGTGACGGCGCACAGGTCTTGCTGATCTGCGGCGATCCGGGTGATCGAGCCGGGATCGATTCGGTGCAACGCTTATTGGGTCAGGTTCTGCCACTGGTGATGACCGATCTGGATGTGCTGCAGTTAAAGATCAAGCAAGCGCTTGCCGGTAAATCGGCCCCGGAACAAAGCGGCGCGGTGACGGCGGAAATCGATACCGATTTAGTGGCCTTGCTGGACGGTATTATCCGCGAGGCTTATTTTTACCGGGCTTCGGATATTCATTTGTTGCCGGATGCGCAGGGATTGCGGGTGCGGTTGCGGGTGGACGGCAAATTGCGTGATTATCCGTTGGCGGCCCACGCCGGCGCGGCGGCGGCTTTGGTGTCGCGGGTCAAGGTATTGGCCGGCCTGGACATAGCCGAGCAACGCATGCCCCAGGATGGCGGTTTTTCCTATCATTTACCCCGGCCCATCGACAAGGGGTTTAACATTCGGGTGGCGACTGCGCCCACCCGGCTGGGCGAACGGATTACCCTGAGGCTGCTCGGCCAAGAGGCCTTCGGTTTGACGCTGGCCGATCTGGGGATGATGGATGAAGACTTACAGCAGTTTCGCAAGGTCATTCATCGGCCTTACGGCATGGTGTTGCTGACCGGGCCGACCGGGAGCGGCAAATCGACGACCTTGTTTGCCGCGCTGCAGGAAATCAACCGGCCTGACATCAATATCATGACCGTGGAAAACCCCATCGAATACGTGATGCACGGCGTTTCGCAGGTACAGACCGGGCCGAAGATCAGCTTTGCCGATGCGTTGCGCTCGTTTTTGCGCCACGATCCTGACGTGTTGATGGTGGGCGAGATCCGTGACCCGGAGACTGCCGATGTGGCGGTAAAAGCGGCGATGACCGGGCATTTGGTGTTTTCTACCTTGCATACCAACAATGCGGTGAGCGCCGTGACCCGTTTGATCGACATCGGTTGCGAGCCCTTCCTGATCGGTTCCACGGTGTCGGCGGTGATAGCTCAGCGTTTGGTGCGCCGCCTATGCCCGCATTGCCGCAAGCCGCGTTTGGCTAGCCCGGCAGAGCAGGCAGAACTGGGTCGTGATGACGATAGCGTGCAGATCTATGAACCGGGTGGTTGCGTGATTTGTCAAGGTAGCGGTTTTCGCGGTCGGCTGGGCTTGTTCGAAACCTTGTGGCTGGATGAAAGCTTGGCGCGCTTGGTGGCGCGCGGTTCCGACGAGGAAGCCTTGGAAGCCAGCGCTGGCCAGCACCTGAATTTTATGTGGGAAGACGGCTGTCGGAAAGTGCTATTGGGTATGACCACGCTGGACGAGGTGCGCGACGTAGCGGTCCATAAAACGCGCAGCATGAGCAGCGGGGTAAGCTGAGATGGCTGAATTTGTTTACACAGCCTTGGACGAGCGCGGTAACGAGATTGGCGGAAGGCTGCAAGCCGACGATGTGGGTAATGCCGCTTCACAATTGCGCCAGCGTGGCTTGCGGGTATTGGCATTACGGGCGGGGCGCGGCAATAGCGGCTTTTTCGGCCAAGCCAATTTCGCCGATTGGTTGGCTTCGCAACGCTCTGTGACCACTACGTCGTTGATTTTTTTCTTTCGGCAAATGAGTTTCATGCTGCATGCCGGCTTGGCGGTGGCCCAAGCGTTGGAACTGGCTCAGGCGCAATTGACCAATCCGCGTCTTAATCTGACCTTGCGCCTGATGCTCAAGGACATTCAGGCTGGGCAGTCGCTGTCGTCGGCGATGAGCAAGCACAAGGCGGTGTTTCCGGAGATGGCGATCAATTTGGTGGTTGCAGGGGAAACGACCGGTGATTTGGACGAAATCATGGAGAGATTGGCGATACACCTGGACAAAAAAGCCGCGCTGCGGGCCCAGACCATCAACGCGATGATTTACCCGGCTATCGTGGTGGTGGCAGCGATAGGTGTAGGGATTTTTATGGTGGTGAAGATCATTCCCAAGTTCAGCAAATTCCTGTTAGGCAAAGGTAAAGCCTTGCCGCCGTCTACGCAGTTGCTGATCGATATTTCCGACTTTGTGCGCCAAAATGGCTTTTGGCTGGCCGGCGGCGCGGGCGCTCTGTTGCTGCTGGTGATGTTAATTTATCAAACCCGTAGCGGGCGGTTAGGGATAGACCGGCTGTTGTTGCGGCTGCCGGTGATCGGCTCGCTGCTGATGACTAGTTCGATGGCACAGATGAACTGGGCATTGTCGATTTTGCTGCGTAGCGGTGTCACCGTGTTCGACGCGCTGAAAATTACCGCTAATTTGCTGGGTAACCGGGTTTATGTCGACCAGTTGCTGGGCGCGTCTACGCAGATTTTGGAGGGCCGCGATATTGCGCGTAGTATCGATCATCCGCGTATTCCGCCGCTGGTAGTGCAGATGGTGGCCGTGGGTGAAGGGACTGGCGCGTTGGACGAGGTACTGCAGGAACTGGGTATTTATTATGAAAAACTGTTGGAAATTGCGATTAAGCGCCTGTCGGCTCTGATCGAGCCGGTCATGATTTTGGTGATCGGCTCGATGGTGGGCTTTGTTTACTACGCATTCTTTCAAGCCTTATTCTCTTTGGTATCGGGGCGTTAAATGAGTTTGACCAATTCGCTCAAGCCGTTTCTCGGCCTGATTTTTTTTCTTGCCGCTGTGGCCGCACAGGCTCTGGAAACCCCGTCCACGCCGCTGGCTGCGCCGGAGTCGAAGCAGTTGCGCGACCCGTTTACGCCCAGTCAGTTAATGTACGAAACGGCGGGTGCCCAAGGAGGCACTGCGCCCGGCGCTTACGGATTTCTGCCCAACCAAGAGAGCGTGAAAGTGCCAAATCTGAAATTGCGCGGTCTGTTAAATCCGTCCGGTAAGGCGTTTATTGCCTTGCTGGAAGTGAGCGGTGTGGGGACTTTTATGGTGCGCGAAGGCGATGAATTCAATTTCGATCCGTCGCAACCCAAGAATGCGATCCGCGTCAGTAAAATTACCCGTCTCAGTGTGACGGTTGAAACCGGTACCCTGGGTTCGATCAGGGTATTACGCTAACCGATAGGCGTGTCGGCTTACAGATTGAATAGGTTTAGGTTGACGGCGATATGCGCCAACTCGGTGGTGGTCTGGACTTGCAGTTTTTTCTTAATTTGCGTGGCGTAGTTGGCGATGGTTTTATTGCCTAAACACTGGTGATCGGAAATTTTGGCGACGGTCAGTCCTTGTGCCAGCAGCCTAAAAATATCGAACTCGCGCGGAGAGAACGCGTTGATTATCGCTTGATGCTTTGCATTGGCGGAGGGTGGCTCAGCGGATGTCAGCAGTCCGGGTTCCGCATAGCGATTGCCTTGCATAATGCTTTCGATCGCCGTCATCAATAAGTTGGGTGCCATGTTTTTGGTGATGTAACCTTGCGCGCCGGCCTCCAACGCGCGTCGCACGTAAACCTGTTCGTGATAAATGCTGTACACCAAAATCCGCGCATTGGCATCCCGCGCGACGATTCGGCGAATCGCTTCCAGACCACCGATGCCCGGCATGGATAAATCCATTACGACCATGTCCGGCTTGGATTCATGGTAACGCTGAATGGCTTGTTCGCCGCGTTCCGCTTCGGCGATGACTTCGACATCACCACTCACTGACAAAAGCATGCGAAAACCGGCGCGCACCACCGCATGGTCGTCGACTAATAATATTTTAATGATGTTGCTCATGGAATCGCTACGATGGGTTGGTGTAATAAATGGCCGAATAGCAAGCGATCTCTTGATGTTTCAGCCTCACGTTTGACGGCTATTATCAGGTAGTAACTTCCCGGCTTGGGGCGGAAAAAATACTTTTTATAAGCAGGAAAAATGGCGCTGAGTCATCGCGCACGGCTATCTTAAAGCTATCGTTTACTGCAGTTAGCGGATGAGAGTGGTATGGGCCGTCCATACTTTTACAGTGCGCTACGCCAACGGTCCAAAATACCCGCGAACGGCTGTTTTTAGGCTTATCGGTGATTCGGCGCTGAACGTGTTTAGTTTAATTCTGCCAATAACTGGCCGATCATGCGGTTGGCCTGGTTTAAGTAGCCGCTGCCAAACAGGTTGAGATGGTTAAGGATGTGGTAGAGGTTGTAGAGGGTTTTTCGGGTTTGGTAGCCCTGATCTAGCGGATATTCGGCTTGATACGTCGCATAAAAATCGCGGCTGAAACCGCCAAATAATTCGGTCATAGCCAGGTCTGTTTCGCGGTCGCCGTAATAGCAGGCGGGGTCGAAGATTATTGGTTGTCCGTGCTGGTCGGCGGCAGCGTTGCCACCCCATAAATCGCCGTGTAGCAAAGACGGCTGCGGGCGGTAATCGCTAAAAAAATCGCCAACTTTTTCCAGCAGCTTTTCGCCTTGAGTTTGCAGTGAGCCGCTGTAACCGTTTGCAGCGGCAAATTGCAATTGCTTGCCCAAACGCTGTTGCCGCCAAAAATTCACCCAGTCCTGATGCCTGGTGTTGGATTGCGGGGTGGAGCCGATGGTGTTATCGATGGGCCAGCCGAAATAGGCTTGCGGCCTTTGGTGAAGTAAGGCGAGTTGTTGGCCGAATACGCTGGCACTGCGGCTATCTAATGCGCCCAATTCGATGAATTCCAGCAGCAGATAAGCGTGTTGCTGAAATTCGCCAAAGCAAATCACCTTGGGCACCCGCACCGGCCCTATGTCCGCCAACTCCTGCAAACCCGCGGCTTCGGCCGCGAACATAGCCGCCAAGCTGGCGCGGTTTAACTTTAAAAACCAATCGGTGTTGGCGGTTTGCAGGCGGTAGGCACTATTGATGTCGCCACCGCCGACACTGCTCAGGCGGTGGTTGTGCAGCGATTGGCCGGTTTGGGTTTCAAGATGACTAATTAAAGAATGCAGGGCGGCCATGATGAATTAACCGGCTATTTCGCCCAGCTGTCGCGCAAGGTCACCGTGCGGTTAAATACCAGTTTTTCCGGTTTGCTATCGACGTAGTCCAAACAAAAATAGCCGGTGCGCTCAAATTGATAGCGAGTATCCGGGGTGGCGTTTGCCAAGCTGGCTTCCACCCGGCAATCGCTTAATAGTTCCAAGGAGTTGGGATTGATGCCGTCCAGGAAATTGTCCAGAGTGTCTGGATTGGGGTGGCTGAATAGACGGTCGTACAAGCGCAATTCAGCGGGTAGGGCATGTTGCTCAGATACCCAATGAATCACACCTTTGACTTTACGGCCTTCCGGATTTTTGCCCAAGGTAGCGGGATCGTAACTGCAATGCAGTTCTATGACATTGCCGGCAGCGTCTTTAATGGCTTCTTCGCATTTAATCACGTATGAACCGCGCAGCCGGACTTCGCCGCCTGCGACCAAGCGTTTGAAGTCTTTGGGCGGATTTTCCATGAAGTCGTCTTGTTCGATCAGTAAGGTCTTGGAAAAGCTGACTTCGCGGCTGCCCATTTCCGGTTTCTGCGGATGGTTGGCGATTTGATAGGTTTCGGTTTTGCCGTCTTCCCAGTTGGTGATCACCACTTTTAAAGGTCTTAAGACAGCCATCGCTCTGGGCGCGCGTTCATTTAAATCCTCCCGGATACAGTTTTCCAACACACCCATTTCGATCCAGGAATCGTTTTTGGTAACGCCAATCCGTTCGCAGAAATCCCGGATCGCTTCCGGGGTAAAGCCGGCCCTACGCAGGCCGGAAATGGTCGGCATGCGCGGATCGTCCCAACCGTTGACGTGTTTTTCGGTAACCAATTGCAAGAGCTTACGTTTACTGACGATGGTGTATTCCAATTGCAGACGGGCAAATTCGATCTGCTGCGGATGGCAAGGGGTTTGCAGTTTGTCCAGTACCCAGTCGTACAACGGGCGGTGATCTTCAAACTCCAAGGTACAGATCGAGTGAGTGATGCCTTCTAATGCGTCGGAGATACAGTGGGTGTAGTCGTACATCGGGTACAGGCACCAGGCATCGCCCGTGCGTTGATGATGAACGCGGCGAATGCGGTAGATGGTGGGATCGCGCATATTGATGTTGGGCGAGGCCATGTCGATTTTAGCGCGCAGTACATACTGGCCGTCAGCGAATTCGCCGGCACGCATACGGGTAAACAAATCGAGGTTTTCTTCGACGGAACGGCTGCGATCCTGGCTTTCCTTGCCGGGTTCGGTCAAGGTGCCGCGGTCGGCACGCATTTGCTCCGGGGTAGAGCTGTCGACATACGCGTCGCCCTGCTGAATCAATTCCACCGCATAGGCGTAAAGCTGCTCGAAATAATCGGAGGCGTGGTATTTGCCGGCCCATTTAAACCCCAGCCATTGCACGTCGCGTTCGATGGCTTCCATGTATTCGATGCTTTCTTTTTCCGGATTGGTGTCGTCGAAGCGTAGGTTGCAAGTGCCATTGTTCTCAGCGGCTAGCGTGAAATTCAAGCATATCGATTTGGCATGACCGATATGCAGATAACCATTGGGTTCGGGAGGAAAGCGAGTGGCGACGTTGCCGTTGTTTTTGTTGGCGGCCAGATCGGCGGCGATGATGTGTCTGATAAAGTTGGATGAAACTGGGCTATCGGAAGCTGACATGTTCGAGTAAATGGCTGTGGTTGTGATGAGGAGGGCGGCGAATATTGGCTCAGTGGGCATTTTAACGAGTTTGGCCGGAATTCGTAAAGGCGGCATCTCTTTTCGATTTTGCCTTTCAATTGACCAAAAATTCAGTGTAACTTGCTGTATTAAATGATTTTTACTAAATTATTAGCACTCTTGCGGATCGAGTGCTAAAATTCGGCCATCGTTAATTTATTCCACCGGAAACGAGGGTGATATGAACAACAGCTTGGCTTTACCGATCAATTTATCGGTTGGGACCTTTGATTCTTATTTAAGCTTGATAGCCCAAATGCCCAAGCTCAGCGTCGAGCAGGAGCAGGACTTGGCTCTGCGTTACCGCGATGAAGGCGACCTTAACGCCGCGCGCGAGCTGGTGATGTCCAATTTGCGTTTCGTGGCGCATGTGGCCAGAGGCTATGCCGGTTATGGCTTGCCACTGGCGGATATTGTGCAAGAAGGCAATATTGGCTTGATGAAAGCGGTAAAACGTTTCGACCCGGACATGGGTGTGCGTCTGGTGTCGTTTGCCGTGCATTGGATCAAAGCCGAAATTCACGAGTATGTGATTAAAAACTGGCGCATCGTTAAAGTCGCTACGACTAAAGCACAGCGCAAACTGTTTTTTAATTTGCGTAAATTCAAAAAAGACTTGAGTTACTTGTCCCAAGACGACGCAGAAGCGATTGCGGAAAATCTGGATGTCGACGTCAAAACGGTTTACGAAATGGAGCGACGCCTAGATGGTCGCGATGTTGGACTTGAGCCCAGCGGCGACGAAAGCGAAGACCGGGCGCAAGCACCCATCGCTTATTTAGAACAGCATGGCGCCGATCCTGCGCTATTGCTGGAGAACAGTGACTGGGAAGACCGTAAGGAAGAATTGTTGATGGATGCCATGGCGGGGCTTGACGACAGAAGTCGCGATATTTTGGCTAGCCGTTGGTTGGTCGAAGAAAAAGCGACGCTCCACGAGTTGGCGGATCGCTACCAAGTCTCGGCAGAACGCATAAGGCAATTGGAACAAAACGCCATGAAAAAGCTGAAAGCAGCCGTGACCTTGGCCGCTTAAAAAATTGTTTGGCATTTCTGAAAATCTCAGTATAATGCCGCTTTCTTTGCCGGGGTGGTGAAACTGGTAGACGCGCCGGATTCAAAATCCGGTTCCGAAAGGAGTGTCGGTTCGATTCCGACCCTCGGTACCATCTACCTTCAAGAGGTAGACAAAGAAATTCAAAAAACCCGCTAGCCGTAAGGCTTAGCGGGTTTTTTATTTTCAGCCATCTATATCGCGCCGAGTCACACCCCTCACACTGGAGGTACTGGGATGCCTGTCTCCCGTTCTAAGCAAGCCGATTCCACCCGCAAAGTATCGACTCTAAAAGCGCTATGGCCGTTTATCCGTCCTTATCGCGCTCGAATGCTGCTGGCTTTTTGCCTGCTGTGTCTGGGTTCAGCGACGATTCTGTTAGTGCCGTTGGCGTTCCGCGACCTGATCGATTTTGGTTTTGGGAATCGACAGACTGAGCAGGGCGGTTTGTTAGGTTCGCTCAGTATGGACGGACATTTCCTAGCCTTATTTGGTTTGGCTTGTCTGTGGGCTTTGTCGATCGCTGCGCGCTATTACACTGTCAGTTGGGTCGGCGAACGGGTGACGGCAGATTTGCGCAGCGCTGTTTATCAGCGGGTTTTGGGCCAGTCTCCGCAGTTCTTCGAAACCTTGCAAACCGGCGAAGTCTTATCCCGGCTGACCGGCGATACCACGCTGATTCAGACCGTGGTGGGCAGTTCGATTTCCATGGGCTTACGCAGTTTATTCCAGTTTGTCGGCGGCATGATTATGTTGGCGGTGACCAGTCTGCATCTGTTCTCGCTGATTTTGGGGCTGATGGTCTTGCTAACCTTGCCGATTCTGGCAATGGGCCGGAAAGTGAAAAAGTTGTCGCGCGAGTCGCAGGACAAGATCGCCGACGCCTCAGCGCTGGCCGGCGAGATTCTCAATGCTGTGCCTACCGTCCAAGCTTACACGCAGGAACACCGGGAAGCGAACCGCTTCAGCGAGCGCGCCGAAATCAGTTTCCACACCGCTGTTCGCCGCAGCCGTTTTCGTTCCGCGTTAACCGTCATTGTGATCACCGCCGTGATGGGTTCCATTATTTTCGTGCTGTGGATAGGTGCCAACCAGGTAAACGCCGGCATTATGACCGGTGGGCAACTGGCATCTTTCGTACTCTACGCCACGCTGGTATCGAGCGGTGTCAGTACCATAGCGGAAGTCTGGGGCGATGTGATGCGTGCTAACGGCGCGACTGGACGATTGCTGGAACTGCTGCATGCCGAACCGGCGATAGTCGATGCCGCTGAACCACTGCCCATATTGGACGGCGATAAAGCGGAGATCGAATTTCAGCAAGTCAGCTTCAGTTATCCGTCGCGCTTGCAAACCGCCGCATTGGATCGGATCGATTTGAGCATAGCGGCGGGGGAGAGTGTGGCCTTTATTGGCCCGTCCGGTGCCGGCAAAACCACCTTGTTCCAATTGCTGTTGCGTTTTTACGATGTTACGCATGGCGTCATACGCTTAAACGGCCAGGATATTCGTCAGTTATCTTTGCAGGCGCTGCGCAGCAAAATTGCTATCGTGCCGCAAGACGCGGTGATTTTCTCGACTTCCGCACTGGAGAATATTCGTTACGGCAGGCCCGGTGCCAGCGATGCAGATGTGATCGCGGCTGGGCAATTGGCGCAAGTGGCGGAATTCATCGAGCGCTTGCCGGATGGCTATCAAACCTTTCTCGGCGAGCGCGGTACGCGCTTATCCGGCGGGCAGCGTCAACGTATTGCGATTGCCCGCGCTATTTTGAAAAACGCCCCATTGTTGTTGCTGGACGAAGCCACCAGCGCACTTGACGCGGAATCGGAAGTACTGGTTCAGCAAGGTTTAAATGCTGCGATGCAAGGGCGCACCACATTGGTTATCGCGCACCGTCTGGCTACGGTGAATAAAGTCAGCCGTATCGTGGTATTGGATCACGGGCGTATCGTCGAAACCGGCTCGCCCGAAGATTTGCGTAAGCAAAGCGGCTTGTATGCCAGGTTGGCAAATTTACAGTTTGATGTGCAATAAGCACGGATAGCGCCGCTGGCTAATCGGAGCTGAGTAACCAGGGTTATCGGCAGCAAACCACGAATTGCCATCTAACTTGCTTTTCAATTTATACTGTCGGCGGAGAATGGATTCTATCTTTGCAGTTGCCGCCACCCGCCAAGTCCCGCTATGTACCAAAAATTAGTGACATTTGTCAGAGACGATATATGGCTGTTGCATGAACAAGATCTGCCGTATGTGCAAGGAAAAACAATCAAGATCTTAAAAATCCTAATTTTGTCCTTGCAAAGTTTCGGTCTTGATCTTTGTCAGCTGCGCGCCTCCGCGTTAACCTTGTACAGTATTTTGTCGATAGTGCCGGTCATCGCGATGTTGTTCGGCATTGCCAAGGGTTTTGGCTTTGAAACCATGTTGGAGCAAGAACTGCTGCAACGCGCTCCCGATCAAGATGCGCTGGTAATGCAGCTAATTGGCTTTGCGAAAAACTTGTTGGAGAGTGCAAAGGGCGAAGTGGTGGCCGGGATAGGAATTGTTGTGCTGTTTTGGACCATTATCAGCTTGATAGGCAATATAGAAGAATCGTTTAACTACATCTGGAAAATTGGCAAAAGCCGGTCTATGGGCCGCAAATTTAGCGACTATTTGTCGCTGATGTTGTTGGCACCGGTATTGCTGATAGCGGCCGGCAGCATCAGCGTCTTTGTTAGTACGCAGATCACCTGGTTTATCACCGTGATTCAATTGCCGGGATTCGCCAGTTGGCTAGTGGTCAAAGCCCTCAGTTTGTCGCCGGTGTTGCTAATGATCACTTTGTTTTCTTTTACCTATGTTTTTATGCCCAATCATAAAATACAGGTTAAGGCCGGTATTTTTGCCGGCGTGGTGACAGGTCTTAGCTATCATCTGCTGCAATGGGCATATTTAAGTTTGCAAATCGGCGTTTCGAGTTATAACGCCATTTACGGCAGCTTTGCCGCGCTTCCCTTATTTGTGGTTTGGCTGCAAAGCTGTTGGATGATCGTGTTATTCGGCTGCGAGATGGCGTTTTTTACCCAAAACTATCAAACCTATCGCAATAACAACCGCTTTGCCCATCTAAGTTTTGCGTTGAAAAAGCTTGTAGCGCTGCAAATTATGCATCTAATAGTCAAAAACTTTAGCCAATTGCATGCGCCTTTGAGCGCCGCCGATATTGCCGGCAAGCTGGCTATACCCATTGCGATCGTTCAGGAGGTGCTAGCCAAATTAGTACTCAGCCACCTTATCGCCGAACTGAAAGAATCGGACGACAGCGACGAGGTTTATTTACCGGCGCTGGATATTCATATCCTGACTATCAGTTTTGTCATCAACACCCTTGAACAATGTGGGCAAAACCAATTGCCTGAAAGCAATCAGGAGCCGCTGCTGATCGACGCTATCGAACACTTCAAAAACGCCATCGACCAATCCGACCGAAACCTGCTGTTAAAAGATATTTAGCTGCAAGCCAAGCTCTTTTAACCGACCGCTCGCGCGCTGACCTGATTTTGGGGGCGCCAGTTGTGCTTAATCCGTTGAAAGTCCAAGTCGGCGCGGGCGTGATCCGAGGAAACACTGAGCAAGTTTTGTCTATGAACCGACCGAGAATTTGCGCCGGCAAATGGCCGCCACTTGCCCTTGTTGATGTGAATGGTGATCACCTCGTTACTAAAACAGAGCAGCTCACTTTCCTTACTTATTGCAAACCTTCGACCAAGTCGACGCCGGGAATGACGGAACGCTGGGACAGCATGCGTACCAAAACCTGAACACGGAAACTAAACGCGAAGCCGAGATTAAGTAAGTTGTCAGAGACCCGCTCTGCCGTCCATGGCCAGGGCGGGCTAAGCTAGGGCTTTATAAAGCGTGACAAATTCTTCGGCAGCGGTGGGGTGGATGCCGATGGTCGAATCGAAGATGGCTTTGGTTGCTCCGGCACGCATTGCCACGGCCATGCCCTGGATAATCTCTGGGGCATCCGCGCCTATCATATGTAAACCGATCACTCGGTCCGTCTCGCGCGCCACGATCATTTTAATCAGGGTATTTTCGTCCTTACCCGACAAGGTGTTTTTGATGGGCTTGAATTCAGTTTTATAAATATCGATATCCGCATGTTTTTGCCGTGCTTGCGTTTCGGTTAAACCAACGCTGGCGATATTGGGCTGGCAAAACACGGCGGTCGGAATATTATCGTAATCCACCGGCCGGGCCTGCTTGGCAAATAGACTGCTAACCAGCGCTTCGCCTTCCGCTATCGCTACCGGTGTGAGATTCACCCGGTCGGTGACATCGCCTAGCGCATAGATAGACGGCAGATTGGTTTGATAGTGGCTATCTACGATGATCGCGCCCTTGTCGTCCAGAGCCACGCCCAGCTGTTCCAGACCGAAACCGCGCGAATTGGGCGTTCTGCCCGTGGCGTACATTACCAAGTCGGTGGTCATGGTACTGCCGTCCAGCAAGCTGACCGTAAAGGCGTTGCCATCTGCGGCAATTGCTTGGACATCGCAGTTAAACAAAATCTTAATGCCTTGTTTACGCAGTGCTGCGGCGAGAAAGTCGCGAATGTCATCGTCAAATCCTTCCAGCAATTTTTCGCCGCGTTGACAAATAGTGGTGTCCACACCAAGCCCGTTAAGGATGCTGGCAAATTCGACCGCGATATAGCCGCCGCCGACAATTACGATGCGTACCGGTAGCTCGGCCAGAGAAAACAGCTCGTTAGACGTGACGATGTGCTGCTTACCGGCGATATCCGGCACGAATGGCCAACCGCCGGTGGCTAGCAAAATGCGTTTGGCTGTGCATTGGGTGCCGGCGACGGCGACGGTATGCGCATCCAGCAGTTGGGCTTTGCCATTGAAAATAGTGACTCGGGATTGTTGCAGGTGGTGTTGATAGACCGCTTGCAGGCGTTCGATTTCTCGGTTTTTGTTGGCGATTAGGCTGGGCCAATCGAAGGACGCATTGTCCAACCTCCAACCGAATCCGGCTGCCGCGCTGAAGTCGTCTTTAAACTGTGCGGCGTAAACCAACAGCTTTTTGGGCACGCAGCCCAGGTTGACGCAAGTGCCGCCGAAATGGCGGACTTCGGCAATCGCCACGCGCGCGCCTTGGCCAGCCGCTGCATTGGCTGCGCGCACGCCGCCGGAGCCGGCGCCGACGACAAACAGATCATAGTCATACTCGGTGCTGGCTGGGCTCATTTTTGATTCTGCAAATAAGCCAGCATGTTGTCGACATCGCTCACCCCAAACGGATCGTCGGAACATTCATCGATATGACCCGGTTCACTAAAAATTTGCCGTATTTTTTTATCTTCAACCCACATCGAATAGCGCCATGACCGGCTACCGAACCCCACGTTGTGCTTAGTGACCAGCATGCCCATGCCCTTGGTGAATTCGCCGTTTCCGTCCGGCAGCATTTTTACATTGGCGATGTTTAGGTGCAGGCTCCATTGGTACATCACAAAGGCGTCATTGACGCTCAGGCAATAGACTTCGTCAATCCCAAGCGCGATCAGTTCTTGGTACTTGGCATCAAAGCCAGGCAAATGCTTGTTTGAGCAAGTAGGGGTGTATGCGCCGGGGAGCGCCAAAATCACGACGGACTTAGCTTTGAAAATCTCGTCGCTGCTGACATCCTGCCAGCGAAATGGGTTCTCGCCGCCGACACTTTCGTCGCGGACGCGGGTTTTAAAGATGACATCAGGAATAGTGTTAAGCATGATTTGTAGTTCCTAGGGGCTGAAATGAAGGCATCGTACTGTTGGGTTACTTATGTTTTCTAAGCGGCCAACGAGTTCATCATTTTTTCTAATGTGGAAATATGGGCGTGTTGCGCGGGGATCAGCTTGAGCAGGATTAAGCTGCGGATATTGGATCCAAGTTTCTGATCCAGTAGGGCCTTTTCGTAGTCCCCTAGACCGCTCTTCTCGCCTTCCTGCAATACTTTAAGCGCCGCTTGTCTACCGAAGGCGTTGGCGCCACCTTGAATCAAACTGGTCCAAGAACCCCTTACACCAGAGTCCTTGACCGGTGTGCCGCCCAATTCCAGAATTAGCGTCTGTAGACTGGAAATGGCGGCTTTATGTGCTTCGAAGATCGGCAGTAATAATTCCGAATCACCGAGCGAAACCGCTTCTCGGAGTTTTTTTAACACCTGACTATAAGTCTCAGTGGCCGCAAGCTCGTCTATCAGTAGGCTATCGATCGTTTCAATGCTGTGCATAATTAAAATCCTTGGAATGAGTGGCGGGGGACTGTCACAGAGATATATCAGTTATTCAGCGATACTTCTTCAGATGAAGAAATGTCCTCTGCTTCAGCCTGTTGAAAAATGGTGTTCGCGGCGTCACGCGTTTCCGCGGTTGCCGTATTGACAGCAATCAGCGTGCGCCCAGCTTTGATCTTCGATTGGTAGTGTTTGGCTTCATGCGCCGGGATGCCGACGCCGATCAATGCGTCAATTAATTCTTCCACCTGGTCGGCTTTAGGTGTGCGACTTAATTCAATCATAATTGGCCCGGCGGCGACGCAGCGGCCTAAGCCCGGGATATCCAGGCTATCGATTTTGCTGGCCCATTCCAAACCAAAGACATCCTGATCGAGTGTTTCGGCATTCGGTTGGAGCTGGGGCAGGGTGGGACTATCTGGGAATAATAGGGATATTTCGTTACTGGAAATTCCGGCCATTTTTAGATTATTAACAATGGTCGCGGTCTGCCGCATGTCCTGGCAGATACAAAAAATAGGTTTGTACATAATTGTCTCTTCGATCTGAATAACAGCTTCATTTTCGAATGCTGTAGGGACGGATGTTTATTGCGATTTTATTAAATATGGACGGTTTCGCTTGGATTCCGGGCCACTATGAATAATTTATCTAAAACTAAGAGCTTTCCAGAAACTTGCTGAATTGAATATATTTTCTAGGTATACGGTAGGTGAAAATATAGTCAAATGGAGGTTGAGTCTGTGCGCTGCCGAACTTTCACTGCAGAACATTCTGAACCGCATAATTGCAAACCCATTTCAGTCCGTCTCAATCGACTCACCATCTGCCTCAAAACAACAACCGAAGTTTTCATTTAAATGCCGACCTAGTTGATTTGACTTTAACGGTTTATTGAATACACGCTTTGTTAGGTGTGGTATCGAACCGACCCTGACTGATTTTGTGATTAGCCTGTTAAGCAGGTATTTTTTAGCAGGGTCTGGCACTAAACACGTCGCTGACCTTTAACTAGGATACGCCCAAACGGCATTGCACGATTATTGGCAGCAAATTGGTAGTTCTGAATTTATGTGCGTGTAATTCAAATGGAATAAATAGGCATGAATAATGATCAACGACACAACGAAGCAGTCAGCGTCAAACACATCACTAGCCAACATTGACACCTACTGGCGCGCCGCCAATTACCTGTCTGTCCGCCAGATTTATCTTTACGATAATCCGCTGCTTAAACGGCCGCTCAAGGGGGCCTCAGTCATGCGATCAAGCCAACGCTAGCCGGCTAGGGAAGCGCTGATGAACGGTAAGTGTTTGATTCCGTTCGTGCCATCAAGGGCAAAAATGGTGAGCTATAGCGCCGCAACCGGACACAGCAATACAGATGGTTACTCGGAATTTGAAAATGGAAAAAACGCTCATGCATAGACAAATGCTGATAGATACCGCAAGCGAGCTGGTCGCGGATGACAAAGGCCTTTTGGCAATCGATGAAAGCATCACAACCTGTAATAAACGCTTTGCTGCCTTGGCGATACCCCAAACCGAAGCGGCCCGGCATGACTACCGGGAGTTAATAGTCACCACCCCCGGTTTGGCTGAATCGATTAGCGGCTTAATTCTTTGTGATGAAACCATTCGGGAGAGCAGGGATGACGGCACGCCTTTTGTTAAGCTTATAGTCGAGGCGGGCATTATTCCAGGCATTAAAGTCGATATTGGCGCAAAAGGCATGGCCGGTCATCCTCAGGAAAAAATAACCGAAGGTCTGGATGGTTTGCGCGAACGCTTGACCGACTATGTGCAAATGGGTGCTCGATTTGCCAAGTGGCGGGCCGTCTTAACTGTGTCTGACAACCTTCCCAGTCGCGGCTGCGTCGAGGCGAATGCGCACGCCTTGGCTCGCTACGCCGCACTATGTCAAGAAGCGGGACTGATGCCGATTGTAGAACCGGAAGTGATGATGGCCGGCGGGCATAGCCTGGAACGCTGCCGAGAGGTGACCGAGGAAGTCCTGCACACGGTTTTCAACCAGCTTTATCGTCAAGGGATTTTGCTGGAGGGCATGATTCTGAAGCCGAATATGCTGTTGCCAGGGCTGGCCTGCCCACAGCAAGCAACGCTTCACGACGTTGCCGACGCCACGCTGAGCTGTCTTTTGCGCGCCGTACCTGCTGCGGTGCCGGGAATTATGTTCTTGTCAGGCGGCCAAGCTGCCGGACTGGCCTCGGCTCGATTGAATGCCATGAATGTACGATACAAGTCGCAGTTGCCTTGGGCATTGAGCTTTTCGTTTTGTCGAGCCATCCAGCAACCTGCTTTAGCGGCTTGGCTTGGTAAAAAAGACAAGGTAGTAGCGGCACAGAACATTCTCTATCATCGTGCCAAATGCAATCGGGATGCTCGCAAGGGGCAATTCACAGACAAATCTGAAAAGGATTGTTAGTTATCAGAACGGGATCATTTCGCTAGTGTCGGGTATCACTACCCTATGTTTTCAACTAATCATATGGACAATGTGCATTTCAAGGCTGGAAATACTCTCGCCACGCGATGAATTGGCCTGACTCCTTGATCACTGCGTGGTTGATATCGATGGGCATTTTATATTGAAAACGTTCCTGGGCTTAGTTGAAAAATCCCAAGCGTTCGGCTCATGGCGGCCAGTTACCTGCCGGTCGAGGTCACTATCCAATTTCAACTATTTAGGGCATTCTGTACCCAATTGAGTGTCCGGTTTTCGGCGAGCAAATTGACCTTATCACTGCCTCGCTCGTGCCAAAATCCATCCGCCTTACCCAAGCCAAATGAAAGTGTTCATTGGTAGCAGCCAAATAAAACGACTGCTACCTTAATTAGTTTTAAATTTCAGTCTGCTCTGAAATCTCTAGAGCATCGTCAACCTCGATGCCGAGATATCTCACTGTACTTTCTAGCTTGGTATGCCCCAGCAATAATTGAACGGCGCGCAAGTTTTTTGTCCGACGGTAAATTAAGGTCGCTTTTGTCCGTCTCATGGTATGAGTTCCGTATGCCGCAGGGTCTAGACCAATGGACGTCACCCAGTGCTCAACTATTCGGGCATATTGCCGCGTCGAAAGGTGTGGCGAATGGTGAATTCGACTTGAGAAAAGGTAATCATCAGACTTCAGTTGCATCTGACTAATCCAATTCGCTAACGAGTCCCTGGTTTGTTCTGTAATCTCAAATTGCACCGGTCGATGTGTTTTCTGCTGCATGATCATTGCGCGTGATGACACTCGACCTCCTTGGGCCACATCGCAGACTTTAAGCTTGACCAAATCGCATCCCCGGAGCTTGCTATCAATGGCAAGATTGAAGAGCGCCAGTTCGCGAGTGTTTTTCGCCATTTGTAACCGAATACGAATGGCCCAAATTTCCTTCAATTTAAGGGGTGACTTCTGGCCGATCAACTTGCCTTTGTTCCAGGGGGTGTGTCGATTGCTTGGATTTTCCGGATTCATGACGAACTCCTAAAGGTTGTTTAAGGAGATTTATTGTCACGCTACTGGCTGGATCCGACGCCGAGCGGCAGAAAATAGTGTCGCTGCGGTGTATCTATTTTGATACGCTACAAAAACAATCCAATGCTTTTTGTTAGATTTTTTGCAACTGAAGCCAGCAGCGAACCTGTTTGAGAATGGTTGGAAGAGTTATCTGCCCACGATAGAAAAACGATTGGCGAAGACATTAAAACGGTGCAATTCGGTTGATCTCTCGGTATGCCGTTAGTTGATCATATCGAAGGCGACATTTGGGAGGTTAGAATTAAGTTGGACAACCGGATAGTTCGCGTTCTGTTTGTTATCGACAAACATACGATGATTTTGCTGCTTGGCTTTATTAAGAAAAGTCAAAAAACACCGAAGCCAGCAATCGATTTGGCAAAGCACCGATAAAAAGCATTATGAGGTAAGCAATTAACAGTCAACATGAAGAGAGTTCTCACATCGGCAACGACTTCGATGGCTTCCTGAGCGAGGAAGCTATTCTTGAGGAAGTCACGACGGTAGCAACCAAACGGGTCATTGCTTGGCAAATATCAGAAGGCATGTCAGCGCTTAAACTCAGTAAAACAGCGATGGCAAAAAAATGCACACCAGCAGAGCTTCGCTTAATCGATTGTTGGATGAAGAAGATACCAGTTTAACCTTGACTACCATAGTGAGCGCTGCCGCCGCGCTCGGTAAAAAGGTAAAAATAGAGTTGGAAACGCTCTAAAATTTTGCAGGCTCGGCCTTAGATGTAGGCTCAAAACCGGCCATTTAGGGTGCTGGCTAAATTTTCGATCTTAATATAGGCGGCTGTCTTTTGGAAAGGGACTAATCCATTTCGTGTCCATCTACCTTGGTAGCGGGTGCAGCAAACCATTGCTCTTTTGGCACACACACCTTATCGGCAGGGTCGGCTTTGTAATGCGGTGACATGATTTGCACCTCGAACTCGTTGAAAATGTCCTGAATATTGGCATGGAGCGCGGTCAGAGTGGCCCGCCGGATTTCGGGGCGTTCTATTTGCAGGCACAGTCGGTATTCCACATAAAAATCGGATAGTGCTGTCTGCATGACATACGGCTTGGGATTGGTGCAAACGCCGGGCGTGCGCTTGGCGGCGCTGAGCAGCATGGCATGAACCTGTCGCCAAGGCGAGTTATAACCAATGGTCACCGACGTGTGCAACACCAAGCCCCTGCCTTCGGCCAGTCGCGACGAATTGACGGTGTTTGTACTGACTATATTGGCGTTCGGCATATTTACCTCTTCGCCGCTGGAAGTTTTAATTTTGGTCGAAAAAATGCCGATCGAGGTGACCACCCCCGCTATCTCACCTATTTTGACGTATTCGCCTTCGCGCAGAGCACGGGAATAAATCATAATCAAACCGCTCGCCGCCTGTCCGACGACGCCGGATGCGCCAATGGACAGCATCAGGCCGACTAATACGCTCAGGCCCTTAAACGCTTCGGTGTGGCTGCCCGGCAAATAAGGGTAGGCCATAGCTAAAGCGAATAGCCATAGCAGCGTCTGGCTGATTTTACGCGTCGGCTTAGCCGTTTCCGCATCCAGCCAGTGTAAGACGAATTCTCCCGATTCGACCCGGGAAAAATATAGCGTCAGCATTTGTGCGGCGTAACGGGTGACAATCACGATGAGAAACACGACCAGCAATCCAGGTAGCGCGCCGGCAATAGCCAGCAATATGCTCTCGATAGTATCAATCAAATAGCTGTTCAGCGTTTCTCCCCACGGTCGGGTATATGGAAACTGGCGCAAGCTGAAGGTTGCCCATGCATAGCCAAGGGTAATCATGAGCGTCCATTTGACAAGACGAACTCCGAAAATGGCAAAATTGACCGCCATCTGAGGTTGCATCGTGAGTGTGAGTTTGGCTTCGTGGGTGGCCAGCCAGTGCCTTAAGTGCCCTATAAGACAACATTCGCCCCAGCGGACTATTCGGTATGCCAGAATAAAAATCACGCTGGCCAGCGTGCACAAACCGACGCCTCGCAAAATGACCTGAGGATTGAGCTGTTCACGTGCTTCACGCACGGCAATTTCCAGGTTCCGAGATGCGTTATGGGCCAATTCGTCTGTCGTCTCGCCGGTTAGTGGATCAGCATCACTGGCCCTGACCTGAAAAACGGCCAAACCATTCAGCTCGACAATTCGTCCGTCATCCGGTGCTGGGCGGATCGATATCTTGTCATCGCCACCTTTTTCCATCGCTGCTGCGATGCGCTGCTTGATCGAAATCGCCCGTTCCTCCTGCGTATACCCCATCGCGCTCGATCGAATCGTAAAAATATGCCGGTTCATGAGCTCGATCGGCATGGCGACACCCGACTCTTTAGGCGATCGTTCGGCAAGCTTGGTCAAATCGGCGGCATGGGCTTCTCGGGACATTGCCGGTATCGGCCAGGAGACAGCGGCCAGCAAGACTAACAGCCAGGAAAGTAGGATCAGTTTTCGGCTCATAATAATCATCGTAATGGGCCATAGAGAGGGGGCCCCAAAAAAGTAAACAAAACGCTAGGATTCAAAAAGAAATCCCTGCCGTTGGTTATGCTGCCTATTTAACCGAAGGCAAGAAATCGGTACAGGCTTGAGATAGTGTTTGCAGGCTCAAGCTAGAGTAATGTCGTAAGAAGTCATACAATTCAAAATAATGATGATCGACGCTCTGGCTTGTGCGACTGAATCATACAATTTACGCTTTGGTTGATGAACCATTGACTTTAAAAGCCGTTGCTTTGTAAAACAAGAAAAGGGGCCAAACTACTTATTACCTGCAATCTTGGCTCCGGGATATGGAAGGGCGCGCCATCAGCTGTCACCATATATCGAAGGCTCGAATTCGGTTCGTTTGCTAACACTTAGGCGAAGCATGCGCCCGGTTTGCCAGAGCAAAAATTCGTGCGCGATTTGCCCTATGCTCCTGCATATGGCTTCCAGGACGTTAAACTGTATCTGTCGCTGATGGCCGATGGTGAAATTTGCGCATAGCGGCAATAGAAAACAGATTATGCGTTGCCCTACAAGCGCTTTTTTTTCGATGCGGTAACTATTTTTTCAAACGGGAGTGAACATGTTAAAAAGAAGCAAATTTGCCTTAGTCTTATTTTTTCCAGTATTGGCATCCGCAGAGTCTCTGACCCTCTCTTGCAATGGCAATGGAACGGTTATGGGTACACAAAGCACCACTGTCAATCAATATGACTTCAAGAACAAAGAGAACAAAATGGGGGTCGCGCAGACACAAGTACGTCGTCCATTTTCAGGCGGCAGCACGGTTGAGATTTCATCAGGAACAGGCCGGATGCGGATCCCGGATCCTATGATGCCTGCGCTCATGAGTGGTGACAATAATGGCTGGTACCCCATCGAAGAACTTTTTATAAATGACCATGAGATTACGGGCGTGGTGCACATCAATTTTTTAAGCCAACCCAAGCTTCGCATCGACCGTCTGACAGGGAAACTGTCCATGAGTGGCGGTGCTGGCGATTTCGCAGCCGACTGTAATGCGGTTGAAGCCAACAAACCGAAGTTTTGACCGTCACGAAGACGTTTTTTAAACGCAGCTCGCCATTCTTATCGCGGTCGCGTTACTTGAACCGATTTAGGAACAAGACTTTCAAGATTGTTCCTTCGGTACCATAGCTTGGCCCCTAAAAGGGCCGCGTTTTTATTACTTAAATAACAGTTGTGTATACCGGTGAAAACGGCCGTTGATTCCTATATCAAGGCAGCCACTGGTTATGTTATTGAGCGGCGATAGCAGCGTTGTATTTGAAGCGGGTGGCGCATGTAATATGACTTTTACCTGCACTTTGATTACGGCGGCAATATTCACCATGGCGATTACAGTTAATGCGCTGGCCGATAGGCCATACCGCTGAAGTTTTCCAACTCATTTCCAGGCCATCTATTTTCATGACAAATCGCTTTTTTGCTTTAACTCTTGTTGCAGCTTGTACCAGTCCTCTGGCGCTTGCCGACACCAATCCGGATGATGTGCCGGCATTGGGCTATTCGCCGGCCAATATGGATACCCGCGTCAACCCGCGCGAGGACTTCTATCGCTACGCAGCGGGTAACTGGCTCAAGAAGATCGAAATTGCGCCCAGCGACCCGGACGTCGGCGGTTTTGTGCTGCTGGGGCATAATCTGGACAAGCAGCTGCTGACCCTGATCAAAGAGGCCGCTGCGACGACCGATGCACCCAAGGGCAGCCCGCGCCAGCAAGTGGGTGACTTTTACCGGGCGGCCATGGACAACGCGCGCCGTGATGCCCGGGGCCTCCAGCGGCTTGAGGCCGAGGGCATCACAGAGCTGGAGGCAGATATGCAGCGCATCGCAGCGGCGGGTGGCACGCCGGCTGATTATGGCCGCCTCGCCGGCCGGCTACAGGACGCGGTGGGCGGTTCGCCGCTGATCATGGCCGGGGCCATGCCAGATGCCAAGGACAGTAGCACCGGCGTATTGTTGCTGGCACCCGGCGCGCTACTGCTCGAACAGGACGAGTACGCCCAACCCGAGCACCAGAAGTTACGCGACCTGTATCACATGTACATCGTGGCCATGCTGCACGGCATCGGCGAGCCCATCGACGCTGCCAAAACTCAAGCGACCAATATCCTGACCATGGAAAAGCAAGCGGCGGGCGCGATGTTGACACCGCTGCAGCAGCGCGATCCGGCCAACACCTACAACATCATGACGCTGGATCAGGCGCAGGCGCTGGTGCCGGCGCTTGACCTGCGCGCCTTCCTGGCCGAGCTGGGCGTCGCCGCGCCCGCGCGGGTGCAGGTGGTGGATATCCAAGCCATGAAGGCGCTGCAAAAAATGCTGACCGAGCGTTCAGTCGATGAGGTCAAGTTGCTGCTGCGCTGGTTCTTGCTGGCCAGCCGCGCCTCGGAGTTGGGACAACCGTGGCGTTTGCAGGAAGAAGCGTTCACGACGGAGCGCAAGGGCCTGAAAAACCCGCCCGAGCAGGAACGCGTCGTTACCCAGCAAATCGGTGCACAGCTGTATCACCCGCTGTCTCAATTGTATGTGCAAAGCTATTTTTCGGAATCCACTCGACATGAGATTACCGAGATGGTCGGGCACATCAAGGACGAATTCGCCACCCGCCTGCGCAACAATGCCTGGCTGGATGAGGCGACCCGTAGCGCGGCGCTGGAGAAACTGGGCAAAATCGACATTCAGGTCGGCTACCCCGAGGCGTGGGTAGACTTCAGCGCGCTCGACATTCGCCCGGACGACCATTTCGGCAACGTGCAGCGCGCCAGCCGTTTCGCGTTTCAGCGTGACATGGCGCAGGTCGACAAGCCCGTGCTCAACAACCGTTTTGCCGTGGCGACCAAAACCACGCCGATTGCAGTGAACTCCGCCTACAACTTCACCACTAACACCATCGATATCACGGCAGCCATTCTTCAGTCGCCGTTCTACAAGCCGGGCGGCGATCCTGCCGCCAACTACTGCGCCATCGGCGGCGTGATAGGCCACGAGATCACCCATGGCTTCGACAGCCTGGGTCGTCAGTACGACCCGCAAGGCAACCTGCGCGACTGGTGGACGCCGCAGGCGAACGCCGAGTTCAAGAGGCGCGCCGACGTTCTGGTCGATCAGTACAGCCAATACGAGATCCTGCCTGGCCTGATGCATAACGGCGCCATGACCGTGACGGAAAACACCGCCGATCTCGGCGGCATCACGCTCGCCCATGCTGCCTTGCAGCGCTACTTGGCGAAGAACCCGATGCCGGATGTCGATGGACTGACCGCCGACCAGCGCTGCTTCGTGGCATGGACGCAGACCTGGGCCTACAAGGCACGTCCGGAGCGGTTGCGGTACCTGGTATCGGTCGATGTCCATGCTATCGCCTCGGTGCGTGCCATCGCGCCACTGCTGCATCTCGACGCCTTCCACCGGGCTTTTGGCACCCAGCCAGGTGACCCGATGTGGCGCGACCCCAAAGATCGCGTGGTAATCTGGTAATGGACACACTGATGCAGGGGCTCAACAAGCGCGCCCGAATGGCGCTTATGGTGTGCACCATGGTTGCAGCGGGGTGCGCGAGCACGACCGTGGTCGGGGGAGACAAGCCGCCGGAGATCGAGCGCGCCAGAGCCGAACCCGCGCAAGTGCGTGTTCAGGGCGACACGGTGACCTACACCGGCAACTTCTCCAAGGCCAGCACCGCGGCCTTCGACGCCGCCGTGGCTGGCATCACGCGCGGCCAAGTCACCCGGCTGGTCATCAGCTCCGGTGGTGGCGACACGGTCGAAGGACGCCATGTCGGCCGCTGGGTACGCGACATGGCGTTGGTGGTCGAGGTCGATGTCATCTGCTTCTCTTCCTGCGCTGACTACATCTTCCCCGCCGGACGGGCGCGAGTCATCCGCGCCGACGCCTTCGTCGGCTGGCACGGCAACGAGCGGCAGTTCCATCTACTGGCCGCACGCAAGGGCGTGAGCTTGGAAGACCAATTGGCTCAATATGTCCCCAAGGACGCATCGCCCGAACAACGGGCCGCCTTCTTTCGGGATTTTGCCGAGACCACGAAGGTGACACTGAAGGACGAGGCGGACTTCTACGCGAAACTGGGTCTCAACGACGCCTTTGCAGTGTGCGCAGTCGGTGACGTACTGGAAAAGCGCCCTGGTTACGCCGAGCAGATTGGCTGGGGATTTTCCGTCGCCGACATGGAGCGCTTCGGCATGAGCAACACGGTTTATTTGGGTGACGCCCCCTACGAAACAGACTCATCCCGTTTCAAGCAATACCTTTGGCTCATCAGTGCCGACGAATGCCTGGCTCTGATGAAATGACCCACTACTCAAACCAAGAAACCTATTCCTTATGACATCCTCTACTCCCAGCACTGCCACAAACCAAGGCCGGTTCTCCAGCCTGGAAGATCCTACGAGCGACTTCCCGTTCTATAACGGAGTGCCAACGTCCATTTCCAACAGGCAATGGCTCTTTGTGGTAGCGATGGTCGCCATCGGCTTTTCGATATTGGTCTTGCCGATTCCCTGGCCGAACGGCATTTTCAAGGAATTTGGCCCGGCGATATTAATGCCGGCCATTCCACTGCTCGGGCTGGCTTTTGTCGCGCCCGGTCACTGGAAGTCGATCTTCGGTAAGGTGGGTGGGCGTGAAGTGAAACTGATGTTCGGCTTCGCTTTCCTCAACATCGTCGTGAGCATGAGCGTTGGCGCCATCGTCAACGCCTTGACCGAGGTCACAGCCAATGGTTCGATGTCGCAATTAGGCGATCTGGACTTGGCCGGACGCCTCGTCTTCTTCGCCAAGACCATCCCCCAACTTTTCGGCGAGGAAGTCATCACACTCCTGCCATTTCTGGCTGTTTTGCAGTGGTGTTCGAAAAGCTTGGGCATGGGGCGAAAGGGCGCGATCATTTGCACCTGGGTGATGACCTCGGTTATCTTTGGCCTCATCCACTTGCCCACCTACGACTGGAACTGGATCCAGTGCATCGTCATTATCGGCTCCGCCCGCATGGTGCTTACGCTACCGTGGATTCTGACCAAAAACATTTGGGTATCCACCGGGGCGCATATCGTCAATGATTGGCTGCTTTTTTTGATGGCTTTGCTGGGTGCAGGCCTTGTTGGAAAGGTCTGAATATTCAATATCGAACTGCCGGACCAACAACGCATGCGACTTGAGGAATGACTCAAGGGTCACTTAGTCACCCGCAGAAAAGGTCAAATTCCACAAAACAACGCATCACCATCGCCATTGTTATGCTGATTTTGGTACATGCCTCCGCTTACGCGATCAACTCCAATTAAAGGCGGAACTCCAGGAATCCGATAACAAGCAAGTAGTAAGGTGCCATTCGTACGGCATTCGCCGGAACTCATGGTATACGTTTTCGCCAACTACCATATATGGTCTTGCTTTCTCCCAATAGCCGGCTATGTGGCTGACACGACCAAATATAACCTGGCAAAAACAATTTAGCTTCGGCATTTGAAGTATTCATCGGAGATCTTTTTGGAAAATCCTAACCGACGCTATGGCGTAAACAGCCCTCTGGCGTTTTGCTTGTGTTGTTGAATTTCCAATTGTAATTTGTATGCTACGTAGTATTTATAGATATTCCGAACATAAGTGGTTGTCTCCCACCCCACTTTCTCAGCAACCACAATTTCTAGGTTATTGAACCAGCGATTAGGGTTAAACCCGCGCTTTTCCGCTTCGCGCCGTAAACGACTAATGGTGCCTGGACCCGCGTTGTAGCAGGCAAAGGCAAATAGAGTTCGGTCGTCCTCACTTAAATCCTCATTTCTGAAGTAACGCGCCATCAAATCATCCAGATATTTTGCGCCAGCGTGTATATTGGGTTCTAATTTCTGGACGTCACCAACTTGCAAACTTTTTCCGGTTGATGGCAATACTTGCATCACGCCTATCGCACCCCGTGGACTCCGGATTTCCTGATTAAGGTGGGACTCTTGGAACCCTTGAGCAGCAAGCATTAGGGGATCGAATCTGTAGAGGTCTCCATATTTCTCAAACAGTTTTAACATACCTGCAAAACGGCGCCATTCCTCGTCGTCAGTATTGTTTTGAATTTGTCGAATGCGTTTGTTGAACGAAATGATAGTTTGTTCGATAAGGTGATGCTTTCTAACGTGATTCGTATAAAAATCTTGTACCGCTGACTTTAGCTCCGGGCTATCCTTGCGAAAAGCCCATCCCAGACGGCCATTGGTACGAATGGATACGTCGGTCATTGCAATATTCGGCAGGATTTTGGACCAAATTTTGGCATTCCAATCATCGATTATAGTTACACTTAACAAGCCAGCATTCAGCATTTCCATTAAGTCTTCATCTTCGATAGCATCCGGCACAGCAACGATATTAATCGGTTGTTTTGCGGTACTTTTGAATTGCTCGTTCAATGCCGCCAGACTCTGGTAGTAACTGGAAGATGGTCTGACATGCACTGATTTACCTGCTAGATCTTCGGCTTTAGCTATCGGCAAAGAATCTTGTCCCACTAATACTCGCTCTGATATGGAAAAATCGTCCGGTGCGAAAAAATCGACTTGCCGTAAACGCTCAGGAGTCTCAGTAAGATCAGCCGCTACAATATCGCCCAAGCCTTTATTGATATCGTAAGCGCCCATCCCTACCATA
>MSXO01000052.1:210-14917 GCA_002083615.1 Proteobacteria bacterium ST_bin11 | reverse complement strand
GCCATTGAAGTCAGCAAAAGCGGTACGCTAATTTAGCCAGTCTCGCAAAGCCGATACAACCGACCGAAAAAACTGAAGTCGTTGCTAGCGCGGAGGGCTATAAAGTCCTGCTAAAAAAATACAATACGCTGCCAGACAATGCCGATAGGCTAAAAACAATTTACAAACACGCCGTGGCCTTAAAGGACGTCTGTCCTGATCCGGCACAGTTTAGAACGACCTTATTCGATCTGTGCAATAAAGCTGACCCGAGCATTAGCAAAACGACCGTTAACAAAGCAATTGCGTTTTTTATGGTCATGGGACTGGTTCATACCGAAAAGGCTAAAGGTGGTGTCGATGCCGTTCGTGTAAAAAAATGACACTCGAGGATTTTTTATTGAAATCTGACAAGCTGATAATCGCTAAGCTTCTGGAACTTGGTAAAACCCAGGCCATAGATTTTAAAGCCAAGGAAATTAAAAAGCTGAACTTATCAACAATCAGTAAAGACAGCATCAAAAAATTGATCGGTGAATGAGGCCTCAGGTTCCTTCGGGTTAATTCCATGTACTTCCAGGTTTCTTCTGATCATTTGGGTCACGGCCTGCATGGGATAAGCCTCCCCATCATCGACTGCGTTACTTCGAAAATCAGCAAATCCAGTTCGCTTCAGAAATTGCGCCAAATCCCAAGCCTCCTGTTCGGATAACGAAACACTCAAGCATATTTCACCCGCACTAACTGTCATTGCGCACCTGCCTTATCCGAACCGGCCTCATCAACCGATGAGTCATCTTCCTTGGAAAGTTTCGCTGGCTCACCCAACAGTCCAGATTCTTGTCGGGCCAGTCGCACTTCCTCTCCATGCCCTTGTTCATAAGCTGCCTGATGCGCATGCCTTTCCATTGTGACAATTTTATTGGCCAGTCGCTGCAAGCGCTGCTGCCACTCCAGGCGCGCGGCAATGCAGTGTTTGTTGGAGATGATCTGGCATAGCCATAAAGTGTCCATGACGATCATCAACTGATCCAGCAATCGAATCAACTCTACGAATTGCGCAATCTGCGGCGAGGCAATCTTGGCCACAAATTCCCTAGGGTGCGTGTAGGTCGGCGTTTCATTGATGCCGTTGTCGGCTTTGAGTTTTTCCAGCCGACTCTTTTCCAGTTGCAGTTGCTCCGCGCATTCGGCAATCATCTGACTGACGATGTTTTCGATTTCATCGACGGTTTCTTCCCGACCGATGATGCGCAGGATCACGTCGATCGCATACAAGGACACCATCAACCGGTGATAGCTATCACGAATGACCCGAATGGCTTGTTCGCTGTTTATGCTAAACGTGCGCTCAAATATCGGCCGACTGATGGCGCGACGCGAGGCTGATTTTGGCTGAGGAGCTGTTTCGGACATGACCGTTTCCCATGTTGGATAAATGAGCCATGATCGTAAGCCAAATTTTTTTTGGCCTTTTTACAATAAAGGCCGAATTCGACCTTTATTGTACGAGCATCCTTAAATTTTTCTGTTTCAATGCCTGCCAATTGAATCGGTTAGCTTTTTGCTTGCCTGTTTTTCTAATTTTCTCGGCTGATCTTTCAGGATTGCCTTGATCCGACTGCGGTCGGCGTTCCGTTTTTAAGCGGCGACGGTGGTTATCCATCGGCGTGTCAGGTGCGTCAAGCCTGATGTAATGGTTGTGTTTTAGATTTTCATCCTGTCTGGGAGTGCGTATTCCTAGCCGGGAATGTGCCTGCCGGATGTGACCCATCGCCGCGCAGGTGGGTTTTATTTTCACTTGTCGGGCGCGGCCGATAGGAGGACATCATCATGGCCAATCGTGGTGTAAACAAAGTCATCTTGCTGGGCCGTCTCGGCGCCGATCCGGATATTCGCTATTTACCGAATAACGGCGGCAAAGTCGTGGCAGTGCGTTTGGCAACCAGTGAGGTTTGGAAAGATGCAAAAAACGCCAAACAGGAACGAACTGAATGGCATCGGGTCGTGTTTTTTAAAAAACTGGCCGATACCGCCGGCGATCTTTTGAAGAAAGGCAGCAAGATCTATGTGGAAGGCGCTCTTCGCACCCAGCAATGGGATAAGAACGGCGAAAAGCGTTATCGCACGGAAGTGGTTGTGCATGAGTTGCAACTACTCGATCGCCCAACTGTGCCCGCCTCTACAAGCGGTTCATCATCGAACCCGGCATCAGAAGACGCTGATTGGGATGACGAGTATGCCGATATGCCGATATGCCGCTCAACTAAACCTAGCTATTCATGAGCTGCCGCAAGCGCGGGTAAATTTTAACGTACTGCCGACCCGTTTTTGCGGTGACGGCTTTTCAACCCAAAGGGGACGACTATCCCCGTTGGGGCCATGGCGTTCTCATTTTGATAAGGAGACCCACCATGAGCAATCAAAATCGAAACTATCAACCTAAGTCGCGCGACTTACCCATGCCGATGGCAGCCCAGCAAGGCTATGGTATTTCGGAGCAGTCATGGAAGGTATTGACGGAAGTGACATTCCCCACGGCGAAAACCCCGGAAGCCATCCTGATGGCGCTGGATTATTGCAAGGCCCGCAAGCTCGACATCTTCAAAAAACCGGTGCATATCGTACCGATGTGGAGTGCCGCTTTAGGCCGCAATGTCGAAACCGTCTGGCCGTCCATCATGGAAATTCAGACTACCGCATCCCGAACCGGTGTTTGGGCCGGCATGGACAGACCCGTCTGGGGTCCTGATATCACCAAAACCTTTACCGGTCGCTACAAGGACGACAACGAGCAATGGCAGGAATCCAGTGTCACCGTGACCTTTCCCGAATGGGTGGCGGTTACTGTGTACCGGATCGTCGCCGGCAAACGTTGCGCCTTTACCGAGGAAGTCTACTGGCTGGAGGCTTATAGCTCGGCCGGTGGTAAACACTCGCAAGTGCCAACCGCCATGTGGATCAAACGCCCTAAGGGGCAATTATCCAAATGCGGTAAAGCGGCGTCGCTCAGGGCAGCCTTTCCGGAGGAATGCGGTTATGCCGCCGAGGAAATGGATGGCAAAACCCTTGACGATATTGCCGACGGTAGCGTGATCGATGGTAGTGCCACAGTTTTGAATGCAGCAGAGGTTGGCAGTGACGATCACGATTTTGGGGGCGATGCTGGCGTTGATGCAAATCGTGTCATCGATCTGTCGCAAATCCATCCCAAGGTGCAAAAAGCGGTCGCTGAACTGGTTAGACGTACTGCGGCGGCAGGAGCCTGGAAAGCCGCCTACGACTATGCCCATCAGAAGTTCAGAGGTATCGATCTGACGTTTGCCTTGGCCGAGTTGGACAAGGTCTCTGAGGTCGAACCCAGGACCACACCGGTATTGGAACAATCTGAAGCGACGGCCATGCCGCCATTGACAGCGAAGGACATGGCTATGACGCAGGCGCGTCAGGCTTTGGGCGCCAACCGTTAGTCATTTCACTGTATAGGGCTGTCCTGTTGCTTAATCACGCAATCGGCTAGGCCATTTTCATACTGATGTGTGCTGGATTTCAGCATCCGTCACATTCAACTACCACCCCTTCAGGGCGTCATGACTCGCCCGTGTGGGGATTCATGATGCTCTGAGTTTTAGTTAAGGAGAGATCATGAATGCAATCGATCAATCGTTAAATCGGCTGCCCTGTCATACCGACTGGCGGCGTTACGACTCACCCACGGTGATTCGCCGACATGGGCGCGGCTTTTTAGAACGCAGTTTTAAACCGGGTGTAGCCGTGGCAGAGGTCGACAAACCCTCCAAAGCGGAATTACACCATTTGGTGGAAAGTTTTGGCGGCTTGGTATTGCCAACTGCGGATGCCGTGTTGTTGCTATTTGCCGATTTCCATTGGGCCAAGCGCTGTGAACAGCATTTAACCCAACGCGGCGTGCCTTCGTTGCGGTTAGGCTGCCACATTCAGTTGCCGGATGCCTGGCAATGAACGTCGTCGACGTTTCGCAACGGTCCACCGCATGGCGGCACTGGCGTTCACAAGGCGTCAGTGCCAGTGAAGCGGCCATCGTCATGAACCGCTCGCCTTACAAAACCCCTTGGCGGCTCTGGGCTGAAAAAATCGGCCTGGTACTGGAAGCCAGCCTGGACAACAACCCCTTGATCCGCGCCGGGATCCAGCAGGAGCCCGAGGCTTTGCAACGCTTCGAGGATAAACACGAGCTGATGTTGTTGCCGCTGTGCGGCGAGTCGGAACAGTACCCCTTGATGCGGGCATCGTTCGACGGCTTGTCCGACGCGAATGAGCCCGTGGAAATCAAATGTCCGCACCAGACCACGTTTCTGGATGTGCTGTTGAATCGGGAAGCGTCCGAGGCCTATCAACTGTATTGGTGCCAGGTGCAACAGCAACTGCTGGTGTCCGAAGCACAGCGCGGCTTTTTGTTTTTCTATCACCAAGGCCAGGACATCGAGTTTGAAATTCAGCGCGATGAGATCTTTCTCACCGAGTTAGTCGCTGTCGCGATGGATTTCTGGTCGGCGGTCAAGTCCAAAAAGGAGCCACCTAAGGATCCCGAACTTGATTTGTATTTGCCCAAAGGTGATGCGGAGCAGCAATGGCAACAACTGGCGGCGAGTTATCGCAACCGTGCCGTGAAAATTGCGGATTTGAAAGCGGAGCTAACCACCTTGGAGGCTAATCAGGCGGCCATTGAAAACACGTTGGTGTTGCTGATGGGTGATTACGTGGCCGCAGAGCATTCCGGGTTGCGGATCAGCCGTTTTCAAAGCCAGGGTGCCATCGATTACAAGGCTGCACTTCAAACCTTGCAACCGGATGTTCAGGCTTCGGCGCTGGAACTCTATCGAAAACCGTCTGCCACGAGAGTCCGTGTGACCTGTCGGGATGACGACGGTAAACATGCTGAAGTACCGTTCGATGCCCAAGCCTTGAAAGACCTAGCGGGTGTGGACTTTTGGTTTTGAGGGGTCGTTTCAAGACATCCTGTAACCCTGGTGGTTACGGGATGTTCATTGATTGACGACCGGCCAAGATAGTTGACGCCGGACACCTCATGAAATCCTTCAGTTTAGGCATGTCGGTTTTAGGCTGGGCTTTTAAAAAAGTCCAACCCAAAACCCGCATCGTTCAGGCATTCCCTTCGTGGAATCCCGAATCCGGTTTCGACCGGCGTTCCGTTATTAAGCGGCATGAGCGTTTGCCTCGTGTGCCAGGTGCGTCAAGCCTGGTGTGTTTAGTTTGTCCCGTTGGGGTTCATCACCCTCACGGGACCCGATGACCCCTTTTGATGATTGAAGGAGGTCATTATGAATCACGACTTTTGGAAAACCTTGCACGGCTGGTTGAACGTTGCGCATAGCGACGACATTCAGGCCAAAAAGCGGTTGCTGCTGGAGATGCATCGTCAAATCTCGGACCCCGGTTTGAGAAGCGACATTCAGCGCATCCTGCGCTTGATGGATCGGGAGCTGTTGGCCCGCGCCGAATGGGCGATGTACTGCGTCATGCAGCTACGTTAATTTCTTTATCTACCCTGTTTTGCCAGGGTTTTAACACCCGTTGGGGCTCATTACCCCTCGGGGCGGTGCGCCCCTTGTTTTTCTGAGGCTAGCCCTCGAGGAGCTCACCATGTACCAACACTATTCCATTGCCGACACGTTCGGCATTCCGGCCCCTGCTTCCATGAAAGTGGAAGGCTTTGCCCTCGGACAAAATACCTATGTACCGGCGCAAAAACCCTATGTGTTTCGCAAGGATCACTTACGCGATGTGTTGGCGTTTTTAGGCGCACACAATGGCGACGGCTTATACCTGACCGGCCCCACCGGTTCCGGTAAAACCTCGTTGTTGGAGCAAGTTGCGGCGCGTCTCCATTGGGGCGTGCATTCGGTCACCGGTCACGGTCGATTGGAACTCAATGACCTGCTAGGCCAGTACATGCTGGTCGACGGCGGCGCGATGAAGTGGATCGACGGTCCGTTGACCCTGGCAGTCCGCCTGGGTCATGTATTGTTGATCAACGAAATCGATGCCATCGATCCTGCCGAGCTGATTGGCTTGAATGAAATTGTTGAAGGCAAGCCGTTGACGATTCCACAGACCGGCGACGTGATTGTCCCGCATCCGAAGTTTCGTTTGGTGGCCACCGGCAATAGTGCTGGGTCTGGCGATCAGTCGGGCTTGTACCAAGGGGTGTTGCGGCAGAACCTCGCGTTTCTAGATCGTTTTAGGCTGATGGAAGTTGGTTACCCCGAACCCGAAGACGAAATGAAACTGTTGGCCGATGTAGTGCCGAGTATGCCGGAAACGGTACGCGAAAGCATGATCAAAGTCGCCAATCAGATTCGTAAAGTCTTTATCGGCGGTGCGGATGGCAGTGGCATGTTGTCGGTGACCTTATCCACGCGCGGTTTAGTGCGTTGGGCGTCATTGGTAGCCACCTTCAAAAGTGCGCCGAATGCCTTGGCGTATTCCTTGGACAGGGCCTTGACCTTTCGAGCTGAACCCGCCGAACGCGAAGCGATTCATCGCATCGCCAAAGATGTGTTTGGCGATGACTGGCAGATCTAGTCATGGCTGCCTGGAATCTCTATCGTCATCGTAATACTGACGGCAGTTTCAAAGACTGGGCGGTTACCACCCATGCTGACGGCTCGATCTCGACGCGTTGGGGCAAGACAGCTTCTCGTCTGCCGAGCATCAATACGCGAACGGGAATACGCCAGCACGATATCGAACAGCAAAAACAGGCCAAGGGCTATGTGTTTGTGGCCGTGGTGGACATTGACGGTGACGGCAATGTGGTGTTTCCGGGTAAGACTTCGGCAACTCAATCACAAGTGCCAGAGCCTGATTCAAATCCAGAGCCCATGCTAACGCCGCCAGTTGAGTCGCTGTATTGGACCATTGATTGCCATGCCAAGCAGGCGGTTCGAGTGGACTTGGGTATCGAGGTCAGGCGACTGATCGGAGTTATTCAATCCGTATCGGATCAGCACTCTAAGCCTGAAAAAGACTGGGATGGCTGGCAACAGTGGATTGATGCCACCCTCAATGCCGAAATCTTTGATCTGAGCGGCCAGATTAAATCAGCGCATGGCATTCTGCCTTGGTTGTTTTTACTGGCATTGAAAGCAAAAGGCTTTAAAGGCGTGGACATTGATATTGCCACCGAAACCGCCCGAGATCTCTCGGTCGATCTGAAAGCTGAACAGGACGTGCTGGCATTTTTCGGCACTGATCTGGACAGCATTCGGGACACCGCAGAAGTCTTAGGTTTGCTCAAACCCCGCTTAAATCTGGCAGCGGCCATGTCCGACAAGGACGACTGCTGGTTTTAACCGGTTTGTTATTTTCATTTAACCCTACAGGGGCACATCGACCCCAGCGGGGATGGGTGTGCCTCTCATTTTAGGAGGTTCCCATGTCTCATGAAACGCAAATCATCTTAGACCGCGTGGTCTTGGTAAAAGTGGATGCCAATATTTACGGCGCCCGCAAGAAACTGAAAAAAGAAGACCTGGTGCTGGCCGATGGTAGCAAATTGCCGCCGGAGGACTTAGCCAGTTTAGGGTCTAAACGTTTGCTCGATCCGGACAAGCTGACGGTGTTCAACCGTCTGAAGAAGGAAGCCGAACGCATTTGTCTGCGCGTCGGTACCCGCTTTCTGGGTGGCTTTGCCGTGCCGGTTGAATCGGCCGCCAGTATTACCGCGGAACTTGAGCGTATCGGGCTGGATTTTGCTGCGGCTAAAACCGAGTTTATTGCCGGTTACGATGCGGCGGTGACGGACTGGGTGGTTCGCCATCCGGAATTTGCCGGCATCATCGAGCAAGCTGTGGATTCAGTGGAGTTTGTCTCGACGCGCTTGTCATTTGATTTTCTGGTGGTCAGTGTCGGGTTACCCGATAGCTTGCCGCCGGCGGACATCGCACGACTGGAAAGCAAAATCGGTTCTCTCAGTGAGCAGATGTTCTATGAAATTTCCGTGGAAGCCAACCATCTCATCGAGCAGTCGTTGCTGGGCAAACAACAAGTCACCCGCAGCGCGTTACGGCCGATTCGCCGCATGCGGGACAAGCTCGATGGGCTAGGTTTTCTGGATCATCGGGTCGCGCCGGTCGTCAGCACCATTGACGATCTGTTGGCGAGAATCCCCACCAAAGGCGCCATTGAAGGCAGCATTTTGCAGGAGATTCTGGCGACAGCCATGCTGTTGTCCGATCCGGATAAAACCCGTCGGCACGGTGAAGGATTGTTGGCGACTCAACTGCCTGTTGTTGATGAAACTGAAGAAGTCATCGAATACGCGGAGTCCGAGCCACCAGCAGTACTCGTCGTGCCAACAGAACCGACACCCGTCATCGCTGAAACCGCTGCAGACAGCCCCGATTTTACTGATCTGTTTGACGGCATCTTTGACGATGAACTCGAACCGGAATCGGCATCGGATGACTGGGCGCTTGAGGTCTTGCTGGATAAAAGCTAGGCCAAACTGGAAACCGGTAACTTTGCAGATGAATCCAACCACTCGGAGCATTCAGCAGAACCTGAAACGGTGACTGCAGGAAGCAATGACGAGGAGGATGATTCTGACCAGGATTACTGGTTCTAATCTGACGCCATTTAACACTTCACCCAATGGGGCAAATTCATGTCCCTCTGGGGCCGTGGTTTGCCCTGACTTTTGGAGCACACCATGAAAAATAGAACATTACACAACGCATTCCCCATCGTTGCGGCAGCCATTGGCAATCGCTTTGGCGTCAAAGTCAGAGTCGGCGGTGATAAAGCCGAAACCGATGGTCAAACCATTTGGCTGCCAGCCTATGAGGGCGACGATCCAGATTATCAGGATGTCGCCTGGGGCCTTTTAGCCCACGAAGCTGCGCATATACGTTATTCAGATTTTACGTTGCGCTTTGGACATTCGGTATTGCGCCGGCGTTTATGCAATGCCATCGAAGATGTTCGCATTGAGCACGAACTGGCCAAGGACTTTCCAGGTACCCGGCTGACCATTCGCACCATGATTGAAAAGATGATTGCCAAAGGCGACTTTGTGGCCAACAGCATTGATGATCATCCGGCTAATATTCTGTACGGCTTCGTGTTGAAATATTTGCGGACCAAGGTGTTGGGTCAATCGGCGTTATTGCCATTGGTCGAGCAAACCGAAGCGGCATTGAAAGCAACGTTTCCGAAAGGTGCGGTAACGCGCCTGAAAGGCTTGCTATCCGAAGTGCCGGAGGGCTTGCAATCGGAGAGTGATTGCCTGCAATTGACCGATCGCATCCTGACCATGATTGAAGATGAGTTCGAGCAACAACGGCAGCAGAACCAAGCACAGCCATCGGCAGATGAGGAAAACACGCCTGAGCCGGATGACATGGAGCCCGATGAACGATTGCCCAACGACATTGACGAAAATCCGTCTTCAGAATCGGCGGGTAACGATGATTCGACTCCCAAAAATTCTGACGATGAACCGGCAACGCCATCCGACAGATCTACATCCAACCCACAAGGCGAAGATGAAGAAAACGCGGAAATTGCAGATCCGATGGGCGTCTTGCAAACTCTGTTGTCCGCTGGTGACAGTGATATCGAGCTGGATGTGTTTGAATCGCTGAAATCGGCCTTGTCGTTGGCGGCGGAAAATGTATCGGAATTGCTGATGCCCAGTGGCCTAGAGCCGCCCATGGACGAGCGGGCCGGTGCGTTTTTACTGCGCAAGGTGCAAGACGAATCGGGAAAAATCCGTGCTGCTTTGCAAGGCTTGGTGCAATCGCAAACCTTAAACCGGTCGCAACATGCGTGTCGTGGACGGCGGCTGGATGGCAAGCGTTTACACCGTTTACCACTGGGCGAAACTAAGCTGTTTCAGCGTAAAGAGACCAAAGCGGCACCCAATACGGCGATCCATCTGTTACTCGATAAATCCGAAAGCATGGGGTATCAGGTGACCGATAGCCAAGGCCAACCGATGGGATCGCGAATGCCGATTGCGTTGGAAGCCACTTTGGCATTGGCCTTGGCATTCGAAGGCATTCCGGGAGTCAATCCTGGCGTCACAGCGTTTCCAGGCCATCACGACGATTCGGTGTTCCGATTACTGGAACATGGCCAACGCGTGAATGCCCGAACTGGCGCCTTTTCGCTAGCCGCCACCGGCAGTACGCCGATGACGGAAGCGATCTGGTTTGCTGCGGCGTCACTACTGCGTTGCCGGGAACCGCGCAAGGTATTGATGGTGATAACCGATGGACAACCCAACGAGTCACTGAGCACGCTGGAACTGTTACAGCGTTGCCGTGATAGTGATATTGAAACGGTCGGTGTAGGCTTGGGATTGGATGTCAGCCATCTATTCCCGATTGCCATCACCATTAACGACCTTTCAGAGCTGAGAGCGCAATTGTTTGAACTCTCGAAATCGTTGTTGTTGGCGGCCTAAGCCCAGTCAATTATTCGTAGTCCAATCCTTGGCTAAAGCCTTGGATTGTGGCTACGGGTAGCTGATTGAATCCGCAGTTTGTCGAATGCACTTACTTCCAGGAGCCCATTTGACAAACAGACATTTCATGCGTTCTTTGATGAATGCTGAATCCGACTTTGGTCGGCGTTCCGTCTTTAGGCGGCGAGCACGTTAAACCGTGATCGTGTCGGGTGCGTTAAGCCCGATGTAAATCGCAGTGGATCTACCCACTGCAAATCAAAACCCACTTCGGGCGACCATCGCCCGGCCGGGTGCTGTTCATTCGAAGTGTTTTCTTAAATTTTTAAAGGAGAACTTCAATGAACTTTATTATCGGGATCATTATTTTGGCGATGTTCATCCTCGCCTTGCGGGTGATTTGGGCAACGGCGTTGCAACTGCTTGGTGCGTTGAAAAATGCGGCTCAAATGTTGCGCAGTTATCAAAGCAAGCGCCAAGCACGACATCGGCTACCGGTCATCATGCCACGTAGTCGCGATGACATGGATTGGCTGGCGATATCGGATTCGGTGCGTCAGGAAATTCAGAGTCGTAATCGTGAAACAAATCGCGAGTTGGAGCGATTGGAAATTCAATATCGAGCCAAACAGAAAACAATCAAACTCTACGAGGCGGATATTGAAATCGCCAAACTAGAGCGGGAGCTATTGAAAATCAAACCGATGACTGTTGCGGTCGAAATCAAGCCTAAACCGCGTCGGCGTACAAAAAAAGCGATCGGGCCAGCCATTGTGGACGATAAGTCCGCTAAAACTGCTCAACAAGTATTTCAATTGCGGGAAGCGCTGAAAGGTAACGCCAACGCGTTAACGATTAATCAGCAAGCCCGCCATTGAATACCCGCAACGTGGTTCCGGTTGCCGTATTGATATGGCGAACTGGGATCGCGTGTTGATTCGATTCATCGGCTAATACCCAGCTGCCTTCGGGCAATAGCGATAACAAATCGTTCTGGGTTTCCCGGCGAATTTGTCGAATCTTGTTTAGAAACGGCCAAGCTTGCTCTGGATTATCAACCCGCTTGAGCACGTCGGCTTCTAAAACATCCAATTTTTGGAAAATTTGTTGGCAATGTCGAACGACTTTCAATGGTTCATCGACCGGAATCGCCATCGGTTTTCGCCTTGGATACGGCTCCTCCGTCCGCTTAGGACTGAGGAAATCAAAAATGCGCAAAATATCGTCAAACATGGTTATTTCTCTGCTTTTTAATGAGTTTTAGCCACCATATACCGATTTTTGTGTGAATTCAACCCCGCTGTGCGAGCCTATTTTCGGCTTTGAGCAGCGTTTTTTACCTGCAGGAACACCATCCTGCCGGGTGGTCGTTCCTGCATTTTTAGGAGGACATGACCATGAAAACAATCAACCTATCCAGCAGTGGCACAACCCCTGCCGAAAACAGCGCGGTTCGCTATCTGAATCAGTACCGCTGCCCTTACTGCCAGACCGAATGGGAGGATGTTTGGGATTGCGGCTGTAACGATCGCTGTCCGGACTGCAACAAGGAAATCGAGCCTTATGAAAGCGGATTGATCGCGGGTGACTCGGCGGAAACCGAGTTGCCGTACGATGGACCGTCCTTAGCCAATGCCATGCCGGAAGTCTTAGGAAAACCTGCGCTGGAAATCCAATCCTGAAAACTGCGCGATGAAATTTTTATGCGCACACTTTGTAAAAGCCTGAGTTAGCCAAGTCACTGGATCGGCGCTCAGTGTTATCCACCCACACGGGAATATCCTATTCCCGCTGGGGAATCGTGATGTTTCCGTATTTCATTGAGGACAACATCATGAATCAAATCTTTGAACACACCTTTAGCACGGGTCATTGCATCCACTATCAGCGTTTGCCATCCGGCACCTGTTACCACGCCGATACACCGGAGCCGGTGGTTGAGTTGTTGGAACAGCTTCGCCATAGCCGACGCAAAATTCGGCTGTATTACGGCGATATCCAAACCGGGCAGTCCTGGCACGATGAACACGATGTCATCGGCTGGATCGGCCGCTCTATGGGATCCATCAAAGTCCCATTGCTGATCGAACCCGGCGAGATCGGTGGTCCAGCATTACTGGATCAGTGCATCGTTCGCATTGATAGTCCTCGCCAAGTGCTTTACCAACACGATGATTTTCGGGTTGGCGAGGTGGAATTGGTTAGAGGTGAGCTTAACCGCTTGCCGTGGGAAATCTGGATCGACGGGAGCGTGCATGCCCGGTTCAAAGTAAAAACCGAAGCCCGGCAGTATCAGGACTTCATTGAAGGCAAGCGGTTCGCGTTGATCTGACGCACCGTTTTGATTTTGACACTCGGTTAAGCCGAGTTTTTTCACACTACCCCTGCGGGATGATTCTATCCCGCCAGGGATACATCGGTCGCCAGGGGTCTTATCGGAGAAGACCATGACAGACCCTTATCAATATTACCCCACACCAGAAGCACTGAGTCGTAAAGCTTGGGCGATGTTCAAGAACCAGCAATTCGCTCGGGTATTGGAGCCTTCAGCAGGCGAAGGACATTTGCTACGTCCAGGACCCTACCAGTACGGTAAACGTTTGCCGATCGATTGCATTGAAATCGATATACGCAAGCACGCGGTTCTGCGCGATGAAGGTTATGCGGTGGTGGGGATGGATTTTCTGCAGTTTCAAAGCGGCAGTGTCTATTCTCACATCATCATGAATCCCCCGTTTGCCGAAGGCGCCAAACATGTGTTGAAGGCTTGGGAGATATTGTTTGACGGTGAAATCGTCGCCATTCTCAATGCCGAAACCTTGCGCAATCCGTTTTCGAAAGAACGCCAGCTGTTATTGCGTTTAATTGAGCAGCATGGCGAGGTCGAGTTTCTGCAAGAAATGTTCGCCGGCGAGGAAGCCGAACGCAAAACGCCGGTCGATGTGGCCCTGGTCTGGTTGAAAAAAACTTCGACGTTCGAACAGGACATCCTCGGCAGTATTCTGGACGATTTGCGCCAGGATCGCCGGGAGGCCGACGATGTGGCGGGCGAGTTTCAATTGCCCCATGAGTTGGCCTTGCCGAATGCCTTCATCGATAACGCGGTGTTGATGTTCAATGCCGCGGTCGAAGCAGCGCGACAGGCCGTGGTCAGTGAAGCCCGTGCCAGCCGTTATCGGACCATGCTGGGCAAAACCCTCGGCGAACTGAGCGGTGGCGGTATCAGTAGTGAAGACGACTCGTCGTCGGATGCGGTGAAGCGGACGTTGTTTAAACGCTATCACGATCTGAAGAATCGGGCATGGGCCAGCATTTTACGCTCTACGCAAGTGACTTCACGCTTGTCATCGACGGCGCAGAAACGCTTGGAGTCGGATTTTGAAGCGGTGAAGTCCTTGGAATTTACCGTGCCGAATATCTATGGCTTTCTGCAAGGCATCATCGATCAGCAAGGTGAAATTCAACTGAGCATGGTGTGCGATGTGTTCGATATGATCACCCGCTATTACAGCGATAACGCGGTGTTTTACATGGGCTGGAAAAGCAATGACAAACATCGCTCGTTGGGCATGCGGATCAAAACCACTCGGTTCATTCTGCCGGGTCACGGCTCGAGTTCTTACCAAAACGGTCTGAACTGGGAATCGGAACGGCTGTTAGCGGATTTCGACAAGGTGTTTGCCTTGCTCGATGGTAAGACCGAAGCGGACGTGAGTTTGGTGTCGGTGTTTCGGCAGCATTTTCACGCGCTTCGGGTTGGAAAACGGATCGGTGGCAGTTATTTTGACGTTCGCTATTATCCGGGCGTCGGCACCATTCACTTTTTTCCGAAAAGTAAAACCCTGATCGATCGGATGAACCGTTGGGTCGGTCGCCAGCGCCGCTGGTTGCCGCCTGTGGATACGCAAGCCGGACAAGGTTTCTGGCAGCAGTTCGAACAGGCAGAGACCTTAGATCGGGCGTTTCACACCGAAGTGAACAAGCAGTGTCCTCGCAGTAGTCGGCTTGTCCATTTCGATCCCTTTTGGGCGATCAAGCACGGCGGCGAGTCGGAACGGGAAAAAGGCCATCGTCTGTTAACCCAGGCGATGCGCACGGTACTTGCCAGCCGGGGCATTGATCCCGATGCGGTATTGGAAAACGAACAATCCAGCTTGCTGGAATGGACGGGCTCATTACCATCTTCTACTGATCTGGCTTTGGCATCGTAATCCGGTGTTAGATCGGGCCTTAACTTAACCACTGGCCTAGCCAGTA
>MSXO01000052.1:0-183 GCA_002083615.1 Proteobacteria bacterium ST_bin11 | reverse complement strand
GTTCTCCCCGTCGGGGTTGGACAGTGTCGTTTCCTCGGGGCTTTTTAATTTGAGGAACTCACATGAAAACCACACAATTATCGGTAAACCCCGAAAAATTGATTAACAACCTGCGTTTCAGCTTTACCCAGTCCACCACGGTACTGGGCGAACTGATGCAGAATGCCCGCCGCGCCGGCGCCA
>MSXO01000051.1 GCA_002083615.1 Proteobacteria bacterium ST_bin11 | reverse complement strand
GATATGGTAGGGATGGGCGCTTGCATTCTATGTCTTCTTGATCACTGGGTAGCGAAAACAGTCGGTATTTTTCATTTCGCCATAACCTTTATTTCTGTTAAGAAAGCCACCGTCACTTGGCGACGGTGGCAGAGGGTATTGGCCAAATGCCATAAGCGAACTTCAACCCTGAATGGTGTTTGGATCAAGCACGCGGAGTGGTTTACGATTGCCTTATACCCGTTAAGCTAACGCACCCGATTGCTTGCGTACTAAACCTATCAACCCGAGAAGCCCTGATCCGAATAGCCAGGCTGCTTCAGGCACTGGAACAGCTACGGGGGCGAAGTCAAAATAAAAACGCCCTGAATTGATATTGGCATTATTCAGGCCAACCAGACGGAATTCGGCGGTATAAGTGCCGGTTGCGACGTTGGACGCCGTCCAGAAAATTGGTGCAAATACACTACCCAAGTAACCGTCTAGGCTAATGGTGTCGTCGCTGGCGAATAGATTGACTGTTTGTTTGTCACCGATGAAAAGACCGGGCGTGGCAGAGATCAATTGCAAGCCGATAGAGGTTGTACCCAGTAAGGTCGACCAGCGATTGCTGCTGCTATTGAATAGTATTTGTTTTTCGCTGCCTATCGGATGGCCAGATAAGGTATCCACTAGAGCGAACGTCAAATTACCGTAGTCTTCTGAAGGATTGTTTTGGGAGGTCAGCTTACCACTATACAAACTACCCGCCCCCCAATTCAGCGCCAACGGCGCTTCCCGTGTGAAAGTTTCTGGAATGCGGTTGTTAGTATTGGTATCGTTAATGGTGGGCGTAGCTGCCGGACCGGAATAGCTGTAAGCACCAATGCCGTGATAATGGTTGCCGTGATTGAGTAGCAGAGTCAAATTGCCGGAGTTGGGTTCTGCTAGTCCATTGTATGTGCCGGTAGGTATTGTCGTTCTTCCGTCAATGCCAATGTAATACCCCGCCAGATTGGTCGTATCGGCATTTGTGTTAGCCGATACAGTTAGTGCGAGCGCCGCTAGGGTTAATGAGAGAGAGTTTGTAAATTTCATCTATGTGATCTCCTTTAGATTAAATGGATATTGGATCTTGAAAACCATCGTTTTGGAAAAGGTTTCAGAACCGATTGAGTGGATTGGCTTTTGGTTTTGATTCCGCAAACCAAGCCTAAAGACGGTCAGCATGCAGCCGAACATCAGTTTTTGAGCAGCGCCAGCCGAATAGGCCGCGCTCGTATCTTTGATAATGACGGCCACGCGGCGGTTCTCGCGATATGCTTGAGTAGCGATGTTTGCCGGTACCCGAGAAAACCGGTAAACTCTCACCTTTCGAATGCAATGTTATCTTATCACAATCATGACTGCAAAAGAATATTAATACCGCACGTGTTCTTACAGCTAGAACCAAAGCTCTCTTTAGCGTTACGACCGGTTTCCGTTGTAAAGCATACGAGCGCCTCTCGACGTATCGGTTTAACGGGAACTCTAAGTAAATTAAATAATTCTTTCGCAATTTGAATCGACTTTTCACGGCAAACGCTACGGTCATTTGTCGTGGACGTCTAATCCAGTTACGTCATATCAGCTTATTGAGTCATTGCGTAAATGCGGTCATCAGGCTTATTGTTACGTTATCACATACGGATCACATTCCACCAACAGTTCCCATCTGAAGCCACTGCCTGATTGGAAGCTGAAATCAATCGTTAGTGAACGATAATATTCAACTAACTGAATGTCGCAATTTGCGCTAGACCTTGACGGTACCCGGAATTCATTGAGCGATGCAAAATTTTATTTTATTGATTATTTAGTCCGCTAAATTGTGCAAAATACGATGCAGCCAATCCCCTAAAACCGCGATGCGTACGCTTGCGCCACGGCCGGCTAGTTCACATATCATTCTCACCGATCCTCGGCGGATTTTAGACATCCGGGCTGCGAGTCCCGGACGTTTACTAGCCTCGCACCGTTCCCAAAGAATTGCTGCAGATGATTTAAGACTGGAGTGCCGAAAGTGGATTATCCTGCGTGCCTTTGAAACTAGTGTTGTAGCCGTATGCCTTCGCTTTTACTTATGGGAAAAGTCAGTGTCAGGTATGCTATACAAGCATAGATCGATAATTTGGACACAGCCACACGCTCGCCTGCCGTGTCCTAAAATTATGGACGGCAATCCACTATTTAGTCGGAACGTTGAATTATCTGTTGAGCCTCGTCCCCCTGTCTCCTTGCTAAGAGGGAGGATCTTCTGGGGGTTTTGCAGAGGTTTGCGATTCGCTAATAAGTCAAAAATGGCTAATGCTGGCGTTGACAATTAAACGAGAGTCTTTAGCTTGGTTACCGGATTACCGCGCTCTCTTATCCCGCTCCATTTCCAAATATTTGTGCCGTAAATCGACATAATTGCCACCTATCCATTGCCAAAATGTCGCGGCAGCTTCGGGGTCGGTGCTGATTAATTTCACCGCTACTGCGCCGTTACTGCTGATGTCCGTAATTTGCGCGTCGATATCGATGCTGGCTTTGGTTTTGACGACGCGTCTATCGGTATCCACCCGAAAGGTCACTGGCTCGCCTACTTGGAAGACAATGTCGCGTTTTAAGCCACCCAAAAACTTCAGGCGATATTCCGGAACGGATTGAAACGGCAAGACGTACTCCGCGTGCCATCGAAACGGCGGACATTGGATCGGACCGCTGTTCTTTGGAAAATGTACCGTGTAGCCATCATCGACTTTGGCTTTAACCACCCCTCTGGTGTAAATTTCGCGGCAGTTGGTCAATACTGCATCACCCGGCTCCAGTCCGTATTTTGCAGCGTGTGTAGCCAGGCTGTTCAAAGCCATGATAAATCCCAAAACGATTAATTTCATGCTGCTCTCCTGATTATTATTGTTTATTCTCATCCCTAAACGTTTGGTTCAACACCCTCTATCCTAGCGTTCAGACCGGGTCCGGCCTAAGTGCAAATAGGGGGTGACGGCTCAGTCTGTATCCAGCCCAAAGTCTTGTCAAGAGCTTGCCTTAACGCAGCCTAAGGCAACCAACCCCTATCGGGGCTGAGGTACGCTGGGTTGATAAGGTGCAATTAGGCTACGTACCAAGGGATCGGTTTCGTCGATATCCACGGTTATCATATGCCCAGTGTTCGTGCCGAGATAGGCTTGCATTGCTGCGGCCATGTAGGGAAACACGAGTCGCAAGTCATTGCTGGCACCGTTGGTTTGCACGCTGGCTTTCCATAGCTGCTTACGCTGTTGCTGCTGCACGTAGGCATCTTTATCGCAGGCTTCCAAAACCAAATAGCGGCGGTAAGATGTGTAGGACTCAGAACGTTGGGAATAACCGCCTATGCCAAAACCCGGATAGAATCGGTTGTAGAATCTAGACATTCCGAAGGGATAGAAATAACCCATGTCGTTCCACATCGGTACTTCATAAGTAAATTGGCGCACTTCCGGCGCACCGACGCCGTAACTCAGGAACATTACCAAGTTGCTGTCCTGGATACTGCTGGCCTTACTGTGGCCACGATTAGCCAGGACTTTTTCGATATAGGTTTTAAACTCGATAAACTGCAAATCCTGTTCGTTTGCACCGACATTGCCCGGCAATACCACGAATCTCATATTGCTTTGCGGAGCGCTACCGGCTACTAGCGAATCGATTTCCGTACGAAATTGCAGCGGACGCGATGTGGTGCTACAAGCCGCCAGAAACGCGATCAGTAGCAAAACCAACAGCCGATAACTGACAACTACCAATTTATTGCTCTGCATGACCACTCCCTGTTTCGTTCTTTGAACCATTCTCTTGCCGTAAACTTTGCGCGCGTTGCTGCAAACTAATATCGGCAAGCACCTTTTTATCGTGCAATTCCGCCTGATGGGTCAATTGTTCTGTGAGTTGCTGACTTTCCGCAACTCTTTGCCTAGCCTGCTGGGTTTCGTGGGCCAGCAACTCCGCTTCCAAACGCATGGCCTTTAATTCGTTTTCGTGGCGTAGCTGTTCGGCATACAAACGCTTCTCAAGTTCCAGTTGCTGACTAAGCTGTTCTTGTTTGTCTTCCAGCAGGCGGCGCTGTTTTTCGGCTTCCTGAGCCTGCATCTGCAATTCCAACTCGGATACGCGGCGCAAATGTTCCAGTTGCAGGCGCTTTTCGTGTATTTCCTCCTCCTCCAACAAACGTTGCTGCCGGGACAACTCGCGAGTGCGCGCTTCATTCAATTCAAAAGTCTTTTTCAACACGTTCAAATAAACACTATCCCGGCCCAGCTGCACGTTCGGAAATTCGTTAAAACTGGCCGTTAGACTACACAGCGCCTGCGATTGAATATGCTGTTGCATCAACACTTGGTTAATAGCCAGGGCGATACGTTTTTCTATGTCGATCAGGCCGCTATGAATCCAGTTACCATCGGCCAGCGTTTGCAGCTCAAGATTGACCACATCGTCGATCATATCGCCATACAGCTGCTTGATATGTTGGTTAATCGTGGGCAGCATTTCGCTGTTTTTCAGCACATAAGCCAAGGTAGCCTGAAAGCGCAAATCCAGCGCTAAGTCCACAGTGCAAAAATCGTCGAACATACTCAGCTGCCGCCGGTATTGCCAGCTTTCTATCGTCAGCGGGTGAATATGGTGATAGAAGCGCTTGACGAATTTTTTAGGACGTAGATAGAGCTTCTTATACGGCCCGAGTTTGAGCTGCACCACTTGCCGGTCGGCATCGAAACCGGAAATCCACTGTTCAGTATCGGCCAGCGACTCTTCGAATAAATCGCCACCGGCTAGCCAGGCTTCCAATTCGGTTCCGGGGCTATTCATGGCTAACGGCGCTGGGCACGGCAACCGCTTTTTGTTTAAGCGCGGCAATTTTGTCGGACATTTTTTCCGCAATCAACGGATACAGATTCGGGGCAAACTCCACGGTCCTATCGTCCACTTTACGCAAGAAGCCGCGACTGAGTAGTAGCCCGACCACAAACATCCGCGACCAATCGGAATAGCGCCGGGCTCTCTCCAGATCGGATTTTTCGATGACCATTTCCAGTTCGTCGTTCTCGTTGATCCGAAACTCGGTGAATTGTCGCAAGCATTCAAACACCAGTTCCTCTTCCTGGATCGTTAACGGTCCAGGCGCGGTAAACTCCAAGCGATATGACAGCAACACCGTGAAAAAATCCACCATCGCCGCGCAGGCAAACGCGAACCAGGAAAACCCGCGCCACATCGCAAACGAGGGCTTTACTTCCTCGACGAACTGTTTGTAGGTCATTAGCAAGGGCGCGTCAGGTAAAGACACGCCCATGCTGCTGGCCAATTGATTCACAGCCAGCTGAATATCCTGATAGTTCTTTAAGAACTGTGAATAAGTAGCTTCCTTGTCGTTAGTCACATCCAGCTGATTCAGGTTACTTTGCAGCAGCCTAATATTGCTGTCCAAGGTCTGAAACGCTTGTTCCTGCTGTTGCAAGACCTGTTTTTTTTCTTGATAAATTTGGTTGTAGTGGCGCCAGAACGGCCCTTCTCCCACCTGATTTTTATAGCCGGGCCCAATTTGATTATGCGTACCAAAATAAGCCTGACTGGCATCCAGCGAAGCTTTTTCCAGATCAAGTTTTTGTTGGTGCAGCATCTGGCTTTTAACTTGCAGAATGCTGTCCAAATAACTTTTGGTTTGCTGCCTTAACTCGTTCAACCTATTGATATGCAGGGTTTCTTGCTCGGATATTTCGTAAAACTTGAAATAAGAGAAAGTCACCGACGCAGAAATTGCCACCGCTAAGGACGCTACAACGGTAAAGTAACGCATGCGATTGGCCTTCCAATGGATGCCAGCCATCTCCAAGGAGCAAATAACGATGATGGATTGAATGGCGACGGTAATTACCAGTGCGATCCAAGGCGTAATGAAATGCGATAAGCCGTAATAGGTGGTAAAGCCAGATGCAAGGCTGAGCATCAGCACAATGGGTATGGTCCAGATACGCAACATGCTCACGAACAGGGTTTGGATGCGGTTAATGAAATAACCGAGTCCGCTGGAACGGATTTTTATGCTGGGATTGGTCATTGTTATTATTTTTGCTCCAGCAAAATGCGGGAAGAACGCGTTTACCTCAGACTAAACTAGCGTTCGCCGGTATCGTGAAAAACGGTCACTAAAGCTTGGCCAGCACCGATCCGCGCAAGGACGCGCAAAGCACACGCTTGGGAGGAAATAATGACCACAATACCCTCCTCCCTCTATCAATCTTCTACAAAGCGCAAAAGAGTCGTCTGTTACGACCCATTGACTACCGTCCGACGGATCGATCTCCAGGTTTTTCGGGACATAAACTGAGCCTGAGCCCAAAATGTTTGTGCCCTGATACGCGCAGCCGTTACCTACGCCGCCAGCGAAGGTATCTATATAACCGTCGATAGCTGACCGAATTCTGAATCGGACTTTGTCTCTGGATCTCATACAAGCGGGATTCTGGAACGGTTAGGCCATAAACACCCCGAGGTATGTCGACTATCGCCTGGACCTTGGTAATGTCGCCTATCATGCCTTGAGCCCACTGCGCCAGGCTGCATGAATGCCATCCGGATGCTTCCCGATGCCGGCCAAACGCTAATGCCACAATTGCCCGAATCTCGCATTCTCTCGGCAGCCCGCAATTGCCAGCCATGGCCCCGTCCAGTCCAAGCTAGCCGTCAGGTTTTCTCGATTCGCTTCGCCAGCACAAGTCACGGTGTTATCCGGCACGACTTTATGTAATTTAACTCACGGCGTTTACCGATTAATTGCCTTACATTGCTGGCGGTATGCTTAGACTGACCTTAGTTTACTTATCGATCTTAAACGCTAAAAACACCGGGCTGCCGTTACGTTGTACCAAAAGTGCTATCGATTTTTCAACCGGTAATTTTGCGACGATAGAATTAAACTCAGCTGCGTCGCGCACTACGTTATTCTGAATGCGTAAAATAATGTCACCCGGCTGGATGCCCGCATCCATTGCAATGCCTTTACTCACTTTTTGCACCAATACGCCGTTTTTTTCTACCTGCAATTGCTGGCGCTGCTCGGTAGTTAAATCGGCAACGGCCAATCCCAAACGATTCACTGGCACTTCAGGTGCCGTGGAAGATAAATTTGCCGAGGCGGAGGCTTGCGCAGGCAGTAAGCCGATTTTTACACTGAGATCCTGCTTATCACCTTGGCGAATAATTTTAACCTTAGCTTTTTCATCGATAGGTGTCATGCCCACCCTAGGAGGCAATTCGCCGGAAGTCTCAATGACTTGGCCATTAAATTCTACAATGATATCGCCGATTTGAATGCCGGCTTTTTCTGCCGGGCCGCCGGGAATAACTTTCGAAACCAAAGCACCATGCGGCCTATCCATGCCAAACGATTCAGCCAATTGCCGAGTCACATCCTGGATTTGTACACCCAACCAGCCGCGCGAGACTTTACCCTTGCTTTTGATCTGTTCGACTACATTCATAGCCACATCGATAGGAATGGCAAAAGACAAACCCATGTAACCGCCGGAACGGCTATAAATTTGCGAATTAATCCCTACGACTTTACCTTGCATGTTAAATAAGGGGCCACCGGAATTACCTGGATTGATCGCAACGTCGGTTTGAATGAAAGGGACATAGTTACCATCAGGCAGACTGCGTCCTTTAGCACTGACGATACCGGCAGTGACCGATTGATCGAAACCGAACGGGGTGCCGATGGCCAGCACCCACTCACCCACTTGCAATTGCTCGGGCGAACCAACTTCCACCACAGGCAAGTCCTTGGCCTCGACTTTCAACAAAGCCACATCGGTGCTTTCGTCCGAGCCGATCAATTTGGCAATCAACTCTCGGCGGTCTTTCAACTTAACGACAATCTCGGAAGCGTTGTTCACCACATGGTGATTAGTCAGCACGTATCCGTCTTTGGAAATCACAAAACCTGAACCCAGCGAGTTGGTCTCTCGAGGCGAATTTCCGCGCCCGGGTCCCTGGAAAAACCGCCGAAAAAACTCTTCCATCTCCGGCGGCATATCCTCCGGCATTTGCTGTTGATCGCCACCGGCTTGTGGATCGGGGGCTTTTTGGGTCGTGCTGATATTGACCACAGCATCGCCGTTGGATTTCACCATTTCGGTAAAATCTGGCAATTGTGCGTAGCTTGCATCCGTCGCCAATAAAAACATCAAAACTCCATAAAACAGCTTATTAAGCATGTTATCTCCACTCATACATTTGATTTGATACGAAAAATGACGTTCTAACGCAGCGCTATGCCGTCAGCGATTAGTTCGACTGTTTTGGCGGGAACCTCACCGAGTACCGTAAATTGGGTATCCCCGATCACCTTACTGAAAGAATTGACCGAACCCAAAGTATGCAGACCGGACAAACCTTGCGACTCTTTGGCCTCCAAATACACCGATACCGTCGAGAATCCGTCGCTGATCAATAGGTGATCGACGGCTTTCTGGGATTGCTGAATAGAATTACGAATAAAAAATACCGGTTCAAACCCGGCGGGCCAATTCTTCAATAAGAAGGTGGCGTTATCGAAAGGTTCGGCTTGGGTGGCATGTATGTGTTTAACGTGAAAGTTATTTTCATCGACATGACCGGTTCGCGGCTCCATCGATGCCTCTGTCGTTAAGTCGGTGAATACTACTTGCTCCAGGATCGTGCCGTCGAAATTATACACTTCAACCTTCAACGGCAAAAAATGTTGGGTATCCACCCAAATTTTTCGCGGGTAACGCAATTCGTCGCTCGGCTGGACACTAACGATTTGCGTCGGCAACATCGCAATGGACTCCTGACCGGATAAACCTAATTGGTAATATTTCTCTAGGTTTTCGGTATTCTGCGGCACATTGACGATAAACGAACTGTCCAGTGGATGGTGATTAACCACTTTCTGACTAGTTTCCTTGAATACGCAAGTCACTTCGCTGGATTTACGCGTTACTTCTCGCATCGGCGAATTCAACGAAGCCAAGCGCTCCTGCTCAACGCCATTTTCAACACTATGTTGATATTTCATGGTATCGAGTTGGCCGTTTTTCATAAAAATGACGGTACCCTGAAAGTTAAGGGTTTTCATCGCCCGATTCATGTTGTCCAGCCATTGCCTCGCCGTTACTTGGTCCTTATCGGCAGAAGCGCTTTGACAAATAATACATGGCAAAAAAACTTTTATAAATCTCACGCGCCTATTCCTGCCGATAGCCCGCCACCCGCGCATAGGGGTGCCCCGCCTGCACACTGTTTACATACAAGGAGTTATCATGGGCCTCGAGATAGCCCTTGAATCGGGCATGCATTTCCTCGGCCGATGCGTCATTGCCGTGGGCAACAACCTCTGCTGTGGAAAAAGGGTTATGCATTTGCTTATCCACTTTGCTACTCAACCAAACTGCGGCAAGCGCCACAGAAGCCGCAATCGCCAGACCGGCCTTTCGCCAGTTTACCGCAGCCTTTTTTCGGGGCAAGAAGTAAGTTGGTTCTTTCCTAACCTGTTCATGGATCTTATCCATAAAATCGCTACTAACGTGGGAATAGTGGCCACTTTTCATTGCTTGGCTAGCAATCTGATAGCGGCGCAGTTTGGCTTTCAGCAACCCGTCGTTCCGCACGGACGTCAGCAGCGACAGCCCCTGCTGACTATCCAGTTCGTCGTCTATGAATTGAGAAAGTTTTTCGTTAAGTTGTTCTGACATCAATACACCTTTAGTCGAGCAATGGGTTTAATTTTTGGTCTATCGCTTCGCGAGCCCTAAAAATCCGCGAGCGCACCGTACCGATGGGACAATCCATCGCTTCCGCGATTTCCTCGTAACTCATCCCTTCAAACTCCCTAAGCGTAATTGCAATCCGCATCTCTTCTGGTAACCTCTCGATAGCTGATTTAATGACCGCCACTATTTGTTCGTTCATTAACAGATTTTCGGGGGTCTCTATATCTTTGAGCTGTGGTGCGTTTTCTACTTGTTCGGCATCCTGAACATCAATCTCATAATCAAAATGGCGGCGAGAGCGAGACAACAAATAGTTTTTTGCTGTGTTGATCGCTATCCGGTACAACCAAGTATAAAAGGCGCTATCACCCCGAAAGTCTCCCAAGGCTCGGTAAGCCTTAATGAAGGTGTCTTGTGCTACATCCTGGGCTTCGCTTGGGTCCTTCACGTATCGGTTCACCAAGTGAACGATCTTGTGCTGGTATTTGATCACCAAAAGATCGAAGGCGCTTTTATCCCCTTGCTGCACTCGCAGCACCAGCTCTTGATCCAGATCTTCGGTATTCCTTACTTGTTCGTTCACTGCTCTATTTTGATAATTAAGCGGACAGAATTAAACCGCATTAGTTCTGGCAACACAAAAAAAATTACCGCAAGAATAAAACCAGATATTATTCAAAAATGGCAAAACTCATCATCTCACCGTAAAGTTGACCACATTGACAGCAATCCAACCTACTAACACGACAGACGCCTATTATGACATTCTTATCGCCGGTAGTGGCGGCGCAGGCCTAAGTCTTGCGTTGCACCTAGCAGACACCTATAAGGTGGCGGTGCTTGCCAAATTCGCGTTGACTGAATGCAGCACTTATTACGCCCAAGGTGGTATCTCCGCGGTATTCGACGAAGAATACGATTCCATCGAATCACATATCGAAGATACCTTGATCGCGGGGGCTGGCCTATGCGACCCGGATATCGTCAGACTAACCGTCGCTCAAGGCCGGAAAAGTATCGAATGGCTGCGTCAGCAAGGTGTGAACTTTACCGAAGAACGTACCGCCGATGGTGCAAAGCAATTGCATTTGAACCGCGAGGGCGGCCATTCGCATCGCCGCATTGTCCACACTGATGATGCCACCGGCAGAGCGGTATCGCTGTCTTTGATCGAACGCGCGCAGGCCCATCCGAATATTGCCTTACTGGAATACCATAACGTCGTTGAGTTAATTACCGCGACTAAACTGGGAGCCAGCGAACAACGAATTTGCGGTGCCTATGTGTTGGACAGCAAATCCGGAAGCATCAAATCGATAGCCGCCAAAGTGGTGGTGCTGGCGACCGGCGGCGCCAACAAGGTATATTTGTATTCGACCAATCCGCATATATCCAGCGGCGACGGTATTGCGCTGGCCTGGCGAGCCGGTTGCAGAATTAGCAACATGGAATTCATGCAATTCCATCCGACCTGCCTATATCACCCCACAGCACGTTCGTTTTTAATCAGCGAGGCGGTGCGCGGCGAAGGCGCGCACTTAATTCTGCCGGATGGCGAGCGTTTCATGCGTCGCTATGACGAGCGCATGGAACTTGCGCCGCGCGATATTGTAGCCCGTGCAATCGATAGTGAGATCAAGAAACACGGTATCGAATGCGTCTATCTCGACATCAGCCATAAATCGCGGGAGTTCATTCAGAAGCACTTCCCCACCATATATACGCAATGCCTGGAACTGGATATTGATATCAGCCAGCAACCGATTCCCGTGGTGCCGGCTGCACATTATACCTGCGGCGGCGTCTTGACGGACGCTGATGCACGCACCGACATTCCGGGCTTATACGCCATCGGCGAAGTGGCCTGCACCGGTTTACACGGCGCTAATCGCATGGCCAGCAACTCGCTATTGGAATGCCTGGTGTTCGCCGAACAAGCGAATCAAGACATCCGCCGCAGATTCTCTTCATTACCGGAACCTCTGCCGTTGCCGGATTGGGATGAGTCCAAAGTTGGTGATTCGGATGAGGAAGTGGTGATTTCGCATAATTGGGACGAATTGCGCCGTTTTATGTGGGACTATGTTGGTATCGTCCGCACCAACAAACGCCTAGAGCGGGCGCTGAACCGTTTGGTGTTGTTGAAAGATGAAATCGCAGAATACTACGGCCAGTTCCGCATCACCAGCGACCTACTGGAACTGCGCAATCTGGTGATCGTCGCCGAATTAATCATTCGTTGTGCGCAGCAACGCAAGGAAAGCCGAGGCTTGCATTACACTAAAGATTACCCGGTTCTTGACAACAGTCAGCCAGCTAAAAACACCATACTAACCCCAGAAAAACCCGTCTTAAAAACGCACTGACTATCCTTAGCCATCAGCTAAACGACCTATATACCGGTCGGATCTAACGCCTCCGACCGGCCAATCTATCAAAAACCGAACTTGCCCTTATCGGCAAGCCAATTCTCCCCGACTAAAAGGCTAATGGCGTTAGTCGCTTAGCTTAGGGATGCTTGGCAAGCTTTTTCATCAGTCCGTAGCTGACATATTTCTGACATATTCGCCCACTAGAATTCTCGGCCATACTCCTTTTTCCAGGACACTGAGCGATGATCGATGCTGAACGCATACTGCAAGAAACCTATCCGGACTTTAAATTAGGCAAGGACAATAAACTGGTCGTAAAAGCTTTAAAGAAACTGATTCACGAAGACGATTTCAATGACGTAATCCGCAAAAACCAGCATCTACGCGGCTTTGCCTTTCTGGACAAACTGCTGCATTTCTTCAAATTCAATTATCAAGTCAGCAACGACTGTTACAACAACATCCCATCGGAAGGCCGTTTACTGATTGTCGCCAATCATCCTATCGGCACCCTGGACGGACTTGCCTTGGTTAAATTGATTCGTTCCGTGCGGCCCGACGTGCGCATCGTCGCCAACCGGGTCTTGTCGCACATGGAGCCCTTGCAATCGATTTTTTTGCCGGTCGATGTGCTGTCCGATAAGAAAAAGCTAAAAGACGTTTATAAGGTGATGCTGGACGCGCTGGAAAACGAAGAAGCCATCATCTTCTTCCCGGCCGGCGAGGTTTCGCGTATCACGCCCAAAGGCATCCGCGACGGCGCTTGGCAATCCGGTTTTATCAAGTTGGCGCGCCGAGCGCAGTGCCCTATTCTGCCGATCTTTATCAAAGCCAAAAACTCGGCCTTGTTTTATAGCGCATCGACGCTCTATAAACCGCTGGGCACGATGTTACTGGTCAAAGAAATGTTCAACAAGAAAGGCCAAGAAATCAAATTCATGGTTGGCGCCCCGGTGCCCTACCAAGTCGTCGCCGATAGCGAGGAAACCAACAAACAGCTCAGCCAGCGTTTTCGCAAGCATGTGCAAAACCTGGGCAAAAAGAACAAACCGGCACTATTCGAAACCGTCGCTACTGTCGTGCATCCGTCCGACACCAAAGCTATAAAAAAAGCGTTGTATCAAGCGCGTTTATTAGGCGAAACCCGCGACGGAAAAAAGATTTTTTTATACCGATTCCAGGACGATTGCCCGGTAATGCGGGAGATCGCTCGCCTGCGAGAATTGACGTTCAGAACCGTGGAAGAAGGTACGGGTTTGGCGTTGGATTTGGATAAATTCGACATTTACTACAGCCACATTGTGCTGTGGGATGATCACGATCTGGAAATCGTCGGCGCTTATCGGGTCGGAGACGGCCCAGCTATCATGGCCAGCCATGGCATAGACGGCTTTTACACGCAAACCCTATTTGATTTGCGTAACGAATTTGAAGCTTATTTACCCTTCAGCATCGAACTGGGCCGCAGTTTCGTGCAACCGCGCTATTGGGGCCAACATAGCTTGGATTATCTTTGGTATGGCATCGGTGCGTATTTGCGCGAACGCCCGGACATCAAATATCTATTCGGCCCGGTCAGCATTAGTAATGCCTATCCGCAAGCGGCCAAAGAACTAATTATCGGCTTTTATCAACAACAGTTTGCCTCTGACTTACAACACACCAAGGCCAGAAGGCCGTTCGTGATATCCCAACAATGCAAAGCGTTCGCGGCGACCGAATTCAGTGCCGACTATTCCACCAGTTTCAAAATATTGAATAGCGAGCTAAAAAAATTGGGTGTCAAAGTCCCTACCCTGTATAAACAGTATGTGGAATTGTGTGTCGACAAGGGCTGCCATTTCGTAGACTTCAACATCGATCCAGACTTTAACAACTGTATCGACAGCCTGATCATGGTGGAAGTGGATAAAATCGCGCCCAAGAAACGCCAGCGCTATATCGAAAAATCGCTCGCCTGCTAGAAAATTATAATTTCATGGAAAATCGCTCATTCCCGGAGCTGGAGCAGCTGGAAATGCTGATCGAGCAATTCGGCGACCGCGCCCATTGCGAGATCGTCGAGGAGATCAACTATAAGGACAGGCATTTTCCCATTCATTGCCTCAGCCTGGGCTCGACCAGCCCGGATGTCCCGGTATTGGCTTTTTTCGGCGGCGTGCATGGCCTGGAGAAAATCGGCTCGGAAGTCATACTGGCCTACTTACAAACCATCCTGCAGCTTTTGGATTGGGACGAGGAATTTAACAATCGTTTGCAACATTCAAGACTGGTGTTCGTGCCCATCGTCAACCCCGTAGGCGTCTATCGAGGCACTCGTTGCAACGGTCATGGCGTGGATTTGATGCGGAATTCACCCATCGAAAGCGTAGGCAATACAAGGCTTTACAGCGGCCAACGTTTTAGCGCCAAACTGCCTTGGTATCGCGGCGACGAATCGAAAATGGAAAAAGAAGCCCAGGCTTTATGTAGAGTCGTCCATAAACATTTATTCGACGCACCGCTGTCAATCGCCATTGATCTACATTCAGGTTTTGGCATACACGACAGATTGTGGTTTCCTTATGCCTCATGTCAGACGCCATTTCCAGGCATCGCAGAAGCCTACGGTTTGAAACAGTTGTTTGATCGCTGCTACCCGCATCATTTTTATAAAATAGAACCGATGAGCCAAGAGTACGTGATCAGTGGCGACCTGTGGGATTATCTTTACGACGATTTTATCGATCGTCACGGCAAGCAGCGCGTGTTCCTCCCCTTGACTCTGGAAATGGGCTCATGGCTCTGGCTGCGCAAAAGCCCGACGCATCTATTTCAACGGCACGGCTTGTTCCATCCCTTGCTGCCGCATCGCCAACAGCGCATTATGCGCCGGCATCTCACCTTATTCGATTTCTTGTATCGCAGCCTGCTCTACCCGCAAAAATGGGCTAAATTAGGCGATCTACAGCAAGAACATAATAGGCAACAGGCTATGGGGCTGTGGTATGCCTAATTCAGTTGGACACCACTGGTTATTACTGCGTGGACTGTGCCGGGAGACAGCCCATTGGGGGAGTTTTCCAGATTTGCTGCAACTAAGCTATCCAGAAGCGACGATCAGCAGCATCGATTTACCTGGCACCGGTCGCTATTACCAAGGACAAAGCCCCGACAGCATTGAAGCAATAACGGCAGAAGTCCGTGGCCAGGCTTTGGCGGCAGGCTTATTGGCGCAACCAGTGACCGTATTAGCGCTGTCAATGGGTGCAATGGTGGCCTGGGAATGGCTGCAGCGCCATCCGCAAGAAATCGCGGCAGCCGCGCTGGTCAATACCAGCTTTGCCGGATTGAGTCCGTTTTATCGGCGCATGCGCTGGCAGAGCTATCGACAATTTCTCGGCCTCTTACTGGAACGAGATTTGTACAAACGAGAATTGGCAATTATAAAGCTGGTTAGCAATAGGGAAGATCACTACCTGGAAACGGCCAAGGCCTGGACAGCCATACAGCAAATACGACCAATCAGTTTGAGTAATTGTCTAAACCAACTTAAAGCAGCGGCCCAGTATGTGCCTGTCAATAGAAAACCGGAAGCAGGCTTGCTGATATTGAATGGCCGGGGCGACCGTCTAGTCGCACCGGTTTGTTCCGAAGCCATTCATCACAAATGGCAAATCGACATCTCCAAGCACACGTGGGCTGGTCATGATTTATGTTTGGACGATGGTGCCTGGGTGGCAAACCGTCTAAAACATTGGACTAACCAGCTTTCGTTTTAAACCTGAACACTATTTAATTTCGAACTCAGCTTTATTGCGACCGGAAGCCAGCAGTTCCTGCATCCATTTTGGCGCCAAACCGCGACCGGACCAGGTTAAGGATGCATCGTTAGGGCTGCAATATCTAGCCGCAACCTTACCGGTTTTTCTTTCAGACTTCTTATCGCCATCTTGAATGTCGACAGTCACGCCGATAGAAACCGCTAGTTCCTTTATCTGTGCAATTACTTCCTTACGTTTACTGGATTGTCTTTCTTTTAATGCTTTTTCAGCATTATCAATAACAGCCTGTAATTCGGCTTCGGAGAGTTTATTAAAGTCAGTCATATTTTCCTCGTTAATCAAAAAACGCAGGCAATTCTATCACCCAGCGTTTCTAAATAAAACTATTATTCGGCATTTACTAAAAAATTCGCCTCGGAATATACCTTGCCTTTTCTATCCGTCAACCGTACTTGCCATTCGCCTTTATCTTTGGCCGACAAGGTTTTACTAGACCAAACCTTGGCTATTTTATCTTTTATATCCAATTGTTTTTGATGCACGATTTGCCCGTTACGCGACCATTGATGAAACAAAGGCCTACCTCTCATGTTTTTTATCTCACTAAAATAAAAAACTTCCTGGGATTGATTAGGAATAACTCTCAACGGCGACTTAATCGGCTCACCAGGCTCGTTGTCCTTAGGCTTGTTATTTAATGATGCTCTGATAACCTTGCGATCCAAAATAATCGCTGCTGGCTTCCTGATAGTGTCAGATTTTTTAACAGTTTCAGAGTTAACCAATGCCTGATGCTCGGCAGTCGGCACCGTCTTTTCCTCTATCGCCGCCACTTGCTCTTTAACATTTTCCGTAGCCGGCGTATTAAAAGTTTGAACTTTTTCCGAGATATCGATCTGAGTATGAGTCTGCTCAACTTCGTCGCCAAACCATGAAATCAATACTAATATCAGCAACACCGCCAGCAAAACCGCAGTCAGTATCCTGCGAATATGCCAAACCGTTACTGTTTGCGGCTCAGCAGTTATGCCCGATTGCTTTTTATCATAATTAATTTTGATAACTACTTTATTATCAGCCATGTTTTTCCCGATATTTTATCAACCCAATGAAACTGGAATCACTTGATGCACTAGCCCGTTACGACACTTTGTCCTTGGTAATATAACATTTTAGTTCTAACATAATCGGTTCAACTTGCCGAAAACCTGGATGTTTGCATGAGTAGCCTGCTTAAACAATTCGAAGAGTCCTCCTCGTTATATGGAGGCAATGCCCATTTCATCGAGTACTTGTACGAGCAGTACTTGAGCAATCCGGAATCCATCAGCCCAAGCTGGCGACAGCGCTTCGATCACATTCGTAGCGGCGCCACCGAAGATACGCCGCACAGCGTGATTGTTGAACGCTTCGAAAAACTGGCGATAGCGGAACCAGGCAGGCTGGCCAGAATGCAGGGCTTTACCGAGCAAAGTGTCAAGAAGCAATCGGCAGTAGCCCGCTTGATCAATCATTACCGGGTCAAAGGCCACCAGATAGCCGCCAACAACCCGCTCGGTCAATCCCAAAGCATCCCCGCGGATTTAGAGCCTATATATTATGGTTTGACAGACGCGGACATGAGCACATTGTTCGACACCGGCGGCCTATGCGGCGTTGACCGTTTGCCATTAAAGGCCATCATTCAAACGCTTCATGAGATTTACTGCCGCAGCATCGGTAGCGAATACATGCATATTGTCGATGACGAAAAGAAGCGTTGGATCAAGGATAAATTGGAGGGTGCTAAACCGGACTTCAGCAGCCATCCTGAGAAACGCCAGTGGTTGTTGAAATTATTGATTGCCGCTGAAGGCCTTGAACGCTTCCTACATCGTAAATATGTCGGCCAAAAACGCTTTTCGCTGGAAGGCGGCGAGTCGCTGATTCCGGTACTCGACGAATTGATCCAGCGCGCCGGCGAACACAAAGGCAAGGAAATCGTGATCGGCATGGCGCATCGCGGTCGCTTGAACGTGCTCATCAATATATTGGGCAAAAGCCCGGCGGTACTATTCGGCGAATTCGAGGGCACCCATACTTCCTCGCCAGGCGTACTGACCGGCGACGTCAAATATCATCAAGGCTTTTCCTCCAATATCGCCACGCCGGGCGGCCCGATTCATTTGACGCTGGCTTTTAATCCCTCGCATCTGGAAATTATCAATCCGGTGGTGGAAGGTTCGGTAAAAGCCCGCCAAGATAGACACGGCGTCGACGGTTTCGAAGCAATTTTACCCATATTAATCCATGGAGACGCCGCTTTTGCCGGCCAAGGGATTGTGATGGAAACCTTGAATATGTCGGAAACGCGCGCCTTCTCCACCGGCGGCACCGTGCATATCGTCATCAACAATCAGATCGGTTTTACGACCAGCAACCCGTTCGACGCGCGTTCCACACTGTATTGCACCGACGTAGCCAATATGATTCAGGCGCCGGTATTTCATGTGAACGGCGACGACCCTGAAGCGGTAATTTTCGTCACGCAACTGGCGCTGGATTATCGTAATACCTTTCATAAAGACGTGGTAATCGATTTAATTTGCTATCGCCGCCACGGCCATAACGAGGCGGACGAACCGGCAGCTACCCAGCCGATGATGTACAAGTCGATCCGCGATCACCAGACCCCGCCGCAAATCTACGCTCAGAAATTGATCGCTGAAGGCGTTGTCACTGAAGACATCGTGCAAAAAATGGAGCAGGACTACCAACAATTGCTCAACGAAGGCCAACCGGTATCCCGCCCGATTATCGAAAACAACGTGTATTCCTATTCCGCGCGCTGGTTACCCTATCAAAACAAACACTGGGATACGCCTGCCGACACCTCGGTGTCATTAGAGCATATCCAGTTTTGTAACCAACGCCTGCAAAGTTTGCCGGACGGTTTTGAATTGCATCCGAGAGTCGCCAAGGTAATGGAAGACCGCAATAAAATGGCGGCCGGCGAAATCCCCATGGATTGGGGCTTCGCGGAAAATTTGGCTTATGCGACGTTGCTACTGGAAAACTTCAATATGCGCCTGACCGGCCAGGACATTGGCCGCGGCACTTTCTCGCATCGCCATGCTATTTTGCTGAATCAGGCCAACGGTGAGAACTACATTCCACTCAAACATCTGAGCGAAAACCAGGGTCGAGCGCAAATCTTCAACTCGCTGCTTTCGGAAGCTGGGGTTTTGGGTTTTGAATACGGTTACAGTTCCACTGAGCCCAATAAGCTGGTGATCTGGGAAGCGCAATTCGGTGATTTCGCCAACGGTGCCCAAGTAGTAATCGACCAATTCATTTCCTCGGGCGAAACCAAATGGGGCAAGCTAAGCGGCTTAGTGATGCTACTGCCGCACGGTTTTGAAGGCCAAGGCCCAGAACACTCCTCGGCTCGCTTAGAGCGCTATCTTCAGTTATGTGCCGACCACAATATTCAAGTTTGTGTGCCCACCACACCGGCGCAAATTTTTCATCTGCTGCGCCGGCAAATGTTGCGCCAGTATCGTAAGCCGCTTATCGTAATGAGTCCGAAAAGCCTGCTGCGCCACAAACTAGCGGTATCGACACTGAGCGATTTGACCCATGGCGAATTTTTGAACGTGATTGGCGAACAGGACGATATCGATCCCTACCATGTCACCCGCATCGTGCTGTGCGCCGGCAAGGTATATTTCGATTTATTGGAGGCCCGCCGCCTGGATCAAGAACAACTGCGCCATGTCGCGATTATTCGGATCGAGCAGCTCTATCCGTTTCCGAACGAACAATTCAAGCGCGAAATCGACAAATATCCGAATATCGAACACATTGTCTGGTGTCAGGAAGAACCGAAAAACCAAGGCGCCTGGTACCAAAGCAAGCACCATTTTTTCGATTTGCTAGATAAGAACATTCCAATCAGTTATGCCGGCAGAGTCGCGTCAGCATCACCTGCGGTCGGTAACTATAAAACCCATCTTAATGAACAACGCGCAGTGGTAAACACAGCGCTCTATGGCAGCAATGAAGGAAATACACATGAGCTTTGAAATTCTGGTCCCCAGCTTACCCGAATCCGTATCAGACGCCACCTTAGTCGCATGGCACAAGCAAGCCGGCGAATGGGTCAACGAAGGCGACAATCTGGCCGATCTCGAAACCGACAAAGTCATCCTAGAAGTCCCAGCACCCAAATCAGGGACTCTGGTGGAACTGGTGGTTCAAGACGGCGAAACTGTCGTCGGCGGTCAACTGTTGGCCAAACTAGACGCCCAGCAAGCGAAGCCCGCGCCAGTAACCGAGAAAGCCGAAGACGCCATACTCAGCCCTTCGGTTCGCAAACTCGTCGCGGAAAAAGACCTTGACCCGCAAGCCATCGCCGGCTCCGGAAAACATGGCCGGATTCTGAAAACCGATGTTTTGGATTTCTTGAACGAACAAGGTAAAGACACCCAAGCTTCTCCCACGCCAGCGCCTGTGACTACACCGGTAGCGGAGACGCACTCGCCGTTGTCGGCCACAGCCGTCGCCAGCCTGCGCCCGGAACAACGGGTGCCGATGACCCGCTTGCGCGCCAAAGTTGCGGAACGTTTGCTGCAAGCCCAGCAAAGCGCAGCGATGCTGACCACCTTTAATGAAGTTAATCTTAGTGCCGTCATTGATCTGCGCAATCACTATAAAGATCGTTTCGAAGCCAAGCACAGCATCAAGCTGGGTTTCATGTCCTTCTTCGTGAAGGCTTCGATTGAAGGCTTAAAACGCTTTCCGGCCATCAACGCCTCAATAGACGGCAGCGACATCATTTACCACGGCTATTACGACATCGGCATTGCCGTCACCACGCCGCGCGGCTTGATCGTGCCGATTTTGCGCGACGCCGATCAACTGGATTTTGCCGGTATAGAGAAAGGCATCCACGATTTCGGCAACAAAGCCCGTAACGGCTCGATCAGTGTTGAAGATCTCAGTGGCGGTACCTTTACCATCACCAACGGCGGCATCTTCGGCTCCATGTTATCCACGCCCATTTTGAACCCGCCACAATGCGCGATTTTAGGTATGCACGCCATTAAGGACAGACCGGTGGTGGAAAATGGTGAAATCGTGATTCGTCCTATCATGTACCTGGCCTTATCCTACGATCATCGTTTGGTGGACGGCAAGGAAGCGGTGCAATTTTTGGGCATCATCAAGGAATGTCTGGAAGCACCAGCGCATTTATTGCTGAATATTTAGATACGTCAAATCGGAGCTCCCGCGAAAGCGGGAGTCCAGCCAACCAGCTACCTACTTAGCATGCGTTACACCCTAATCCCCGTCACAGCCTATCAACAAAACTGCACCTTATTGGTCTGCGAACAAACCAATAAAGCCGCCTTGGTCGATCCGGGCGGTGATCTCGATGTATTATTAAAGGAAGTTAAAAAACAAGGCGTGGAGTTGGAGTCGATCCTGGTAACCCACGGCCATCTCGATCATGTCGGCGGCGTGGCCGAGTTGGCCGCAAAGCTCTCTCTGCCGATCATCGGCCCGCATATTGAAGATGACTTCTGGATCAAGGCCCTGTCGGAACAATGCCGAATGTTCGGCTTTCCGCAATCGAAAAGCTTTACGCCGCAGCGCTGGCTGAACGATGGTGATACGGTAAAAGTTGGCAACGAAGTGTTGCAGGTGATTCACTGCCCCGGCCATACGCCCGGCCATGTGGTGTTTTTTAGCGCGGAACAGGGTTTGGCGTTGGTTGGCGATGTGTTGTTCAAGGGCTCGATAGGCCGCACCGATTTCCCAAAGGGCGATCATCAAACCTTGATCGATTCGATTGAATTAAAACTATGGCCATTGGGCGAAGACGTGAAATTTATCCCTGGCCACGGCCCGATGTCTACTTTTGGCGCAGAAATGCGCAACAACCCCTACGTCGGCGCTTACCGCTAAAGGCAACTAGGGGCTGCACTCCAAGCGATGAAACGCTTTAATCCGGCTTGCGCTCCATTCTGGTCGGTCTGACAAATTTTTGTCTGGAAGATTGACCCACCAAGTCGCTCAACACCGCCTTATCCAAAGTCCGTAAAAACTGCTCAATCGCACCGCCCAATATTCCTATCAGCCCACAACCATTCTCCAGTGCGCAGAGGCCCTGTTTTTTGGGGTTAAAGCATTCGGCGATATGGAAGTGACCCTCCATCTCCCTGACTACATTGCCCACGCTGATGTCCCGCGCTGGCCTCGATAAGCGGATGCCGCCTCCTTTGCCGCGCACAGTTTGCACAAAACCTTTTACACCCAGTTTGTGTACCACCTTCACCAGGTGGTTTCTGGAAATGCCGAAAAAGTCGGCTAATTCAGTAATTGTCACCCGATTTTCGGCGTTGATCGCCAGATAAATTAAGACGCGCAGCGCGTAATCGGTGTGTGCAGTCAATTGCATGTGTTTGAACTCAATTTGAATGAAATGTTAACGGCGTTTACACCGGCTAAAACCTGACATTTTAAGATTGTGTAACGCGAAGCAGAACAAGCCCTCTTCATCAGGCGAGAGAAATTTTTCGAAGTTTTGGCAGAGTTTTGCGATTCGCTGAATAGTTACATCATGTCTAGCAAATGTAAGCTTGATCCAGTCTCTTGCCCTGTCCGATTTTCCGCGTAACAATTATCCTTTTTGTTGGTTTGCGTTTACGCCGAGTTCAAAATCAGCGGCGAACCGTTCTGGATAAAAATATGCAGCGTTGTTACTATGGCCTACCATGTTAGTCTCGACAGTCATTTTAACGATTATTGGCTGCCGCTGCCGCTGTTAATGAGCCTTGCCTAAGCCTGCATCGGTCTCCGACGCATACATTGCGTTCACAGGCTTCTGGACTGGCTGACTTATCTAAGACTTCTCGCTAAACAGGTTTTGTTTACCATTCTCGGCGCTGTAATCGCTCTGGCATAGTCTGAATCGTCGTGCGGATCTTTTGTGACTGTGCGCTTGGGGGTTGTACTTGGGACTTGGAGAAAAATCGCGACGAAATGTTTTGACCTTGCTAATTCCCCACCTCGAAAAACTGGGGGAAGGGAGATTTTCTAAATGCAACCTTCGCGATCAGTGTGTACCGTGAAAATACCTTTCCGGGGGTGAGGCGCCTCGACTAACCCGCATTTGGGGCTGAACTGTTGGGTCTGGAAGCAGATGGACATCAAATACTCCGCTGGAATGGCAATGCTAGTGAGGTAATCTCCGGCACCGGAATTGAGGCGGACACGGCAAACGAATCCGCCCTTTTTGCTTTACCTCAAGCCGGCGAACACTGCGAGCAAGCGGTTGGCCTGGCAAATCTCTCGCCAGCTTTTTTCGCCGCGCTAGTCACATTACTAATAGAACCCAGGTAATAAATTGCCTCTTTCGCAGGTAGCAACGAACAACCGGATTTATGAATCAGGTGATCGCCGTTCTCCTGCGCGCTTATCTCAATAAAATACTCTGCCATTGTCTATTCCTCTAACTATCGGATGTATGAACATCGGTTCGAACCGGTCGAACCGCTTGAAAGATCGAACTTATGTAGGTCGTCGAACATTCGGCGTGAGCGATGTAATGAAAATGACAGGAATAACGGTGAATTCAGGCCACTTCACAGCTCAGTAAGCTGCAAAGCAGAATACATACCAGAAAACAGTATAAATTCGCGTTGGATCATGAAGAATCCGGCCTCGGGAGCTGATTTGATGCTGTCCCCTATAAAATTAAGGCAAACAGTCGAAACGTTCTTGGATCAATACAGACGCAGATAAGCTGAAAATTCAGGAATCCTATCGCGCAACCTGAACGACTGAACTGGTTTGAAATTGCCAACTTTTCTGTTGTCACTATTCCCCCCCACCCTTCCTGACCATCATTCCCTTACTTGGGTTATAACCCACGATAGCCGCCCCCATAAACAGCAAAAAGGCGCTGCCGGTAAAGAGCAAAGCCTGTTGATTAAACTGCTGGTACAAAGCAAAACGGATTAGTTCTACCGCTTGCGAGAACGGGTTGTATTGGGCAATGGTATGTAACACCTCGCTGGACTCTTTGATTTTCCAGAGCGGGTACAAAGCCGTTGACATAAAAAATAGCGGGAAGATCACGAAGTTCATTACTCCGGCGAAGTTCTCCAATTGTTTGATAAACGAAGATAGCAACAAACCCAGTGCGCCGAGCATCATGCCGCTCAAGACCAGTGCCGGCAAAATCCAGAGATAGCCCATAAGCGACGCTTGAATATCATATAACCAGGCGATACCCAAAAACGCATAGGATTGCAGCACACCGACCGCAGTACCTGCAATCAATTTGCTGCACAACAAAAACCAGCGCGGCAGCGGACAGACCATCAACATTCGCATGCTGCCCATCTCCCGGTCGTAAACCATCGATAGCGAGCTTTGCATGCCATTGAATAATAGGATCATGCCGAGCAGACCGGGTGTGATGTAGACCTCATAGAGAATATAGGTCTCGTAGGGCGGCGCAATGGCAATACCCAACGCGGCGCGGAAGCCGGCCGCAAATACGAACAGCCAAACGAGTGGCCGCACCAAGGCAGACACAAAGCGTTCACGCTGATGTAAAAAACGTAGCAGCTCTCGCCCGACAATGCCGACCGTCGCCCGCCAGTAATGTAAAACTCTCATGTTTGAGGTCCTTTATGTCCTTAAGGGTACTGGGTCAGTTTTTGGAATACCTGGCCTGGATCGGCCCATCCGGTGGTCTGCAATATCTCCGAGAGTCTGCCGCTGGCTTTCACCTGTCCTTTATGCAAGACAATCAAGCTATCGTCGGCAGCTATTTCGTCGATCAAATGCGTCGCCCAGAGCACTGCTAATTTCTGCTGTTTAACCAAGTCATGCACATGGCTGACAATAGCCTCACGGCTTGGCATATCCAAACCTACGGTCGGCTCGTCCAACAACAGCAAACTGGGCTTGTGTAGCAAGGCTCTCGCAATTTCCACCCGGCGCTTGTGACCGCCATTCAGTTGCCGGACCTTCTCGGCGCGCCGTTCGAACATACTCAAGCGCTCCAGCTCTTCTTGGATACGCTTGTCTGAGGCCTTGCGCCCCATACCATGTAAGGCTGCGTGATAGCGCAGGTTTTGCGATACCGACAAGTCCGGGTCCAGCGTAGTCTGCTGAAATACCACCCCCAATCGCGCCAAGGCTTGCAGACTTTGCTTTTTAATATCAAAACCGCAAAGCTGTATGCGCCCCTCTCTGGCATCGTAAAGCCGGGTAATCAAAGAAAACAGCGTGCTTTTTCCGGCGCCGTTAGGACCGAGCAAGATTGTGCATTCACCCGCTTGCACATTAAAGCTTACAGCATCCAAGGCCTTTTTCGCGCCGTAGGCAAAGGTCAGATTTTCAACTTCCAAGGCCACTTCGGTCATGGTCTAACCGCCACACCCCAGGGATACCGACCCACTGCTACCGACTTGATAACCCTGTGATTTTCCAGGTCGATGATCGAAACGTCGTTACTGACGCCATTGGTCGTGTATAAGCGTTTCTGATCCGGCGAGAACGCTAAGTTCCACACCCGTTGCCCGACCAATAAAAACTTCTCCACTTTGTAAGTTTGGGCATTGATCACCGCAACGCGATTGGCAGGCCCCAAGGCCACATAACCGTAGCGGCGCTGCTTATCAATCGCTATCCCGACCGGCTGAATTTGATCGCTGCTGACGCCTTGCACCTCCAGCTTGAGGTTCTGCACGACCTGCTTGGTGGCAGCGTCAATGATGGTCAAAGTACCGGCCATTTCGGATGTCGCCCACAGTTGCTGGCTATCGTCGGTGAACGTCACGGCACGCGGACGCGGATCGACGAGCGTATTGTCGACAATCTGCCGGGTATTGGTATCGATCCAGTGCAGCATATTCGTAGTTTCAGAAGCGCTGATCGTCCATTTATTATCCGGGCTGACGCTAATGCCTTCAGGCTCGACCCCAACCTTGACTTTGCCTACGGCTTTTTTTGCCGATATGTCGATCACTGTCACTTCCGCGTCGTCCTCGTTGGATACGTACATCAGCTTGCCATCCGGACTGAGCGCAAAAGTTTCGGGATCTTCGCCGGACGGCAACTTGCCGGTTTCCTTCAGTGTTTCGGAGTCAAGCATGCGGATGGTGTTGTCATCGCTGGTAGCAACGAACAAGGTCTTACCATCTTGACTAATCGCGATACCGCGCGGGCGCTGACCGACCGGTACGGTTCTCACCAGCTTGCCATCGATAGGATCCAGCACGGCAATAGCATTGTCTTTTTCCAGCGTGACGAATACGGTTTCCGCTTGCACGGTGGCTGCAAACATGACCGCGGCCAGTCCGGCCATTTTTATCGGATGCATAAACTTTTCCTTGGAGTACCTGATCTTATTTTAAGTATTTTTTCTCGTTCAAAAGGGTAGTGTTTCAATAACAAACCGACGCTGCTCGGTTTAGACACAAACCAACCTTAACGTTAATGGCATTAGGCAACAACTGTCATCCACTTCAAAGGGGGAAGTTTAACCCGAAGCGTCACGGGATTTCATCCTTTCGCTGGCCGGGAATATAGGCATGACATTGATAGCAATAAAGGTCAAAGCAAATGCGTAGATTGACGAATCAATAGTGAATAAGCGCTTTTAGTAGAAAACCGCATAACCCTGTACGCTAGAACAATACCCGACCAGCTACTAACAGGGCGAAGATATGCTCAATAATCGCCAGTTGTTATTTAAATCACAGATTCTGACAAAGAAAGTTGGCAAGCAGCTTAATTTTGACGTGTAAATCACGCAACTAACCGTTGATCTTTGATGAAAATCAACAAGGAGCATGGCAATGAAAATTTATTTTATAACGGAAGAAAATCTGGAAAACATCGAGCAAAAGCACGACTCGCTGTGTAAAACGGGCGCCATGTGCGATCTTATGTTGGATATCGCGGCCCACGCTGATGATTTTCAGACCTTCGATGCGGCCCTGGAACTCGCCAACTGCGAGCTGGATAGATTAGAACTGTTTTTCGATAGCTATGATTTGGTTTAACGGCAAATAACCGCTTTTAAACCTCGCCATCTCCGCTCATAGTGGAATCCTCATCGACAAGACGCCGGTTTGCAGGGGAATCCGAGAAACTGCCTCTAAACCCGAAACTGCAAATCAATGCCGATTCTGCGTGCGCCAATTTTCCACTATACCTTCCACATCCAGATCATCCGGGCCTTCGCGCCAACTGGTGTAATAGTCAACGTCGTTGCTTTTCGGCTCTGGATTGGGCCGATAAATTTGCACCCGGGTCGGTAGTGGCGCCGCTTCGCCGAGCACCAGCGCTTCACCTCGACCGAGCGAGCTGAGAATATCGGTCAAGTCTCCTTCCGCCTCAGGCACTAAACCCCGAATATATTGCTGATCGTCCGGGTTGGTGGTGCGCAGGCAAATAAATGAGCTACATTGCGCCAACATGGTTTCCGACAATTCGGTAGGCCGCTGGCTGACCACGCCGATAGACACCCCGTATTTGCGTCCCTCCTTGGCAATCCGTTCCATCATTTTTTTGGTGCCGTCGAATTGTCCACCCTTTTCGCGCGGGATATAGGCATGCGCTTCCTCACAAATCAAGGTGATAGGAAACTCGCGGCGGCGCGGATTCCAGTAGTTAAACTCATACGCTAACCGTCCGACTTGCGCCGACACCGCAGGCCGTACGTCGGTCGGTACGGAGCTGAGATCGACTACGGTGATGTTGGCCTTCTTTTGCCCCAAGCCCACGAACTGTCTGAGTAAATCCGCCATGCTGGCCGAGTTGTTGCGTTTTTTTGGTTTTAGTAAAAAGTCGTAACGCACATCATTGAAACGGCTCTGCATGGTCACCAGAAATTCATCGAATTGGCCGAATAGCGCGCCCTTGGTTTTGCCAAAATCCTTGCGCTCCTCGTTGGCGGCTTTGAATTGCATGTACATTTCCGCCAGCGAAAAATAAATCGGCGTGTCTATCGATACCACGCCTAGGCCAATGGCTTTGGCTTCCTTGCGTTTCAACTGCTGCAACACCTCGCGCATGAAAGACATCTGCATAGAAGCCCCCCTGTCCTCGCGATCGATAAATAAATCAACCAGCTCAGCGTAAGACATCATCCAATAGGGCATTTCCATATCCATCGCATCAACGTAATTGACTTGCTCGGCTGGGAATGCCGATTCGATGCCGCCGTCCGGGCGCTTCCAGCAATACTCCCCATGCAGATCCAGCATGATCATATGGGTTTTCGGCATCGCCCGCATCGTGTGCTGAATCAAACTGGTCACGGTCCAGGATTTACCGGAACCGGACTGGCCGATAATCGCAAAATGCCGACCGAACAGTGCTCGCGGGTCCAGGCTCAGGTGATAATCCTTATGACTGGCTAACTGTCCAATGAAAAATTCGTAATCGCGGAATTTAGAAAAAATCGCGTTGATTTCACTGAGTCCTACCGCATACACGGCAGCGCCTGGGGTTGGATAATGCCGTACACCGCGGATGAACACGTTTTTATCGCTTAACTCACCAACCGGGATTAAAGCAATAAACCGATCCGTTGCGCGATTGCCTGCAGCGTCGAAGCGGTCACGCTCCCACATTTTGAATACCAGCGCCAGCACGCCGATATGCGATTGGCGAATCACCACATAAGACCCTATATGTCCAGCCAGTATTTCGTCATCACCGAGTTTGATGATGGGCGCGGCTGTGGCATGCTCTTCCGCGATGCGAGCATCCATGCCGTCACCTCTAACTTCGGTTAAGTGACCGATCAGGATATTTTGCGTTTGCTGCGTCATGATGTCCTCGTTGGTAAATCCAGTGGACTAAGCTTAGACGATATTTCAAGTCCATCCCCGGCGCGGCAGTGTATCGACCCGTCCAAGGCAGAGCAGGGGTTTTGCGCCAAAATAGTCAACAAATCACAACAAACGCTACAACAAGTCGCTTAGCCCTGCTGAGTAAGCCATTGAACATTTAGCACTTTTGGCTGACAAAGGCTTACGGTCTGATTATTGCTTTGATCGAACCAGCATCATTTAATATGACACACGAGGTGAATATGAAAATCGGCGTACCCAAGGAAATCAAACCTAACGAAAACCGAGTATCGGTGGTACCGTCCGGCGTTGCCGCCTTAGTCAGCGCAGGACATAGTGTCACAATGGAAAGCGGTGCCGGCATTGGCGCCGGCTTCGAAGATGCACTATACCAAGCGGCAGGCGCTAATCTAGTCGATGGTCCCGAATCGGTTTGGGCCTCTGCGGAGATGATCATTAAGGTCAAGGAGCCGATAGAGCCGGAATGGTCGCTGATTCGGCCCGGCCAAACGCTATTTACCTATTTCCACTTTGCCGCCAATCGCCCGTTAACTGAAGCACATCTAGCCTCTGGTGCGACTTGTATCGCCTATGAAACCGTGCAACTGCCTTCCGGCGAATTACCCTTGCTCACCCCAATGTCCGAAGTAGCCGGCCGGCTAGCCGTTCAAGAAGGCGCGCATTATCTGGAAAAACTCTATGGCGGTCGCGGCATGTTACTCGGTGGCGTACCCGGCGTGTTACCGGCCAAGGTCTTGATTTTGGGCGGTGGGGTAGTCGGTACGCAGGCGGCAAAAATGGCGGCGGGATTGGGTGCGCAAGTTACGGTGGTGGATTTGTCCTTGGACCGGCTGCGCCAACTCAGCGATATTTTGCCGGCGAATGTACAGCTGCTGTTTTCCAGTCGGCACGCTATTCTCGAGCAAATCCGCACGGCAGATCTGGTCATCGGCGGCGTACTGGTCACAGGCGCAGCCGCGCCCAAGCTGATCCGAGCCGACGATTTAAAATTGATGCAACCCGGCGCTGTGATCGTCGATGTAGCGGTAGACCAAGGCGGCTGCGTGGAGACTACTCATCCTACCACCCACGCCGATCCGATTTATATCATCGATAACGTTGTGCATTATGCAGTTGCTAATATGCCCGGCTCGGTACCGCGCACCTCGACACAGGCCCTAACCAACGCCACTCTGCCCTATGCCCTGCAACTCGCCAACAAAGGCTGGCAACAAGCGCTTAAAGACAATTCGGCTTTGCTAAAGGGACTGAACATCGTGGCCGGCAATGTGACGTGCCAGGGCATTACCGATGCTTTTGGCTTTAATTATCTGCCGCCGGATCAATTCCTGAACTAAACGAACATCGCAACCGCCCAGAATAAGCCTCTAAACCCATGTCTTCTGTTTAACCGGTAAAGAACCTATTTGCACTGAGATGGTGGCGCCATCCCATGATCATCTATTGCCACGCCATAATCGAGCAGCGATGCTCCAGAGCGTGGTTAATAGCACTGCTCATGGCCACAAAAAAAGGGGCCTTACGGCCCCTCTCGTTTACCTGACTGATAAGACTCAGTTAAAGCTAGAACCTGGTGTTCCGGGCAAATGCGGCATAGTTTGCGCAGGAAACTCCCCAGTAAGCGCATTCAAAAACGCCACAATGTCGGCAACGTCGGCATCTGACAATTCTTGATTCAATTGCAATTTACCCATTAACCAGACAGCTTTGTCCAAGGTTTTAACCGAACCGTTATGCATGTAAGGTGCGGTTAGCGCCACGTTACGTAATGTCGGGACTTTCCAAAGGTGCTCATCGGCTGGCTTTTTAGTGACTTCAGCTAAGCCTTTGTCTTTTTGGAAGTGGTATTGCGCTTCGAAATAGCCGTTGGAGTTAATAGGGAATTTTTGGAATGCCCCTGGGCCGTTAAAGGCGGGACCACTGTGGCAACTGGTGCATCCCAACTCGACAGCTTTTTTAAGGCCGCGCTCTTGCTGCTCGGTCAGAGCTTCTTTATCACCTTTGACATATTTGTCATAAGCGCTGTTCGGCGTAATCAAGGTTCTTTCGTATGCGGCAATCGCTTTAGTGGCATTGTCTTTTGTAATCACATCGGAGTCGCTACCGAAGGCCACTTCAAAGGCATGTCGATATCCTTTAATAGTTTTTAACCGCGCAACCACGTCGTCCCAGCTTTTCATACCCATTTCGATTGGGTTAGTCACAGGACCCGCCGCTTGAGCTTCCAAACTATCGGCCCGACCATCCCAAAACTGGACTTTATTAAAGGCGGCGTTCCACACAGTCGGCGCACTGCGACCGCCGGTTTGCCCATTGACACCCATGGAGTTTGGCCGATTATCTTCGCCGCCCAACATAGTATTGTGGCAAGACGCGCAAGATACGGTGCCCGTAGAAGACAGACGCGGATCGTGATAGAGCATTTTACCCAATGCCACCTTTTCAGCGGTGGTGGGGTTATCGGCCGGCGCAGGGGCAGTAGTCGGTAGCGCATCGGCGGCCATAACCGACATCGAACCAGTCAGTGCGATCGCAGAAACCAGCAAACGAAATTTAAACATGAGATCCTCCTAAATAATTATAGTTAGCCAAGGGCTACCGAATTGTAAGATATTGCCGCTAGGCAGGTAAATTAAATTGCATGGCCAACTAAGGTAAGATGCAAAATCGGCAGTGCGAAAGAAGTGTCGGGCTTATGGATAGCCCAAACCGAAGGCGCCAAGTTCTGGTTACCGGCGATGAACGATTTGAAGAATCGCGGCTTGCAAGCCATCTTAATTGCCTGTGTCGAGGGCTTTCCTGAAGCGATTGAAACCCTCTATCCACAGGCTGCCGTCCAACTGTGTATCGTCCACTTGGTCGGCACCTGAACTATGTCCGACAGTTGGAAGAAGCGTAAACAGATCGCCGGCGATCTCAAGCGAATATACCCATCAGCCGATACCTGCCAATTGTTCAAATTTGACGACGTAATTGGGATAGGATCCTTCCACTCCTCGACTATCCGCCGGAGATACCCCGCATCATTTACACCACTAAAACCATCCATTCGGTGAACATGAGTCTGCGAAAAATCAGCAAGAATAGCGGCTCATTTCCCAGTTACTAGGCCTTGTAGAAATGATTCTATTTGGCGCTGATGAATATTAGTCAAAAATAGACAAAGCCTTCACATGACTGGAAAGCCGCTTGAATCGGTTTCGCATTCTGTTTGAAGACCGGATGCCTAATCGATAACTAAATCCCGCTCACACAAGATTCAGGACACCCGCATGAATACAAGGCGGAAAATAGTTTATCAATCAAACACAATTACTAGATTATTCAATACTTACAAAAGATTTCCTGATTACGTATAAGCTTCAGCCGAAACTGAAATCGTGTGATCCTATGAGTTATAAAGGTCGCGTCGCCCCGGCATACCCTCTGGGGCACAAGTGGATTGCCGGGGTCCAAACTGCATGGATGCGAGCCGGGAATCACTCTGCTCACAATTGGCCCGGTACATGCGTGTACGCTGGATACCGGCAATCCACTTGTGCCCCAGAGGGTATGCCGGTATGACGGTTATTTGAAGGGTCTTCCATACGGCTGAAACTCATAAGTAATCAGGAAAGATTTATATCAGACATTTCTATAATTCTTGCCTACTGTAAATTATGCAATGCGGAAAAACATTTTTACGTTCTTCTGTTTTCAAATATCCGTATCAGGCAATCAACAGCTGTCTCAATCACCATGAATAGCAACATACCCGTACTCCTTTTGTAATTGTTTGACACTATTTCTCACGAAAGTCGCTTCCTCAGCACTCTACTTTGCTGCTCGACTTCAGCGCATAAAGCCCAGTCATTTTTCATCGGCAAAGCCCACTGTCTAGCTCTAATCAAAAACCAATCTTTTTCAATATCTTCGGGCGCTTAGAAAAGGTATTTGTGTTAAAGAAACCTCTAGCACAAAGCGTTTTTCCGCTATTAAGAATCTTCGTTCCTTGAGACAGTGAATGACAGTAAAACCAAGCAACTGATTGCGCTAACTCCAAGAAACTTATACAATCGCCGGCTGAACATTAGGAGAGATGGCCGAGCGGTCGAAGGCGCACGCCTGGAAAGTGTGTATACGGCAACGTATCGAGGGTTCGAATCCCTCTTTCTCCGCCAATTAAGCATCCACCAAGATGCAAAAGACTAAAAACCCGCAAGTCATTGGGCTTAGCGGGTTTTTTATTGTCCAACGACGTACAACCGAATCTATTGGAGTTCGGGGTTAAGTGGGGGCAGCTGACTTTCCCAAGTAAGAGTTACCCCCAAAATGCTATCCGACACCGCCTGCAGGAACGAGAAGACCAGCGCCGACAAGCCTTTCAAGCTGGCTGATGAAAAGGGGCTTTTCCTGTTATTGCAGCCCCAGGTAAATGGTTGGGGTAAGTGGTAGCGGTTTAAATACCGATTTGGAGGTAAGGAAAAATCTCTGTCGATTGGGACTTACCCCAAAATCAGCCTGAGCCAAGCCAGAGAAAAACTCTACCAATTCCGCAAGCAGATCCCGAACAATATAGGCCCTGGCATAACCCGCAAGATCGAAAAACCCGGCAGTGCCGAAAACATTCTGGCCGCTGTCGCCAAAAAATTCAACGAAGCCAAGCGGAAGAAATGGCGTACCAGCCACCTTGCCCAAATTGAGCCATGTTTTGCGCGTGATGTTTTCCCCGGTTTGGCAGTAAAGCTTAACTGCCCAATACCACCCTGACCTCGTGCTGCTTTCCGTCGTCAACCAGTTGGATACCATCGCCTGGCGCTTGATCGGCACCATCCAGCGCTAGGCTGGCAATGCCTTGCATCGCGCCATTCGGGTTATCAACTTGGATTTGGTAAACACTGCTGCCATGCTGATAAGTCATGCTGAAGCTCTGCCAGGCTCTGGGTATGCAAGGCGCGAACAGCAAGCGGTCACCGCGCACCTGCAAACCCAACACAGATTCCAACCCGGCCCGATAAAACCAACCGGCGGCACCTGTGTACCAAGTCCAGCCGCCGCGCCGGGCGTGCGGCGCTTCGGAATAAATATCCGCGGCTATGACATAGGGCTCCACCTTATAGGCATAAACCCCGGTGCGACTGGTGGTGCGTTTGATCGGGTTCAGCATGCGCAACAGTTCGACAGCTTGATCGCCTTCACCCAGCATGGCGTAGGCAATCACCGACCAGATCGCCGCGTGGGTGTATTGCCCGCCGTTCTCGCGGATGCCGGGCGGATAGCTTTTCACATAGCCGGGATCGCGGTCGGTTTTATCGAACGGCGGCGTGAACAACAACACCAGATCGTCGCCGTAGCGCACCAGATATTCGCGTACCGACTCCATTGCCCGCCGCGCCCGTTCCGGGTCGGCAACCCCGGCGATGACGCCCCAGCTTTGCGCAATTGAATCGATGCGGCATTCGGCGTTAGTTGCCGAGCCTAGCGGCGAACCGTCATCAAAATAGGCGCGCCGATACCAGGCGCCGTCCCAGCCCTCCGCTTCGACGGCAATGCGCAATTGTCCGGCATGCTCAAGCCAACGTTTTGCCCGCTCGTTATCGCCGCGTTTTTCGGCAATGGCGGCGAAATCAGACAGGGTTTTTATCAAAAACCAGGCCAGCCAGATACTCTCGCCCTGCCCTCGATTGCCGACCCGATTCATGCCATCATTCCAATCGCCGCTGCCGATCAGCGGCAAGCCGTGCGCGCCGGTGGCTAAGCTTAAATCCAGTGCCCGCGCGCAATGCTCGAATAGGCTGGCCTTTCGCGCGGTTTCGGTAGGATGAAAATAGGCATCATCCTGTTCTGCCGCTAACTCCGGCCCTTCCAAAAATGGCAATAGTTCTTCTAACACAAGACTATCGCCACTGACCTCAAGATAATGCCCTACCACAAACGGTAGCCAAACCCGATCGTCGGAAAACCGGGTGCGCACGCCGCGACCGGTAGGCGGATGCCACCAATGCTGCACGTCGCCGGGCTCGAATTGGCGGGCGGCGGCGCGCAAAATATGTTCCCGGGTCAAATCCGGCCTGGACACCGCCAATGCCATGCTGTCTTGCAATTGATCGCGAAAGCCAAACGCGCCGCCCACCTGATAGAACGCCGCCCGCGCCCACATTCGACAACTTAAGGTTTGGTACAACAGCCAGCTGTTTAACAGTACATCTAGCTCGCGATCCGGGGTTTTAACTTGCACCTTGCTTAGCATAGTCTGCCAAGACTGTGTAACCTCGGCAAATGCTGTTGCAACCTCGACCGCGCGCTGCCGGCGAATCAATTCCACCGCATGCGCTTTGTCCTTGCCCTGCCCCAGTAAAAATACGATCTCGATACTCTCATCCGCCGCCAACTCAAAGCTGGTCTGCAATGCCGCGCAAGGGTCCATGCCGGCACCAACCCGGTTTTTCAGCGGTTTGCGACTCAACAAGCTGGCGGGTGCGTCCAAGCTGCCGTTCCGGCCTAGAAACTCTGCGCGATTGGCGGTCCAGGCAGTCTGCCGTCCAGCCAAATCCGCGAAGGCTACCCGTTCGCCAAACTCAGGGTCCCAGGGGTTGTAAGCCAACATGGCCCCGGTATCCGCATCCATTTCCGTCACAATATGCGGTGCGGTGGTACTGCGCGAGGCACCTAGCACCCATTCCAAATAGACGGTTACGGTCAGGCGGCGGCGATGACCGGCGCTATTGGTCAACGTCAATGAGGCGATTTTGACCGGATCGTCTTTGCTGACGAACTGCAGTAATTCGCTGTGGATGCCATGCGAATGATGTTCGAAACGGCTATAACCCTGGCCGTGTCGAATCAAATAACTAGCATTGTCTACCCGGATCGGCAGAGCGGTGGGCGTCCACAGTTCGGAAGTTTCGTCATCGCGAATATAAAACACTTCACCCGATGCATCGCCAACCGGATCGTTAGACCAAGGGGTTAATTGGTTTTCACGGCTGTTGCCGCACCAGGTGCAACCGCTGCCCAACTCGGACACCGTAAAACCGAGCGCCGGATTGGCGATCACGTTAATCCACGGCGCTGGGGTATATTGGCCTTTGTCTAATACGATCACGTATTCGCGACCGTCTTCGGCAAAACCGCCCAAACCATTGAAAAATTCCAGCGGCGGCACAGCCAAAGCTGGCGTTTCACTCGCTGGTAACAGCAAGGGGGTTTCGGTAATGAAGGGCATGGCCGGCCTTGGGTGCCGCAATAATTGTTCGGCCAAGGTACCGCGATTGCCCACTAACATGGCTCTTGCCGCTGCCTGCAATAAACGCCGTTCTTCCAGCGAAAGCAAATTTGCCTGCAGTACGAAAATAGCGCCTTGCTGCGCGGACTCTGCAGACGCTGAGCGCGCTTGATTCTCGCGTACCAAGCTTTCCAGCACCGTCTGCAAATCCTCGACGTAAGAAATTTCCTTTTCATTCAGGATCACCAGGTCCACGACCAGACCCTTAATCCGCCAATACTCATGTGCGCGCAATAATTGCTCGACGATGCCGCGGTTTTCCGGTTCGCCCACCCGCAGCAATAAAATCGGTCTATCCCCGGAAATACCGTAGCGCCACAAGCTGGTGACATTCAGCGCATTCATTTGCAGGAACTTACCGGCGGGCCGCAAAGACGGATCGGCATACAGCAATCGATTGGCCAACATCTGAAATAACTGCGCCTCGTCGGGTTTGGTACGTAAATGATGTAGTTGCACATGGGCGTGGGTCCACGCTAACGCGGAAACCCGCTCCCAGGCCATCAGATTGTGATACTTGTCGGTCAGATCCGCAGCAGCCTGCCGCGATGCCGCAACCAACGTGGTGAAGGTCAAATGTTCGGTGGCACCTGCCGCCACTTTGATACGGGTACGCAAGCTGAAGATCGGATCAAGCACTGAGCCGACCGTATTACTTAAAGGCCGACCGTCCATTACCGCCAAGGGTGCGCGCAGGGTGTGGCCACGGCCGATAAACCGGGCCCTATCGGTTTCGTATTGCAAACCATCGCCGGTTTGCCGGTCGGCGAGTAAATGCGCGACCCAAAGATGCGGATCGTCTGCATTGCGTTGCCGACGATGCGCGAGCAGTGCTCTGGTCTGCGGCAGATATTCGGTTTGTACGAACAAATTGGAAAACGCCGGATGGGCGATATCGGCCTGCATGGTGGTCAAGACGATTTCGGCGTACGAGGTTACTTCGATTTCCCGCTCGTGCATGCTGTTGTTGGTCAAACTCAAGCGGCGGATTTCCGCGTCGTCTTCCGGCGACACCACGATTTCCAAAGTGGTCACTATCGCCCCATCGGTGCGGGTGATCCGCGCCCTGTCCTCCACAAACACGACTTCATAGTGTTCGGGAGTGGCGGTCGTCGGTTGATAGCCGGCGGACCAAACCTGGCCGCTATCGACATCGCGCAAATACAGATAACTACCCCAGGCATCGCGGGTGGTATCTTCCCGCCAACGGGTGACTGCCAGATTTCGCCGAAGGCTGTAACCCGAACCGGCAGCAGTGATCATCACCGCGTACGCTCCGTTGGACAAAAGCAAAGTCGACGGCACCGACGACATCGGCGACGGCACCCGACGTACCGGCGGTTGCACGGTTTCTTTGATATCGGCTAATTCTTGCAGCAAAGGCAGCACACTGGTGTCGGCACCATGCGGCACGCGTTCTTGCAATAACAAATCCGCCGACTGAATCAGCGCGGCGCGATGAAAGCGATGCCGCATCGAACCATCGTGCACCACATTCGCAAACGCCACCAGCGACATGCCTTGATGATGCGCCATATAACAACGCACCATGGCCACCCGCTTACCTTCAGCCAAGCGAATAGGCGTGTAATCCAACGCTTCATAGAAACCATAGCGCCCCAACGCGCCTTCCCGTTCCAATCGCGCGAAGTTCTCCACGGCCGCATGCGGCAGATACATGGCTGCCAAGGCGGTGGCATAGGGCGCAATCACCAGTTCTTCACCCAAGCCGCGTTTCATACCCAGACCGGGCACGCCGAAAGCGGAATATTGATAGGTAAAATAGAAATCGCGGCCATTGAATGCCGATTCAGACACGCCCCACGGGACGCCGCGCTCCTTGCCGTAAGCAATCTGGCGCTTGATTACCAAGCGGCAAGTCTGATCGAGCAGACTATAACGCGGCGTATACGTTACCAGCGAGGGCATCAGGTATTCGAACATCGATCCCGACCAGGACAGCAATACCGTGCCATGCGCCACCCGGGTCACCCGCCGGCCTAAATGGAACCAGTGCGTGCTGGGCACATCGCGTTTGGCAATCGCGATAATGCTGGATAGCCTGGCTTCGGAAGCCAGCAAATCATAATAACTGGGGTCTATGGCCCCTTCCGCCACTCGATAACCAATAGCAAACATATGCCGGTTGGTATCGTATAAAAACTTGAAATCCATATCCTGGAATAAGCCCTCCAGGTGCTCCGCCATGAATTTAAGGCGCTGGTGTATAGCTTGGGCTTGGTCGCCTGCTCGGCGTAACAGTACGATCAGGGCTTTTTGCGCGGATGGCAAGTTTGCCGGCTGCGCATATTCTTCGTGATCGGCCCAGAGCGCGTAATGATTGGGCAGTTTGTACAGCGGTGCCTCTAAACCAAAGGGGTGATTTTGCTCGGCATTCTGCGAACACAACGAAGGGTATTGATCGGGAAAATGAATCCACGGAATCAAGGTGGCCACATCGCGGGCATGGGAACGGATGTCCTGACATAAATACCCGGCCCATGCCAGTACTTCGTTGTCCTGGCTATCGCCGCGTTCGACCGCATGGGCAGTGGCCAGATCCTGCATGGCATTGGCGCAAATCGTCAATTGTTGCCAGAGCATACTCCAGGCTGCCACATCCGCCGGACGACTTGCCAACAAGTCGCCGAGCATATCGGTTTTTTGCCGCAGTTCGCGCATAGTAACCGTCAGTGTGCGCCTATCATCGTCGATATGGGTCAAGGCATTCAGCAACAAGCGATGCGTATCGGCCAAGCCTAGCAAGGCATTGTTTAAATCAAGCGGCTTGCTGGCCATTTCTCGACAGGCTTGGGCCAGCGTCAGTAAGTGCCCAGCCAGATTGCCGCTATCGACAGTGGAGACATAGCGCGGCTCCAACATCTGTAAAGTACGGGTGTCGTACCAGTTATAAAAATGCCCATGCAATTTAGGCAAGTCGGTCAGGGTCGCCAGGGTGGCTTCCAAGCGTTCGACGCTGTCCGTCAAACCTAACCAGCCAAAATCGCGTGCGGACACCACCGATAACAAGTAAAGCCCGAAATTGGTCGGCGAACTGCGATGAGCGATGACTGCTTGCGGATCTTCCTGGAAATTATCCGGCGGCAGATAGTGTTCTTCGGCGGTCACAAAGGTGGTAAAAAACCGCCAAATGCGCCGGCCATACAAACGCAGTTGCTGGCTATCGGCGGGCAACAAGGTTTCGGCAACGTCCATTTTCGGCGGCAAGCTCAAAGCCCGCGCTACCACCGGCGCCAACCACCACAGCAACAAAAACGGCGCGGCTGCGACTATCGCATCCGGGTTAAACAGCACCACCAACGCGCCGGCACCAAACACCACCGAAGACGAATGACTGAGCGGGCGAATCAAGTTTTTTAAAGCATGCCCTGCCCCGGCCTTGGCCTGCAAGGCCGTCACCCATTTAAGCAGCTTGCGCCGGGTAATGAACAAACGCACCAGGGTGGTAGAAATGGCGTCGGTCATCAACCAGGCTTGTTGCGCCAACAGCGTCAGCGCCACCAGACTATTACACAGCGCCCAAGCCACGTTCTCCAGCGCACCACGCAGATGTGTCGCTAAGGAAATGCCCCGCCGCGGCGCCGTAAAGCCGGCGGTGACCGCCAGGATTGCCGGAAAGGCCAAAGCCGTCAGTACAAACCCGATCAGGGTTAATAACGGCGCCTGAGGGATGGCCCAACTCAGCACCAAGCCGAAAAATGCCGCCGGTGCCGACAAAGAACGCCGCAGATTGTCCAGCATCTTCCAGCGGCCTATCATCGGCATACCCTTACCGCGTTTGCCAAAAATCCAGGGTATCAACTGCCAATCGCCACGCGCCCAACGGTGTTCGCGGGAAGCAGCAACATCGGTATGGGATGGATACTCTTCAAAAAATTCGATATCACTTACCAAGCCGCAGCGCACGTAAACGCTTTCGAATAGATCGTGACTGAGTTGCGTATTGTCCGGCACCCGCCCGGCTAGCGCGGCTTCGAAACTGTCTACGTGATATAAGCCCTTGCCGCTGTAGGTGCCTAGTCCAAGCAGGTCTTGGTACAGTTCCGATACCGAACTGGAGTACGCGTCTGTGCCGGAGGCCCCGGCAAAAATTTGATGGAACATTGAGCGTTCCTGACGTTGCGGCAAGGTCGGCGTGACCCTGGGCTGCAAGATGCCGTAACCCTCGACGATGGTCTGGCTGACGGCATCGAACACCGGCTTATTCAGCGGATGCGCGGCCACCCCGACCAATTGCGCTACCACGCCCATCGGCAATTTGGTATCCGCATCTAAGGTAACTACGTAGCAAATATCCGGCGGCGCGACCGCCGGCTGACCGGATATCGGCAAGAACGAAGTATCCGTGGCACCGCGCAACAGCCGATTGAATTCTTGCAACTTGCCGCGCTTGCGTTCCCATCCCATCCATTTACTTTCGCTGGGGTTCCATAACCGTTTGCGGTGAAACACAAAAAAGCGTTGCTGAGCGTACTTGGCGTTTAAGGCGTTGATCGCGCCGACTGCGACGCTCAACAGCTTGTCGTCGTTGGCCTGCGTTTCATGTTCCGCATCCGCCCAATCCGATAGCAACGCAAAGCGCACCGCACCATCCGGATTGGCCAGGTAGCGAATTTCCATTTGCTCGACTTGCTGCTTTACCCCGGCTTCGCTGACAAACATCGTCGGCACCACCACAAAGGTACTCAAGGCGTCCGGCACCCCGTCTTTCAGTTCCAGACGCGGTAAATGGTTGGGCGGCAAGCCCGCTATGATAAAGTGATTCATCAGGCCAACGGCGATATCCGATGCCGGAAAAATCAAAACCAAGCCCAGTAAGGCCAGCTGAAAGACGCTCAAACCGGCCGCACTGGAGACACTTAAGGGCAAAGCCAGCAAGCACAGCGTCATCAAGCCCAGGCTGCCGACATAAGCCAGTCCGGCGTGACTGACATAGGTGCGCAGCAGCCGTTGTTTAAAGGTTGAGCGATAATGCATTTTGGTTTCTAACGCATAGCGGCCCGCGCCAATCAGGTAATAGCCCGGTTCCGTTTGCCGTGCATCGCTGCTGTCTTGATCGATGGCGATTTGCACCTCGGCAATTGCCAAGCGGGCAATTTCGATTTCCGATAGCGGCGAGCGCTTAGCCAGTTCTTCTATGGCATGCCGGTAGCGGTCGCGGGTCAGAAAGTCCATTTCCGCGTAACCGTCATGCGCGCGCAAACAGTCATCCACCAGACTAACGTCCTCGACAAATTGCGGCCAATCGTAAGCGGAGATGGCGCGCATGCTGGTAATGATGTTGCGCACCGTCATATTGTCGGCGATTTGCGCCGCATGCTCCCGGTGCACGATGTCATCCAGGCTCAGGCCTTGTTCGCCGAGCCAATCGCTAAGAAATTTCAAAGATAAGGCTATCGCCGGATGTGGATCATGCGAGCGCTGGAGGATTTGTACGGCATAGGCTTGGCGCAACGGCTCGGCGGGTAACACGCCTGCCGGAATGGCCGGATCAGGAGTATCGCTGCGCGCGACGATTTGTTCGACATGATCGACAAACTCGTCCGCCAAGCGTCGGCCATTTTGCGAACGCATGATGCTCACCGCCAAACGGCGTAGATTCTCAACCAGCAACACCCGCAAAGTAATTGGGATGGCCCACAACTCGCCTAGGGTCAGCGGCTCGACGCTTTGATAAGCCCTGACGAAAAGATTGAGCAAATCCGGTGCGAAGCGACTGTCGGTGTGTGCCACCAAGGCCCAGGCAATGCCATAAACGCGCGGATAGCCCGCCAATACGCCTTCCGCCAGCTTGGGTAGTTCTCGCGAATAACTTTCCGGCAAATCGACATGAATATCGCTGACTTGCTCTTCAATGACATGAAAATTATCCAGCAGCCATTCCGCTGCCGGCGTAATGGCATGCTGATCGCGCACTGCCTTGGCGACGGCTTTATAGGCTTCCAGCAATACCCAGGCATTCTCGCGCACGCGCGGAATCAGCTTGCGGCCTTTCTTCAGGTTGGTGATTTTTTGGGCTTTTGCCAGACTGACCGCATGCTGTTCCAGGCGCTCGGTATTGAATAACTCAAAGCGAATCGGCGCTTCCTCGCCGCCCGGATGCTCGCTTCTAACGTGCCGCCTTTGTTCTCGCCGCTTGGCCATGGATGAGTGCTCCGTTCGAATGAATGTGGTCGCGCATCGCCTATTACTGATGCTTATCGAATCCTCGCTAGGAGGGTGTTGGCAGAAAGATCGGTTGGGCCGACGCGAATTTGGCCCAACACGTCTTCAGAACGGTTTAGCTAGATTTTGCCGAGTACCAATAAAATCAAAATAATGACCAGTACCAAGCCCAAGCCACCGCTGGGTCCATAGCCCCAGGAGCGGCTGTGATTCCAAACCGGGATGACGCCGAGTAGCATCAGGACGAGAATAATGAGTATAAGTGTGCTAGTTGACATGGTGTTGCTCCTTCAGGAGTGCGAAAGCTAACTTGAATCGGTGCCTATCGGCTTGGGTGTGACACGCCGTTTAACGGTGGATCAGTCCCAATACCCCTACCACGATCAAATAGACCGCCACGAAGTAGTTCAGGAACCGGGGCACGATTAAAATCAAGATGCCGATCACCAATGCCAGTAAGGGTTGGATTGCCAGATTCATAATAAACCTCCGCGAATAGTGGAGCTCAGAGCTTACTGCCAAGCGCTTAGCGGGTCTGTACGCTATCGCACACACCCCTTTCGAACAGCCCTTCTAACTAAATTCATGGGCTTTGCAGGTATTCAACTTGATCCTGAAGCGCCGCAGCCTAGCCAGCTCCCTTATCGGTGGCATTCCCGAAACCCAAGAGATGCTGGATTTCTGCGCCCAGCACGGCATCGTCGCGGATATTGAAATGATCCGGATCGATCAGATCAACACCGCCTACGAACGCATGCTCAAGGGCGATGTGAAATACCGCTTTGTGATCGACTGCGCGAGCCTGGCGACAAGCGAGAACAATGGCAGATGACCTTTACGGCAGCCGCATCACTAAAGGCTGCCGTTAGCCGTACCCCGGAAAACGCTGAATGAAACTGCCCTGCCGCTAACTGCGGAGTTTGGCGGCCAGCCAAGCCATGTCTATGCATGCCCAATCAGGTTTGTCTAAGCCCTTCTCAGTCTCTGCAGTATACTGGCAGGTAAAGAGTGGTTCATTGCTGAGAAAGACATGACAAACAAAGACCCAGACCTGAGCAAACAGCTTGAAGCCCCGTCAGGGGAAACAGAAACCACCCTGCCGCCGGAACACTCTGCAATCGCCGAGAATGCCATTGACGTGCAGCCAACGCTCGGCCAGACCGCTAACGGTTTCCCCATCGTCGGCATAGGGGCATCAGCCGGCGGTTTGGCGGCATTCGAAGCGTTCTTCTCGGCCATGCCGACAGACCCTGACCCTGGAATGGCCTTTGTATTGGTGCAGCATCTGGCCCCGGATCACAAAAGCATCCTCGCCGACCTGATCCGCCGCTATACCCGCATGCAAGTCTTCGAAGTTGAAGACGGCATGACCGTGCTGCCCAACTGCGCCTACATCATCCCGCCCAATCGCGATATGGCCTTTTTGAATGGTTCGCTGCAACTACTCGAACCCCAAACCCCACGGGGCCAACGCCTGCCCATCGATTTCTTTTTCCGCTCACTGGCCCTGGACCTGCATGAGCGAGCTATCGGCTTGGTGCTCTCGGGCACCGGCAGCGATGGTACGCTGGGGGTACGGGCGATCAAAGGCGAAGGCGGCATGGTGATGGTCCAAAGCCCGGCGTCCACCGAGTACGATGGCATGCCGCTCAGCGCCATCGCCACCGGTCTGGTGGATTACGAACTGCCGCCCGCCGAGATGCCCGCCCACCTCATTGCCTACGTCACTCATGCTTTCGGCAAGCAGCCCATGCCCGCCCCGCCACCGCCCCAGACCGAGAACGCGCTTAAAAAAATCTTTCTTTTGCTGCGCACCCAGACCGGTCATGATTTTTCTCACTACAAGCCCTCCACCATCCAGCGGCGTATTCAACGACGTATGGCTGTGCACCAGATCGAAACGCTTGAGGGCATCGTGAAATTCATGCAGCAGTCGCCAGAGGAGGTCGACGCACTGTTTCGCGACATGCTGATCGGCGTGACCAATTTTTTCCGCGATCCCGAAGCCTTCCAGGTGTTGGAGGAACAAGTCATTCCCAAGCTGTTTGCCGGCAAGTCCTCGGATGCTACGATCCGGATCTGGGTGCCAGGCTGTTCCACCGGCGAGGAGGCGTATTCTTTGGCCATTTTGCTGGCCGAGCGGCAAGAGGTACTGAAACAGCACCTATCGGTGCAGGTCTTTGCTACAGACATCGACAGCCATGCCATTGCTGCGGCCCGTGCCGGGATTTACCCAGCCTCCATCGCCACCGACCTTACGCCTGAGCGTCTAGCCCGTTATTTCACGGCCGAGTCCGGCGAGACGGCCTATCGCATCCACAAAAGCATCCGCGATATGCTGGTTTTTTCCGAGCAGAGCCTGATCAAAGACCCGTCTTTTTCGCGGTTAGACCTGATCAGTTGCCGCAACCTGCTGATCTACTTAGGTGGCGATCTGCAAAAAAAGCTGATTCCGCTGTTTCACTACGCCTTAAACCCACGCGGATTTCTGTTTTTGGGCACCTCCGAAAGCGTAGGCGAGTTTGACAGTCTGTTTGCAACGCTGGACCGCAAACAAAAGATTTACCAGCGCAAGGAAGACCACCTCGGTCCTCAGCGTAGCGGCTTGGGCCACTTTCTGCCGCCCATCACTGCATTCGATTCCGGGCCTCTGCGCTCGGGTGAGAAGGCAGCCCCCCCAAAGAAATTACCGCTGCGCGAGCTGACCGAACAGGCCCTATTGCAACAACTGGTGCACGCTGGGGCGCTGGTCAATGCCAGCGGCGATCTGCTCTATCTGCATGGGCGCGCCGGCATGTACTTAGAACCCGCCCCAGGAGAGACCGGCACCAGTAACATCCTGAAGATGGCCAGGGAAGGATTGCGGCGCGACCTGACCACGACGCTGCATAAAGCCACGCAAACCCGAGAAACCATCGTTTGTTCGGGCGTACGGGTAAAGACTAACGGCGACTACACCGACGTCAATTTGATTGTGCGTCCGGTGGCTATTGGCCCCGCGGATTCCCTGGAGCCGCCGCTGTATGTGGTGATTCTGGAGCCGGCACCGAACCCCCTAATAGCCGATAAGTTGGCGTTCGCCGATGAGTGGGCGGGCCAGCGGTCCGCAGCAGACCAGATCAGCATCGACAGCGACGACCGCATTGCCGCACTAAAACAGGAACTGCGAGCCAAGGAGGAATATCTTCAGTCCACCAACGAGGAGTTGGAAACCTCGAACGAAGAGCTTAAGTCCTCCAACGAGGAAATGCAGTCGGTGAACGAGGAACTGCAATCCACCAACGAAGAGCTGGAAACCTCTAAAGAGGAGTTGCAATCGGTCAACGAGGAGTTGGCCACGGTCAACGCCGAACTGCAAACCAAGGTGACCGATCTGTCGCGCGCCAATAACGACATGAATAACCTGTTGGCCGGCACCGGCATCGCGACGGTCTTCGTCGACCATGGCTTGCGCATCCTGCGTTTCACGCCTGCCGCTACCAAAATCATCAATCTGATCCAAACCGACATTGGCAGGCCGGTGTCGCACATCGTCTCCAACCTGCCCGGTTATGGCAGCCTGAAAGAAGACACCCAGGCAGTACTGAATAACCTTATCCCCAAAGATCTGGAAGTGCAAAGTACCGAGGGACGCTGGTACACCATGCGGATTCAGCCCTACCGCACCCTGGAGAATGTCATAGAGGGTGCGGTACTCACCTTTGTGGATATCACGACGGCACGCAAGCTGCAGGAGGCCTTGCGGATTAACGAAGAACGATTGCGGGTTGCGGTCAACAGTTCATCTATGGTTTTGTTCAATCAGGACCGAGACCTTCGCTATACTTGGATGCAAAATCCACCTTGTGAATTGAAGGCGGAGACCCTCATCGGCCTGACCGACGCCGAGCTTTTCGCCGCACCGGAAGCCGCCGCTCTAACGGTCCTCAAGCAACAAGTACTGGACAGCGGCGTCAGCCTCAGACAAAACGTCTCGATGACGATTCAAGGTAAAACCTTTGGGTATGATCTCAACATAGAGCCGCTGCGGGATGCCAGCAGTCGCATCGTGGGGATCACCTGTGTCTGTCTCAAAGTCAGCCACCAACCCAGCCGATAACGGAAAAATTAAGGAACAAACGGGAGTTAGATATCCCGAAATAGCGGAGATAAGCAGTGACAAATCCTGAGAATCGAGCCTTGAGCCCTGCGGACTTGCGGCACAAGGCTGAAGCGCTGGCCCACGAGCGGGCACACCAACTCGCCCTGAACAAAGGCCAAAACCCCGAAGACGCCGCCGAACTGTCGCCCGAACAAGTCCGGGAAATCCTCCATGAACTGCGAGTGCACCAAATCGAATTGGAGATGCAGAACGAGGAACTGCGCGCTGCCCAGGTCCAGCTCGAAATCGGGCGGGCGCGCTATTTCGATTTGTATGAGTTAGCCCCGGTAGGTTACTGCACAATGTCCGAGCAAGGACTGATTTTGGAGGCCAACTTGACTGCCAGTACCCTGCTGGGCACTCCCCGCAGTGCACTGGTCAAGCAGCCGATGTCCCGCTTCATCTTCAAGGAGGATCAGGACAACTACTACCGGCTCCGCAAGCAACTGTTTGAGACCGGCCTACCCCAGACCTGCGAACTGCGCATGGTCAAACCGGACGGTACGCTGTTTTGGGCCAGTTTAGCCGGCATCGCCGTGCTGGCAGACGCTGACGCTGCGGTGTGCCGCTTGGTAATCAACGATATCAGCGAACGGAAGCAGGCGGACAACGCACTGCAGCGGTACCTGAACGATCTAAAGGAAGCAGAGCGCATCGCCCATCTCGGCAGTTGGCATCTGGACTTCGCCACCGATCAGGTGGTTTGGTCGGATGAGCTCTTCAAAATGTATGGATTGAAGGCGCCGCTGGCGCCGCCCTATAGCGAACATATCAAACTGTTTACCCCTAACAGTTGGGAGAAATTGTCTGCGGCAATTGCCCATACCAGGGAGAGCCGAATTCCCTATCGGCTTGAATTGGAAACCGTAAGACCAGACGGCAGCAGGGGCTGGATGTGGGTGCAAGGGGAAGCAGAGCTTGATGCGTCAGGCAATACCATCGGCCTGCGCGGTGCGGCGCAGGACATCACCGAGCGTAAACGGGCAGAGCAAGCACTTCAGGCTATGTACGAACGCTATCGTTTCGCCAATAAGGCGGCCAATGATGTGATCTGGGACTGGGATGTGATCAACGACACCCAGCAATGGAACGAAGCCGGTACCACCGTCTTCGGCTGGACCGAGATCGTCGAGGGGCCGGTAGGTGCGAATTGGTGGCTCGAGCGCGTGCATCCGGATGACCTGGAAAGTGTACACGCATCGTTCTTTACGGTGTTGAACTGTCCCGAACAGGATGTCTGGCGTGACGAGTACCGTTTTCTAAAAGCCGACGGCAGCTATGCGCACGTCGTGGATAGAGGCTACGTGATACGCGATGAACAAGGCCATGCCATGCGGATGATAGGCGCCATGCAGGACATCACCGCCAGCAAGCGGGAGGCGGATTTAGCGCTGGCGAGCGAAAAGCGCTTTCGCAGCTACTTCAACCTACCGCTGCTGGGCTTTGCCATCACCTCGCTGGAAAAAGGCTGGATAGAGGTCAATGATAGACTTTGCGAGATTTTCGGCTATCCGCGTGCCGAGTTGGTGACCCTGACTTGGCCAGAGATCACCCATCCAGACGACATGGCGCGCGATGTCGCCGAGTTCAATCGCGTCCTGGAGGGCGTGAGCGAAGGGTATTCGCTGGACAAACGTTTCATCCGAAAGGACGGCTCGGTGATCGACGCCTCGATTTCGGTGTGCAGCGTCCGTAAACCCGATCGATCAATTGATTACTTTGTGGCGCTGGTCCAAGACATTAGCGACCGCAAACGGGCCGAAGCCGAACTTGATCAATACCGCGGTCACCTGGAAGAACTCGTGCTGGCGCGAACCGCCGAGCTATCGCAAGCCCGCGACGAAGCGGAAGCCGCCAGCCGCGCCAAGAGTATTTTCCTGGCCAACATGAGCCATGAACTGCGTACGCCAATGAACGGCATCATCGGTATGACCGACATGGTGTTGCGCCGTGCCACCGATCCTCAACAGATCGACTGGCTGAACAAGAGCCAGACTGCGGCCAAACATCTGCTCTCGATCATCAACGACATCTTAGACCTCTCAAAGATCGAATCAGACCGGCTGACGCTGGAAGAGAGAGACTTTTCCCTCGCAGAAGTCATCGACGACACGATGCATATGCAGGACGCCGTTGCCCAGAGCAAAGGATTAAGCTTAGTGCGGCACCTCGATCCGGCTCTGCCCAGCCGACTGCGGGGTGACGCCCTGCGCCTGCGGCAGATTCTGGTCAATTTCACCAGCAACGCCGTCAAGTTTTCCCACCACGGTCAAGTTAGCGTGCGCGCCAGTCTGCTAGAAGCTGACCCATTCAGCGTATTGCTGAAGATAGAGGTCGCCGATCAGGGCATCGTTATCAGCGCCGAACACCAGGCACGGCTGTTTCGAGCGTTTACCCAGGCCGACGATTCCATGACCCGCAAGTATGGCGGCACAGGTCTGGGCTTGATTATCTCCCGACGCATCGCCGGTCTGATGGGCGGCGATGTGGGGGTTATCAGTCAAGAAGGCAGCGGCAGCACGTTTTGGGCCACCGTCCGCTTAAATCGCTTGACGGACCAGCAACCGGCATCCGCAGTAGCCGCCGACGAGCCACCGCACCTGGCATTGGCCCGGTTATTTCCTTGCACCCGTGTACTGGTGGCTGAAGACGAGCCGATAAACCGCGAGGTAATGACCTACTTATTGGCGGACACCGGCCTGACCCCTGAGACGGCGAGTAATGGCCAGGAAGCCATAGAAATGGCACGGAGCGGCAGTTATGCCCTGATTCTGATGGATATACAAATGCCGGTAATGGATGGATTGGAGGCCACCCGCGCCATCCGTTTGCTACCCGGCATGGCGAACATTCCGATTCTGGCTTTGACCGCCAACGCCTTCGTTGAAGATCGCGATGCCTGCCTGGCCGCCGGGATGGACGCGCATATCGGTAAGCCGGTGAAACCCGACGCGCTTTATGCGATCTTGCTGGACTGGCTGCGAAAATCGACTGCGCCACCTGAGGTTTGAGGGGCTTGATTGGCGGTGCGAACGCTAGAAGAGCTCAGGCTTTAGCCCTTGCCGGCCTTAAACGTTCGATCGTCCCTATCTAAAAGTCTCTGCGCGGCAGTTACCAGCCTGTGCAAACATTCCGGCTATTTCGGCAAATCGGTTGCGGTAGCGCCGCCCTTTAGCGACAGCCGGCGCAAGGTATTGTCGCGTAACCAATAGTGATGATACAGCGCCGCCGCGCTGTGCAAACCCAGCAGAAAGTATCCCGCTATCTCGATGGTTTCGTGAAATTGCTTTAGCAATGCCGCCAGGCTTTTACTCTCAGCGATCAGTGCCGGCAATTGCAAACCGAAGAATGGGATAGCTTTGGCTTCCGCACTGAGTAACAGCCATCCTGACAATGGCATGACTATCATCAGCGTATAAAGCATGAGGTGCATGGTGCGAGCCAACAATTTTTGCCAGCGGGGCGGCTGCGGCTGGATGGCAGGAAAGCGGCCGTGAAACATGAACCACAAGCGCGGCCCAATGGCCAGGAGTAGACAAAGACCCAGCATGAAATGCCAGGTTTTCAGGGCCTCGCGCGGATCACTGCCTCGGGGAAAAAACTCGCGTAGTTCGATGCTGGCGTAGACCGCGACAAATAACAGCAGGATTAGCCAGTGCAGCATTGTGGTGCCGATGCCGTAACGCGCCGAACTATTTAACCATTGCATGGTTCACTCGCAAGTCGCCTGGATGTAGGGGCGCAAGACACGGGGCTTGCAAAGCATAGAACCATCGCGCCGAAACCGCCAGCAATTCCACAGGCCTTAGAAACCGGACATTCATAGTCGATTGCCCTTGGGATAGTGCGTCCATGTGCCTTCACTTATTGATCCGGCCAGGAAAACGAAAGCGGCGTGCGCTGCTTGCTGTCCACTGTGACGTTTTTACGAATGATCTGGCCGTTATGCTCGGCACTCACCCGATAATGACCCGGCTTGAGCTTGGCGAAAATGATGGGGCCTTGGGAGATGCTGTCCAGCACGTTGTGGCGTTTGCCGTCAGCAATTCTAACGGCTACATCGCTAACATACTTGCCGCTGCCTTGCTGCGCAAACAGTAAGCTGAGGTTGTAGTCATTCCTGACTTTTTTCAAGGCCGCCCGCTCCTCGCTACCGATACCGCCGCTAATAAAGCTCACATCGCCTTGGCTCTGTTCGTCAATGGTGGACGAGCCGGCATTCGCGGCGGCGGTGAATAGCAAGCAGGCATACAGCATGGCCCGATCGAGTTTGTTCATAAGGGATACTCCAAGAAGCGTGATGACAGGGTTCAAAGACTTGCCCCGCCGGTTAGGTAAAGACAGCGTGCGGCTGCCGAGCCATTCAATGTACTGTTTTGCCGGTGGCGTCAGTTAAGCCTGAGCCAACCCGGAATGGCAGGCTTCGCGTCGTCCGAGACGCCTGGACTCCGGCAATCCCTGCCGGAACGTCGTACTTTTAGATCTCGGCTGAGGCGTCTTACTCTTCCGGTTAAGCTTTGCCGAGATGACACCGCGCCGTCTGGTTCATGTTGAGCTTTGATTATTGCTGCGCCGGTCGTCAGTATGCGCTGCGAAGCGGGACAATCCGCGCGGGCGGGATAGACAAACGTGGAGGCCAGGACACCAGGCCGTCAAGTTCAATCCCCCTCACCCCATCGTGAGCCATCACCCGGCAGGCCCTTGGTCTGCCGGGCGTTGCCCTTTAGTGAAGGTTTAGCGAGCCGCGATATTGCCGTTGGCATCGGATAAGATGATTTCCACGCGGCGATTCAACTGCCGACTAGCCGAGGTATCGTTCCCCGCTACCGGATATTCTTCGCCATAACCGCGGGTTCTCACCCGATCGGTATTCACACCCGCATCCACCAGGGCTGTCCGCACCGAATACGCGCGACGGTCAGATAATTCTTGATTGTGCTCGTCGCTGCCGCGGCTATCGGTATAGCCTTCCACCATGACTTTATAATCCGGGTATTGCTTGAGAAAATCGCTGAGTTTGTCGACATTACGTAAACCGCCGGCTTGCAACTGGGCTTTGTCGGTACGGAATAACACATCGGCTAACGTGATCACCAAGCCACGCGCAGTCTTCTTAGCGTTTAATTCGTTGATTAAGATGTTTTGCTGCGCAATCAAGGCTTCGTCGCGTTCGCTGTTGACACCGGCCATGACCAATTCGGTCGCTTGTCGGTCGACAGTGAGTTGGGTGGCCGCCGCTTGCCGCTTCGCCGCATCGGCTTCGGCGGTTCGCGCATCAAGCCGCACTTGGCTGCGTCTGGCCCCCGCATTGGTCACTGCGACTTCCGCCACCTTGCGGGAAGCGGTGACATGCGCGATGGCCACCTGCTGCTTAGCCACGTAAGCCAGATGGGTGACATTATCGTCCTCGTCATCCAGTGCGTAGGCGTCGTCGGCTTTTTTCAGGGTATCCGCCGCCTGCTTCAGCTCCAATTCCGCCAAGGTGCTGACGTCAGGACTGATCCGGGCACTGTTATAGCTGTTGTGCGCATCAATCAGCGAAGTGTTGGGTACGGCGCTGCAACCGGCGGCAACCGCCGCAGCAATTAGGGTCAGGGAAAAATAGCGATAGGTTTGCATAATGGACTCCATTTTGAATTATTTGGTGACGCGATTGAGTTCGTCGCGTAACACACGATTGCCTTCCTGCAGGGCGCCGGCGGCTTTCTGCGCTTTGACGGAACGGGCAGTGGACGCCGCGAGTTGGGCATCGACCTGGGCTTGTTCGGCTAGCTGACGGGCCACTAAATACTCTTCGCGGGTCATGGCGCGTTCGGCGGCATCCATTTTTTCCATAGCCGATCGCAGGGCAGCCGGGGCAAATTCGTTGCCGCCGGCGCTGCTGGCACTATCGACCGCTGCTTTGGAAACCGCAATTTGTTCGGTCGGTGCCGGAATGCTCGCGCAACCGGCAGCCAGCAACACCACGACCAGGCTGAGGCCTTGGATCATCCGAAACGAGCCGGGGGATGTATTTTTTTTCATGATTTTTGTCCTGTGGGTTAAACATCGAATGGCGTCGCTAACCGAGTTTTCAGGCAGGGCCTGTGCGGCTGGCTAGCGATTCGCCTATTGAAATATTCATGTCCCAGACCTGAGCGGGTGGTAGGATGAACCGGTCGGGGGTTGGAAAACCGTTGCCAGCGATTAAACCCTTTTGGGCGCTGAAACACAGTTCGTTAGCGTACATAAGCCAATCCGACCGGTTTCTCGGCACACTCCGTTCCGCCGCTTTGCCCAGCCGCAGCGAATAGACAGGCGCTGCTGCCATTCATGCCAATCGAAGCAGCCAGGTACAACCGACGCTAATCTTTTTTGGTTACTAAGCACATCATTCGTCACCTACTCGACCTGGAGAAACCAAGGCATGAACCAAAAATGGGATGGAATCGAGCGACGTAAGTCGTTAAGAGAGAAAGCCGAAGCCATGGTGGCAAGCATATCGCCGGAGGAAATGCGCACGAATCCGGCGGAAATGCTGTTGCATGAACTGCTAGTCCACAAGATCGAGCTGGAAATGCAAAACGAAGAGTTGCAGCGCAATCACACCGCCTTGGCTGAAGCGAGAGACCGCTACCGGGACTTATACGACTTTGCACCCGCCGGCTATATCGTCCTCGATTCCGCAGAACGCATTGCGGAAATTAATCTGACCGGCGCGGCTTTACTGGGTATTGCCCCCGATGCGTCCGCTAAGTTGCCGTTCTCGGCGTTTGTAGCCTTAGAACACCGCGAGCGTTGGTCTCTGCAATTCCGCAACATGATGGATTTAATCGCAACCGAGAAACTGGCGCTGGCTCTCACCCTGACCCGCCCGGATAGAATCCTGTTCACCGCACATCTGGATTGCCAATATCGGGAACTGGGCGAGGCGCCGGCGCTACTGATCTCTATTACCGAAATGGTTCAATCCTGACGCGCCGGCTTGCTAGTGACTGTCAGACAAATACAAGCTTTGAATGAGTTGGCGCTCTTCGCTCGTGAGCACGATCCGAGAATATTTTCGTCCGGCACGCTGCTGTTCTGACGCCTGTGCGTGACGCCGATCAGCCGTGCGCCTATCTTCCATCCGGCGAATATGATTACGACGCTCGGCTTTTGGCCAAGCTGCATAGGTGTTTTGGATATTTTCGAGCCATTCCGGCGAACCAAATGGATAGGCAAACTGGCGTCTATCGCTTACACGTCGGGTTTGCACCGAGCGGCGCGCTTGTGCTCGCAATTCGTGCGCGCTCATAACTTACTTAGTCCTCTGGGGGTTGATCATGCGGCTTCATAATAAGTAACGATTGTCTCCTTGCCGCTTGACGGCGTATGTACGCAAGGTCACATAGGGCGGGCACCGGACAGAAACTCGGTGTGATAGCGAACAGACTCGCGGTCCGAATGCGCGCAAGCTTGCCCTGCAGACCAGCAGGAGAACGACCATGAGCACTCGCCGCAGACTATCGAGAATTATCAGTGTCTTACTGATGGGATTATTGACCGGCAGCAGCGGCTGCCGTTCGGATCGCCCCAGCGAGCAAAATCAGCAGCCATCGCCAGAGCAAGCCAGCCTTCCCAAGGCAGCGACGCACAAAGAAGTCGGCGAAGCATCCTGGTATGGACCCGGCTTCCATGGTCAGGAGACCGCCAGCGGCGAGACCTTCGATCAGAAAAAACTCACCGCCGCGCATCCGAGTTTGCCTATGGGCACCAAAGCGAACGTAACCAATCTGGATAACGGTAAAAAAGTCGAAGTAACGATAAACGACAGAGGACCTGCGGCCAAAGAAGACCGAGCCATAGACCTTTCCAGCGGCGCAGCGAACAAGCTGGACATGAAAGATGACGGCACGGTACAGGTCAAAATCGAGACCAAATCAATCAAGAAAACCCGCCACAAAACCGCCAAAGCCAAACGCGCAGCAAAGCCTTAGGTAGCCTATTCAGCATCGAGCGGATAGGGACGTAAAAGCCCCCCTGAGGCTTTTCGTAATTTTTCAGCGTTTGAATTGACTGTGTAGTCTAGGCCTTCGGCGCTCTAGCTCATCAATTCTGCAGAACATACCAGAGAGGCAACATTAAACCGACGCCGGTCGCTCCACCTAACAGCCAAACCAAGATTCTGCCGAACACGGTGAACAGAAACGCGACGCCCGCTCGGTCGGTGGGAAAATACACCAGCGGAATTCGGGTTTTCAGTTGTTTGGGCAGAAAGCTCCGCACGTCAAGCACAAATACCGGCACGGTGATAAGCCAATAGATGAGAAAAAATGCCACGGCCCGTGGGTGGTCGACGCCAATACTAAGCAGATTGGCGGATTTAAGTATCACCAGTAAAGTCAGCGGTGCCGAAAAAGACAGACCGGCGATGAAGGCTGTGGTGCGGGTTGCGCGTGGAAATGACAAAAGAGACCCTCTGATACATAAAAAAGCGTCACTATTCAGCCCATCATAAAACGCTGCCAAGCCGGCTAGCCATTGCGTCCCTCCTGAGGGAGAGGGATTGTTCTGCTGCAGGGAATAATGACGACAATCGCCTGCTCACTCTGGGAGAAGGTCGGGATGGGGGATTCACAGCATCCAGATAGCTTTAAATTGCGCGCCGCGCGTTACGATAGCGACCGAGCGCCCATAACGGAAAGAACTTGTCGTAGCCGTGGTATTTCAGATAGAAAAACTTTGGAAAACCCGGTGCATTGAAACAGTCGTCCCGCCAGAAACCGTCGGCCTGTTGCTGTCTTAACAAATAGCGCACGCCACCGGTCACCGCCGGACTGGCCGTTTCATTGGCGGCCAGCAAGGCCATGACGGCCAAGGCGGTATGAAATGCGGTACTGACGTCAAATTCGCCGCGAATCTTCGGATCGTGGTACCCCAGATTGCCCTCGCCCCAGCCGCCATCGGCGCGTTGTTTGGATTTCAACCAAATCGCCGCTCGCTTCACACTCGCATCATCCGCCGCAATACCGACTGCGGCAAAACCCAGCAATACCGACCAGGTGCCGTAAATGTAATTGGTGCCCCAACGCCCGAACCAGGAACCGTCGGCTTCTTGCTCGGCGCGTAAATAAGCGACACATCGTTCGATAACCCGGCGGTGCGTGGGTGCTTGTTTGTCCAGCTTACCCAACAGCATGATGCAACGCGCACTCACATCAGCCGTTGGCGGGTCCAACAGCGCACCGTGGTCGGCAAATGGAATTTGATTTAAATAGTAATGATCGTTGTCGGCATCGAAAGCGCCGTAGCCGCCGTTGCGCGATTGCATGCCGGCTATCCAGGTTGCGGCACGCTGAATATTCTCGGCAAAGTCGGGGGTGTCGGCTTGCAACATCGCGTAGGCCACCACGGCAGTATCGTCGACATCGGGATAATGGCTGTTGCCGAACTGAAAAGCCCAGCCGCCGCCAGGTAAGTTAGGACGCTTCCTGCGCCAGTCGCCCGGTTCGTCGCGCAACTGTTTGCTCGCCAACCAGCGTAACGCCGCTTGTGTGGCTTGACGGCTGTGCTGATCGTCCGTCTGGCTATCGACTTCCTGCAACGCCAGCACGGCTAAACCGGTATCCCAGATCGGCGATACGCAAGGCTGACAGTAGGCCATATCCTCTTGCACCACCAGTAATTTATCGATGGCCGCTCTGGCGATTTGCCGTTGGGCGTTGTCCGCCGGAATACCCAGATAATCCATGGCCTCGTAAGCATTGACCATCGCTGTAAATATTGCGCCCAACCCGCCGGCACCGTTCAGACGGGCCATGAACCAGTCCGCAGCTTTGGCCGTAGCCTTGCGGCGGATAAATCGGGGCACTGAGGGCTCCAGCAATCGACCGAGACGATCCAGTAATAAAATCGCTTTGCCCAGCGGGGTTTTGACATGGGAAAAATACTGGATTTCCTGATCCGCTGGGGTCAGAAACAACTCGGCAATTTGGATATTCAGTGGATTGCGGGCTTTGACCTGATAGGTGCAGAGAATAGACAACGGGACCATCACCGTTCGCGACCAATAAGACACTTTGTCGATGTGAAACGGAAACCACTTTGGCAATAGCATGATTTCCACTGGGATAAACGGTACGCCGCGCCAAGGGATTTGTTCGAACATCGCCAGCATGATGCGGGTAAACACGTTGGCCTTGGCCGCCCCGCCCCGCATCAGTATCCAATCGCGGGCTTTAAGCATATGAGGTGCATCCAGGCTATCACCGGCCATTTTTAAGGCGTAATAGACCTTCACCGTGCAGCTAAGGTCGCCCGGACCACCTTTGTATAAGGGGTAACTGCCATCCGAACTGACTCGACTGCGCAAGAAATTGGCAATTTTGGTCTGCAGCGACGTGTCGATCTCGGCCAGGAAGTGCATCATCAGAATGTATTCGGCGGGGATGGTGCAATCGGCTTCCAGCTCGAATACCCAGTAGCCGTCTGGATTTTGTAAGTTCAGCAAGGCCGCTTTGGCGTTGGCAATTGCGGTATCCAGGTTTAACGGCTTGGCACCGGTCAGCGCCGCAGGATCCCTGAAAGCCGCATCGGACAGTGACGAGTTTTCGATTAACATGATTTAGTTCTCTGATTTCACTGAGCAGGTAGATATTTCTCGCAGCACCCTCTCTGGCGTAGGGCCGGTCAAAAAAAACCGCCGCAACTGAAGAACGTTGCTGCGGCGAGTCGCACACATGGTCATGAGCGCCCTGTAAAATAAAGACTGAGTCGAGCGTTGTCGAACGATTGCATTTGGTTAAGTCGCAAATCAGCAGGGTAATAGCCTACTGATTTTCGGTCTGTACGTTACCGCACATAGGCCTATTCTGGCCCAACTCAGAAAAGCGGCTATCGCTCTGTGCCCTAACGCACAGAGCGGAAATTTAGTTCTGAATACACTAAAGGTTTACACTAGCCCCCATGGGCAGGAGCCAATCCATTTTGTCCGATAACCAGCAAGGCAGCAGATGAACATTCTCGACACCCCGAAAAGCAACCATTTGCTAGATGCGTTACCGGATACAGAATACGAGCGATTGCTGCCCCATTTGGAACACGTCGCCATGCCGCTAGGCGAAGTGATTTACGAATCCGGCGGCGAACTGCGTTACGTGTACTTTCCTACCGACTCTATTGTGTCTTTGTTGTATGTCATGGAGAACGGTGCATCGGCGGAAATCGCCGTAGTCGGCAACGACGGCATTATTGGTGTGGCACTGTTTATGGGCGGCGGCAGTATGCCGAACCGGGCTGTAGTGCAAAGCGCCGGTCATGCTTATCGTTTGCGCGGGCAGCTGTTAATGCACGAGTTCAACCGTTACGAAGGCATGTTGCATCTGCTGCTGCGCTACACACAGTCCTTGATCACGCAAATGGCCCAAACCGCCGTCTGTAATCGGCACCACTCGGTTGATCAACAACTCTGTCGTTGGTTGTTGTTAAGCCTGGACCGGCTGCCCTCAAACGAACTGCACATGACCCAGGAATTGATCGCTAACATGCTGGGCGTGCGCCGCGAAGGCGTTACCGAAGCGGCAGGCAAATTGCAACAGGCGGGTTTAATCCAATACAACAGAGGCCGCATAACGGTGCTGAATAGACCGGGATTGGAAGAACGGGTTTGCGAATGCTACGAAGTGGTGAAAACCGAGTCGGATAGACTGCTACCCCCCCGCCGGTGAACGAATCGCCTGATAACTAGGCACGCTGCCGGCAGCTCGAGGGTGCGAAGTGTTTTGCACTATTGGGCTGATAGGCCGAATCAATTCGCCTCTACCGCCCGATTACCTCACACTTGACTCTGCAACAACGCGGCAAAATCGTTCGCCGCCAAGGCCGGGCTTTTCAAATAGCCCTGATAAAAATCGCAGCCATGCTCGGTGAGAAAATCTAACTGTTCTTGGGTTTCCACGCCTTCCGCCAAGACCTTTAAGCGCAAGGTATGGCCCATGCCGATAATCGCCGATGCGATTTCTTTATCGTCTTCCAACTGCGGTATATCGTCGATAAAGGTCTTATCGATTTTCAGGATGTCCAGCGGAAAATGCTTTAGATACGCCAACGACGAATAGCCGGTGCCAAAATCGTCGATGGCCAAACGCACGCCCAAGGCCTGTAAGCGAGACAAGACTAACACCACCTCAGTTTCGCGCTCCATCAAGGCGCTTTCGGTTAATTCCAACTCCAACAGCTCGGGCGGAAATCCGGTTTGGCTGAGTATCGCAGCCGTGCTGGCAGCTATGTCCCCATGCCGGATCTGATGCGGCGACAGATTGACTGCCAGTTTGATCGGCGGCAACCCGGCAGCCAACCAAGATTTGCCTTGCCGACAGACTTCCGATAAGACCCACTCGCCAATCTCGCTTATCAGGCCAATTTCCTCGGCCACCGGAATAAACTGGCTAGGCGGTATCGCGCCCTCTTCGGCATTATGCCAACGCAATAGCGCTTCCGCGCCGATGATCTGGCCAGTGCTGATTTCGATCTGCGGTTGGTAATACACCACAAATTCCTGACGGAGTAGCGCGCGCCGTAGCAAAGACTCCAGGTTGATGCGGCGCAAGGCCGCTTGGGTCAAGTCTTCGGAGAAGTATTTAAAATTTCCGCGCCCTTCCGCTTTGGCGCGATATAACGCCGCGTCCGCGTGTTGCAACAGCTCTTCGGAACTGGCGCCATGTTCCGGCAGCAGGCTGATACCTATGCTAACGCCAACCCGCACTTCCGAACCGTTGGACAAACGCCACGGTTCGCTGAGCGATTCGATAATCTCGGCGGCCACCAACGCGGCATCCTGGGGGTGCGCCAAATCCTCCAGCAAGATCGCAAACTCGTCGCCCCCTAAGCGGGTAACGGTATCGATACCACGCAGCCGACAGCTTAATTTTGCCGCGACTTGTTGCAACAATTCGTCGCCGGCTAAATGGCCAAAACTATCGTTAACATCTTTGAATCGGTCCAGATCTAACATCAACAAGGCCGCTGATTTGCGTTCGCGGCGCGACATGCCGATGCAATGTTCCAAGCGGGCAAACAGCAACAAACGGTTGGGCAAACTGGTTAAAGCATCGTGGTGAGCCAAAAACTCCAGGCGGGCTACCGCATCTTTAAGCTGGGAAATATCAGAGAACACGCCAACGTAATGGGTCACCTGATTGTTGTCGCCCAGGACCGCACTGATGCTGAGCATTTGCGGGTAAATTTCGCCGTCCTTGCGTCGATTCCAGATTTCGCCTTGCCAATAACCACTGTTGTTAATCTGCTCCCACATGTCCAGGTAGAAGGCTTGGTTCTGTCGACCGGACTTCAGGATGTGCGGCGTTTGTCCCAGCACTTCGTCCGCTGTATAGCCGGTTAATTCGCTAAAAGCCCGATTAACCACCAAAATCCGCATGTCTGCATCGGTCACCATCACCCCTTCGCGGGCGGTTTCGAACATGGCTGCTGCTTGGCGTAAATATTGGTCGCTGGCTTTTTCGCGGCTAACGTCACTGATTACAATCCGAAAAGTCTGCTCACCATCAACGGCAAGCGTCCGATTCATTTCCAATCTTACGCAGAAGTGGGTGCCGTTCGGCTTCTTAAAATTGAGCTCACAACTCTGCGCTTCCCCGCTTTCGCTCAGCGCCTTGCGGCTTAAATAATAATTATCCTGATCCTTGAAGGCGATGAAATGGCTTAGGCTTTGAGAAAGTAAGGCTTGATGCGGCACGCCCAGTAATTGGCTGGCAGTTAGGTTCGCTTCCAGGATGCGGTCTTGCTGATTGACAGTGAGATAGCCGACCGGCGCCAAATCGTATAAGTCAAAATAACGTGCCTGTGATGCCGCTAACTCGTCTTGGGTCTGATGCAAGGTTTCGATGACGGCTTCGAGCTCGATCTGATGCACCAATAATTCGTGCAACAAGCGTTGCTCGTCGATTGGCGCTTTCTTCCCTTTTAGCGAACGCTCAGCGAGCTTTTGCTCGGCATAACTGCGTAAGTCGGCAGCATTCATGAAAACGCGGGATTCTTGGTCATTGCGAAGTGTATTGGTTAAGACTGCGTGATTTTTTTGGATTGTCACAATGCTTTAAATAGTAACACCAATCCACTCTTACGCTCCCACAAACAATTAGGTTAGCGCACCATCGAATGCCCCCAAGGCGCCTCGAACAAGCCCCTAAACCTGACGGTCTGCTCTGGTTTGGCTAAACGGCAGTGACAAAAAAGCCGGTAATGACCGGCTTTGTCGACGTACTAAAACATGAAACTGTTCTAGAAGGGTTCTTGGACTTATTACTGTCCGTTAACCTTTGCCAATTTCATTTCCTCAATGCCTTGTTCAACCTCGGCAATACCTTCTTGCAAGTTCCCGGCTTTAGCGGCTTTTATCGCGGCTTTCAGCTTAGCGTTGGCCCGTTGCAGACGAATGGAACTACCCTTTTCGTTTTGAACTTTCATCGCCTCCCAGGCGACCGTTGCGCTCTCGATGAAGGCTTTGCTATCGCCGGTTTTGCCAACTTCCAAGGCGTTGTTCGATAGCTGAATCAGGTTGGTAAAGCTTTCGTTCAGCGGGCTACCAGCGGCATGCGCGGCGAACGATCCGAAAGCTAATAGTACTGTCATCAAAATGTGTCTAATTTTCATAAATTTATCCGGTGTGTATAGTCTATAAAGTTGCAAAACAGCCACTATTGCCGGCTTATATACATGAAGCTGTGCAGAAGTTGGTATCTTGCGCTGAAACCGTGACAGTCAAGCTGTGGCTTGATGTCTGATTCTCGGTTGCTAGGTGACTCCACCTAAGCTGTGTTCAGATTACGTCGGCGCCCTGCTAAAGTCTGTACGCTAGAGCACAGACGCCGAGAAAGTCTGAGAATTGGCTTATTTTACGCAAGCCATTCTGCCCGTAGTACGTACGCTAACATACAGACAACCCGGCCTCTTGCCGCTACTCTGCCACCCCAAGCTACAGGCAAAAAGCCTCTACTTAGCACCGACATTGCGGTTTTCACCTGTTCGCATCTGTTATCTTCCTGTCGGGCTTCCTCAACACACCGCCGGAGAACGCCCGTGCCTTCCATTCCCAACGTTCCGGCGGCAAACCGTCTGCTGGCCGCCCTGCCCGCTATCGATCGCCAAAACCTGCTTGCGCAATGCGAACCGGTCGAACTGCACTTTGCCGAGATTCTCTATCTGGCTGGCGCGCAAATTCCGCATGTCTATTTTCCCATCGGCAGTTTCATTTCCCTGGTCACGCCGGTGGATGGTGATACCGGTCTGGAAGTGGGTTTAATCGGTAACGAAGGTATTCTGGGTATTACCCTGATTTTGGGTGTCGATATCGCGCCATTTCAAGCACTGGTGATAGGTGCTGGCCTGGCTTTAAGGATAAGCACCCCCCTGTTTTTGCAGGCATTGGAGCGCAGCAGGCCTTTTCAACTGGAGTTGAACCGCTATTTGTATGTATCCATGCGACAACTGGCGCAGACCGCAGCCTGCAACCGCTTTCATTTGGTGGAGGCACGCCTGGCGCGGTGGCTGTTGATGTCGCACGACCGCGCGCACGCCGACACCTTTCACGTTACCCACATCTTCCTGGCTTACATCCTTGGTGTGCGGCGGGTAGGCATTACCAAGGCAGCGCTTTCCTTACAGGAGCGAAAGTTGATTAGCTATCGGCGTGGCAATATTACGATTTTGGATCGCAATGGCCTGGAAGCCGCCGCTTGCGGCTGTTATCGCACCGAACGAGAGACCTACGAGAGTATTTTGGGGAACGAATAAGCCGACGTCGTGCTTGACGGCGTCGGCATCTTAGCGCTGAGACGGCTTAACTTAAATCCTGCAAAGACTTCTCGGCAGACAAATTCGTCCAGCCGATGACAATTCTGTAGATCAACAATAGCAAGGTTGGCAGCAATACAATCAAGCTAAGTTGAATGTCCAACATCAGCACCAGACCAGACAAAGCAAACCCGGCCAAGGTGACCCAGACGGTTTTGATCTGCCAATTAAAGTGCGATTCCAACCAGGTGCCTTTGACATTGTTGCGATAGAAAAAATTAATCGCTACCCCGACTAATAGTGGGAGACCGGCAAACGCAAAGGTGAGCACTTGGCACAAGTAGACCGTTGCAGTCAGCTTTTTTAATGCAGCGAAGTCTTCGGTGGGTTTTTCGCTATGGATTAGGGTGTTCATGAATACTTACCTCTTTGGGAAAAATTATCGGCAGTCTCGTGGCTAACGTGAGCCAGTCGAGACCGCACTCGGCAACGCCGAGCAGTACCCAGACTCTGAGCCGAAAAATCGGCGACGTCTGTAGTTTGTCGAACATTCGTGCGGGCAGAGGTTCAATTGGACGGGCGGCAAGTAATTGGCTCCGGCCTCAATGGTTGCAATGTTAGAAGAAAGACCGTCATACCCGCAGGAGAGTGGCTATCCCGTGTCAGAGATGGCGGGCTTCAAACCTTCCATAGAACTTAGATTCGCTTCGCACTCTGTCGGGTCCGTTAATCCATTTGTGCCCCAGAGGCTCTGCGACATGACGATGTAAGGCGATCTGCTAATTGAAATCTGACAAAGTAAAATCCATCATCGTCCTGATTCACCCACTGCGGCACCGTGAATAACCAAGCGCCGGTTAATAAGTACGCTAGCGCACAGACCCAGGGCGGTTCTGCAATTACTCTGCCTGGAAAGGATTCACAGAGGACTAAGCGATGGGCCTTGCTACATCTGAGCTATGCAAAAAAAAAGCCGACCGTTGCATGGCAAGCTCGCCTAGTTTACGTAAGCTCATCATGTTGAATAAACCTAGCTGGATCGGGATCCTGATGGTGGTCACTGGCTGCACCGTTGGCCCGGATTACCGCAAGCCAATAAGCAACGCCCCTACTAGCTGGCAAGCAGAAACCCGCGCAAATCCGGCTTTAAGCACGATAGACCCTAAACAGTTGCACAACTGGTGGCTGCGTTTTAACGACACGCCGCTGAATGCATTGATGGCTAAAGCCTTGGCCGGCAATCTGGATCTAAAAATCGCTTACACCCGCATCGACCAGGCCCGCGCCGAGCGGCGCGGCACCCAAGCGGAGTTGTTTCCCAACGTAAACATCAAAGCCGGTGCGCAACGCCAGGACAACCCGTTGCCGGCCTTGGCGCCGGGGATTCGCTACAACATGTTCGAGCTGGGTTTCGATGCCTTGTGGGAAATTGACTTGTTTGGCCGCCAGCAACGGCGTCTGGAAGCGGCCTCGGCTGAGCTAGACGGTGCCAACGCCGGCTATCAGCAGGCGTTAGTCACCCTGAGCGCGGAGCTGGCCCGCAGTTATGTCGAATATCGCAGCGCCCAGAATCAACTGCGCATCACCTCTTCAAATCTGCAAACCCAACAAGCCACCTTATCATTGACCGAGAAATTGTTTGACGAAGGCGTGGTGGCCCGCCATGAAGTGGTTCGATCGCGAGCCTTGACCGAAACCACGATGGCGCAGATCCCGGCTTTGGAGGCCAAACTGACTGGCTTGCTGCGGCAACTGGAACTGTTGGTCGGCCAGCATCCCGGCAGCCTGGCGCTTGAATTAAGCCCCTTGGGTGCGGTGCCGCAAGCGGCAGGCGCTGAAGTGTTGGCCTCGCCGGCAGCAAGCTTACGCAATCGCCCGGATATCTATATCGCCGAGCGCCAACTGGCTGCGGCGACGGCGCTGCAAGGCTCCGCTGTTGCCGAATTATTTCCGAAAATTTCCCTGTCCGCTTTCCTTGGTCTGCGCAACACTGACCTGGAATCCTTGTTCAAATCCGCGGCTTTCTCTTACGGCACCGCCGCCAACCTGCTGCAACCACTATTAAATTTCGGCCGCATCCGCGCCGGCATCCAATTAGCCGATGCGCGCCAACAGGAAGCCTATTTGTCCTACGAAAAAACTATCCTGGAAGCTCTACGCGAAACCGAAACGGTGTTAAGCAGATATCTAAATGAGGAGCAACGCCGCCTACTCGCCAGTTCCACCCTGGACTTGCGCGAATCGGTCCGACTCTCGGAATTGCGCTATCAGGAAGGCGTTATCTCGTTTTTGGATGTACTGGACTCACAACGCAGCCTGTACGCTGCCGAAATAGAATTGGCGCGCTCCGAGTCGGACACCGCCACCCATCTGATTGCGGTTTACAAAGCCCTGGGCGGCGGCCCGGAGAACAGCAGCATGCAATCTCAGTTTGTTGAGGAGCCCTAATGGCCAGCGCAAAGGAACCCATCGCACCGGCAACCGCCAGCGAACCGAAAAAAACGTGGCTGCAAAGGCTTAGACAATTCATCGTACCCGGCTTGCTATTGCTAGCTTTGGCGGTGCTGATTTGGTGGTGGCTGCGCCCTGCCCCGCTACCGGAAGCCATCGTCACCGGCAACGGCCGCATCGAAGCCACCGAGATTGATATCGCCACCAAAACCGCTGGACGGATTATTGAGATTCTGCCGCATGAAGGTGATTTTGTAGCATCTGGCATGGTGCTGGCCAGAATGGATATCCAGGTGTTACAAGCACAGCAAACTGAAGCGCAAGCGCAAGTGCGCCACGCCGAAAGCGCCCGCGTCACCGCCAAAGCAGTGATCGTGCAGCGGCAAAGCGAACACAACGCCGCCCTGGCCGTGGTCGCCCAGCGCCAAGCCGAATTCGATGCCGCCAGCAAACGCCTGCAACGTTCGCAACGCCTGGTCGGCGAAGGTGCCACCCCGCAACAGGAAGTCGACGACGATCGCGCACGAGTGTTAGGTATGCAGGCGGCAATCAATGCCGCACAAGCGCAGGTCGCGGCGGCAGGTGCCGGTACAGAAGCGGCAAAATCCCAAGCAGTGGCCTCGCAAACCCTCATCGAAGCCGCCCAGGCGACCGTCAGTCGATTGCAAGCCGACATAGAAGACAGCGTGTTAAAAGCGCCGCGCGACGGTCGCATTCAGTACCGCGTTGCCGAGCCCGGCGAAGTATTGTCGGCTGGTGGCCGAGTGCTGAACATGGTCGATCTTGCCGATGTGTATATGACCTTTTTCCTACCTACCGAGGCGGCTGGCAAAGTGGCATTAGGGAGTGAGATTCGGCTGGTGCTGGATGCGGTGCCGGATTTGGTCATCCCGGCCACGGCCAGCTTCGTGGCCAGTGTGGCTCAGTTCACCCCCAAAACCGTGGAAACCGAAACCGAACGCTTGAAGCTGATGTTCCGGGTGCGCGCCCGACTCGATCCTGAACTGTTAAAAAAACATCTCAACCAGGTCAAAACCGGCGTGCCTGGCATAGCCTATGTGAAGATAGACTCTAAAGTCGAGTGGCCGGAAAACCTGGCGATCAAGCTGCCGCAATGAATACGCCAAGCACTGCCCCCGTGGTGCGCATACAAAACCTGAGTTTGCGCTACGGCGAGCAGGTGGCATTGGATAATCTGAATCTGGACTTGCCGGCCAATCAAATGCTGGGTTTGATCGGCCCAGATGGCGTCGGCAAATCCAGCTTGATGTCGCTGCTGACCGGCGCGCGGGCCATACAACAAGGCAAGATCGAAGTGTTAGGCGGCGACATGGCCGACGCCAGCCATCGCCGCGCGGTCTGTCCGCGTATCGCTTACATGCCACAAGGGCTGGGCAAAAATCTTTATTTAACCTTGTCGGTGTTCGAAAACGTCGATTTCTTCGGTAGGTTGTTCGGTCAGCAGCCAGCCGAACGCGAACAACGCATCGCCGAATTACTGAAAAGCACCAACCTAGAGTCCTTCCGCGACCGCCCTGCCGGGCAATTGTCCGGCGGCATGAAACAAAAGCTGGGCTTATGCTGCGCGCTAATCCACGACCCCGATCTGCTGGTGCTGGACGAACCCACCACCGGCGTCGATCCACTGTCGCGAGCGCAGTTTTGGGAACTGATCGCCCGCCTGCGTCAGCGCCGTGCCGGGATGAGTGTACTGGTTTCAACCGCTTACATGGACGAAGCCGAGCGCTTTGATTGGCTGGTGGCGATGGATGCCGGCAAGATACTGGCGACGGGCACCGCGGCCGACCTTCGCGAACAAGCAAAAGCCGATAGCCTGGAAGAAGCCTTCATTTTATTGCTGCCGGAAGCCAAGCGCCGCGGTCATAAGGCCATCGTGATTCCACCCCGACAAAGCAGTGGTGAGGACATCGCTATCGAAGCCCACGATTTAAGTATGCGCTTTGGCGAATTTCTGGCGGTGGACAATGTCAGCCTGCGCATTGAACGCGGCGAGATTTTCGGCTTTTTGGGTTCCAACGGCTGCGGTAAATCGACGACCATGAAAATGCTCACCGGCTTGTTGCAACCCAGCTCGGGAACGGCGCTATTGTTCGGACAAGTAGTCGATGCCGGCAATCTGGCCACCCGCAAACGGGTCGGTTACATGTCGCAGGCCTTTTCGTTGTATTCCGAACTTACGGTCAAGCAAAACCTGGAGCTGCACGCCAAGCTGTTTCATCTGCCGGCAGCGGACATGTCGGATCGCGTCGCCGAGATGGCGAAACGCTTCCAGCTTGATGCGGTATTGGATACCTTGCCCGACGCGCTGCCTTTGGGTATCAGGCAACGCCTGTCGCTGGCAGTTGCGATGATTCATAGGCCGGACTTGCTGATTCTGGACGAACCAACCTCCGGCGTCGATCCTATCGAACGCGACCGCTTCTGGGAAATGATGATAGAACTGTCGCGCCACGACCAGGTCACCATTTTTATTTCCACCCACTTCATGAACGAAGCCGAACGTTGCGACCGCATCTCGCTGATGCACGCCGGCAAGGTGCTGGCCAGCGATACGCCGGCGGCCTTGGTGAAAGATAGCGGTCACGCAACGCTTGAGGAAGCCTTTATCGGCTATTTGCAAAAAGCTAGCGGTAGCGAGGCAGACGCCGAAGCATCTACCGAATCAGCGGTGGTGATCTCGCCGGAAACTCAAGCTGCACAAGCCGGTGCCGGCTTTAGTTTGACCCGTCTTTACAGTTACACGCTACGCGAAGCCTTGGAGCTACGCCGCGACCCAATCCGCGCTTCGATTGCCTTGGTCGGTACTTTGTTTTTGATGTTTACCTTCGGCTATGGGATTACCATGGATGTCGAAGATTTGCGCTTTGCGGTACTGGACCGCGACCAAACCACACTGAGTAATAACTACGCATTGGATTTGGGCGGCTCACGTTATTTTCTGCCCAGGCCGCCGCTTGCCGATTACGCCGAACTGGATCAACGCATGCGCAGCGGCGAACTGAGTTTGGCATTGGAAATACCGCCAAACTTCGCTCGCGACTTGGAACGCGGCGATCAGGTCAAAATCGGCGCCTGGATAGACGGCGCCATGCCGACCCGCGCCGAAAACGTCATCGGCTATGTGCAAGCGATGCATCAGGGTTGGCTGCTGGAAATGGCCCGCAGTCGCAGCACCACCCAGCAACCCGCCGGCTTGATGAAAATAGAAACCCGCTTTCGTTACAACGCCGATGTCAAAAGCCTACCGGCCATGGTGCCGGCGGTAATTCCGATTTTATTGATGCTGATCCCGGCGATGCTCAGTGCTCTTAGTGTGGTCCGCGAAAAAGAACTGGGTTCGATATTAAATTTATACGTCACCCCAGTGACCAAATTCGAGTTTTTAGTAGGCAAGCAGTTGCCCTATATTGCTGTCGGCATGTTGAATTTTATACTGCTGTCTATCCTAGCCATCTTTGTGTTTGGCGTGCCCTTCAAAGGCAATTTTCTGACTTTGACGGTCGCCGCCCTGCTATACGTCACCGCCTCGACCGGCATTGGCTTATTGATTTCCACCTTAACCAACAGCCAAATCGCCGCCATCTTCGCCACCTTTCTCACCACCTTCATTCCCTCCACCCGCTTCTCCGGAATGATAGATCCAGTGTCCTCGCTGGAAGGTGGCGCCCGACTAATGGGCGAAACCTTCCCCGGCGCCTACTTCCTGACGATATGCCGCGGCACCTTTTCCAAGGCTTTAGGCTTTGCTGAACTAGGCCCATCACTGTGGCCTTTGGCGCTGGCGATTCCAATTATCGTCGGCCTGAGTGTGCTGCTATTGAAAAAGCAGGAACGATGATGAGTGTTATTCAGTTCCCAAAACCTATGGTTTGGGGTGTGGTTTATCTCCCGTTATTCCGCCCCGAGCATCGCAGCTTTTGGCGAACAAGGCCCGCAGGGGAGCGGCAAGGATGCCGCTCGTTTTCGCAGGGCCAGGGATGGCCCTTCGAAAACCCTCGCCAAAAGCGAGAAGCGCAGGATCAAGGCGGAATCCGGGTGGCCTTTTCTTTGGATACTTTCTTTTGGCCAAGCAAAAGAAAGTATCTCGGCTGTCGGGCCGAGACCCGGCATAAAAAAAGCCGTCGCGATAGCGACACCACCCCCAAGCTCACTCAGAATATTGAGTAACAAATGGAAACCCTACTCAACATCTACTACCTAGGCATCAAAGAACTCCGCAGTCTAAGCCGCGACACCATGATGCTAGTGATGATCCTATTCTCCTTCACCGGCCAAGTGTATCTGATCGCCACCGGCGTGCCCCAATCGCTGCACAAAGCGCCCATTGCCATCGTCGACGAAGACCGCTCCCCACTCTCCAACCGCATCATTAACGCTTTTTACCTACCGTATTTCTTGACGCCAGTGATTATCGACCAATACGAAACAGATCACGGCATGGACGTTGGCTTATATAGCTTTGTGCTGAATATTCCCTCGCATTTCCAGCGCGACATGTTGGCGGGCCGGCAGCCGGCGCTGCAACTGAATATCGATGCCACCCGCATCTCCCAAGCCTTCATCGGTAATAGCTACATCCAAACCATTTTGAACGGCGAAGTCAATGCTTTTGCCCAAGGTCATCGGGCCATCGTGACCCTACCCGTCGAGTTGGAGATAAGGACCCGCTTCAATCCTAACTTGAGTTCTGTATGGTTCGGTTCGCTGATGGAAGTAGTGAATAGCATCACTACCTTGTCCATCATTCTGACCGGCGCGGCGCTGATCCGCGAACGCGAGCACGGCACGATCGAGCATCTATTGGTTATGCCCCTGACGCCGTTTGAAATCATGTCAGCCAAGGTCTGGTCTATGGGCTTGGTCGTGGTGGTGGTGGCCACCGCTTCCATCATTTTTGTGGTGCATGGTCTGTTGGATGTGCCGATTCAAGGTTCGCTGGGTTTGTTTATCTTGGGCATGTTGCTGCACCTGTTTGCCACCACCTCATTGGGGATTTATCTCGGCACCCTGGCCCGATCCATGCCGCAACTGGGACTATTGATGCTGATCATCCTACTACCGCTGCAAATGCTGTCCGGCGGCATGACACCGCGCGAAAGCATGCCGGCACTGGTGCAAAACATCATGCTGGCGGCACCGACCACGCACTTCGTCTCGCTGGCCCAGGCTATTTTGTATCGAGGAGCCGGATTCAGCATTGTTTGGACTGATTTTCTGGCCTTGATCGGAATTGGCGCGGTGTTTTTTGCGCTGGCGCTGAATCGGTTTCGCAATACGATTAGTTCGATGGTCTAAGGGATTTGGTGTCGCTGGCGCGACGGCTAGTTTTAAAGTCGGGTCTCGGCCCGACAGCCGAGATACTTTCTTTTGCTTGGCCAAAAGAAAGTATCCAAAGAAAAGGCGACCCGAATGCCGCTTTTATCCTGCGCTCCAAAGCTTTTGGTAGGGGTTTTCGGAAGGGCCATCCTTGGCCCTCCGAAAACGAGCGGCATCCCTGCCGCTCCCCTTCGGGCAATTCCTACCAAAAGCTTCGGTGCTCGGCGCGGCATACGGGAATAGGGTCGTCGCGGCTTCACAGCTAGTTAGTTTATTTATTTTTTAATTGGAGTTAACTCATGACATCACTTGAAGCATCAACAAAAGGGATAAGCCCTGCACTAAACAACGAAGAACTGCAAAACATAGATGCCTATTGGCGGGCCTGCACATATCTCGCTGCCGGCATGATTTACCTAAGTGACAATCCTTTAGTAAAAGAACCACTAAAACCAGAGCACATAAAAAACCGGCTACTCGGCCATTGGGGTTCCAGCCCCGGCTTGAGCTTTATCTACATCCATCTGAATCGGCTGATTAACAAATACGATCTGAATACGATTTTCCTAGCCGGCCCTGGTCACGGCGCACCAGGGGTGTTGGCGCCGGTGTATTTGGAAGGCACTTACGCGGAGATTTACCCTAACAAAGGCGAAGACGAAGAAGGTCTGTTGCAGTTTTTTAAAGAATTCTCCTTCCCCGGCGGCATCGGCAGCCATTGCACGCCGGAAACACCGGGCTCGATACACGAAGGCGGTGAATTGGGTTATAGCATTTCCCACGCTTACGGCGCCGCTTACGACAATCCGGATTTGCTGGTGGCGGTAGCGGTGGGTGACGGCGAGGCCGAGACCGGGCCATTAGCAACCTCTTGGCACTCGAATAAATTCCTGAATCCGATCCGCGACGGCGCGGTACTACCCATCCTGCATCTGAACGGATACAAGATCAACAACCCGACTCTGCTGGCGCGAATTTCCCATGATGAGCTGGAACAATTGTTTCGCGGCTACGGCTACACCCCGCATTTCGTGGAAGGTAGCGATCCGGAAACTATGCATCAACTGATGGCCGGGGTGCTGGAAGCGTGCGTAGTGGAGATTCGGAAGATACAACAAGAAGCCCGAACGAGCGGCATCCCGACTCGCCCGCTCTGGCCGATGATCATCTTGCGCAGCCCGAAAGGCTGGACCGGACCGAAAGAAGTGGATGGGCATAAAACGGAAGGGTTCTGGCGCTCTCATCAAGTACCGCTGGCCGGCGTAAAAGAGAAACCGGAACATATGCAACTGCTGTCTGAGTGGCTACACAGCTATAAACCCGAAGAATTGTTCGATAGCGCAGGCAAGCTGATGCCAGAGTTAAAAGCGCTGGCACCCAAAGGCAATCGGCGGATGAGCGCCAATCCGCACGCCAACGGCGGCTTGTTGCGCAAAGCTTTACGCATGCCGGACTTTCGCGATTACGCTTTGGCCCTGGCAGCGCCCGGCAAGTTGTCGGCAGAAAACACTCGGCCATTAGGCAAGTTTCTGCGCGACATCATGAGTGCCAATATGCACAATTTCCGCGTCTTCGGGCCCGACGAAAACAGCTCCAACAAGCTGGATGATATTTATAAAGCCAGCAAGAAAACCTGGATGGCCGATTTTCTGCCGGAAGATGCCGACGGCGGCGAGCTGGCAACGGATGGCCGGGTCATGGAAATGCTTTCCGAACACACCCTAGAAGGCTGGCTGGAAGGCTATTTATTAACCGGTCGGCACGGCTTCTTTTCGTCGTACGAAGCCTTTGTGCATGTGATCGATTCCATGTTCAATCAACACGCCAAATGGCTGGCCATGTCCAAAGCCGTGCCCTGGCGGGCGCCGGTATCCTCGCTGAACCTGCTGATTACCTCGACGGTTTGGCGGCAGGATCATAACGGTTTTACCCATCAAGACCCGGGCTTTCTGGACTTAGTTGTTAACAAAAGTCCATCGGTTACGCGGATTTATTTACCGCCCGATGTGAACTGCCTGCTGTCCGTGGCCAATCACTGTCTGAACAGCACCGACTACATCAATGTCATTGTCTGCGACAAACAAAATCACTTGCAATACCTAGATATGGGTGCAGCGATCAAACATTGCACCAAGGGCATCGGCATCTGGGAATGGGCCAGCAACGACGATGGGGCCGAGCCGGATTTGGTAATGGCTAGTGCCGGCGATATTCCCACCAAAGAAGCCTTAGCGGCGGTGGTACTGCTGCGAGAAAATTTTCCGCAACTAAAGATTCGCTTTATCAACGTGGTCGATCTATACAAACTGGTCCCTGCCGGTGAACATCCACATGGCCTCTCGGATCGGGACTTCGACAGCTTGTTTACCGTTAATAAACCGGTGATTTTCAACTTCCACGGTTATCCCTGGCTGATTCACAGACTGGCCTATCGACGCCACAATCACCAGAACATGCATGTGCGCGGCTACAAAGAAAAAGGCAGTATCAATACGCCGCTGGAACTGGCGATTCAAAATGAAATAGACCGTTTCAGCCTAGCCATGGATGCCATAGACCGCATCCCAGGCTTACAGGTGTCCGGCGCTCACGTCAAAGAAAGGCTGCGCGACCGACAAATCGAGTGCCGCAATTATGCCTACGAACATGGCATCGACAGGCCGGAAGACGATCAATGGCTTTGGCCATATTGAGGACATTATGAGTCTGAAAATTTATTTGCTGCGCCACGGCGAGACCGCATACAGCCAACGCGGCGCGTTTTGCGGATCGCTAGACCCGGACTTAACAACAGCAGGCAAAGCGATGGCGCAAGCATTTGCCGATGCCTACCGCACCACAGTCTGGAGCGGGGTGTATGTCAGCCCGATGCAAAGGGCCATCGCTACCGCGCAACCCTTGTGCGAGGCCTTGGCTCTGCCGATGCAGTTTCGTCTTGGCTTACGGGAAATCAGCTACGGTGCATGGGAGGACCAAGATCAGAACTATGTTAATCAGCACTATGCGCAGGACTACATCCGCTGGCAAACCGACCCGGCGTGGAATCCACCGACTGACGGCGAAACAGCAATCCAAATTGCCGCCCGCGCCTTGCCGGTGATCACCGAGATCCAAACCCAATATCAAACCGGCAACGTGCTGTTGGTGTCCCACAAAGCCACTATCCGGATTTTGTTGTGTAGCCTGCTGGGTATCGACTTGGGCCGTTATCGGGATCGCATCAATGCCCTGGCGGCCTCGGTTAGGGTTATCAAGTTCACCGAGTACGGACCCATGTTGGAAGTGTTGGGCGATCGCAATCATTTGCCGGAGCATTTGCGACAGCGGGCCGGGACTTGATTTGCCGCCACCGCCAATTGCTGATTGATATTGAAGGAACCAGTAAAGACTCCCGTACGGTCAATGCTTTTAAATTAAGGCTCCTTCCCCCTTTGCAAAAGGGGGATCGAGGGGGATTTATTCAGGAAATCTCCCCTAACCCCTCTTTTTCAAAGAGGGGAATTCATAATGCCAAAGCCTAACTTAAAGCTTTGGCCCACGAGAGAACAAAGAAATTTGTTTGATTTTTATCGATCCTTTTAAGCGCGCCAACTATCGAGCAGCAAATAAAAAAATCTAAAGACCAAACTAAAGCCGATACTGAAAGTTGGTGGTTGCAATCCCCCTCGCAGTTGGGTGCGGCGCGCACTAACGATACGAGCGGTTTATCCAGTGCCGAGGCCAGCGCCAAGCTTGCTGAGTTTGGTCCCAATCTGTTCCGCGATCATCAGCAACAAGCCTTATTGCTGCAATTTCTGGCGCGTTTCAAAAACCCGCTGGTGATTTTGTTATTGGTCGCCAGCGCGATTTCGGCGTTTACCGGCGAGATCACCAACTTTTTGATCATCAGCGTGATGGTGCTGTTCAGCGTGACTTTGGATTTTGTGCAAGAGCACCGGGCCGGCAAGGCGGCTGAGAGTCTAAGACATTCGGTTTCTGTGAAAGCCCGGGTACTGCGCGATGGCAAGCCCGTGGATGTGCCAGTCACCGCTGTCGTACCGGGTGATGTGGCCTTGCTGTCGGCGGGCGATATGGTGCCTGCGGACGGGCTATTGATAGAGGCATGCGATTTGTTCGTCAAACAAGCGTTATTGACCGGCGAAACTTACCCTATCGAAAAGCATCCGGGCGAATTGCCAGCCGATGCCACCGATTTGCAGGATGCCAGCAACGCGGTTTTTATGGGCACCACCGTGATCAGCGGCAGCGCCAAAATGCGCGTGATTAAAACCGGCACTGCCACCGCGATTGGCGCTATCGCCGATAGTCTGACCAGCAAACCACCCGCGACCGCCTTTGAAGTGGGCACCCATCGCTTTGGCTTGCTGATCATGCGACTGACCGTGTTGCTGGTGTTGTTCGTGTTATTGGTTAACGCCTATTTGGGTAAGCCCTGGCTGGAATCGTTTTTGTTTGCCGTAGCGCTGGCAGTGGGTTTGACGCCGGAACTGCTGCCGATGGTGGTGTCAGTGACCTTGTCGCGCGGCGCAATGCATATGGCCGAGAAACGGGTGATCGTTAAACGGCTGGCGGCGATTCAGAATCTGGGCTCTATGGACGTACTCTGTACCGACAAAACCGGCACTTTGACCGAAGCCAAAATCAAACTGGAACAACATGTCGATCCGCAAGGCCAGCCCAGCGAGCGAGTGCTGGAACTGGCTTATCTGAACAGTTTTTTTGAAACCGGCCTAAAAAGCCCATTGGATGAAGCGATTCTGGCGCACGAAAACATCGACGTCAGCGCCTGGCAAAAGATTGACGAAGTGCCGTTTGATTTTGAAAGGCGGCGGGTATCGGTGCTGCTGGACAAAGGCAATGGCCGATTGTTGGTGGTGAAAGGCGCCTCCGAGGAAATCATTACCCTGTGTACCCGTTACGAGCAACAAGGCAGCGATGAGCAAGTGCCGCTCGATCCAGCCAGTCGAGCTCGCATCCACGAGCAACATAACGCGCTAGAGCGAGAAGGCTTCCGGGTGTTGGGCATCGCCTGGCGTTAGGTGCCGCAGGATCATCCGCATGCGGTGGTCGGCGACGAAAGCGAATTGATCTTCGCCGGATTTGCCGGCTTCCTTGATCCGCCCAAACAAAGTGCCGGCGCAGCATTAGCGGCATTAAAGGACAGTGGTGTCACAGTCAAGATCGTCACCGGCGACAGCGACTTGGTTACCCAACACGTCTGCGCACAGTTAAATATACCGGTGCTTGGCGTGCTGATGGGCAAGGACATCGCCGCCATGGACGATCACGCTTTACGTATCCGCGTCGAAAAAGCCAATCTGTTTTGCCGAGTCAATCCGGCCCAAAAAGACCGTGTCATTCTGGCGCTGAAAGCGCGCGGTCACGTGGTCGGCTATTTGGGCGACGGCATCAACGATGCACCATCATTGCATTCAGCGGATGTCGGTTTGTCGGTGGACTCGGCGGTGGACGTGGCCAAGGAAGCTGCCGATATGATTCTGCTGGATCAGGATTTACAGGTTCTCTACGACGGCGTACTGGAAGGCCGACGTACCTTTGGGAATATTCTGAAATACATCATGATGGGCACCAGCTCCAACTTCGGCAATATGTTCAGCATGGCTGGCGCGGCGCTGTTTCTGCCCTTCTTACCGATGCTGCCAACCCAGATTTTACTCAATAACATCCTCTACGACGTCTCCGAAGTACCGATTCCCTTGGACCAAGTCGATCCTGAAGAACTGCGCAAACCACGGGTGTTGGACATGAACTTCATCCGCAATTTTATGCTGGTGATTGGCCCCATCAGTTCCGCATTCGATTTTTTAACCTTCTACGTCCTGCTAACGATCTTGAAAGCCGACGAAGCCCTATTCCAAACCGGCTGGTTCGTCGAATCGCTGTGCACGCAAGTCCTCGTGTTTTTCATCATCCGCACCCGTGGCAATCCGTTCAAAAGTCGGGCGCATCCGATATTGGTTGCCACCTCGCTCTCTATTGCGCTGATCGGTGCCATTCTGCCGTTTACGCCGCTAGGCCATTATTTCGGCTTCGTGCCACCACCGGCCAGGTTTTATTTAATTCTGGGGGCGATGGCAGTATCGTATCTATTCGTGGTGGAACTGGCCAAGCAAGGTTTTTACCGCTGGCATAAAAAACACGGCAAGCCAGAACGCGTTGGTCATCGCTCGATATGAACCCAACCGGCTAGCGCAGGCAACCTGGATAGAGTCATCGCTCTGCAAATTTCGCTTTTCCCCCTCATCCCGGCCCTCTCCCGGAGGGCGAGGGAGCAGATATGCCAAAATTTGAAGTGCGAAAGGTATAAATGAGATAGCGCTAAACACCTGCTATGTAGAACCCTAAACTACGCTGTTACGACGTGGCGGCGCTGGCGATGTCCACAATGACTTCGGCAATATTTTCCGGCGACAACACAAAATCGATACAACCGCTGGCGATGGCACTCGCCGGCATGTCCGGCTGAATCGCCGTATCAAGCTTCTGCGCAATGGTGATGCCGCCCACGTCTTTGATGCCGCACAGCGCAGCCGCGCCATCGCCGTCGAAACCGGAGACTATCACCGCAATCAGTTTGCCGTTCCAATGTAGGGTCAACGACCGCAGAAAAACCGTAATCACATCCGGCCAGCCGCGCGGTTTTGAGATCGGCTGTAAGCGAAACTGGCCATCGACGACGTGTAAATCCCGATTTGCCGGAATGATAAACACGCGATTAACGCTTATTTGCAATCTTTCCGTAATCAGTTCGACCGGCATGCTGGTGTAACTCGGCAGCACTTGGTGGAGCTGGGTCGGCATTATGGTGATGTGATTGACGATAACTATCGCCACCCCCATGTCGGGCGGCAGATTTTGTAATAGCCGAATATAAACGTCCAGCCCACCAGCCGAGCCGCCAACACAAACGATGGGGAAATTTTTTAAGGTATTAGTCATAGTTTATGTCCGCATGTATGTTAGTGCGCTTAGCGTTGTTACCGCCGGCGATATGTTCGCAGTCGAACAGACCGCGACTGCGCCGAGCGGTATATTCCAAGCTCAAGCCTGATCCACATATGGCTCTTTTAAAATAGGAAACTCTAATGGATACCCTCAACAAAGCCTCAAATTACGCACATGAAACTTACGATAAGCTCGCCGGTGTTGCCTCCAGTACTGCGGAGACATTTGCGGACAAGCGCGAAGAGTTGATGGATGCAGAAAAGAAACTGATGAAAAACAGTCGCCGCCATGTCCGGGATAACCCGATGACAGCGATGGGCATTGCGGCATCAGTGGGTTTTCTGCTGGGCAGCTTGTTACGCAGCCGTTAATTGAGTAAGCAGCAGTAACGCCGCCTTGTCGCTTTTCGCTAACAGATACCAAGAAGGCCGCGTTTCCGGCAAACGCGGTCTCTTTTCGGTCAATAAAGCAATCGAAAGAATCATTGCAATGGGTACACCAGACAATAACAGCAGAAGTGGGCGCATGCGTAAGTTCTCCGATTCTGAATGGACACACACAGTGATTCAGGAGGCGTGGTATTCGACGTATGGCGTAACACGTTTTAAAGCTACGCAACAAATTACCGGCTTCAGACTAGCCTTTAGATCATGCAAACTCTGTACGGTAGCGCACGTAAATTGGCTCAGAGTTGTTGGGATAGGCTCGGTACGCCAGTGGACACAGTCTAAAACCAGTCTGTTCGACAGCGCACCGACAATGTTCTCGCTGTTAGATAAAGTTGAGGTGAGTTTGCAGCACCTGTGAAGGTGCCGATCCAAACTAGCAAAACACTTTTCTTACAAAACGCTGGAGAACAAGATGAAAAAATTAATTCCTATAGTAGCCGTTTCTGTTCTGAGTGCGGCATTGGCAGGCCCACTCTATGCCGATGACGTAAAAGACAAACAAAAAGACCTTCATGAAAAGCAAGAGGAACTGGGCAAAAAACAAGAAGAAGTCAAAGAAAAACAGGCCGAACTGAATCAAGCCAACCAGGAAGTCGCCGTAGAACGCGCTCAGGAAGCCAATAAGTCGATGCAGCAGGTCAGCCGAGCCAGCAAGATCACCGGTGCCAAAGTGAAAAATACCACGGGTGACGGTCTCGGCGACATCAAGGACTTGGTGATCGATCCCGCGACGGGACAAGTCGTCTATGCAGTCGTTTCTTTCGGCGGTGTCATGGGCATGGGCGACAAGTTGTTTGCTATCCCCTGGAGAGCGCTGCATTGGACCAGCCCCAAAGATTATTACGTCCTAGACCTGGATAAAGACACTTTAAAAAAAGCGCCTGGTTTTGACAAAAAGCATTGGCCGGCAAACTCTGAAAAATGGGAAGAGCAACGCCAGGCCCTGGGTCAGTTTTACCGCGTAACGCCTTAACCGTGCAGCAAATGCCTCGCGTCAGACAGGCTTTATCATTCATGGCCTTGGTGATTGTGCTGTCGGCGTGCGGCGAATCGGCACAATTGCCGATTTCGGCGGGTACCGGTTTAAATCCGCAACTGCCACCACCGCACCCAACCTGGATTCCCACAATCAATATCGCCCAGGCCGCTGGCAGGCCGGCTAATACTAAACCGTCGCGGCATCAGGCCTGACAGTGAACGCCTTTGCCGCTAGTCTTGATCACCCGCGTTGGCTCTATGTGCTACCGAATGGCGATGTACTGGTCGCCGAGACCAATGCCCCGCAAAGGCCTGACGATGGCTGGGGAATCAAAAGCTGGTTGATGAAGCAGGTGTTGAGCATGGCCGGAGCAGGAACACCCAGTGCGAATCGCATCACACTGTTGCGCGATAAAGATGGCGACGGCGTGGCGCTGATCGGCACCGATTTTTACGTCGCCAACACCGATGCGCCGCTGAAGTTTAACTATACGGACGGCGAAACACATATCGCTGCAGCGGACATCAAAGTGCTGGATCTGCCGGCTGGCCATATCAATCATCATTGGACGAAAAATCGGCAATCCAAAAATGATCACTGACAGCACGCTGAGCAGTGTTGGCCCCAATGACGAGTTGTTAGCGGATGTTGATTCGTTTATTGAAAACAACTCGTTAATTGAACGTCCTAAACACTAGCCCAGCCTAAAAACGGTGTGTGGTCAGCGCTAACTATCAGGGTGATCCGGCTTGGACATTCTGTTTTTTTGCAATGTTTGACACCGCACAGACAGAGTGCAGTTGTTAGCGTAAATTCCATTCCCCAGCAGAGTCATTACTCTAATGTGTGGTGGCGGCTTTTAATAAGAGCTAAAGAACAGTTGCCAGTGACACGGCCATCTACGGCGACTTAAACGATATTAGCGATGTAAAAATAAAACACCCTACCAGGAGGAAGCCATGCGCAAACCCGCATCCTTAATTTTAGTGGCATTAACCGGCTGTTTGCTTATTGTCACCAACCTTGTTCAGGCCGAACAATCTTCCGTAAACCAATTCGCCGAGAACTCGGAGTTGGACAATACTCAAAACAACCTTCGTGATAAGGACAACACGACATTAACGGCCGAGGATCAAAACGAGTCCAAAGCCGACTTAAAAATCACCGCACAGATTCGCAAAGCCGTACTTAAAGACAAATCCTTATCCCTGGATGCGCATAACGCCAAAATCATTACCCGTAATGGCGTTGTCACCTTACGCGGCCCGGTCGCCACGACGGACGAAAGCATAAAACTGCAAAAGATCTGCCGAGAAACGGCCGGTGTCGTGCAGTTAGACAACCAACTTGAAACTAAAGCGCCTTAACAGCGTGGGAGTATGTAATGACTAAATCCGTTTTTTGTATCGCTAAAACTATTGAGCAAACTGAAAGCATTGTGAACCAGTTGAAGGCTGCCAGTTTTGCCAGCAACGATATTTCCGTGTTGCTGCCCGATAAAAATACCACGAAGGATTTTGCCCATGAAAAACACACCAAAGCCCCGGAAGGCACGGCACTTGGCGGAACGGTGGACATGGGTACCGGGGCGGTATTGGGCTGGTTGGCCGGTATCGGCACCTTGGCTATTCCGGGTTTGGGGCCGTTTATCGCCGCCGGTCCGATTATGGCCGCGTTGAGCGGTGCAGCGTTGGGTGCCGCGGCGGGCGGACTGAGCGGCGCCTTGATTGGCGTGGGCATTCCGGAATATGAAGCTGTGCGCTACGAAGGCAAAATCAAGGGTGGCGGCATTTTGATCTCGGTGCACGCCGGCAGTAGCGAAGCCATTGATCAGATAAAAGAAATTTTCGGGCACGCGCACGCCGAAGATATTTCTTACACCGACGAAGCAGCCGTACCGGCTTGATGTTGAAACCCTATCTAAGAATCCCGTTTTCTGAATAGAGAAGGGTTTTTTGCATTTTATAAAGATTTACTGACACAACGTTTCTTCCGTGTATAGCGCCTCCAAAATGCCTCCCGCCAAGTCGGACCGGGCATTCTTTTTTTGCGCAATTTTTGATTCCAGATGAGGGCGGATAAGCCGCGCATAAAACTTATTTGAGTTCGATGGAAGGCTCAGCACAAAGGTTTTGCTGCTGTTCTAAATCATTTAAGGCCTCGACCAAGCCCAACACCCTATCAACCGAGGCATGCCATTGGGCAATCACCGGCATATTGTTCACCGGCCAGGACAAGGCCGCGGCCATTTGTTGAAAGGCCTGCACCGACTGCATTAACGCGCCCAGGGTAATACTCCCCAGAATAAAACGCGGCGCCGTGATCAGTATGGGCAGTGCCATCGATAACACCGCATAACCGGAGCTAAACAAAATAATGTGCTCCCATGCCCGCGTTTGCAGATCATATATCCCGTTAATGTCTTGAAACAGACTGAGAAAACGCTTTTTTTCATGCGCCTCGCGGTTATGCGCCGAAATAGCTTGGGCATTCTCCCGGGCTTTGACCAAACCGAAGCGAAAATTAGCTTCAACGGTCTGCATCGCGTTGGTAGTCAAAGTCAGCGGCCGGCCGGCCCACCATCCCAAGATCGAGGCCAGCGCCGCATACAACAGGGCTAACCAAACCAAGTGTCCATAGATGGGCAGTTGCATGCCGCCAAAATCCAGCATCACAGTGCCGGACAGCGTCCAGAGAATTTGGGTAAAGCTCGCCAGCAATAACACGCTGTAAAACAGTGTGTAACACAGATTAACGGCTTCATCGGTGGCAATCCGAATATCTTCGGCGATGCGGCCATCGGGATTGTCGTGACCCACCGTCAGTATCTGAGCGATTTGGTAATGATGGCCTTTGTGCATCCAACGGCCGATAACGTGCGCTGTCAACCAGGCCCGCCAGCTGATTTGCATATCCCGCTTGATTTTTAAATGTAAAACCGTCACCAGCATGCTGGCTAAAAAAATTAATACCAAATCGCGAACTTGGGTCATCAGCCCGGTCATGTTGCGCTGTTCCAATGCGTCGAACAGCGCCGCACTCCATTGCGTAATCATCACGGCGATGATGATCTGCAACACAGTCAAGATCAACAGGTTCAAAGTCCGTCGGCAGATGCGCATCCGCTGTTTGGAGCGCCAAAATGGCCCCGCCAGCTTCAGAAACTTAAAGAAAAATCCAGTTTGACCTGGCACAGGGGCGCTCCACGGTGAATTAATTGCGTAGGCGGTTTTGCTAACACCGTTCAGGAGGACGGGTGATGACAAAGTCGGCGACCGCTAGCCAGAGGATGCGCTACCCGGGGTTTTAAGTCTGTGCGCTAGAGTACTAAGCCGCCCTGAATAAAAACTTTGCTACCTCCTAAGCTGCCAGTGTGCGTTTGCTCAATGTGCGTTGACGCACCGACTGCAATCAAGGTCGGGCGTATGGTTTGCTCCGAGCACTTAATAAGTGTTCATTCGTTTAATTAGAATTAAAAACCCACCAGGAGTCACCATGAACAAAGACCAAGTTAAAGGCCATGTCGAAGAGACTAAAGGCAAAATTAAAGAAGTTGCCGGCAAACTATTAAATGACGACGAGATGGAGCTAGAAGGCAAAGTGCAGAAACACGTCGGCAAAGTCCAGGCGGGCGTTGGCGACGTTAAGGACACTATTGAAAAGGCTGTGGATGACGAATAACAGACTTTATCATCGCACCCAAACCGTCCTTAACTACCTAAAGGTAACCTCATGAAATTTACTCAAACCGAACGTTACATCCTATCCGCCGGCGTTCTAGCCGCCCTCTGCTCGTTTGGCGCCTACGCCACAGACCACGAAGCCCCCGTCAACAAGGACCAGGTAGAAGGTCGAGTCGAGCAAACCAAAGGCAAGATCAAGGAAGAGACCGGCAAGGTCATTGATGACAAGAGCATGGAAGTGGAAGGCAATGTCCAAAAAAATCTCGGCAAAGCTCAGAAAGGCTATGGCGACATGAAGCAGGATATCAAGGAAGGCAAGTAAGCTAGAGCAGTTATCGGACGGCCTATCGCCTCCCCCTTCGGTACCGCTGGCAGGCTAACCGCTCAAGATAAACGTGTAGAGACGCAATACCTTGCGCCTCTGCATCGCTCCGAGTCAACGGAAACGCCTCCTACAGAACAGCCTGACTGTTAGCATCTATCGACGATAGTTGCGCTTATTTTTGCCTACGGACCGAATTGATTCCACTAAACAATGGAGAATTCCATGAATCACATATCCCAATCAGAACATGCCACTAAAGCCTGTATCGCAGCGTGCAGTATTTGTCATCAGATTTGTTTGCAAACCGCGATGAACCATTGCCTGGAAACCGGCGGCAAGCACATCAAAGCCAAACATTTGCGACTGATGCTGAACTGCGCCGAGATATGCCAAACCTCGGCTAACTTTCAATTGACCGGTTCCCACTTTCTACATCGCCTGCATGAGCTTTGTGCGGAGATTTGTGAAGCCTGCGCAGCGGAATGCGATGAGATTGGCGAGATGAAGGATTGCGTTGCTGCCTGCCAACAATGCGCCGACAGTTGTCGGCAAATGCTCATCACTCAACACTAAATCCAACGCTTCCGCCGACATGCGCCCCACAGCTTTGTTATTCGTGGCGCTTATTGCGATGGGGCTGCCCGCCTGCGCGACAGCCCCGGCGTCTAATGTTCCCGATCCCAGCGCCTGGTCGGACGATCACGCCGCCAGCAGATCCTTACTCGGCAAACTCACGTGCCGCGCCAGTCTGTATCCAGTCTTGTGCTGAGCTAACACCCCACTTCCCGATTGTCCCACGCAAAAAATTCAGGAGACCCTGTCATGAGCAACATCGTCACTAGAGACGGCACGAAAATTTACTACAAGGACTGGGGACTAGGGCCGGCGGTGGTATTCAGTCACGGCTGGCCATTAAACGCCGACGCCTGGGAAAAGCAGATGGTTTATCTAGTGGCACACGGTTATCGCTGCATTGCCTACGACAGGCGCGGCCACGGTCGTTCTGACCAGCCGTGGATAGGCAACGACATGGACACCTATGCCGACGACTTGGCTGAACTCATCGAGAAACTTGATGTACATGACATCATCCTCGTAGGCCACTCCACTGGTGGTGGCGAGGTGGCGCGCTATATCGGTCGCCACGGTTGCCATCACGTCGCTGGTGTGGTCCTAGTGGGTTCGGTAACGCCGCTGATGCTAAAAACCGATAATAATCCCATCGGATTGCCGCCCACGGTGTTTGACGACATTCGTAGCGGCGTCGCTGCGGATCGTTCGCAATTTTTCATGAACCTAACCACCCCGTTCTACGGTGCCAATCGCCCCGACGTAATGGTCGGACAAGGCGTGCGCGATGCGTTCTGGCTACAGGGCATGCAAGGCGGCTTACTCAATCAACTGGAATGTATCAAGGCTTTTTCAGAAACCGATTTTTCAGACGATCTAAAGAAATTCGAGATACCCACACTGATCATCCACGGCGACGACGATCAAATCGTGCCGATTGCCGCCTCTGCACTCGCAAGCACTAAATTGATTGAAAACGCCACGCTGAAAATTTACCCGGGCGGTCCGCATGGCTTAGCAGATACGCATACAGACCAGCTAAATAGCGACTTGCTGGCGTTTCTTAAAACCCGAACTGCGGAAGATTGATATCAACCGCTAAGATTCTATGCTAGACAACGCCAGTATGTGTTGATCTTTTGAAACTCATAAATGCTGTCAGGCTGGCCCTGCCCCCGGAAGACTTGTCCTGTAAAAAAATGGGCCTCAAGCGAAAGTGTTTTACTCAGTGCGGCAGCGAACAGACAGCCGTGGACAATGACCGGTTTAATATCAATCATTAGGAGGCAGACCGTTATTTCTTCACGACACCGGTGCCACGCAATATCGAACTGACTTACCCTATTTTCACAACGGCTCGTCGGTGCCTAGTCTTGCCGATACAGCCCGAATCATGAGTGACGTCCACCCGGCCAAAATTTTTACACACGAGGAAACTACCAACATGGCGGCGTTTTTAGGCACTTTGACGGCTGGATACAAAGGCAAATCGCGTGCTCATTTGACGGTTGCAAACATCCAATAGGACTGCTTCGTGCCATGTATTTCAATCCTTGTTAGACCTGAGAAGATCATGAGAAGAATCTATTTTTTAGTGCCAAACCTTGAAAGCACGCATCAGATTGTCGATGAGCTACGGGCGGAAGGGATCGAAGATCGGCATATTCATATTTTGGCAAAACGCGATACGCCGCTAGGCGACATGCCGGAAGCCTCAGTATTCCAGAAAACCGACTTCATACCGGCAGTCGAACGCGGTGCCGCACTTGGTGCAACCACGGGCTTGATAGCGGGGCTTGCGGGTTTGCGCTTCGCCGGTTTTGCGATTGCCGGTGGCCCCGTTCTAGGAATTTTATTTTACGGTGCCACGATCGGCGCGATGATGAGCGGTTTGGCGGGTCTTCAGGTGGGAAATTCCAGAGTCAAGGATTATGCCGATGCAATCGAAAACGGCCAGCTATTGGTTATGATTGATATTGCAAAAGAGCGTATCGATGCCATTAAGCAGTTGATTACCAAACACCATCCAGAGGCTGAATTTGAAGGCATCGAGCCGATTTTGCCGCCCAATTACAGTTAGGCAGCTTAAGTCAGTCGTTCACCGTTCACTAATACTTTTGGAGGCAACGTGAAGATTTCTAAAATAGACCGAGGGTTCTTATTGGCAGCCATTGGCGTCATGCTGATCGTTTTGTCCATCAACGCTCAGGCAGATAAACAGGATATTGGCAAAAGGGAATATGAATCGGCGTGCGCCGTTTGTCATGGACTGACCGGCAGGGGCGACGATGGTCCCCTGAAGCCCTACTTGGTTAAACCCGTACCCAACCTGACGGTACTCGCCAAAAATAATAAAGGCGTATTCCCATTCGACAAGGTCTTCCAAATCATCGACGGACGGCAGGAAGTTGCGACGCATGGGCCACGCAATATGCCTGTCTGGGGGAATGCCTTTAACAACCAAACGTCTTTGTTTTACGACAACTATCCGGAACAGGATAAAGAATCGGGCGCTCGCAGCCGCATTCTGGCACTAACGGAATATCTGTACCGACTGCAAGACTAATAAGTCAGTAATTTCATTAGTTCAAGGAAAAAGCATTTTGCGTATGCTTTCCGAAAAAACAAAAACAAAGCTGCGCAACCGACAGCCCAGACGCTGCCCAATGCACTAAAGCCGATTATCCATAGCAACATTTACCGGCTCATTCTGCATAACGGTTTACGATCAGGGTTGTTGTTCATCCAGGGTCTCAGCAGTGTTTTCAGAGCTGAGTGGCGATTGTTCCGCCTCATGCATGTGCTTTCGATTGGTGATTTCATCCATCTTCTGAAACAAAGGCCCGACCGGAGAATTTTCAATGCCGGTGAAATACAGTCGGCTGGCATTGACCACGACGAAGACCGAACTGAGATGATGAAATAAGGCGGCCACGATAGGGTTAAGTACGCCCATAGTTGCCAGGGTCAGCCCAATCGCATTAAAGCCCATGGCCCAGGTATAATTTTGCTTGATAATGCCGCCCATTTTTCGGCTGAGCCGCAGTATCGTAATCAAGTCCTTGGCGTCGTCGCCAAGAATCACAATATCGGCCGACATCACCGCCAAACTGACATTCTTGTGCCCGCCTATGGCAATGCCGACATTGGCCGCAGCCAAGGCCGGAGCATCATTAACGCCGTCGCCCACCATGGCAACCTTGCCTTGCAATTGCATTTTCTTGACCAAGGCCGTTTTATCATCCGGCTTGAAGTTGTAAAAATAACCGTCAGCACCGATATATTCAGCCACCCGTTTGGCTTCGCTTTCCTCATTGTCACCCGTGGCCAGCAGCACCGTTTCGATGCCGCAGTCATGAATAGCGGCAACCAAACCCTGCATTTCGGCACGGATAATGTCGCGAATCACAATCACCCCTTTGACTTCGCGGTTAACCGCCACCCAAATCGCCCGGCCGGTGTAATCCAAAGGCGGCAGCTCGATGTCCAGTTGCTGCAGGGTTTCCTGGCTACCGATCAGCACAGCATCTGCGCCGATTTGGGCTTTTATGCCACGGCCCGGCAAGTCTTCAACCTGGGTCACGTTTAACAAATGCGATACACCGTGCCCGTTGGCATACGCGACGATCGTGTTGGCAATGGGATGGTCGAAGCGGGATTCAACCGATGCGCATAAGGTCAGCAAGTCCTGCTCCGGCATGGCGAGGGCAATCACCTGGCTGACTTCCGGCACAGCCTTGGTGACGGTGCCGGTTTTGTCCAAAATCAGGATTTTAACATCCTGCATATTTTCCAACGGCTCGCCGCCGCGTGCCAAAATGTTGCTACGCGCCAAACGGCCGATATTGGCGGCAAAGGCAGTAGGCGTTGCCAAGGCCCAGGCACAGGGACACACCACGGCAAGCGCCGTCGCCATCAGATGCAGACTACCGGTCATGAACAACAGCAAAAGGCGTAAGCCGTGACACCGAGGATCAGTAACTGCACGGTTGAATCGGCGCGTTTCTGTAAGCTGGATTTTTGCTGGAGACCGGCTTCGATTTCCCGCGTCATAATCGCAATAAACGCGTCATTACCGTTTTTTTCCGCGACCACCTGCAGCGGCGCGCTTAAATTCATTGTCCCGGAAATCACGGCATCGCCGGGTTTCTTAAATACTGGAAACGGCTCGCCGGTGACAAAGGCTTCATCGATGGAGGACTCCCCGTCGCTAATAAGGCCGTCGACAGTGATCATGGCGCCTTTGGCGACAATGATCACATCCTGCTTTTGCACCTCCAGCAGCGGAATTTCATGGATTTGATCACCGCGCAGGACTTGTGCGGTTTTCTTGCTGTCCTGGATGAGCGCTTCGATTTTTTCTCGGTTTTTTCTGATAATCGTAAACGAGATATACAAACCTAAGCCGATAAACCAGGCCACCATCGCCCCGCTCAACGGTTCCCCGTCTAGCCAGGTGACGATCATCACCAAGACGATTAACAATTCGGCTGACACCTTGTGCATTAACAAGATGGTTTTTAACAAGGCTTCCAGATAAAGCGCCATACAGATCAGATAAAAAGGCATGCCCAGCCAATAAAGCACAGGCATGTCATAGAAAGCATCCAAGGCAAAACAGAGCACCGGAATGGCAGCGCCAATCACGCGCAACAACATAATGTCGCTAGCAGGGCTGATTTTCAGCAGTTGGGCATCGATTCTGTCGAAATAGGGCTTATAAGACATTTTTTGCCTTGATGTTCATGGATTCCCGCATTAGCGGGAAAGACGAAGTTTATTTTTCAACCCCGCCATCTAAAAATCAGCGATTTTGGGAGGACACCCTAACCGTGCTTTCTCATGCCACCTTTACCCTGTCTCGAAGCGTTGCGTTCGAAAGCCGGCAAATGACGGTCACGGGAAGCGGATTGCAAGTTTTCCAATACCCGGCGAATATCCGGTTCCGGACTCGCTGCGATCAACTGGTCATACATCGCCATATTGGCTTTTTCGTCAGCGACTGCATTCAGGGAGGCTTGTTCAAACGTATCAGGAACGGTAACCCGTTCAGACCATCGATCTTCCGGTACCGGTATTTGATAATTCTCAAAAAATTCCAGCAAGGCATCGACATGACGGCCCTAGGCCTCAACTACGTTGATGAACGGGCGAACCGGGCCGAACTTTTCTATCACTTTCCGGTAAGTCGCCTGCGATTTGTATTCATCTTGCAAAGCCTCTGTTAAGCGTTGTGTTATGGTTTGCTGCATGGTAGTTCTCCTAAAATCTGGTGTGGAGCTGCGTCCGATGATGGCGAATAGTTGAATTTTGGTATGTGAGAGTAGATCGTCTTGCCGGACGCAACCTTACTTTAGCCAGTCATGTGAGTGTCTGAAAACTTAAAGTCTGCAATGATTGATGTCCGACCACATTCCACAAGTCGATCACTGACACCTCAGGGTGATGATGATCGTAGCCCAGCATGCTCACCGATGCGGTTCCCACCCCCCCCGCGTCACAATAGTTGTCGTCTTAAATTTTCATTCCTTTTGAAATTTGAGATTAACCATGAGTCGTTCGAAAAAGCAGTATTCTAATGAGTTCAAAGACCAAGCGTTGGCGAAAGTTTACAGCCGAGGAAACCGTTCCATTCAAGCGATTGCCGACGAATTAAACCTGAGCATACATACCCTAAAAACCTGGATGAGCCACACCCCCACGACCGATAACCGTCCTGCCTACTCCAAGCCCGCCCAGCGGCCTCAAGATTGGCGTCCCGAAGAACGTTTGCAGGCCCTCCATGAAAGCCATGGCTTGAGCGGCGAGGCGCTGAACGCCTGGTGCC
>MSXO01000088.1 GCA_002083615.1 Proteobacteria bacterium ST_bin11 | reverse complement strand
CGGATTTCGGGGTCCACTTTACAGGGTCGGCGCATTTATCCAATGATAAACGGCCTTTTGTGTTGCGGTTTGTTGTGATGATTTATTTTGAAGTGTCCCGCCAGTGCCCCAAAAAATCGACAGGCATTAAAAAAGCCGTTGGGCTTTTGGCCTAACAGCTTGATTTTACTAGTCATTCGATGGTGGGTCGTGTGCGATTCGAACGCACGACCATCGCATTAAAAGAGCTGTAATTTATTTATAACATATTGTTTTAATTGACTTATTAATCCAGTGACTTGCCGTTGCTATCTGTATTAATCCGTATTGATCTGCATTGACTTACCCAGAAATTACCCAAAGTTCTTGCGATTAAACTCCCAACGATAATTGACTAATTCCTGGATGAATGTTTGCGACATACGTTGTTAATTGTCCAAGTTTGAGTATTCCGGTGAAAATGGCCATCGATTCCTATTCCAAAGCGCCCACTGGCGGCTGCCACTGAGAGAGGCTTAATCGATTTGCTGGAGAAAGCAAGTTCGGCCATTATGTTACTGTTCTTAAAATAAGTTAAGTCATATTCGTGGGATAATATCCCGATGAAATGCAAAAGAGATTCAGACGGCCGAGAAATTGATCACCATACTCTGCAAGTGATGCGACAGCAGGCGGTCAAAGCGGTGAAAAATGGGCAGACTGCGGCAAGCCTGGCGGCAGCAATGGGTGTCAACATTCGCACGGTGTTTCGTTGGTTGTCGGACTTTGCAACGGGCGGTCAAAATGCCCTACTGGCCAAAAAGATTACCGGACGCCCAACGCTGGTGATGCCCGACGAAGTGCGCTGGATTGCCGATACAGTGCGGGACAAAACACCCTGGCAAATGAAGTTGGAATTTGGCTTGTGGACCTTGTCGCTAATCGGGGAAGTCATCTATCGCCAGTTTGGCAAACGACTGACCGCGCCGAGTGTGGGACGGATCATGCGGTTGCTGGGGTTTACCTCGCAAAAGCCCTTATATCGGGCTTGGCAGCAGGTCCGGTTTTGGTGGAAAAATGGCAGTCTGCCATGCTCAAACCTGAGCGCTATTGCTGCTTAATATGTTCAAGCCATCGCCGCCGCGCAATGGTCAGCAAGTCTTCAGATAGGTGTGACTTTGTCATCGGCAATCTCCTCTTGTTTGATTGCCTGATAGTCTCGCGGATTTACGCTACGGTTTCGATATGGAGATAAACGATCACTTACTGTTATTCATATCGAACTCCTCATCATTCCGTCATTAATCGTCAGGTGTATTGTGGCACCGTGGGAGTGAGGAGAAGTCCATATCATCAGCCTAGGAACCGTATATCAGGGGACTTTTTCAACACAATCGGCCATTACCGGTCGGTGACGATGTCCGCGTAATTTCTCGTCGCTCACGTCAGCGAACGACCGCTTTTTGGCGAGCAATCTTGCATCGCCATCGGCTCGTCCCGGCCGATTCTGTTGAAAAAGTCCCCTGATATTGGGTTCCCACCGTAGTAAAATACAGCCAACAGCCATTCAATCATGAGGTGACGCCATGATGGGACAACAATCCGGGATTCAGGAACAGTTGTTTTTCTGTTTCAGTCTTGAAAACCACATTCCCAAAGATCATCTGCTTCGTGGCATTAATCATTTTCTCGACCTAGGTGATTTTCGCCAGCAATTGGCAGAGTATTACAGCTCTATCGGTCGGCCATCGATTGCTCCCGAGCTCATGATCCGCATGTTAATCCTCGGTTATTGTTTTGGCATTCGTTCCGAACGCCGTCTCTGTGAAGAAGTACACGTCAACTTGGCTTATCGTTGGTTTTGCAAACTGGATTTAGACGATCCCGTGCCCGATCATTCCACCTTTTCCAAGAATCGCCTGGGTCGCTTTCGGGACAGTCAGGCTTTTCGGCTAGTGTTTGAGACAGTTCTGAAACGGTGTATGGCGGAAGGCTTGGTGCGTGGTGAAGATTTTGCCACCGACGCTAGCATCATCAAAGCCGATGCCCAACGGCAACGTCGGGTAGAAAATGGTGGCGATATTGACTGGGGCGATCCCGCTCAAGCAGAACGTCCAGTCCGGGAATACCTCGCGGCACTAGAAGAAACGAATGATCCCAAAGAGTCCACCCGGACGCTTTCACTGACTGATCCGGCGGCTACCTGGACGGCCGCACCCGGTGGCCCTGCATTCTTTGCCTATTCAACCAATTACTTGATCGACCTGGAAGCCGGCATCATCCTCGACGTAGAAGCCTCAGCGGTCAATAAAACCGCCGAAGTGGAGGCGACTCGGACCATGATTGATCGGGTAGAAGAGACGTTTGGTCTGAAGCCCGAACGTTTGGTGGGCGATACCAATTATGGTTCAGCTGCCATGCTCGGATGGTTAGTCGATGAAAAAGACATAGAACCGCATGTACCCGTATTTGATAAGTCAGAACGCAGCGATGGCACCTTCGGCCGCTCTGACTTTACCTATGATGCGGAGAATAATCGGTATATTTGCCCTGCGGGTAAGTCTCTGAAAATCGCTTGGCGCAGCAAACAGAAAAACCCTTATCGCTATCGCGCCAGCCAATTGGATTGCCAAGCCTGTCCGCTCAAAGCACAGTGTTGTCCTAACATGGCAAATCGTCAAATTGATCGAAGCCCCCACGAATCGGCCCGTGATGTCGCTCGTGCCATCACCAAAACCGATGCTTATAAGCAGTCACGTAAGGAGCGCAAGAAGGTGGAAATGCTGTTTGCCCATCTCAAGCGCATATTGAAGATAGATAAACTACGTTTACGAGGCTTCAGTAATGCCAAAGATGAGTTTCTATTGGCGGCGACAGCCCAAAATCTAAGGCGAATGGCCAAGAGGTTGGCAATCAATGAACCAGCAACCCAATTGATACCCGCATAACGGCGATATAAGCCGTATTTGTGCACCAGAAAGCAAAAAACTCACCTGCCAGCTTCTGCAAAACCACAGCAATCAATCAAAACGCCCTTCCGACTTCCTCTCAGAATACCGCCTTTTTCAACACAATCGGCCAATTACGGCCGGCCAATAAATTTGCGCAGATGGCCGATGATAAACAGTAAGCGGCCATTTCGTATAGCGGCCACATCGGACACGCGACATAAAAGCGATGGCTGAGAAGCATTTTTTCGCGTAACTGACAACTTACTTGAACTTGAACAGCGTCAGACCGCAAAAAACAAACGACTCCGAAGCCAACACATCAGCGGTAACACCATGCCTTGAGCGCCGCGTCGGCTCTAGCTGTTGGCGCCGATTGAAAACT
>MSXO01000050.1 GCA_002083615.1 Proteobacteria bacterium ST_bin11 | reverse complement strand
CCTAAAAACCTGGATGAGCCACCTTCATCGATATCTTCAGATTTAATCGCTGGCATAAACGTCCAAAATCGATGATCTTGAGTTAGGTCGCTTTGCTTGGTCTCTTGCCAATGATCAACATAGGTTTTTTGTTCTATGGTTTCAGGCGAGTGGGGGCGATTAAATGACTTTGGGCATTCTTTCCACAGGTCATCAAGTGACTTACTCCTCCCAAGATATGACTGGCAAATTTTGCCGTCAAAATGTCGTTTCAACCAACAGCCTACTACGGTACCCGTTCTGCCAACACCTCCCCAACAATGGATGTAGACGCCATGACCTTCGCAAAGTGATGTATCAATAGCATCCAGAATTTCAATCATTTTGTTTGCATCTGCAGGGATAGATAAATCTGGAATCGGAAATGCTAATCTTTTTGCCGCACCACCTGAGACATCATTAAGAATGTCTTCATAGCTTAATAAGTTATCATTCTTGGTCGTTAGATCAATGAACCTTGTGATTCCGGCACGAAACATGGCTTCGATTCGTGACCTTGAAGTTATGTGTTCTTTGGTTCTAGGATATTCCCCTGCAAGTAGTTTTTTAGGGATGATCCAGTAGCAGTTTTCGTGAGGCTTATGAATAGCTTCCAACCTAAATCCTTTATTAAATATAAGCAGTTATTTGTCCCAATTTGTATATTTAGACCATGGAACTCATCAAACAAAGATCAATAATCACACGTTAACTAACTGAATCCGTGAAACTGGCTCATAATCTTTACCGTAGATGTAAAGTTTGAGCAATACGGCGGGATGGTAGGCGGGGCGTCCGGTTTTCATCGGCAAAGCCCCGGCGAATCCTAACGTGAGCAGATTGAGTTGTTCAACAAAAACGTCAACGACTCGAACAGGATTGTCCTCGGCTACATAATCTTCCAACTGCTCAGGAAATAGGGTTGCCTGGGTTCGATCTGTACTCTGAATGAAGCGTTTCATCTACACTCCCGGTTGATTGGCCGTGAGATTATTTTACCAAATCTAGCGTTTTTACACAGCCTGGGTCGATAGCGACAAGTCGCCACTTCCAAAAGCCGTCATTCACTACTGACGTAATCGCATCGGAACTGGTGGCGACTTTGGGGGTATACGCATCCATGGTGCAAATTAGACTGCTTTAGTAGCACCCATGCGTTTGGTTTTAGGTGTTCAACTTCTAGCAGAATCAGCGTTCAATTCAATCAGGATACCTTTGCGTCAATGAGCCATCCAAGTCCAAGGATTGATAACTTTTAAACCAACAGCCTCAAATGGCGACGTATCACGAGTTGCTACCGCGAAACCATGTGCCATAGCAATTGCAGCAATAAATCCATCTGCAGTAGCAATGGCCTGTCCAGCACTACGGGCACTGGCACGCAATGCTGCATAAGCTTGCGATGCCTGCTCATCGAAAAGCAGGATACGTCCAGCGAATAATGGTAAAACTTGCTGCTCTAGGCTAGCAGAGAGAGTATCCCTGCGTTTACCCTCTGGCAGCACCGCGATACCAAAACGCAGTTCTGCAAGGCTGATTGTCGAGAGGTACAGTGTTTCGATGACTTGTTCATCAATCCAAGAAAGAACGCTTTTATCGCAGGACGCTTTTAAAGGCTCAGAAACAACATTGGTATCAAGCAAAATCATTCAAAACCCAAAGGTTCAGTAGGCGATTTATCACGCTCTATCTCAAGATCGACTCCGCCCACTTCAAGACCAATTTTGGCCAGCAAAGAACCAAGCTTAATTCGATTATCGGGCCTGACAGTATTATCTAAAATTGCCCTGATTTCAGCTTCTGTGCTATGACCATGCATAGCAGCACGCACACGCAAGGCGCGATGTGTTTCATCAGATAAGTTGCGGACAGTGACAGATGCCATTGCTTTCACCTCTTAATTTAAATATCAATGATAGCATTATAGTCTTTACGATGTCATTTGGTGTGGTGTCTTACAACACTTGTTTTCCGGTTAGTTATATAGGGTGCCACTACTGCCGCCCAAAACACCCTTAAAAATGTGCGAAAAACCCTGTCGCTATGGTATATGGGTTCATTTGCCGCCGCATCGTCCTCATTCACTTTAAATTTGAGCAGCCACCACTTAGATGGACATCAACTGCCGTCAAAAAATTAGCGACTCGAATTAACTAGGGTTGACTTTACTATACAAGTCAATCTGGAGTGTATTCAAACAATTCCCCAACGGTACAATCAAAATATCTGCACAACTTTTCCATCGCATCAAGTTCAATTCTCACTGCTTCTTCTTTGTAAAGCAGTGTTACGGTGTTTCGATGCAGCCCAGTCTCTCTGGCAACGTCTGCGACTTTTACTTTTTTTCTACCCATCAACTCGGATAGATTGCACTTGATCATGCTTTAAGCTCCAAGATAATATTTTTTCATTCAGAACGACAAAATATCTTGCAAAATGATTTTTTCACCTCTAAAATGCCATTTAGGATGACAAGCAGACGTCCTAAATTACTTTTTAACTCTCAGAATAACAGAGGTGCAAACTTATGTCTCTTACATATCTAACAACAGAAGAGCTATCAGAAAAGATCAAGTATGACGCTCGAACCATCAGAAACACCTTAAAGGATAGTGTTCTACTCGAAGGTCGGCATTACATACGGCCTTTCGGTGGTCGCAAGATCTTGTTCATTTGGGAACACATCGAATCTGATATGACTAAAGTTCAGTCCGACTTCGCCATTCCTCTGAGCAAAGGAGGCGTTTGCTATGGGTAGTATTCGTATCAGAAACGAAACCGGCAAATTATTCTTTGATTTCAAGTATCAAAACGTTCGCTGCCGTGAGCAAACCACACTGGAAGATACCAAGGCTAATCGTGCAAAGCTCCAGAAAGTGATGGATAAAATTGATGCCGAAATCATGCTCGGGCAATTTGCATATCGGGATTATTTTCCCAACAGCAGCTTCGCCAGCAAGTTCGATGAATTGGATGCTAGGCGGCGATCGTATGCCAAGGACGCAACGCCGCTCTTCAAACACTTCGCTTGGGAATGGTACGAAGAAATGGAAGTCGGTTGGCGTAATTCGCACAAGACCACCGTCAAACGGTTACTGGGTGATCGGATCATGGATTACTTTGGGGAAATGGAAGTCAGCCGCATCACCAAAGCCGATGTTTTGAAATTTCGCGCCAGTCTCGCCAAAGTCGTGCGCAAAGATGGAGAAACAATCTCGGCAGAGTACATCAATAAGTATATGAAGATTCTGCGTATGCCTTTAGATGAAGCAGCTGACCGGTTTAATTTTACGTCACCTTTCCGCGGGATTAAACCGTTAAAAAAACCCAAGCCGCTTATCGATCCCTTTTCACTGGATGAAGTGAACAAGATTCTAAGTACTGTCCGTGCGGATTTTAAACCGTACTACACCATCCGCTTTTTCGCGGGCATGCGGACGGCCGAGATTGATGGCCTGAAATGGAAATATGTGGACTTCGAACGCCGGCAAATTTTGATTCGGGAAACCATCGTCAAAGGGATCGTCGAATTGGCCAAAACCGAGGAATCCCAGCGGGAGATCGAGATGTCGCAACCGGTTTACGAGGCCTTTAAGCAGCAATGGGCATTCACTGGCGGCCAGTTCGAGTATGTGTTTGTCAATGGCAATGGTCAGCCGTTGGAATATAACAATGTCTCTCGGCGCGTCTGGCATCCGTTATTGCGCTTTCTGGATTTACCGCGTCGAAAGGCCTATCAAACCCGGCATACCGCCGCGACGTTGTGGCTGGCCTCGGGTGAAAATCCGGAGTGGATTGCCAAGCAGATGGGACATACCACGACCGAAATGCTGTTTCGGGTGTATTCGCGCTATGTGCCGAATTTGACCCGCAAGGACGGTTCGGCTTTTGAACGGTTATTGGCGGCCAACCTGGGCGGTGTCAAGGAGGTCGGCGATGAAGAATAATCGGTTGTTGAATTATCAAACCGGTCAATCAACCGGCAACGGGTTGACGGCACAGCCACTGGGGCATGCGCCAACCTGGCGCGCGGGCATCGTTAGTGTGGCTGCTACTGGATTAATCGAGCCTTTCCCCGGCACTGACTTGAGCAATCCCGGCACGCTGCACCGTTTGGTTGACTGCCTGCTCTACGCCTTGGCGATCGATGAGTCGACGCTGTTAACCAAGCAGCTGGGTATGTCGGAAGGTTTAACCAATGAAGAGGCTTTGGTTGTTTGGATCCATCAGGAAACCCGAGCCATTCGATTTTTGGATGGCAGCGCTTTGTTCCATTATCTGTTCAGGCAGCTGGAGAACTTGATAGCCGCTCCGGGGAGGTCGCTATGAGTCGATCCAATACGTCTATATCTTTGAAGAGCAAGGCCAAGATGACGAAGGAATCGTTTGATGCTTCGGTAGTAGCCCCGGCCAATGAAGTCATCGGCCGGGTGGATACCGTTCTCACCCGGCATACCGCTAACGGTGAGGTGCATTTTCTCTTAGTGTCCCAGGTCGATGGCACTCTCTGGTACGGTCAATGGTCGGCCAGTGCCCCCAAATCCTTACCGGAAGTTGGGATGCTGGTACGGGTTGAATACCTTCGCCCTGAAACGGCATCTACGGCATTAGAAAACGCTGCGGTTTTGACCCATGCCAAGTTCAACAGGCCCTGTTATGAAATCGCGCATTGGGTGCTGATTCCCTCGATAATCCCATTGAATGGGGTGGTGCAATGGTACGGCGTTGCCGCTCTTCCTTCGGCAATGGATCGGTTGCTTGCACTGATCGATCGTATCGAGACACCGGTGTTACAGAGCTGGCTGATACGGGTGTTACGGCATCGGGCGCTTGGGCAGCCGTTCTTTCGGTTAGCGGCCAGCCGACATCATCACCACAGTTATCCTGGCGGGTTATTGCTGCACAGCGTTGAGTGCGCGGAATGGGTGGAACAGATTGCCAAAGTCAGCCTGAGTCCCAAGGAAGCGTCTCTGGCGGTTACCGCCGCCTTGCTGCACGACCTAGGCAAAATCGAAACACTCAACAACACGGTTCTTGGGCGTTTGGTGGAACATGAGGTGTTATCTTTAACCTTAATGGAACCCTTGCTTTGCGAATTGGAGCAATCCTGGTCACACGGTGCTCACGCCTTACGGCAACTATTGAGTTGGACGAACAGTACCAAAAAGTTCCCTAAGTTTCCTGGGTTGTTGCTGATCAAAATGGCTGACCAATACAGTACGGCATTATCGGCACGAAAGATGGCGTTTTCGCAGTTGCCGGACCATGTTTACTGGGCAAGCTTAAAAACGCCGCATGGTAAGCAGCTGTTTAATCGCTTCGACTAATGCTAGTGAAGGCCGAGTTGTTTTGAAGAACTCGGCCTTATTTGATATTGACTACTGCAGTGGCTATGCAAATCGCCACACGGAATGAAGGCAATTGAATACCCGCAGATCTTGATGTTCAGAAAACAGCTAACTTGCCAATAACGTCCAATCCAGATTGCTACCCCCCCCTTAAGGCAGGTATTACTGCGGTGTATTAAATGGGCTCTTCAATATCTTGTATTTCCGATTATCAATATTCGTCCAATCCATTTTAGAATCAGTTAACTGGCTAACACCGGTTTGCAAATTGTTAAAATCCAATGCTCCGTTTCAATCGACTATTGGCAGTTGGACTTCATTACACTTTGCAGCTTAAGGTAAGTTGACGTTTCCTTTTAAGCTACGCTAGGCTCTGATTAGGCCGGTGTCTAATAATCAAGGAGGACAAAGTGCAATACATCGACAAAATATTCAAATTGCATAATCTGCTTAAGGATCGGCGAACACCGATCAGCGGTGCAGATATCGATGCCAAGCTGAACTGCACCAAAGCCACCCGCCAGCGCATCATCAAAGATTTGCGCGCATTAGGCGCACCACTAAACAATGTCCGAAACGAAGGCTATTTTTATGATCGCGATGACCCGCGTGGCCCTTTCGAACTACCAGGACTTTGGCTTAGCGCGGAAGAGTTGCAAGCACTCATTGCCTGCCAACACTTACTCGGCAACCTTACGCCTGGACTTTTGAAATCGGAAATCGGCCAACTGCGCGAACACCTGCAAAAACTGCTCGATCGTGTTCACGGCGTAAACTTGCCACAACTAGTACATATCAAAATCCTCAGTCACGCTTGCCGCCAGCGCAATGACACCCTGTTTCTTTCCATCGCCGAAGCTCTGTTCAATCAGCAACAACTCACCATCAGTTACCACGCCCGCAGCGACGACCAAACCAGTCAGCGCGACGTCTCTCCGCAAAATCTGGTCCTGTACCGCGATAACTGGTATCTCGACGCCTATTGCCATGCCCGCAAGCAACCGCGTACCTTCGCCCTGGACCGCATCAACCATGCAACCACCAATGGCCAACCCGCCATAGTGATAGACCCCACAACCCTGCATCAACACTACGGCACGTCCTACGGCATCTTTGCCGGTCAAGCCAAGCACACCGCTATCCTCAATTTCAGTAACCACGCCGCCCGCTGGGTGGCTGACGAACACTGGCACAGCCAGCAACAAAGCCAATGGCTGGATGATGGTCGCTACCAGCTGACCATCCCCTTCAACCGTCACGAAGAACTGTTGATGGATATTTTGAAATGGGGGGCCGAAGTTGAGATCGTCGAACCAGAATTTTTACGAACCCTGGTACGCCAAATAGCCGAAAAACTGCTGGCCAAGTATCTCTAAAGTGGCAGAAGCGTATTCCCTCTTAGTACACAAGCCTTTAAACCTTGAGTACAAAGCAAAAAGCCTTGCACTTAAGCCCATGAACCTTTCACGCATGCAAAAACACCCTGACCGCAGATAGCGAAATAAAAAAAGATAAAAAATTTGAGGTACGAGTTTTGAGACCAAGGCATGTTAAAAATCAAACAAACTATTGAAACGGATGTGACATGAGCAACTATTCAGACTTTTTCAAACAGGCCACTGAAAAACCGGATGCGTTTCCTTATCAAACCGTCCTCGCCACCGAGTCCTGGCCGGATTTTCTGGAAATCCCGACCGGTTTGGGTAAAACCGCTGCGATTGTGTTGGCTTGGCTTTACAGGCGTCAAATTATCCGAGATACCGATACTCCGCGCCGACTGGTTTATTGCTTGCCAATGCGGGTTTTAGTCGAGCAAACGGAAGCCAATATCAGGGAATGGTTAAAACGTCTCAATTTAACCGACCAAGTTGACGTGCACATTTTGATGGGTGGTGAGGACGTTAAATCCTGGGTGCTAAAACCGGAAAAAGATACCCTGTTGATCGGCACTCAGGACATGCTGCTATCGCAAGCCTTGATGCGAGGATATGGGGTCAGTCGTTATCAATGGCCGGTACATTTTGCACTGTTACACAACGATGCGCTGTGGGTGTTTGATGAAGTGCAATTAATGGGGGCCGGGTTATCGACCAGCGCGCAACTGGAAGCCTTTCGCCGAGTGCTATTGACCAGTGCTAGCTGCAAAAGTCTCTGGGTGTCGGCCACCTTAAATCGGGATTGGCTCAATACGGTGGATTTTGCCGAATACTTGCCCAATACCCATAGCCTCACGTTAAGCGACTCAGAACAGCGTTTGCCAGCAGTGCAAGATCGCATCCATTCGGTCAAGCGCCTTGCTTGCGCTGAGATTGCGCTGAACAGCGACACCAAGAAAAACTACCCGGCGTTATTGGCAAAACATATTGCCGAAGCCCATCAGGCAGGTAGCAATAGTCTGGTGATTGTCAATCGTGTCGAACGGGCGCAACAGTTGTACGCGCAGCTTAAAAAGCAAAAGTTCTCTGCGGACTTATTGTTGGTTCATGCGCGTTTTCGGCTACAAGAGCGGCAACAACTCAATCAACAGCTACAGACCGATGCGCCTGAAGCAGGCCGCATCATCATCGCTACCCAAGCGATTGAAGCCGGTGTCGATATTTCCTGCAAAACCCTTTTTACCGAAATCGCCCCGTGGTCTTCGCTGGTGCAACGCTTTGGACGTTGTAACCGTTACGGTGAATACAATGCATTTGGTGGTGCGGATATTTTCTGGATTGATATTGCAGACGAAAAAGAGCTTGCACCTTACACCTCTGAAGACTTTGCAGTAAGCCGAAGCCACTTGCAAAACTTATCCAGCGCCTCACCAGCAGCCTTGCCAAAAGTAACCAGCGAACAAGCCATTCATCCGGTATTACGCAGAAATGATTTTCTCGATCTGTTCAATACCGACGCGGATTTGAGTGGTTTCGATACCGATATTTCCCAATACATCCGTGACCAGGGTTCACCGCAATTACGAGTTTTTTGGCGCGAGGTAGAAAAGCCTCAAGCTGATGAAGCCCAAGCGCATCACAGCGAACTGTGTCCGGTATCAATGGCGCAGATCAAAGACTATTTCAGCAAAGACAAACATCGCACGGCATTTGTTTGGGACGGGTTGGCAAGAAACTGGAAAAAAGCCGAATCGGTATTTCCGGGCATGACCTTATTGTTACCGGCACAACAAGGCGGTTACGAAGAAAAAACCGGTTTTGATGCCGAACAAAAACAAGCCGTTCCAGTCGTAACCCTAGAAAATCAAGCCAGTGATGACAGCTTTACCGGCGACTACGACAGCCACAAAGCCAATGCGATTACCTTGCCCGCGCACTTGCGGCATGTGCATGACTTTGCTAATCAGTTGCTAAACGATTTGACGATGGATGGGGAAGCCCGCACCGCTATTGCGACTGCCGCCGCATGGCATGATGTCGGCAAAGCGCATGAAGTGTTTCAACAAACCATGCTGCACGATCAGCAACTCAATAACCAGCAGCTTTGGGCCAAATCCGCATCAAAAGCCAAACATACTCGCAGTTACTTCCGCCATGAACTGGCCTCGATGCTGGCGTGGCTGTTGAACAATGCACAACATTCGCAACGCGACTTAATCGCCTATTTGGTTGTGGCGCACCACGGCAAAGTGCGCTTAAGCCTAAGAGCCATGCCGGACGAAAAACCGCCCAAAGACCAGCCGAATAGCTTATATGCAAGAGGCGTTTATCAAGGCGACAAACTGCCGGAAGTTGCAATACTCGACCACACCATGCCATCCACTGAATTACACCTGGAGCTGATGCAACTGGGCGAAACCGAAGCGATGGGGCCATCTTGGACAACGCGGGTGCAAAACCTGCTGCGCGAACACGGCCCGTTTGTGCTGGCGTGGTACGAAACCCTGGTCCGCATTGCCGACTGGCGGGCCTCGGATGCCGAGCAACAAGACAGCAAGGAGAATCAGCAATGAGCTACGAAATCGAATTAAAAGGCTGCGCACCCGCGCCGCTGGCGCATTATCTGAAAGCGCTGGGGATTCTTCGTTTGGTGGCCGAACAAAAAGACCCCAATGCCAAAGGCTACTGGCGTGATGAGGCCTTTGTTTTGCACAGCAATCTAGACGAAGCCGGTTTGTTGCAGTTTTTTCTTGAGGAATATCGGGCTACGCCGATTACTGCGCCGTGGAATGCTGGAAGTGGATTTTATTTTGAAGAAGGTAAAACCGGAGCTATCGATTCTGACACAGGAAAAATACTTACAACGGGTAAAAAGATAAAAACTGGTGTGCGAGATAAAGAAACTGAGGCAACACGGACTTTAAATAAGCTATTGCAAAGTCAATGTGAGCGTTTTGAATTTTATAGAGAGTTGCTAGCAAAAACGCGCCAAATATTAAACGAAAAAGGATTTGACGAAGCGCCCAAGGAAAATCAAAAGGTTTTGTTATTACAAGTTATTAGAAATACTTATCCAGATAAATTTCTAAAGTGGTTCGATGCTGTTTTGCTAATTGGATCAGACAAAGTTTCTTACCCTCCGTTACTTGGTACAGGAGGTAATGATGGTCGCTTGGATTTTACTAACAACTATATGCAGAGGTTGTTACGGCTATTCGACTCTATAACTGGGAAACCGAACTCTTGCGTAATAGATTGGCTGAAACAGTCAATTTTTCTTCAGTCCACACCGCATATGCTAAAAGATGCTGCTATAGGACAGTTTTTACCTGGAAATGCAGGTAGTCCAAATGGAACATCTGGGTTTGAATCTAAATCGCTAATTAATCCTTGGGATTTTGTTTTGATGTTAGAGGGGGGATTGTTTTTTGCCACTAATACTGTAAGACGATTAAATTCTGATACTGCCGGTGCGCTTAGTTTTCCTTTTACAGTCAGAATGATGGGTGTTGGAAGCGGTGCTGGTAGCCCTAAAGATGAGGCCAACTCACGTAATGAAATATGGCTGCCAATTTGGAATCAGGCTACATCTTTCGCTGAGATTTCCTGTTTATTTCAAGAAGGTCGAGTTACCGTTGATCGCCGTTTCGCCAAGGATGGTTTGGATTTTGCCAGAGCGATTTCTGCTTTTGGTGTTGATAAAGGTATTGCCGAATTTCAACGATATGGTTTTGTTAAACGGAATGGAGATGCCTATTTAGCCACGCCCGTTAATCGAATTGCCACTCGAACCAACCCGGCTGCCGAACTCATCAACGAACTGGAGCGCAATCGTTTTTTAGACAATCTGCGCCGTTTTGCCCGTAGCGATAAAGCAAGCGGGCGACTGGTTTCATTCGCGCATCAGTTAGAAAATCGCTTGTTCGATCTGACACGCAGTACCGACTCGAAAAACTGTCAGGATATTCTGGTTTTGCTCGGCAAGATTCAACGTTCACTAAGCCAAAGCCACAAAGCTCAGGAAGACATACGCCAACCCATACCATTACTGACTCATCATTGGCTGTTAGCCAGCAACGATGCTAGCAATGAGTTTCGTTTGGCAGCTGCTTTGGCTAGTCTTAAAACCGGTTATTCAGATGCGACTGAACCGGAAGCGCCCCCAGAAACTGCTAGAGCTAAAACGGCTGAGAAACTCCTACCTATGCGTTTCCACTTTGCCGGCCTGAAAACCGATAAAAAGTGGGATGCCTGGGACAACGAATCACGCTTGGCAGTTTGGGGCGAAGGTTCGCTGACACGCAATCTTTGCGAAACCGCACGTTGTCGCTTGTTGGCCGCGCAACGCCTGCAAAATCAAGACAAGCCGTTTGCCTTTGGAGTAGGTGCGAGCCTTGGCGACATTTCCGCTTTTCTGGAGAAGTCGGTGGATGACCAGCGCATCAGCGACTTGGCTCAAGGTTTGGCCCTGATTAAAGACTTCCATTCTGCGAGCATCCACTTTCCGAAACAAAGCGCAACGGCACTGCCCGCTGCTTACGCCTTGCTCAAGCCATTTTTCGTCACCGATCAGGTGCTGGTCAAAATCGGCTTTATTCCCGAAGGAATCAAGTTGTCGTTACGTGGCGAGGTGCTGGCATGGTTCGCGGCGGATCAACCGCAAAAAGCCGTCGATTTTGCCTGGGCCAAGTTACGTCAATCGGGTGTCGAATTGCCGCATTTTCCGCAGCAAGCGCCGCGTGTAATGGGAATTGACGGGGCGCATTTATTAGCGGCTCTGATGTTTCCCGTTGCGTTTGGTCAACTCAAAGGGTTGTTGGCGCTCAAGCCTCGCGAACCCGCGGATGAAAGCCTCGACCTGATGTCGCTATGACTTTTGCTGTAACCAATCCGCTCGTTTCCCCCTCCCTCAGGGAGAGGGCAGGGTGAGGGGGAAATCAATCAAGGCCCACGGCTATTGAATTCTCCTCACCCCAACCCTCTCCAGCAGGAGAGGGAGAATAAACTGCCGTATTTGTTTTTAAATTCTTTCAAGGAGATTTGATATGACAATTGATTTTTCTGCATTACAGACTGCACCCAGACTATTGATTGAAGTCCAATTAAAGCCCTTGCAGGGGACACGGTTTCAACCTACCGGTTTTCCCGATTTGGGTGCAGCGGTTTACGACGGCCCCAATGGTAACCGCATGTTATTGGTCGAATCCGCACAAAGTATGGCGAACCGCATGGAAACGGTGTGCTGGGACGGGCCTAATGACGATTGGGTGGAGGCATTGAAAGGTTTGCCATTGGTAAAAATTATTGATAAACAAGGTAATCCTTTAACCAATACCGTATTGGAAGCGCATCGTCTGAATTCCCCCTATTTGCTTGAGAATAAAGACGATAAATCTGTTTTTGATATGCTGAAGAAAGAACTGGCCGACATGGACGAAGGCGCAGTCGATATTCGCAAACTGGCTTCTGTGGTATTGAAATACGACACTAACGCATTGTTGCACGGCCTGTTTTTGGCAAAAGGTGAATTAGCGGGTGGACGCTTGCGCTTGCCTCGCGTGGTGTCTTCGTTTATTGAGGCGGAAGATGTCAAAGTCGCGCAAAGCGGCGGCGTAAAAAATGACCATGTAAACCCGTCAGGGGAGACAGCCAAAGGCTTTGGCAATGTGCCGTATTCGCGTAGTGACTACACAGCCCCCAAAATCACCGCTTTCTTCAATGTCGATTTGGCGCAAATTCGTGGCTTTGGTTTGGGTAACGCTGTCGAACAATTACTGATTGTTTTTGCACTGTACAAAATTCGTGCGGTTTTAGAGTTTGGTTTACGCTTGCGCACGGCTTGCGATTTGGAAGTTCAGCAATTGAATGTTACGCGTCCCGCTGGCTGGCGTTTGCCGGAACGCTCAGAGTTAGAAGCCGCATTACCAGGCTTGATTGCCGCTGTTGAGGCTGAAGGTCGTTTTGCTGAGCCGAGTGTCACCAAAGTCACTTGGGAAAAAGGTAAGCCCAAAAAAACCAAAGGCGAAACGGACAGTACGGACAGCGGGGAATAAGCCATGCTGACCTTATCGCTCAGCTTTCCCGGCGGGCGTTACCACGCCACGCCCTGGGGTCGGCACGTCAACGAGGCGGATGTGGCTTGGCCGCCCGATCCCTGGCGTTTTAGCCGTGCATTGATCGCCACTTGGCATCGTAAACTCGACCATCAGCTTTACCCGCAAACCGTGCTGCAAAGCCTGCTGGAAACCCTAGCGGCAGAGTTGCCGCAGTATCAGCTACCGCTAGCCGTGCACAGCCATACCCGGCATTACATGCCGAATCGTCAGAAATCGACGCTGATTTTCGATGCCTTTGCCCGTATCGATAAATCTGCGGCATTGATTCTGCATTGGCCGCAATGCAGCTTAGACGACGCGCAAATTGAGTTGCTGGATGAACTGCTGCATTGCATTGGCTACCTGGGGCGCGCCGAATCCTGGGTAGAAGCCAAACGCTTGGCCGACTGGCAGGGCGAACTGAATTGTTTTCCCGGTAAAACCCAGATCGACCTTGAAACCGGCGAAGTGCAAACCGAGCCTGTGCAGTTATATGCACCGCTTGCGCCGGAGGCTTATGTGCATTTTCGTAATGGCTATTTGTCGGGTTTTCAAAAAGGAGCCTTAAGTAAAGAAGACAAAAAATCGTTAAAAACGATTGAGCCAACGCTGCGGGAAAACTGGTTAACCGCTCTCAGTTTAGACACCGCTGATCTGCAAAACGCCGGCTGGAGTGCGCCCCCTGCTGCGCAAAAAGTCCTTTACCAGCGTCCGATTCAGGCATTGAAAAGCAGTGTTGCCAGTCGTGTCCAGCCTAAGCAAAAAACCTTTGCCGATACCGATACCGTGCGCTATGCCGTTTACGGCAAGCCGTTGATGCGACATGTTGACACGATTCGCTTTGCTGAACATGTACGCCGAGCGATTTTGGGCAAAGCCAAATGGTTATTAGGCGGGGATGCGATTCCCGCGTTACTATCCGGGCATGGTTTGGATGCCGACAACCGTCATTGTCATGCCTTTTATTTGCCGCAATCCAATGCGCAAGGCTTGCTCGACCATGTGTTGATACACATTCCCGGCGGGATTGATGACGAGATGCGGCAGGTATTGGGGGCGTTAAAAACAGTAAAAGGCTTTGATGGTCAGGAATGGCGTGTAATGCTGGAACATATTGGCTGTCGTGAGGATTTTAAAAGTGCCACGCCAGTTGTGCAAAGAGCCTGCTTCTGGGAATCAGTCACACCCTATCTTCACCCGTGGCATTGGAAAAAAAGCTTTGATGTGCCCATGCAAATTCGTCGTGAATGCCGAGAGCGCAATATACCGGAACCGATTGATATACAAACGTTGTCGATCATCACGCCTTACGAACGCGAACTGCGCCCAGTTGATTTCCATCGTTTCAGAACCAAAAAAACGTTGATTCAGCCAGATACTAAAGGCTCTTTTTGGCAGCTCAGCTTTTCTGAACCGGTTGCCGGGCCAATAGCACTGGGATTTGCCTGTCATTTTGGCATGGGGCAGTTTGTGCCGGTAGACGACGAACTCTGAGGGCACGTTATAACCCCATGTCCGAACAGCCCCCCGTCCAGCTCGAATTACCGCTCCCATTCCCGGAACTCTCCGGCGATGTGCCGTTGCTACCGGCGCGGATGATTAACGAATTCCAATACTGCCCGCGACTCGCGTATCTGGAATGGGTGCAGGGTGAGTGGGCAGCTTCGGCGGATACCGTGGAAGGCGATCATGCGCATCGGCGTGTCGATCAGCCCAGCAAACGTTTTCCGGTAGCGGATGACCTGGACGACGACGACAAACTGCATGGCCGTTCGATTCAATTGTCCTCCAATCGCTTGGGCCTTATTGCCAAGCTGGACTTGCTGGAGGCGGAAGACGGCATCGTCACGCCGGTCGATTACAAACGCGGCAAACGCCCGCATGTAGCGCGCGGTGCCTATGACCCAGAGCGGGTGCAACTGTGTGTGCAAGGTTTGATTTTGCGTGAACACGGTTATCGCTGCGATGAAGGCCTGTTGTACTTTGTGCAAAGCCGCGAGCGGGTGCGAGTGGCGTTCGATGAAGAATTGGAACAACTCACCGCCAACGCCATTCAGGGCTTGCGGCTGATTGCCGATAGCGGCCACATTCCCGCGCCGTTGCAGGACAGCCCTAAATGTCCGGCTTGCTCCTTGGTGGGTATTTGCCTGCCAGACGAAGTCAATTACCTGCATCACGGCAGCCTGGAACCGCGTCCTCTGGCGGTGCTGCGCGATGAGGCATTGCCAGTGTATGTGCAAGCGTATAAAGCCAAAATCGGCAAAAAAGGCGAAGAGCTGGAAATCAGCATCGACGATGAAAAAGTGCAAACCGCGCGCCTCATCGATACCTCGCAAGTGGTCATCATGGGCAATGTTTACATGACTACGCCATGTTTGCAGGATTTGATGAAACGGCAGATTCCGGTCAGCTGGCACAGCTTTGGCGGCTGGTTTGTCGGCCACACTATCGGCACCGGTCATAAAAATGTCGAGCTGCGTACCGCGCAATACAAAGCCAGTTTCGATGATAAAGCCTGTTTGCACATTGCCCGCGATCTGGTGCGCAGCAAAATCCACAACAGCAGGGTGCAGTTGCGTCGCAATTGGCGTGGCGAAACAGCACCAGACGGCTTACTGGATCAACTCAAAGCCTTGGCCGACAAATCACAACGCGCCAAGGATTTGCCGCAATTATTGGGCATCGAAGGCGCGGCAGCAGCAGTGTATTTTGGCGCCTTCGACCAACTGATTAAAAAGCCCGACGATCCCCGGCAAATGAGCTTCGATTTTAATAACCGCAATCGGCGCCCGCCCACCGATCCGGTCAATGCTTTGCTGTCGTTTGCCTATGCCATGTTGGTGCGTACCTGGACCATGTCGCTCAGCGCCGTTGGCCTGGATCCGTATCGCGGCTTTTATCATCAACCGCGCTACGGTCGCCCCGCATTGGCACTGGATTTGATGGAACCGTTCCGGCCAATTATTGCTGACTCCACCGTGCTGCAAGTCATCAACAATGGCGAAGTGCGGCCCACCGACTTTACCTGCGTGGCCGGAAGCGTGGCGCTGGATGAAGGCGGGCGCAAACGCTTTATCGCTGCCTTTGAACGGCGCATGAGTCAGGAAATTACCCACCCGCTGTTTGGCTATCGGGTAGATTACCGGCGCTTGTTTGAAATCCAGGCCCGCTTGTTTGGACGCTATTTGCTCGGCGAATTGCCGGAGTACCCCAACTTCACCACCCGCTAATGGCCGCCCAGCAACATCTGTATATTGTCACCTACGACATTTGTGACACCAAGCGCTGGCGCAAAGTGTTTCGTGAGGCGTAACGCGATAAATGAAGGCAAATTGCGCGATAAATAGATTTTCGTATTTTTCGTTTTAGGGAAGTAGACGAAGTAAAAACGGAACCGAAATTTTAGAATTCTTAGGTTGCCTGCAATGCAAATTTCCCTCTCATAGATTGGGGGAAAATAATTGATTTTTCAGCCAGATCAAATTCTATTGGGTATCCAATAGAATGGGCGTGCGAACTGAGTTGGCGATCCACTCACAGACCCGAAGGCAACCTGACGCGCCGTATTGTGTGCTCACACATATCAAAGTATAAAACAAAAGGGTGCCAGTCGTTGAGGTCTGAACATGATAAGACCTCATCAGCCACCGTCAAAGGCTGAGCCACAAAACACGACCGGCATAACTCGTTAAATCGTTATCCAAACAATAGCGCCGCGTGCT
>MSXO01000007.1 GCA_002083615.1 Proteobacteria bacterium ST_bin11 | reverse complement strand
GTTGCTAGCGTTAAGTCTGCTTATAACTACTATTGCTAGCGTTAAGCTTACTTAACACAAAAGCAATTACTGTAAAGCCGACTTTACGCAAAGTTAGCCCTTGAACTCAGGAAAGTTGTTTTGAAGATCTCGAAACAAGTAAGGCGGCTCGCCAGCCTAACTGAATACGAGCCTAGGACTACAGCCTAGATAATACGAGTGCCGCAACCATTGTTAGCATGAATGCTGTCAAGGGTTCAAAGCTCACAACCAAGGTGGCGAACAATGCGCCAAACGCACTGATTCTAAGATGCAAACCTGCTGAACTCGTTAAAATTGGTTTCGCCATTTGGCTTCCCTATTTAACATGCCCCAGTCTCATGAAGAGTCGGGATTGAGGCGCCCAGACTTTTACTACCTATTGCTGTTTAGCTCCAGTCTTGCATGGTGGTAGTAACCCGACTGGCCGGTTGAGTTGTGGCAAAGCCATACACCTGCGTTCGTATAAAATTTACTGGATGCTCAATGGATCAATTTAAAAACAACCAGATCAATGACTCACATAATTAATTGATTTAAATGGTGCCGGCAATAGGAATGTAACCTACGGCCTTCGCGCTACGAGTGCCAGTCTTTTGTCGTTTGTTTTTTGGCTTTTTCACAGGTGCCCCATGAGTGCCCCTTGGCAATTTTTCAAGGTCTATAAAATCAGCCTAAGCAATTGATTTATATGGCGTCCCGGAGACGATTCGAACGTCCGACCTGTCCCTTAGGAGGGGACCGCTCTATCCTACTGAGCTACCGGGACCTTAAGTTGAAATTTTAACACAGGGCAAAACGCTAAGCTTTTTGTTTTCTAATCTCTACGCGCTCAAGCGATGTGATGAAATAAGACAGCTTGGATTGACTTTTTGAAGACAGATTTTCGAATAGTCCGCCGATTTGCACTTTGGCCGATGCCGCCGAAACCGGCTTCACAAACCGCACAGACAAATCGAAATCCATAACATAATCTTCGAAGGTGATTTGACAATTCTTGACGATATCGCCACGCTGAACACGTGCTCTATTAATGGGTACGGTAATCCCCGCTCCGCCTCTGGATAAATCGAACAGACTGCCTCCGACCGAAATGCCGGTGCGTTGCACAACCCCTGAAAACGGAATATCAATGCTGCTTATTTCCAATCGCGGAGTACGCCGCCGCTGAGGATAAAATACCCGTTCGGGAAACGGCGCTTTGTAGTAATTGATCCCTCGTGAATGACCGATTTCGATACCCGTCAGATTGAACGATAAATGGATGCCTTTGTGAAAGGTAGAGAGTTTCAAGGAGCGATTGATCAACAAAAAATCGTTGCCGTGTTTAGGCATTAATTCGTCAAGAATTATAACTTTTTTATCGAGTTTGACTGCGAGTATCGAGGAGCTAAAATCCTCGCCCTCAGTCTGAACGGTACATAGCGGGGAACTGTTTTCAATTTCGCCCAATAATTTCGAAATCCTGTCTGGATCGGTAATAAAGTTGGGATTCTCAAAACTTAACAGTTCGTCATCGTCATCTTGAGCGGACTCAGTCGATAACGGTTTTGAAAATAAATGCTTCAGTTTTCGCAGCATATAAGCGACCTGTCTGGTTATTCGTCGCTCAGTCTACACTGAAATTAATGTATGCGAAAACAGCTCGTTGCGAGTAACGCCATCTGGCCCGTAGGTGGCGGCTAACGGTGACTTGCCTCTCAAGATTTGTAGCGATCTTTGCGTGTGTCGACTCAATAACGCGATGCTGGCACCGTTTTGTTCGTTAATTGTGCGACAGGTTTGGGAGAGTCTAGCGATGTGATTCCAGTAGTTCCAGGACTCCGAAATATTGATGCCGGCAGCTTTGGCTTTGACAAGATAGGCTTTGATGCCATCGTTACTGACCACCAATTGTTCGGTGGCCAGCACTTGACCTAGTTGCTTGGTAAATTGCTCAAGTTGGGCAACTAGATCCTTTTTATGCGAAGCGAGTGCCGAAATGGCGTCTGCATCGGCTTTTTGCTTCAGGTTTGCCGCTTCTGCATTTAGCAGTTCAAGCAGACTTTGCGTGGATTTTAAACCGTTGCTTAATAGCTTCTCAGTGATTTGGTAAGTTTTCTCTATCATGACGTCATGTGCTGTTGGTTAGTTGACCTTCAAATTGCAGCATTTTCTCCGCAACGCGCTCGGCGTTAACTTGATAGCTGCCGTCCTGCACAGCGGCTTTTATGGCCGCTACACGGTCTTCGTTCACCACGGGGGCGGCAGCGCTTGACGCTGTTGCCGATTTAATGTCCTGGGCGGTCGTGGTAAGGTTGATAGTGTCAGTAGAGGCACCATTGACGGGTTTCTCTTTAAGTTCGGCTGAGTCCTTAACCGCTGATTTTGCCGGTAGCGGTGTGCTAACAGATTTGCTGGTGATAGGGTTGATAGCCATGACGGAATTCCTGAATTAGTTTTATCTGTAGCATTTAGCGGCATCATCATAAATTCCTTTAATGCTTTGTCAAAAATAAACTGACACTTGACCGGAATCGACCACGGTAGCCTGAATTACTCGTTGCGAAGACAGGTTTTTTACATTGATCTTCTGACCTTTGGCGCCATCCGCCATCGCAGTGCCCGTCGCGCTAATTAGTACCCCGGCCTTGCCTGATTGAATATTTACCCTTTCGCCGCGTTTGACCAAAGTCAACTCGGTAATATGTAGTTTGCTTAACACGCTGCCGGCGGGAATATTTCGCACAGCCTGCTTATCGACAACGTCATCCAACTCAGTCATATACCCTTGTTGCAACAGGCCGATATCGCGACTTTCCGCGTTCAGATACTCGGCACGAATCACATCGCTGCGCTGCAAAGATCGATTCAGGACTAGAACGTTTTTAAACGATTTTATCGACACTATGCTGTAAATCGTCCAGCCCTTTTCGGCGTTGCAGCGCACCCCCAAAGTATTCCTACCGGGCTTTAATTCTCCAGATTGAATAAATACTTGCAGTGGCTGTTCGCATTGCGGCAATTGCAAGCGCGGATCTATTCGCGCGCCGCCAATTTCATAGTGGCCGTCCGGCGCCAGATTGGCATTTATGTATCCGTTAACCGCATCCTGAATGAACGGCACCGATTGCATTGGTCCTGCTAATGCTGTTTCCGAGACAAATAGCAGAATCACTCCTAAATTTTTGATCGTCATTGCAGTCGCCATATTTTTGACTATTACGATGAACAAAGCACAAAACATACCAGTAATTTTATAAAGTAAAAAAAAGCAAAGTGTCTATAATTGCAAGCAGCGTATTTCAGGGGGTTTTATGGCCGGAGTCTTAGACGGAGTCGATCAGCGTACTAAACTGGCGGGGCACAATAGGTTCGAGCTCTTGTTGTTTAAACTTGTTAGTAAACAAAGATTTGGGATTAATGTTTTCAAAGTTCAGGAAGTGATTCAATGTCCTCCTCTAACTCAAATTCCCAATTCGCATTCTGTGATTTGCGGGGTTGCTCACCTGCGTGGCAAGACCATTCCAGTGCTCGATTTGTCGATGGCCATAGGCATGCGGCAGTTGGTGCGTGACGCCGGTTGTTACGTAATCGTTACCGAATACAATCGCTCCATTCAAGGCTTCCTGGTCGGATCAGTCGATCGCATCATCAACATCGGTTGGGAACAAGTAAAAGCCCCCCCCACCGGCACAGGTAAAGAAAGCTATCTAACCGCAGTGACTGAAATCGACGGTGAGTTGATCGAAGTGATCGACGTTGAAAAAGTGATGAAGGAGGTTATAGGCGGTCGCGAAGAAGCATCTGCGGAAGTCATAGACATGGAAGTAACCAGCAAAAACGATCATATCCTTGTGGTGGATGATTCATCGGTAGCCAGGAACCAAGTAAAACGCGTTTGCCAACAGATAGGCATCGAGTGCACGCTACTAAAAGACGGTCAAGAAGCCTGGGATCATTTAAGCGCACTGGTATCGGAAGGTATCGAGATTCAGGACAAATACTCGATGATTATTTCTGATGTAGAAATGCCGCGCATGGATGGCTACACACTCGCCACAAAAATCAAGGCAGACCCCAATATGAAGAAAATCTATTTGATTTTGCATACCTCGTTAAGTGGTGTGTTCAATACTTCAATGGTCCAAAAAGTTGGCGCTAACGAGTTTCTGGCTAAGTTTGACCCCGACTCGTTGATGAATTCGATCCAGCATCAGCTCAAACTTTATCATGCGGCCCATTCCTGATCGACGCATACCAACCGCCCGTACCAAAACCAGAAATGTTGAAACAGGCTGAACCGGTCAGTCCGGCAGCTAAAGTTGTCGATATTTCCGCCGCGGATTATCAAGCAATACAGCAATTCCTTAGCCAAAATTGCGGCATTGAGTTGGGTGATAGCAAGCAATATCTAGTAAAAAGCAGGCTATTGCCGTTGATTGGCAAATTTGAATTTTCAAGCTTCGCTGACTTGGCCAGCGGACTCAGTTCTGCCTCGTTTTCCGCGCAAAAATTAAAAAGCGCGGTGGTAGACGCGATGACTACCAACGAAACTTTCTGGTTTCGCGACGAAAGGCAATTCGTCGAACTGAAGGATAAGGTCTTACCGGACTTGTTAAGCAGTAAGAATGGCAACGTCAGAGTTTTGTCGGCAGCCTGCTCATCCGGTCAGGAACCCTATTCGATAGGTATTTGCGCACTTGAAGCAATTAGAGCCAGCGCAAAATCCCGCTCTGTACAAATTATTGGTACAGACATCTCTGAAGCCATTCTCGAAGAAGCCAAAAAAGCGGTATATTCGGAAGCCGCATTGTCGCGTGGTATGGATAGTGCGGCAAAAGCCCGGTACTTCCAAAAAAATTACGACGGCTATTTGCTTAGTCCGGAAGTCAGTCAGCTTGTGCGATTTCAACAATTCAATCTACTCAAATCATTCACGGCACTGGGGCGTTTTGACCTGATCTTCTGTCGTAACGTGCTGATCTATTTCTCCGATCAAGTCAAGCGGGACATACTTTCCCGCATGGCCGACAGCTTGGAGCCGGGCGGCTATCTGTTTCTTAGTAGTACGGAAGCGATGCCGATAGGTTTGGACAGCTTTGAATTGGTCCGCTCCGGCTTAACTAGCTACTTCAAAAAAGTCGGTTGACCTGCTCGTCAGTTTATTGACGACGTAAGCAAGCGGCAGCATTTTGCCGCCCCGCCTGACGCACTGTTTTTTGACGCTTACGCCAGTTATAAAAATCGTTATACAAATGAAATAAAAGCATATTTTATTTATGGCACATTTACTGCTTTTAGGTTTAAAAAACCAAAAGGTGGCAATTATGGCTATTAACTTTGATCGGGCCCTGGGCCTACATCCGCAAGCGTTAGCGTTGCGCGAAAAGCGCAGCGAGATTCTGGCTTCAAATCTGGCCAATGCCGACACGCCCGATTACAAAGCGCGCGATCTGGACTTCAAATCGGTGTTTCAACAAGCCCTGGCAGGAGATGGCTCAGAACTGAAACGCAGTCAGCAAGGCCATCTGCCCAGTCACAATAATGTACTCGGCGCCGACCTGCTGTATCGCAATCCACAACAAGCCTCGCTAGACGGCAACACTGTCGAATCGCACATCGAACAAGCCAAATACGCGGAAAACGCCGTGCAGTATGAAGCCAGCTTGCGCTTTATCAACAACAAGTTTTCCGGCCTGATGTCGGCCATTAAAGGAGAATAACCATGTCTTCATTTCGTATCTTCGACGTCGCCGGCAGCGGCATGAACGCGCAAAATCTGAGACTGAATCTGGTAGCCAGTAATATTTCCAATGCCAGCAGCGTCAGCAGCAGCATCGACCAGGTCTATAAATCCCGTCAACCGGTATTCGCCGCCGAGCTGAAAAATGCGATGGATAAGAACAGCACCACCAGTGGCGTCAATGTGCTGGGTGTCGTCGAAAACCAGGCGCCGCCGGTAATGGAGTACGCCCCCAATCATCCGCTGGCGGACGCCACTGGATACATTTACAAATCCAACGTCAACACCGTGGAAGAAATGGCCAATATGATGTCCGCTTCCCGTTCCTACGAGAACAATGTCGAGGTGTTGAACACCGCTAAAAACCTGATTCTGCAAACCCTAAAAATGGGACAGTGAGGCATTTATGACCAACGCAATAGATACATTTAACAGCCTCGGCCTTGCCACTACCGGTTCCAGCACGGCAAAAGGCGTGCAAAAACAAACCTTGGGGCAAGATCAGTTTCTGAAACTACTGACCACCCAAATGACGCATCAGGACCCGATGAAACCCATGGATAACGGCGAGTTTCTGGGTCAGATGGCCCAATTCAGCACGGTATCCGGTATTCAGGATCTACAGGCTTCATTTAAGGATTTTGCCAGCTCTCTCAGCTCGGACCAAGCTCTGCAAGCTGCCGGTTTGGTTGGTCGCCACGTTTCAGCTCCTGCTAGGGAAGCGTTGCTTGGCGCCGGCGGTAGCGTCTCGGGTGATTTCGAAATGCCCAGTAGCTCCCCGAATGTCAGCGTGAAAATAATTAACCCGCAGACCGGCGCCATCGTTAGAGAAATCGATATGGGCGCACAAGCGGTCGGCACCACTACCTTTGAATGGGACGGCAAGGATAGCAGCAAGCAGCTAGCCGATCCGGGCGTCTACAAAATTCAAGCTGAAGCCCAAATTGACGGCGTCAACACGGTCTTAGCCACCAATATCAAATCGCTGGTGAAAAGCGTGACCATGGGTGGCGGCAGTGGCGGTTTGCAAGTCAATCTCGATGGCGTCGGCACCGTAAAATTCAGTCAAATTAAACAAATCTTGTAGGAGAAGTCACCATGCCATTTACCACAGCATTAAGCGGTCTCAATGCCGCTTCCAATAATCTGGCAGTGACCGGAAACAACATCGCTAATTCCAATACCATTGGTTTTAAAAAGTCGCGATCGGAGTTTGCCGATGTCTACGCCTCTAGTTTGGGGGGCGTTAGCAATACCACACCTGGCGCCGGGGTCAAAGTAGCCAATGTTGCACAACAGTTCAATCAAGGCAATTTACAATTCACTGACAATAATCTGGATTTGGCAATCAGTGGTGAGGGCTTCTTCACGATGGCAAAAAGCCCAACAGAAGCTAACGATTTATCCTATACCCGTTCAGGAGAATTTAAATTAAACAAGGATGGCTATTTGGTTAACAATCAGGGTAAAGCGTTATTAGTGTATGCCCCAAACACCACCAAGGTTGAGGATGGATTTAGCACAGGCGTCACCACACCAGTGCAAATCAATACACTGACCGGTCTACCTTCCGCCACCGATACGGTGAGAATTCAGTTAAATCTGGATGCTCAAGACAGTATTACCCCAGGAACGCTAACATTCGATCCAGAGGACAGCAATACCTACAACTCGCAGACCTCGACAACGGTTTACGATACTCTCGGTTCTCCGCATATTTTAACTACCTATTTTGTCAAACTGGATCCGTCCAGCGCGCCATTAACCGGAACATCGGAATGGCTGGTATATCATTATATGAGCGAGCCTGCGACGCCAGGAACAAGAACGGCGGTGCCTGTGACGTCAGGACAGCTCGGAGGAACTACCCCCGAATCCGCGAAACTGACTTTCGATTCGGGCGGTAAGCTGATCACTCCGCTAGATGGGAAGTTTTCGTTAGCCAGTTATGTCATTACGCCGCCAACTGGTGCCGCAGATATTAATATCAACAGTATGAATTACTTCGGTACCACCCAGGTTCAGCAAAAATTCAGCGTCAATGGCATGACTCAGAATGGTTTACCAGCGGGACGATTGACAGGAATTGATATTGATGACGAAGGGGTGATTTTCGCCCGCTTTAGTAACGGCGGGTCGCAAACCATGGGTAAAGTGGCATTAACCCGCTTTGCGAATAACAACGGCTTGGCCAAATTGGGTGACACCGCTTGGGGACAAAGCGCCAATTCCGGCGAACCGATTCCTGGACAAGCGGGCGCAAACAACTTTGGCTCGATTCAAGCCGGCGCATTGGAAAGTTCAAACGTAGACTTATCCGCCCAATTAGTGAACCTAATCGTTGCTCAACAGCATTACCAGGCCAATGCCCAGACCATCACCACTGAAAACAGTATCATGCAAACCATTCTGCAAATTCGGTAAATAATAGGGGACCGCCATGGACCGTAGCCTTTACATTGCGATGAACGGTGCCAAGCAGACCTTGCTGGCACAAGGTGCCAATGCTAACAATCTGGCGAACGCTCAGACCACCGGCTTCAAAGCGGATTTCGAGCAATTTCGCGCAATGCCGGCTTTCGGCCCCGGCTATCCTTCGCGGGTCTATTCTATGACCGAGCGGCCAGGCACCAATATGTCGAACGGCAGCATTAACACCACGGGTCGCGATTTGGATGTCGCGATCAATGGCCAAGGCTGGATCGCGGTCCGTAATAGTGATGGGCAGGAAGCTTACACGCGTGCTGGTGACTTGCGCATCACCCCAGAAGGCCTATTACAGAACGGTGCCGGACTGTCGGTGTTGGGTGAAGGTGGTGAACCTATCACTATTCCGCCCGCCCAAAAAATGGAAATCGGTACCGACGGGACCATCACTGTCGTCCCACAAGGCCTCAACGCTACCAACAGCGTCGTTGTCGAGCGAATCAAACTGGTCAACCCCGATCCGGCTAATTTGGAAAAGCGCGAAGATGGATTGATGCATGCCAAGCAAGCCGGCGCGATACCGGCGGACGCCAATATCACCCTGGTTCAAGGCTCTCTTGAGTCCAGCAACGTCAATGCTTTGGCGGCAATGGTGGAAATGATAGAGCTATCCAGAAATTTCGAATTACAATCCAAAGTAATGAAAAATATCGACGACACATCGGGTGCCAGCGCCAAGTTGATGCAAGTGGCATAGTTCCTGCTTTACTCCTAATAAGACAAAAAATTGTCAGATTAGGAGATTGTCATGACAGAAAGAGCATTATGGGTAGCAAAATCCGGTTTGGATGCCCAACAAACCCGTATGGCGGTTATTTCCAATAACTTGGCCAACGTCAACACTACCGGCTTCAAGAAGGCCAGGCCAATTTTCGCCGATCTGATGTATCAAAACGTCCGACAGTCCGGCGCACAGTCAACCCAAAACACGCAATTGCCCACCGGCTTGCAGCTCGGCACCGGGGTGCGCACGGTGGCTACCGAAAAACTGCATACCCAGGGCAACATTTTGCAAACCGGTAACTCACTCGATATCGCGGTGAGCGGACGCGGTTTTATGCAGATCATAATGCCCAACGGTGACATCAATTACACCCGTGACGGCTCTTTTAAAATGGACGCTACCGGCCAATTAGTCACCTCCAACGGCATGCCCTTGGAACCCGCCATCAACATTCCGCAAGACGCGCTGAGTATTACCATAGGTCAGGACGGCACTGTGTCAGTGACCCAACCCGGCGCAGCGGCAGCCAATCAGGTAGGGCAGATTCAGGTGGCCGATTTCATCAATACCTCTGGCTTGGAGCCTATCGGCGACAACCTATTCCGGGAAACGGTTTCCAGTGGCGCCCCCATCATCGGCGCACCAGGCGAAAACGAGCTAGGCAAATTGGTACAAGGCTCTCTGGAAACTTCGAACGTCAACGTTGTTGAAGAACTGGTGAACATGATCGAAACCCAGCGCGCTTACGAAATGAACTCCAAAGCCATTTCAACGACAGACCAAATGTTGTCCTTTGTCACGCAACAACTTTAATTGAGGACAAGGCTCATGAATAGACACATTAAACGGCAAGCAGGCGGCAAAATTTTGCTGGTGGCGGCAATCACGCTGTTGGTCGGCTGCGATACTTTGCCGAAACGCGATCCCGATTTCGCACCGGTACAACCCGCCGATTTGCGTCCGCCCCAACAAAGCAACGGTGCGATTTACCAAGCCGGCTACGACATGCGTTTATTCGAAGATCATGCCGCGCGCCGGGTTGGCGATATTTTGACGGTAACGTTCGACGAGAACACTAACGCCATTAAGCAAGCCAATTCCAGAGCTAGTAAGAACAGCGATATTCAAGTGCAGGGCAGCGCCCCCACTATTTTTGGCTTGGCCAGTTCTGCCCTGTTGGGGCACGACTTGTCGACAGCACTGGAATACAGTACGGACCGCAGCTCGGAAGGGAGAGGGGATGCCCGGCAAAGTAACAGGCTGACAGGCGGCATCAGCGTCACAGTAGTGGATGTGCTCCCCAACGGCAACCTCCGGGTGCGCGGGGAAAAACGGGTCACTCTTAACGACGGTAGTGAATACATTCGCCTGTCGGGCATCGTGAGACCGATAGACATTAATGTAGCCAACACCCTGCCATCCAGTAAAGTTGCCGACGCTACGATTATGTATACAGGTGACGGTGCTTTGGCCGACACCAACAAACCCGGCTGGATTTCGCGAATTCTCTCAAGTCCATTGTTTCCTTTCTAGCCGAGACTGACGGAGAATCCTGATGAACAAAATAGTCTTTTCAATTGCCCTGTTGCTGCTAACCAATAGCGCGCAAGCCGAACGCATCAAGGACATCGCTTCCATAGCCGGTGTGCGCAGCAACCAACTGGTGGGTTACGGTCTGGTCACCGGTCTGGATAAGTCTGGCGATAAAACCAAATTTACCGGTCAAAGCTTGCGCAGCATGATGGGTAAGTTGGGCCTAACCTTGCCGCCCGACACCGACCCCAAATCCAAAAATGTCGCGCTGGTTAGTGTTCACGCCGACCTACCTGCTTTCGCTAAACCCGGTCAAAAAATTGACGTCACCGTTTCGTCGATAGGCGACGCCAAAAGTTTGCGCGGGGGCTCTTTGTTAATGAGTCCGTTACGCGGTGCCGACGGCAATGTTTATGCGGTAGCGCAAGGCAATTTAGTCGTGGGTGGACTAAGTGCCAGCGGCCAGGACGGCTCGAAGATTACCGTCAACAATCCACTGGTGGGCCGTGTGCCTAACGGTGCCACAGTTGAACGGATCGTCCCCAGTTCTTTCGATCAAAGCGCCGACCTGGTTTTTAATTTGAACTCATCCGATTTCACCACCGCACAGCGTATGGCGGACTCTATCAATAAGGCTTTGGGCGCCGAAACCGCGCAAGCCGTCGATGCTACCTCGGTAAGCGTAAGAGCACCGGTTAATCCCAACCAACGGGTGGGTTTTGCCTCGGTTATCGAAAACCTGGAACTAGCGCCCGACGATGCCCCGGCCAAAGTGATTGTTAATTCCCGCACCGGTACCGTAATTATCAACAGCAAAGTCAGAGTACAGCCGGCAGCGGTTTCACATGGCAGCTTGACTGTGACGATCAGCGAGAATCCGCAGGTCAGCCAGCCCAACCCGCTATCTGGCGGCAGCACTGTCGTCACGCCGCAATCCAATGTCTCAGTAAAAGAAGATAAAAACCACATGTTTGTCTTCAACCCAGGCGTATCGCTGGACGAAATCGTCCAAGCGGTGAACGGCGTCGGCGCAGGCCCCAGTGACTTGGTCGCCATTTTGGAAGCATTGAAATCTGCTGGCGCGCTAAGGGCCGAATTGATCGTGATTTGAAGAACGTAACAAAGCAGTTGCTTAGATGACTTATTGGAGACTCCCATGTTAAACGTAGACAGTGCTTCGGTTTATACCGATTTCAACGGCCTGGCGAAACTTAAACAAGGCGCCCGCGAGCAATCGCCCGAGGCGATCAAGGAAGTTGCCAAACAATTCGAGTCGGTGTTTTTAGGCATGGTCATGAAAAACATGCGTCAGGCTAAATTGTCCGAGGGCATATTGGATAGCCAACAAACCCAGTTTTATCAAGACATGTATGACCAACAAATGTCCGTGCATCTAGCCGGCAAGCCCGGCATCGGTTTTGCTGATTTGATTGCCCAACAATTGTCACCCAAACAAAACAAGGACGAAGAAAAAGACAAGCAACTGTCCGCTAACGATTTCCTGAATCGCGCGGCCGGCACCGGCGCCAGTAATAACCCCGACAATCACCAGTCGCTGCGCGCCGGCGAGGAAACCGAAGAGCAAATGCCGCTGGATGCCTCCGGGTTAAGTAGCCTGGAGCGTAGCCTAGCCCGTTTGGAACGTAGCCAGAAAGTCCTGGCAGACCAATGGCAAACCTTGGACGATAAAGTGCGGAACGATAGTGATCGACCACTAACTTCCCGGCAGGAGTTCGTTAACCAACTACGACCGCATGCCGAACAAGCCGCGCGCAGTCTGGGAGTGGATCCCAACGTGTTGCTGGCTCAAGCGGCATTGGAAACCGGCTGGGGCCAAGGCATGGTGAAAAATGCCCAAGGCGATAACAGTTTTAACTTGTTCAACATCAAGGCCGATAGATCCTGGCAAGGTAAACAAGCCAAAACCCTGACACTTGAATATGACGGCGGTGTTGCCAAAAAAGAAATGGCTGGCTTCCGTGCTTACGATTCCTACAAAGACAGCTTCGACGACTACGTGAACTTTATAAAAACCAACCCGCGTTACGCCGAAGCCTTGAAGAAAGCCGGCAACGCCGGTCACTATTTACACGAACTGCAACAAGCCGGCTATGCCACCGATCCACGGTATGCCGAGAAAGTGATGACAATCTACCAGAGCCAAACCGCGGCCCAGGTAGCAGCTCTAAAAAGCGCGGGTTAGGAGGCGAACATGGCCATCGGCATTCTCGGCAATGCATTATCGGGGCTGACCGCGTTCCAGCGTTCGCTGGAAACCACCAGCAATAACATCAGCAACGCCAACACCGAAGGCTACAGCCGGCAACGCGTGGAGTTAGCCACTCGGCCAGAGCAGTTTACCGGGGCTGGCTATATGGGCAATGGTGTGGAAATTGCGAACATCACCCGCAGCTACGATCAATTTATTGCTAACCAGTTGCGCTCCAGTACTTCTACCTTTAATGAGGTCAACAGTTTCTTTAGCTTGTCATCGCAAATCGATAACATCATTGCCGATGAATCTACCGGACTGGCGCCGGCGATGAAAAGCTTTTTCGATGCGGTGGATGGTGTCGCCAACGATCCAGCCTCGATCTCGGCTAGGCAAGTCATGCTGACTCAGGCCGGTTCCCTGACTCAGCAATTCAATACTATGAGCGCCCGATTTAGTGACATGCGCAAACGGGTCAACGGTAATTTAGCCAGTTCGGTTGATGAAGTGAACGGCTTCGCAAAATCGCTGGCCGAGCTCAATGTTAAGATTGTCGCCGATATTGGCCGCTCCTCCGGCAAGCAAATGCCCAACGAGTTGCTTGATCAACGCGATGCCTTGTTAACCAAAATTGCCGAGAAAACGGATGTATCCTTCGTTAACCAAGCCGATGGTTCGATTAACGTATTCATTGGTAAGGGCCAGCCCTTAGTGCTGGGTAGCTATGCTTCAACGCTATCCTTACAAGGCTCCAGTATAGATGTAGACCACAAGCAAATCGTGCTTAACGGCCAGGATATATCAAGCCAGCTCTCAGGCGGCGAAATATACGGCAATCTGCGTTTCAGGGATGAGATGCTGGATCCAGCCCAACAGCAATTGGGCTTGCTTGCCACGGGTCTAGCCGCCGAATTCAACAGTACTCATAGGTCCGGTTTCGATTTGAGTGGCCCACCAGCCAGCGCCGGGTTAGACTTTTTCGACTTAGGCTCGCCATCCGTGCAAGTGCAGACTACCGCTAGCAATGCCGGTATTACCGCCAATTTTGTTGCCCCAACCCCGCCAACATTGTCCGGTGTTTTAGGCTCGTCTTACCGGCTGGATGTTATCAGCACTGCCCCTGACATGTTTACGCTGACAAATCTGAGCGACAATACTGTCACGACTCCATTGGGTGCAACTGACTTAGCCGATCCTCCGCCTGCGACAGCAGCGATCAATGGATTTAACATCAGCTTTAGCGGCACTCTGTCCATCGGAGATTCATTCCAAATCAGCCCTAGCTTTAATGCTGCGGCAAGTCTGAAAGTCAATTCAGCAATTACCAACCCCAGACAAATCGCGGCAGGCGGAATTGCCGGCCTACCTGGCGATAACAGTGTCGCATTGAAACTCGCTGCACTGGAAACCAAATCACCCATGCAGAACGGCAAAAGCAGCTTTATTCAGGTATATGGCGACCTAGTAGCCAATGTTGGCTCACAAACCCATGCCGCATCGGTCACTAAGGCGGCTCAAGAGAGTTTGCTAAAACAAGCCGCTGGCGCCAAGGAAAATATATCTGGCGTAAATTTAGACGAAGAGGCTGCCAATCTGATTAAATTTCAAAACTCGTATCAGGCAGCAGCCAAGGCGGTTTCAGTGGCTAATTCGTTGTTTGATACGTTGATCGGAGCATTTCGCTAGGAGATTATTATGCGCATTTCAACTTCATGGACTAATCAGCTCGGCCTTAACGCGATGTTGGATCAACAGTCCAAACTCAGCGAGACTCAGCTTAAACTATCAACCGGAAAAAAATATCTGACCCCATCGGAAAATCCGGTCGCGGCTACTAGCCTGATCGATCTACATCAGAATATTAAGGAAAATCAACAATACCAGATTAATATCGGAACTGCGCGGCAACGACTGGGTTTAGAGGAGTCGAGTATCAGCAATGCTACCGATATTGTGCAAAAAATACGCGAATTAACCGTGCAAGGCCTTAATGACAGTAATACCAAAACAAATCGGCTGCAGATTGCTAATGAAATTGATGAGTTAAATAAGCAACTGTTGGGTATAGCCAATACCCAGAACGCGAATGGCGAATACATTTTTTCCGGTTTCGCCAGCGACAAGCCGGCATTCACCCATAACAATAACTTCCAAGATTTCGCAAAAGGCGACCCGGATAACTCTCAACGTGAGATTGCTATCGGTCCAAATGGTCGTACTGTTACTGATGGTGACGACGGTGAATCCGTTTTCGGTACCATAGACCCGACCTTCCCGCCAATAACACCAGGGATTAACAGCAACATCAATGTGTTTCAGGCGATTACACAGCTATCGAGTGATATGAAAGCCAATGCGCCGAACAGATTTTCGTTAGATGACTTGGATAATGCCTTGGTGCGCCTAGACACAGTCAGAGCATCGACTGGCGCCCGACTAAAAGCGCTCGACGATCAGGAAAAACTTAATGCTGACTATATCTTGGATAACAAATCTACCGCCTCTGATATCGGTGACCTGGACTATGCCGAAGCCCTGAGCAAGTTCAATCTACAACAAATATCGCTGCAAGCCGCGCAACAGGCGTTTATCAAAGTACAAAATTTGTCATTGTTTAATTACATTTCTTAGTCGACGATAGCTGCCAGAAGGTGGCCGTGGGAATCGACAGTTTAGGTCTCGCATAAGGCAGGAATGCTATGCGCTGTTTAATTTGTAACGCGAAGGTTGCATGCATCGAGACATAGCTTGTTTGGCTCCCATCGCCTAGCGATGTTAAGATTCCAAAAGCGTTACCCTGCAGGCTAGCTACAAATTGCGGCGCAGGTTAAACCAATTGAGTTGATTTAGCGACGGAAGGAATGAAATGGCAAAAACCATGGGTTGGCACCGCATCACACTCTCGCGCCAGGAATACGAGTCAGGTGAAATCTACGTTCTGTTAGGTGCGTTTCGAGCGGCCTACGTGGCGAGAAACGGTCCTGAGGGTATGGCAATGTTTGGTGGTTGGTCTGATGACGGTACCGCCTTTCTAGTGTATACCACGCCTAGATCGGTACGTCACATTACGCCAGTCTTGGACGCCTATTCGGCCAAACAAACCGATATACCTGACCCACTCGGTCTGTCGTTGATCTATGGCGACGAGTCGGGGTTTTCTTCCTTTGAGATAGGCTTTGAGGCCTGATCGAATTCGGGCCTTTGTTAAAACGCTTTAAAACTTGTCAGTCAAGCCGACTTTTCGGCATCCTTGAAGTAGCGGCTTGATCGGCAAATTTCGATCATTGCCTTTAGTTGTCTTGACGCAAAGCCTTTCGTAACGACCAATCCCCGCCACAGATCAATGATTTTAGAATGACTCCCAGAGTGTCATCGCAGCGGCAATTTTCTTTCAAAAATCCTTTGAACGCTTCCCTATTCCTGACCGACTATCTCAGAATTTAATGTCGTGAAGGCTTTAATCAAAACTTAATCTTTTGTTAATAAAGGATTAAGTTGCCGGATGTAGAATCCACGCATAACGAATTTCCTATTACAGTTTTTAGTCTTGGGCAAGAGGTTCGTCTGGCTGTTGTACGAAGCACACTAACGCTTAAAGTGCTTTTGTAGCTTGCGTTATGGAGCATTGGGTTGCGCTATTGAGTCTAAATGGATTTATGGCGTGGAAGGGAGCCTGTCTTGATGGGTTTAAAAACCTCGGTGCCGGAAAATCTACCGAATTCGAATTCATCTATTGAACTTGATCTCAGTTTCAGGAATTAACCATTTGAAGCTATTGCCTTGCGATCATCGCATCTTCGGCAATAGAAGCTTACGAGAGTAAAAGACTCCTTGTGGGCTGATAGAACTCTGCTAAAGCCAATATCGCCTGGCGATATTGGCTTCAGGGTATAAGGTGGCTAAAGGATAGCCGTTTGTTAATGTAAGTGAAAATGGGGAAAATCCATGAAAACGCTTTTATCTTTAAAAATTTGGCTTGCTGTTTGCCTATTTGCAGCTTCCACTGCAAGCTCAGCGGGTATTATTTGGGAATCGACCGACGGAAATAGCAACTTTATTTCCATAGGTTCTGGAGCGCTCCCATTTCCTTCAGGTGAGATGTTCGGTATCTTTTCTGCGAATGCCAATCTAAGTAGTGATGCGCCGGTCGACACCTTTACCGGCGTAGGTAGCTTGACATCCGCTAGTCCATTTAAACTAGGACTATGGACAACTAGCGGTTGGGTTGGCGAAACTGGCAACTCTGGATTGAGTTCACCAAATACGTTCTTGTTGAGCTTTGTAAAACCAAATTTGATCACCAATAACTTGAGTTTTCTGTTTGGATTCGATCTGAAACCGGCAGCCAACCAAAATCCAATTACTGCCGTACCTCTCCCCGCTTCAGTATGGTTCATAACTAGCGCTTTATTGGGTTTTCTGTATATCGGTCGTAGCAAGCAGATCGTTTAAACCCAAGCTTTCATTGGGCCTTTAGACCGGATGGAGTCTAGTACTCCAGCCGGTTTTTTATGTCCATTGGAAATTCCAAGTGCGTCTATCCAACAGCGTTTTAAAGCGGCAATAGCCCGAGCTGCCCCAGATTCAGTGACAGGAAAGTATCCTTAACGAAGTCCTAGTGGTGCTTATTCTTCGTTCAAGCAAAAGTGGGAGCATTTGAATGAGCCCACCAGATTTCCGAAGAATGGTATCAAAAGTTCTTACTGGTTCTTTGTAAGCTTATCTTTATCTAGTGAGCGATAATAAACCGTTTAAAGATTCTCTCAGGTAAACGCTGTGGCAAACATATTGGTTATCGGTTGTGGTGCTGTTGGTTATCAGGTCGCTTTGCGCTTATATGAGCAGGGGCATCAAGTAACGGGGCTGAAGCGCAGCGCGTCAGATATCCCCACGCCGTTTCCTTTGTTTATCGCCGATATAAGCTCGGCCTCAGCATTGGCTTCTTTGCCAAACAATTTTGATGCGGTGGTCTTTATAGTAGCTCCCGATAGTCGACAGGCCGAGGCGTATCAGGCGCTTTACGATGACGGTCTCAGCAATGTGTTGATCCATTTTGCCACGGCTGAAAAATCACCTAGCTGGTTGATGGTCTCCTCGACCAGTGTTTACGAACAAAATCGCGGTGAATGGATCGATGAAACCAGTTTGGCCGAGCCAGTTGGTGTGACTAGTCGTTGGCTGGCGGCGGCGGAAAACCGGTTGTGGTCTGCGAGTCATCGCAATTGCGTTGTGCGTTTTTCCGGTATTTACGGGCCTGGACGCGATTGGTTGTTACGTCGAGCGGAGCGAGGGGAAATCGTCCAGCAGAAACCGCCTACTTATACCAACCGCATTCACTCTGAGGACTGTGTGGCGGTTTTGCTATTTTTGCTGGAGAAGCAACTTGCCGGTGTAGCCTTGGAACCTTGTTATCTTGCGACCGACGACGAGCCAGCCCCGCTTTGGGATGTGATGAGTTGGTTGTCCGAGCAGTTTGCCTACCCCCATCCTACTCCCTTGTCAGCCGGACCGGATACTCCGCAAAACAAACGCTGCCGCAACACTAGGCTCAAGGTTTTGGGTTACCGTTTTTTGTATCCAAGCTATCGAGACGGGTATAGTACTGTGCGACCGTTGTCGGGTGCTGATTGCTGAGATCAATGCCTTGAAAAGTTCTTCAGGCTATTCCAGCTGAGGCAAAGTCATAGGTATTGTTTTTGCCGCTTATTCGCCACTCCTCTCTTTGTTGGGATTGCTGTCGCGGCCTGTTGCAAGAACATCGGCGGGCTTTTCTCGCCACTGCGTCGGTAATCCTCGGCAAGAGCGGCCATTGCATCGGCGGGCGGCACAGCGAGTGTTTCGGTTACTATGGAAAAGGTTAATTCGAACAGGCGTTTCAGAGCAATTTGCCAGGTGCTGTCGGTCAAGGCGTATAGCGCATCGCTGAATTGCAAAAAGCGATCGAACGGCTGGTCGGCGACAATCAACGGTAAGGTTGTGGCAAAACGACCGGAGTTTCCAATTAAATCCCAAAAGCGGGCAAACCGTGTTACACGCTGCAAGTCGGTAAAGCTTATGTCGCGGGTGCTGAGAATGGCATAGGGGGGGTGAGGGTCGTAACGCAGGCGATAGTTGTCATTATGGCGATTGATAGGTGCGCCGCGCAGGCGTTTTAAAATACCTACCTGAATTTCTTGTGGATTTAGCGCAAACAATTTATCGAAACTGACACCGAAGCCGGCAAGGGTGTCGCCAGGCAGACCGGCGATCAAGTCGGCATGGATATGGGCGTTAGAATGCTGCCGAAGCCAGCTTAAATTGGCTGCGGTCTTGTGGTTATCCTGTTTGCGGCTGATTAGTTGTTGAATGTCAGGGTCGAAGGTTTGTACGCCTACTTCAAATTGCAGCACGCCGGGCGGGAATTGGCTGATGGCCTGCTTCAGACGCTCAGGCAAGTTGTCGGGAATTACTTCAAAGTGTAAATATAAATCCTCGCTCAAGCGTGCCAAAAAAAACTCAAGGATAGCCACACTGCTGTCTACTTTTAGGTTAAAGGTGCGGTCGATGAATTTAAAGTGTCGCGCGCCGCGCTGGTACAGAATATCCATTTCCCACAGAAAATCGTTTAAGTTGAAAGGCTTCGCGGTTGTGTCTAGGGAAGACAGGCAAAACTCGCATTTGAACGGACATCCGCGCGACGCTTCCACATAGATAATCCGTTGACGAATGTCGGTATCGGTGTAGTGCGCATAGGGCGGCGCCAATGCATCCAGCATAGCCATCTTGCCGGTCACGATTTTTTCTGGTGGTTTGAGTTCGCTAAGCAGTTGCTCACACAAATTAGGAAAGCTTATTTCGCCGTTGCCGGTGACGATATAGTCTGCCAATTCAGCAACGGTCGGTAAATCCGGCGGATGGCTAACTTCTGGTCCGCCAAGCACGATCAGAGTATCTGGCGAGATTTGTTTCAGGATGGCTACCACCGAGCTGATTTCCGCCACGTTCCATATATAAACACCAAAGCCAATAATCCGCGCTTCTTGTTGCAGTAGTTTTTCGACAATCTCGATCGGGCGTTGCTGGATGCCAAATTCCAACAGGACAGTGTCAGTTTGCAGCTTACCCATGTTGGCATACAGATAACGTAAGCCAAAAGCAGTATGAATATAGCGGGCGTTGAGAGTGGTGATAGCGATGCTGGGCATGTCTAAGGGATAACGAATTGCGTCTTGAGTAATAATTCGCGAGCATAGCACCAATTTCGCTAGTTGAAGGCAAGCGCGGCTTTTCGGCAAGAGCAGCCGCTTACAACTGCAGTTCGTGTTGGGAAGTGGCGTAAAGCTGAAAAAGCTCTGTCTGAGTAGTTTGGTGAGTTAGGTTGCCAAGGTCATGGCAAGGTTTTACTGGCTAGGGCAAAGGCTTGTTGCTATCAGCCTTTGAGGTGACCGGCTTGCAAGCTATGTTTACCTAAACGCACTTTAAACAATTTAGAAGATACGGGTTGCAGTCGACGCTATTTAAGTTCGTCCAATAAAGCCTGTGCGGCTTGCTGTTGTTGCTTTGAGCCTTTGGATAGGACATCTTCGGCTATTAATTTTGCAGCCTCGGCATCGCCCATGTCGATGTATGCTTTCGCCAAGTCGATTTTGGTTTCGAATTCGTCCATATCGGTCAAATCGGAAACCCCTAATTCAAACTCGTCGTTGTCCGTGGTGCTGATTATCGGAGTGTCGAAATCGAAGTTAAAATCGAACTCGCCATCTGAGTTTGTTGGCGTCGCATCCGGCGCTTTGTCTAAGGACTTTCCTGATGTTGGCGTGAGATTGTCAAAATCGGAAAAATCGAATGTTTCCAGTTTTAACTGCGACTCCAAATTTAACTCAGGCTCGATATTTAAACTATCGTCATCCGAGCCATTGATGCTGATATTGTCAAAGTCGAAATCGAAACTATCTGCGCCGGAAAGTGCTTTTTCGCCGGTCTCTGGAGGGCTTGCGCTGGTCTCGTTGCTGCCATCGAAATCGTTAAAGTCAAACGACTCTAAACTTGCTTGGGGTTCGGTAAACTTTGTTTCCTCTGCGCTGGCTTCATCTGCAACTGTGTCGGATCCATCATTGTCAGTCTCGAAGTTAAAATCGAAACTCTCCAAGGTCTCCAACGCACTGGGAGCTTTTGTTTCAAACGCGTCGCTGCCGTCGTCAGTCGGTCTGGATTCAGTATCTGCACCTATCCCTTCAAAATTGGCAAAATCCAGAGTTTCCAGTTCCGCGTCAGTCTCAGCTTTTTCAGAGTCAGTTTTAAGACCAAAGTCGAAGTCGAACGATTCTATGTCGTCGTTACCAGCCACTGCGATATGTTCAGATTTGTCGCTAGTATCAGCAGCAGATTTGGCAGGAGACGGCTGATCGAAATCGATGCTCTCTAAGCTCGCATCGGCTCGCTTGTTTTGATCCGGAGATTTAGCGCTTCCACCAAAACTTCCCAGATCAAAGTCCAGTCCATTATCCTCTAGCGCCAGTTCCTTATCGATGTCAAGATCGGCCAAATCGTCGTCGAGCAGCGCAAAGCTTTTATCCAAATCAATAATTTCGGTATCGGCTGCAGTGGAGGCTGCCAAGCCGACGCTTGTATCGCTTTTGCCAATGGGTGCGCTGGTGGCGGCAAAACTTCCGCCAAACAAAGCCAAATCAGGTGCTATCTCTTTGGCCATGTCTGTGACTTTTTTCCAGAATGGCTTGTCTGCTTGTTTGCCGGCATCGGCTAACTCTTGCGCATAACTAGCGAAACTGTCTTTGTTTTCACTGGCATAGTAGATTTCTAGCAACTTCAGTTTGCATTCGTCGCGGTTAGGCTGCTCAGTTATTGCATGACGTATCAGTTCTTCCGCTTGCTGGTAACGGCCATATGCTAGGTAAACGTCGGCTTCCGAAATTGGATCGACTTCATTTTGATCGGTATCGAATGCATCGAAATCGCTAGGGGTAAAGTCGCTGATGAATGAGCTTTCGCCCACTGTGCCGACGTCGTATTCGTCAGAACTGCTAATGTCCATGATAGGTACGGAAAGGCTACTCTCCGAATCAGGCAGACGAATCTGGCTGGCCGAAGCGAACATGCTTTCGGTGTTGGTGCGTTCATCAATTTTACGTTTACGCCAAAGTAACCAGCCCAATAATCCGAAAATGCCAGTTCCCAAAGTGCCGGCAACCCAGTAATAAGCATCCGATCCAAAAAGTCCTTCCTCTTCGGCAACGACCGGCGGAGGTGGAGTAGGGGTAACCTTAGGTGCGGGCGACACGATGGGTTTGGGTGACGGTGGTGCCACTACCGGTTCGGTAACCGGTGGTTGAGGTTCGGTAGTTACGACCGGAGCGGGTGGCTCGGGCGTGACAGCGGGTGGTTGCGGAGTGGGTTGTGCCGGCGGCTGACTAGAGTCTGCCGGTGCGGGTTGGGCGCTAGTCTGTGTTGCTTTGTTGTGTTGTAAGGTGGCGAGTTGCTGGTCTTTCAAAGCCAGCAATTGCTGCATCATCCCCAGTTGCTGCTCCAGTTTCTCGATGCGAGCTTGTAGCGCCAGATCGCTTCCATCACTGGTTTGATCTGCAGCGCTATTCAACGCAGGATTAGCTGATGCAACAGCATTTTGGTCGGTTTTTGTCGTACCGGTGCCGGCTGCCTTCGCTTCGGCGGGTGCTACCAACTCAAGCGCTTTTTTGGTCGTTTCGGTTTGAGCGGGTTCTGGCTTAACCTGTTTGGCAACTTTTCGCTCATTTTGCGCTTGTCTTTGTGCCGGATTCATAATCGCGTCCGACTCAGGAATCTTTAACGTGGCGCCTTCTTTTAAGGAGTTGATGTTGCCGTTGTTAAATGCGTCCGGATTGGCTTTGTACAACGCGGTCAACATTTTCTGGGTCGGAATGTTTTTTTCCTGCCCCAATTGGGTGGCGATACTCCATAGGGTGTCTGATTTTTGGATCGGGCCAAATTCGCCGCTGGTTGGCGTTTGTGGGGTAATGTTGTCTGCAGGTGCAGCGCGCGCAGCTCGTTTCGGGGCAGTCCGAGTTCTCTTGGCAGGTCGCTCTAGCGGCTCAATTGGTTCGGCACTGTAACTGCTGATTTCCGCAATAGGCGTTACCGGCTGGTTATAGGCTGTCGGTGGGTCGATTAGCAGGGTGAACTCGCGCATCATACTGCCTTGCGGCCAGGTTACTTCCAGTAGGAAGTCCAGAAAGGGCTCTGTCAACGCTTCGCGTGATGAGACTTTGACGATGATGGAACCGTTTGCCTGGACCACTGGCTCCAGTTTGATTTTGGATAGAAAATAATTCCAAACTACGCCGGCTTGATCGAACTTTTCCGGCGGGGCTAATTTTACAGTGACGTCGGCGGGATTTTCCCCTGGCGCGACGCTCAGCCTGATTTCTGCATTGAGTTTTTGGTTTAGGGCAGAATGTAATTCAATTTCGCCGATACCTAAGGGTTGGGCACTGACTGGTGCCAGTAACGAAACAACCGCCAAGGCTTTAGTTAAATTGCTCACATTGCTTTCCTTCACTTGTAATACCTCGGTACTTACTGACCCACTATAAAACACAGAGCTAAGCTTAGACTAGATGTAGGTTTTTACCAGCACTTCGGCTATTTGCACACTGTTAAGCGCCGCACCTTTTCTGACGTTATCGCTAACGACCCAGAGATCGATGCCGGTCGGATGCGAAATATCCTCGCGGATTCTGCCGACAAACACGTCGTCGTTACCCGACGATTCGGTGACTGCCGTTGGATAACCGCCGTTCTCGCGCTCGTCCAACAAAGTGACGCCGGGGGCGGCGGCCAAGAGTTCGCGAACCTGCTCTGCGGAGATCTTCTGTTTAGTTTCGATATGTACGGCTTCCGAGTGCCCGAAAAACACCGGCACACGTACCGCAGTCGGATTAACTTGGATATCGGCATCGCCCAGGATTTTTCGAGTTTCCCAGACCATTTTCATTTCTTCTTTGGTGTAGCCGTTGTCCATAAACACGTCTATTTGCGGCAACACATTGAAAGCAATCTGCTTCGGATACACACTGGGCGTCACCGGCTTGGCGTTCAGGAGGTTGGCGGTTTGCGTCGCCAGCTCTTCGATGGCCTCCTTACCGGTGCCGGATACTGCTTGATACGTAGCAACATTGATGCGGCTTATACCGACCGCATCATAGATCGGCTTTAATGCCACCAACATTTGGATGGTCGAGCAATTCGGGTTGGCGATAATGCCGCGATTTTTGTAATCGGCGACTTTTTCTGGATTCACTTCCGGCACCACCAGCGGAATGTCGTCGTCGTAACGAAATTGCGAGGTATTGTCGATCACCACGCAGCCAGCTGCGGCAGCTTTGGGGGCATACTCGGCGGAAACGGACGCGCCGGGAGAAAATAGGCCGATCTGCACTTTGGAAAAATCGAAGGTGGCCAAGTCTTGCACGACCAGCGAACCATCTTTGAATGGAATGCGTTTACCGGCCGAGCGCTCGCTAGCCAGGGCATAGACTTTGCCAACCGGAAAATTACGTTCTTCCAAGATGGCAATCATAGTTTCGCCGACAGCCCCAGTGGCGCCGACGACTGCTACATCGTAAGTTTTTGACATATTGCTTATCCTTTTAATGCACTGAGTACGGCATCACCCATGCCGGAAGTGCCGACTTTTATCATGTCTTCCGAGTAAATGTCCGCCGTTCTGGCTTTGCTGTCCAATGCGCTATTGACCGCACTTTCAATCCGTTCGGCAGCTTCCGGCTGATTAAAGGTGTAACGCAGCATCATCGCGGCCGACAATATCGTCGCCAACGGATTGGCGATACCTTGGCCGGCAATGTCCGGTGCCGAACCGTGAATCGGCTCGTACATACCCTTGGCGTTGGCATCCAATGAAGCAGACGGCAACATGCCGATCGAACCGGTCAACATTGCCGCGATATCAGACAGAATGTCACCAAACATATTGCTGGTAACGATTACATCGAACTGTTTCGGTGCCCGCACCAGTTGCATAGCGGCGTTATCAACGTACATGTGACTCAATTGCACGTCCGGATAGTCCTTGCCCACTTCGCTCATGACTGCACGCCACAATTCTGTCACTTCCAAGACGTTGGCCTTATCGACTGAACACAAGGTTTTGTGGCGTTTTTGCGCAATCTTGAACGCCGAATGGGCGATGCGGCGGATTTCAGATTCGCTATAAATTTTGGTATTGATCCCGACTCTCTCGCCATTCTCGGCGACATGCACGCCGCGCGGCTGACCGAAATAAATACCGCCGGTCAATTCGCGGACGATCATGAGGTCTAAGCCAGACACCACTTCCGGTTTCAAAGTAGACGCATCCACCAATTGCGGGTACAGAATCGCCGGGCGCAGATTGGAGAACAAATTTAGTTCCGAGCGAATGCCCAATAAACCGCGTTCCGGACGTACCGCGTGCGCTAGCGGTTCCCACTTAGGACCGCCCACCGCACCCAGCAACACTGCATCGGCGTTTTTGCACAGATTCAGCGTGGTTTGCGGTAGCGGCGTACCGAAGGCGTCATAAGCGGCGCCGCCGATTAAAGCGTTCTCGAATACCAAACCTAGACTCATGTCGGTGTTGATAAAACTCAAGACTTTGATCGCTTCGGCAACAATTTCCGGTCCGATGCCGTCGCCGGCCAGGACTGCAACTTTTTTGGGCATTTTTTTACCTTTCAATGGAGCTTACGCGTCTTTGAACAACCACGGTGCGCGTTTAGCGCGCTCGGTTTCGTAGGTTTTAATTTTGTCGGCGTGTTGTAGCGATAACGCAATATCGTCCAAACCATTCATCAGGCGGAAGCGGCGGTTTTCGTCGACGGTGAAGCCGATATTTTGACCGCTGGATGTGGTGATGGTTTGCGCTTGTAAATCGATGGTTAACTGGTAGCCATCGACCACTTCCTTGAATAACTGATCGACGGTTTCCGCCGGCAACACGATAGGCAAGATGCCGTTCTTGAAGCAGTTGTTAAAGAAAATATCGGCAAAGCTCGGTGCGATAATCGCCCGAAAACCGTAGTCTTCCAGCGCCCAAGGTGCATGTTCACGGGAGGAACCACAGCCGAAGTTTTCCCGAGTCAGCAGTATTTGCGCGCCTTGATATTTTGCCTGGTTCAGCACGAAGTCTTTATTCAAAGGCCGGTTGGTGCAATCCATTTCCGGCTCGCCTCTATCCAGATAACGCCATTCGTCAAACAGATACGGGCCGAAACCGGCGCGGCGAATCGACTTTAAAAACTGCTTGGGGATGATCGCATCGGTGTCAATATTGGCTCTGTCCAAGGGGGCAACGAGTGCGGTCAAAGTAGTAAAAGCCTTCATGCCGCACCTCCGTGTGCGACACCCTGACGGGTCGCCGATGGCGATGCAAAAATCCTATCCTGTATTTTTGTCATGATTATGCCTCCTCAGCAATGTTGACAAAGTGGCCGGCAATCGCCGCCGCCGCAGCCATGGCTGGGCTAACCAAATGGGTACGGCCACCGTAGCCTTGCCGACCTTCAAAGTTACGATTCGAAGTCGACGCGCAATGCTCGCCGGCTTCCAGCCGGTCGGCGTTCATCGCCAGGCACATGGAACAACCAGGATCGCGCCACTCGAAATCAGCGGCGGTAAAGATTTTGTCCAGACCTTCAGCTTCGGCTTGTTGCTTGATCAAGCCCGAGCCAGGCACGATCAACACCTGTTTCACGGAGGCCGCTTTTTTACGGCCTTTGATAACTGCCGCCGCGGCACGCAAGTCTTCGATGCGCGAATTGGTGCAAGAACCGATAAAGACTTTGTCCAACTTAATGTCGGTGATTTTCTGACCGGCTTGCAAACCCATGTATTGCAAAGCGCGTTCGATACTTTGGCGTTTCACTGGATCAGCTTCTTGAGCAGGATCGGGCACATTGGCATCGACTGCTACGACCATTTCCGGGGAAGTGCCCCAGCTAACTTGCGGTTTAATCGCTGCGGCATCGATGTCAATGACTTTGTCGAATAAATCCCCGCTGTAGCTGTCGGAGCGCAGGTTTTGCCAGTAACGCACCGCCATATTCCAATCATCGCCTTTCGGCGCGTACGGACGGCCTTGATAGTAATCAATGGTAATGTCATCGACCGCAATTAAACCGGCGCGGGCACCCGCTTCGATGGCCATATTGCAGACCGTCATCCGGCCTTCCATAGACAAAGACCAAATCGCGTCGCCGCCGAATTCGATGGTGTAGCCATTGCCGCCGGCGGTGCCGATTTGGCCGATGATCGCCAACACGATGTCTTTGGCGGTGACGCCTAGACCGGTTTTACCGTTGACCTTGATCAACATGTTTTTAGCTTTTTTCTGCACCAGACATTGGGTCGCCAACGCATGCTCGACCTCGGAGGTGCCGATGCCAAACGCCAAAGCCGCCGAAGCGCCATGGGTAGAAGTATGGGAGTCACCACAGACGATGGTCATGCCAGGCAGAGTGGCACCCTGTTCCGGGCCGATCACATGCACGATACCTTGACGAATATCGCTCATATCAAATTCGGTAATGCCGTACTCTTTGCAGTTGTTTTCCAAGGTCTCGACTTGCAACCTTGAAACCGGATCAGCAATGCCTTTGTCACGGTCAGTCGTGGGTACGTTATGGTCAGCAACCGCCAGATTTCTGGCGATGCGCCAAGGTTGGCGGCCAGACAGACGCAACCCGTCAAAAGCTTGCGGCGAAGTCACTTCGTGCAACAATTGCCGGTCGATGTAAATCAGGCAAGAGCCGTCGTCTTCGGTATGGACGACGTGGTCGTCCCAGAGTTTGTCGTATAAGGTTTTACCAGCCATCTCAGTTTCCGATAAAGAAGTTAACAATACTGCTCAGGCCAAGATGGCGAGCAATTTGGAGGTGATGTCGCTGACCGAGCCGACGCCGGCAATCGAAGCGAATTTAGCGTTTTGGCCAGGCGCGGAGTAAAAGCCAACCAGCGGTTTGGTTTGTTCGTGATAGACACTCAGTCGCTTGCGCACCGTTTCTTCCTTGTCGTCGTCCCGTTGAATTAACGCTTCGCCGGTGGCGTCGTCCAAGCCTTCCTGCTTGGGCGGATTGAACACCACGTGATAGGTGCGGCCGGATGCCATATGCACCCGTCTGCCGCTCATGCGTTTGATGATTTCCTCGTCGTCCACGGCAATTTCGATCACATGATCTAATTCCACGCCCATTTTTGCCAAGCCTTCGGCCTGAGCAATGGTGCGCGGAAAGCCGTCCAGCAAAAAGCCGTTTGTGCAATCATCCTGGGCGATACGCTCTTTAATCAGCCCCAGAATAATCTCGTCAGACACCAGTCCGCCGGCATCCATGACTTTTTTGGCTTCGATACCCAGCGGGGTGCCTGCGCGGACGGCGGCGCGCAGCATGTCGCCGGTGGAAATTTGCGGAATCGCAAACTTCTCCGTGATGAACTGAGCTTGGGTACCTTTGCCGGAACCGGGGCTGCCTAACAGGATAATGCGCATATCAATCACTCCAATGTCTTAATCAGGCCTGTTGCCTTTCTATGTAATGAGTACCGGCTCAAGCGCATCAGTTCGTGAGCCTGGCGTAAAATGCGGCATTTTATCGCACTTGCCCTGTGAATGCCGCCAAATCTTGTCCAGCCGGCAACGTGGGCGCTTGCGAATTTAACTGTCGGTACTGGCTTGACTGTGGGCACTGATGAGCGCGAACTCGGCCAAACTAATCGATTCGGCGCGCAGATTGGCATCAATCCCCAAATCGGCGATCTGCTGCTCTGAAATGAAGTTTTTCAGTGAATTACGGATGGTTTTACGGCGCTGCGAAAAAGCTTGAGTCACCAATTGGCTAAAGCTTTTCAGATCAGGAATCTCGACCGGTGGTTGCGCATGCGGGGTTAGCCGCACAATGGCCGACATGACTTGCGGAATCGGATCGAAGCTTTCCGGGGGTACGTCGAATAACAACTCGGTTTCGCAGTAATACTGCATCATCACACTCAGCCGGCCGTATTTCTTGCTGCCCGGTTCCGCGCAAATCCGCTCCACGACTTCTTTTTGCAGCATGAACAGCATGTCTTCCACACAATCGGTGGTCTCCAGCAGATGAAACATCAGCGGTGTGGAAATGTTGTAAGGCAGGTTACCTATGATGCGCAGCTTTTCGCCGGCTTGCGCCAATGCGGCGAAATCGAAGTCCAGCGCATCCGCGCTATGCACGGTTAAATTACTGTGGCCGGCAAACTGTTTTTGTAAGCGGCTGACCAAATCCCGGTCAAGTTCCACCACATCGAGTTTGGCGCCCGATTCCAGTAAAGGCAGGGTTAACGCCCCCAGACCGGGGCCGATTTCCACCCAATGCTCGCCGGTGATGGGATGAGCGCTCGCTAAAATGTTGTAAATGATGCTGTGATCTTGCAGAAAATTCTGGCCGAAACGTTTGCGGGCGGTGTGGGTCATTTTAATGTTTTAAGTGAGGAATCATGTCCAGCGCAGTCTGCAAGGCAAACTGCAAACTGCCGAGATTGGCTTTGCCAGTGCCGGCCAGTTCCAATGCGGTGCCGTGGTCGACCGAGGTGCGAACGATAGGCAGGCCGAGCGTAATATTGACGGCCTGGCCGAAGCCTTTAAATTTCAATACCGGTAAGCCTTGATCGTGATACATCGCCAAAACCGCGTCGGAAGTTTCCAGGTATTTGGGCGTGAACAGTGTGTCGGCGGGTAGCGGTCCGTAAAGGTTGATACCTTCGCTACGCAGGATTTCCAGAGTCGGCTCAATGGTGTCGATTTCCTCGCGTCCCAGATGACCGCTTTCGCCGGCATGCGGATTGAGGCCGCAGACGAGTATTTTCGGCTTAGCTATCGCAAAGCGTTGCTTTAGGTCGCGGTCCAACAACCTGATCACTGTTGCCAAAGATTCGGCGGTAATAGCGGCGCTGACTTCAGACAAGGGTAAATGGGTGGTCGCCAACGCTACGCGCAGGCCGGGTGTGGCCAGCATCATAACCGGGTTGCCGCCGGTCAGCTCCGCGATAAATTCGGTGTGGCCGCTGAAGGGGATGCCGGCATCGTTGATCACGCCTTTATGCACTGGCCCGGTTACCATCGCCGCGAAGCTGCCGTTTAGACAACCCAAGGTAGCTTGGCGAATGGTTTCCAAAACATAGGGGCTATTGGCAGGATTTAGTCGTCCACAAACGGCTGGCTCGCTCAACTTGATGGGCAGCACAGTTAGGCTGCCGGCTTGCTGCGTTTTAACGGCTTGATCGCTGTTGAAAATTTGAATTGTCAGCGGCAAGCCCAGTTGTTCAGCGCGTTGCTGGAGCAAATCCGGATCGGCGACGGCAACAAGTTGACAGGCTAGTGCTTGCTGCGCCAGTTGGATGCATAAGTCCGGACCGATACCGGCGGGTTCGCCGGGTGTTAAAGCGATGCGAGGTATGGACATATCAGATCCCAAAACTAGCGGGGGTTAGACGGCGTAACAGTCGGTTTATGGACTGTCTGCGGCCCGTTCGGATAATTAGACAGGGTTATGTTCCTGGCAAATTTGCCCGCTATCGCCGTCGCTAAGTTTTTCCTGCGTCAGTTCGCAGAAAAAACCGCCATCTTTTTCACTGAAGTTGCGGCAGGTTTTGCAGACCCCAAACGATTGTGACTGATTGGCTTTCTGTAGCGCGGTAAGGGCTTGCTGAAAGACATTGGCGTCTGACGGCGGCGAGTCGCTGCTTTGCAAGATGGCGGTGGCTCCGTGGAATAAATCAGACGGGCGCGCTTGTTTAAGTATGGTTGCGCCGTCCGGCAGCAACTGTAAATGCACCACACGTTTGTCGCTGGCATCCGGGGTTTTGCCGATGTAACCCTTCTTTTCCAGAATAATCAGCGATTGCGAAACGGTCCCGCGAGTCATGCCCAGATAATTGGCGACTGCTGCCGGTGTGTTGCTGTACTTGTTGCAGCGCGAGAGGTAGTTGAGCACTTGGAAGTGCACTGGCTGTAAGCCTAACTCCGTACATTTTTTCCGTTCTTCGGAGCGGATCAATGTGGTCATGCACTCAATAAGTTCGTAAATATCAGTTTGTTGCATAAATTGCATTCTCATCGTGACCCACAAGGTTGACAAGGCGACGGCTCAGGGAGTAAATTGATAGCGAATCGAAACTTTACTTTATAGCATCGGCCTTGAGTCAACAAGCTGTTATTTTACCATGCCAAACCGGGACGCTGTTCGTCCTAGTCTTTTATGGTTTAATGCACCAAGTTGGCTCTTTTTTTAACTTGCGGGTGGCAGGAATTTTAAATGAAAACTACTATAAAAATACTCAATAAATCCCTACTGGCGAGTTCCATCGCCATGCTGTTGTCATCCGGAATGGCGCTGGCAAAATCCGAAGATTTCCACAAACTTTATCAAGACAATTGCGCCAGCTGTCATGGTTCCGATCATGGCGGCTACCTGGCGCCGGCGCTGAACTCATCCACCTTAAAAGGCCGCAGCCCCACTGCCTTGCGCACCATCGTGATGACCGGTAGCTTTGACACTTTGATGCCGCCGTTTTACGGCAAGCTTGATGACGACCAAATCCGCGGCGTGATTAAACACCTGCAAGAAACGCCCAAACAGCCGAACCCGGCCTGGACTATCGACGACATGAAAAAGTCTTTGAAAGTCTATGTTAAAGACGAAAGTACCTTGCCAGCCAAGCCTACTTACCAAATAGACGATAAATTCGAAAATTTGATTGGCGTGGCAGCACGTGGCAAATACGGTCGTGGCGAAGGCTCCAAAGCGGTGTTCATCAACAGCGCCACCCACCAGCAAGTCGGCGAAATAGCGACCGGCACTGCGGCGCATATCATTGAGTTCAACCCGGCCAATCCGCGCTGGGCATATGTCAAAACCGATACCGCCGAAATTTTCAAAGTCGATTTGTATTCCATGCAGGCGGTGCGCAGCATCAAAACCGGCTGGAACGGACCCGGCATTGGCGTCTCGCGCGACGGTAAATACATCATGGCCGGCTCGTTCGTGCCGCATAACGCTGTGATTTTGAATGCCGACACCCTGGAACCACTAAAAACCTTTGAACTGGAAGGTACCGACCCTGACGGCAAGCACGTTTCCTCAGACTCCGGCATGATCATCGGCACCCCCTATGCGGACATTTTCGCAATTGCGCTGGAAAATGCCGGCCAGGTTTGGGTGATCGATTTAAACAAAGAAGGATTCCCTGTCACCCGTATTGAGAAAGTGGGCCGACATTTGCACGACGCCTTTCTGACTCACGGTGGCAAAAAACTGATGATCGCCTCCTACGATGACAGCATCGTCGCCGCGATTGATCTGGAGAAACGCGAAATCATCAAAAAACTGGATGCCGGTTGTGTGCCCCATGTGGGCGGCGGTTCGGCAGTTAAAGTTGATGGTCGCACTTTGGGCTTCGGTACCAACTTCGGCGATTGCGATAAAACCGTGGTCAGCGTTTGGGATTTGGACAAAATGGAAGTGGTTAAACAAGTGCCGGTTTCCGGCGGTACCGAATCACCAGCGGCGCATGCCAGCGCACCTTACGTGGCGGTGGACATCATCAGTAAAGACAGACGCGCCCGCACCGTTCAGCTAATTGACAAGAAAACTTTGGAAGTGGTTAAAACCCTGGATGTTGGCGGTCATGCCTACTTCCCGGAATATAGTGCAGACGGTAAATTCTTATATATCAGCGCTGGCTATAGCGGTGACGAGGTAGTGGTCTACGATTCCAACACCTTGCAAAAAGTCGCTACCGTGCCTATGGAAAGCCCAGCCGGAATCTTCTCGCGTGGCCGGGTTAAATACATGACACGCGGCTTGTCGCCTGACGAAATGGAGCAATCAAAATGAAGATGACTCATTTTTCGGTGTGGCTTTTGGCGGGGCTGTTGGCCGCCGGTAGCGCGCAGGCGACCAGTTTGTATGTCGGTCAAGCCAAAGCAGCGGCAGTGTGTTCGCAATGTCACGGCATTAGAATGCCCAGTGCTGATGCGCCGTTTCCACCCTTGGGTGGCCGCGATCCGGCGTATTTGAAAACTGCCATCAAACAATATCGCGACAAGACCCGCAAATCCGACATCATGAACGCAATTGCCGGCTCCTTGACCGATGCGGAAATAAACGACATCGCCGCGTATTACGGCAGTGTTAAACCCTAAGCAATGCGCTGTTGCTGGCTGTTGCTCGGCTTACTGTCAACCTGCGCCGTTGCGGAACAACCCAATCCGCAGAGGCAGCAGGAGCTGATGAATATGCTTAAGCACGATTGCGGCTCTTGCCACGGCCTGCCGCCGAAAGGCGGCTTGGGACCGTCGTTGATGCCGGAAGCCTTGGCCGAAAAAAGCGATGCTTTGCTGATGGATGCCATTCAAAACGGTCGACAAGGATCAGCGATGCCGCCTTGGAAGAGTTTTCTTAGTATTGATGAAACAAAGTGGCTGATTCAACGCTTACGGCAACCTTAGATTCGAGTAGCGTGCAAAAAGGTATTTTAAAACGTTGGATAGACGATAAAGGGTATGGCTTTATTGCGCCAGACGATGGCGGTGATGACGTGTTTTTTCATATTTCGTCTTTGAGAGGTGCAATCCGCAGGCCGGTTGAAAGCGACATAGTTTATTTCGATGTAATCATCGACCTGACAGGCCAAAAAAGAGCAGTTGGCGTTACTATCGAAGGGATGAAAAGCGTTTTCTTGGAGCGGGAGCTCGTAAAGCCAGCCCCAATAGCTCCGCGAAAAAATGCGATTAAACCCCAATCTTACAAGGCACGTGCTTATAGGCATAGAAACAGTAGCCTATCGGTATTTAGTTCGGTTCTTATTGCACTGCTTGTGGTTGGATTTGTGGTGACTAAATTTAAAAGTCGTGAGACTACAATTTCTTGGTCGCCGCCAGCCGCTGGGGTCAGCTATCAGGCGCTAAAACAGCCTGAAATACAAGTTTCTACGAAATTTACATGCGAAGGCAAATCGCGATGCACGCAAATGACGTCGTGTGAAGAAGCAATGTTTTATTTGAATAATTGTCCTGGTAGCGTAACTGATGGTGACAATGACGGGCGGCCCTGCGAAGACCAATGGTGTGGGCATTGAAAATTTTCCTTGACGTCGATATGAACCAAATAATTCGTAAAGTTACCATTGCGATTTCGTTATTTTGGGTTTGTCAAGCCAATGGGGATCTGCGCGCTACCGGTGACCTAGGCGTAATCATCGAACGCGAAGCCGGCAGCATCCAGATCGTCAACACCACTAAACCTGCTTCGCTGAGTCGTATTGAAGGCTTGGGGGATTTATCCCATGCATCGGTCGTGTTCTCCCGCGATCAACGTTATGCCTATGTATTCGGCCGCGATGGCGGATTGACCAAAATCGATTTACTCCAAGATAAAATCGATAAACGCATCATCCAGGCCGGCAACAGTATCGGTGGGGCGATTTCTCAGGACGGCAAAATAATTGCCGTCTCCAATTACACCCCAGGCGGCGTGAAGCTTTTCGACGCTGTAACGCTGGAACAACTGGCTGAAATCCCCGCTGTCTATGGCGAAGACAATAAGTTATCTAAAGTGGTGGGTTTGGTCGATGCGCCGGGCCAACGCTTCGTTTGCAGCTTATTCGAAGGCAACGAAATCTGGTTGATCGACGCCAAGAATCCGCGGCAACCGATCGTGAATAAGTTTAAAGACATCGGCAAACAACCTTACGATGCCCTGTTGACCCCGGATGGTCATTTCTACGCCGCCGGTTTGTTCGGCGAGAAAGGCTTGTCCTTACTGGATTTGTGGCAACCGGAAAAGGGCGTCGAACACATCCTGGAAGATTACGGTAAAGACGACGAGCAAATGCCGGTCTACAAAATGCCGCATTTGGAGGGGTGGACAGTCGCCGGCGACTGGCTGGTGGTGCCAGCTGTGGGGCTGCATGAAGTGTTGGTGATCGATGCTGGCAAATGGGAGTTAGTGAAGCGCATTCCCGTAGTCGGACAACCGGTATTCGTCACCTCGCGGCCGGATGGCCGGCAAGTCTGGGTGAATTTCGCCTTCCCGGACAATCAGGCCGTGCAAGTGATCGATTTAAAAGATTTTAACATCGTCAAAACCCTGCAACCCGGCAAGGCTGTGTTGCACATGGAATTCAGCCCGCGCGGCGAAGCGGTGTGGCTGGCGGTGCGCGACGAAGACCGAGTGATGGTTTACGACACCGAGACTTTTCAAGAGACGGCCCGTTTGCCGGCGCAAAAGCCGAGCGGGATTTTCTTCACTGATCGAGCGAACCGAATAGGTTGGTAACATGCTGGCGCCCTTGCACAAACGTCTGCTCAACGACTATCAGCAGGATTTTCCGTTGAGTCCAACGCCATACCGCGACATTGCCGAGCAGCTTGGCGTCAGCGAGGACGAGGTGCTGAATGCGTTTCAAACCTTATCCGAGCAACAGATGATCAGCCGCATCGGTCCGGTCATCGCGCCAAATAACATAGGCAACAGCGCGCTGGTAGCAATGGCGGTACCGGACATAGACTTGGCGCGAGTTGCCGAATTGGTGAGTGCTTTTCCGGAAGTTAATCATAACTATGAGCGCGAAAATCGTTTCAATTTGTGGTTTGTGTTGATTGCCGACAGCGAATCTCATCTTAAAGCACTGATAGCGGACATTGAAACTCAAACCGGCTATCCCGCGATGCTACTGCCGATGCTGGCCGACTATTTCATCAACCTAGGATTTGAGCTGGATCTGCATGATTGACGCTATCGACTATCAACTGATTGCCGCCGTGCAGGCCGGCTTGCCAATCGCCGCCCGTCCGTATGCGGCGATAGCTGAGCAATTGGCGATCACCGAACAGGATGTAATTGAGCGTTTGGCGCACTTGAAGACCCAAGGTTTGATCAAGCGTTGGGGAGTCGTCGTCAAGCACCGTCAATTGGGCTACCGGGCCAATGCGATGATCGTGATGGATGTGCCCGATCAGCAAGTGGCTCAGGTCGGTGCCCAGATCAGCCAGCAGGCTTGCGTTAACTTATGCTACCAACGCCCGCGCCAGGCCGAAGTCTGGCCTTATAACTTGTATTGCATGATTCACGGCAAGAGCCGCGAAGTCGTTATGGAACAGTGGGCCGAGTTGCGTCGGGTCTGCAATTTGAACGAGTATGCTTTTGAAGTGTTGTTTAGCCGGCGTTGCTTTAAGCAACGCGGCGCCTTATATACGCGCCCAATTGCAAATTTGGCTGGCTTCGCTCCCTCTCCAACAGGAGAACGTTGGGGTGAGGAGATTAAAAACAAGTCATCTTTCGACCTGCAATTGGCCTAAACATGGACGCCATAGACAAAGCCATTATCAACCGCCTACAGCTGGGTTTTCCCATCTGCGCATCGCCCTATCAACGGGTCGCGGATGAACTGGGGATTTTAGAAACCGAACTGCTGTCAAGATTGCAAACCATGCTGACAGACGGAGTGTTATCCCGGTTTGGGCCCATGTATCATGCCGAGCAAATGGGCGGCGCATTGACTTTGGCAGCGCTGAAAGTACCCGATGAACGCTTCGACGAAGTCACGGAAATCGTTAACAGTTTCCCGGAAGTGGCACATAACTATGCCCGTACCCACGCATTGAACATGTGGTTTGTCCTGGCCACCGAACAACCGGAACAGGTGGCAATGGTGATCGCGGAAATCGAGCGCCTTACCGGCTTAACTGTCTACAACATGCCGAAAATCAACGAATACTATGTTGGTTTGCAATTGGAAGCCTGATGTCAATCGATGAGATAGACCGCCAAATTATCCAGGCTACCCAGGCCGGCATGCCATTGGTTAGCGAGCCCTATCAAGCCGTCGCCGAGCAACTGGGATTATCTGCCCAAGTCGTGATGTTGCATCTGGCCGAAATGCAGCAGACCGGGATCATCCGCCGTATTGCTGCGGTCCCCAACCATTACAAATTAGGTTACAGCTACAACGGGATGACCGTGTGGGATGTCGCAGATAGCTATGTCGATGAGTTGGGGCAAAAGGTGGCGAAGCTAACGTTTGTCAGTCACTGTTACCAGCGCCCCCGGCATTTGCCTGACTGGCCGTACAACTTGTTCGCCATGGTGCATGGCAAAACCGAAAAGGATGCAGAGCAGCAAATTGCGATTATCGCGGATTTACTTGGGGGACAGGCGCGCGGCTACGAGGTGCTTTACAGCACCAAAATTCTAAAAAAGACCGGTTTGCGCATCGGAGGATAGAGCATGTTCAGACTGAGCCAATACATGCGCGAACTGCTGCATCCAACCCCTCTGACTGCGCCGCGCAAACCCTCCGGGCCGGTGGTAATCTGGAACTTGATCCGCCGCTGTAATTTAACCTGCAAGCATTGCTATACCACGTCGGCCGACATCAATTTCCCTGGCGAATTAAGCACGCAGGAGATTTACACGGTGATGGACGACCTGAAGGCGTTCAAGGTACCGGTGTTGATCCTGTCCGGCGGCGAGCCGCTGCTGCATCCGGATATTTTTGCCATCTCGCAGCGGGCCCGCGACATGGGCTTTTATGTAGCTCTGTCCAGCAACGGTACGCTGATTGATCACACCAACATCGAGCAAATCGTCGCGATTGACTACCAATATATCGGTGTCAGCTTGGATGGTATTGGTCAGACTCATGACTTATTCCGTCAGAAGCAAGGTTCGTTCGAGGCGTCCTTGGCCGGTATTCGTTTATGCCACGAACACAACATCAAAGCCGGGGTCAGGTTTACGCTGACCCAAGACAATGCCCACGACTTCGAAGGTCTGTTGCAATTGATGGACGACGAAGACATCGACAAATTCTACCTGTCGCATTTGAATTACGGCGGTCGGGGCAATAAGAATCGTAAGGACGACGCCGAGTTTCAATTAACCCGCAAGGTCATGGACAGCTTGTTTGAAAAGTCTTTAAGCTGGGAAAAACAAGGCTTGCATAGGGAAGTGGTGACCGGCAATAACGATGCCGATGCAGTGTATTTTCTGCATTGGGTTAAGCGCCACTTCCCCGAGCAAGCCGAGCATATTCGGGCTAAATTGCAGCAATGGGGCGGCAACGCCTCCGGCGTCAACGTCGCCAATATCGACAATCTCGGTAATGTTCACCCGGACACGTTCTGGTGGCATTATGGCTTAGGCAACGTCCGCAAAAGACCTTTCTCTGAAATCTGGCCTGACATTAGCGACCCACTGATGGCTGGATTGAAAGCGTCACCCCGGCCGCTGAAAGGCCGGTGTGGTGACTGTCATTTCCAAAGCATCTGCAACGGCAACACCCGTGTGCGGGCTCAGCAAATGACAGGGGATTTTTGGGCCGAGGATCCGGGTTGTTATCTTGTGGACGAGGAGATAGTTGCTTAGAAAGACTTGCGTTGTTCATTGAAAAATTTGCTTTGAATAGGCAAGTTTTCCGGGAAGATCGATTGGAGGCAGGACGGCTTTATCTTTGGGAAAGGGTCTATTTACTTGCGTAAAGTTGGTACCTTTTTTCAGGCCTTTGGCTTGGTTCAGGGCAGTTTTGCCGGTTTGTCAGCAAAACGCTACGATCAGAATTGTGTTGACGTATTGTGCATTGGCAAACCGATGTCGAAGTCTTGGCATGTAGCACCGGTTTGCTTGAACAATTGGCTTAAGTTTGGGTTTCCTCAGCGCATCAATGAGTTAGGGATGCTCCATAGTAACTTTGCCGAAGCTTGACTCGAAAAATCGGCGTCCAGGCGGGTCAGCGAGGCTTTTTTGATCACAATCTTCTCGGAAACGGTGTCCAGTAAACGGGATACGGTAGCGGAGAAGTTCGGTTCGTGGCCCACAAGCCAAACGTCATCGAGATTTTGCTTAGCTAGTTTGGTAAGTTCTGCGAGTATTGCTGGTGAGGTGGTGTCGATGCCTAACCAATTCACGGTTTGTGGGGCAGGGCAACCCGGCAGGCGTTGGTTGAGCATCCTTGCTGTCTGTTGGGCGCGCAGCAGCGGACTGCAATATACCGATCCCGGAATCAAGCCTTTGCTTAAACAAAAGGCTGCTAGGCGTTTTATCTGCTTTTCGCCTTTATCGATTAAGGCCCGATCCGCGTCGGATATCGATAGGCAGCCGTCTTCTGCGGTGGCGTGTCTGAGGAAGGTGATAAGCATTTTTGGCCTCCTAAATGAACCATTTTGACTGTGATTGTCAGCTCTCTAACTCTAAGCGTTGCGCTACAAAGTTCCGGCGAAATCCATCGCAAATATTAGCGCAGTTGTTGCTTGCTTGTGGCTTTAAGTGTTGGTGAGGGAAATATCGTTGATAATTCTTGACTGATTTACTAGGTATAGTCATAATCATTCTGTCTTTCAATTGCTTATAGAGTTTTATATGTCCGATCCTATTGTTTTTACCGACAGTGCCGCGCAAAAAGTAGCGGGTTTAATTCAGGAAGAGGGTAACGATAATCTTAAGCTACGAGTTTATATTAGTGGTGGTGGCTGTTCCGGCTTTCAGTACGGTTTTACGTTTGATGAGGAGGTTAACGACGACGACACGCAAATCCTCAAAGACGGAGTGACGGTGCTGATTGATTCGATGAGCGTACAGTACCTTAGCGGCGCTGAAATCGATTACAAGGAAGATCTTTCTGGAGCGCAGTTCGTAATTCGTAATCCTAACGCTACCACAACTTGCGGTTGCGGCTCTTCATTCTCAGCGTAAACCGTTTTTACCCGGATAAACCCCTCCTAATACCACGGGCGTAGCTGCGCCCGTGACGCTACACAGATTTCCCGGTAGGTTATTAAGGGTTTGCCTTGCAAGCCATGCAAACGCAATAGCTTCTACATGATCCGGGTCGATTCCCCGTTCCGCCGTTGAAATTACCGGCATATTCAGGCACTTTTGCAAAACGGACATCAATAGACCGTTATGCGCGCCACCGCCGCATACCAGGGTTTGCAGCGTGTCGGGCGCGTATTGACGAATAGCTTTGGCGATAGTCTCGGCGCTGAACTGGCAAAGTGTGGCTTGAATGTCTTCGGGCTTAAGATCTGGAAATAAGCTGAGCTTCTGTCCCAACCAAGCAGGCGAAAAGTATTCCTTGCCTGTACTTTTGGGTGGCGTTAGCCGGAAATAGTTGTCGTCTTTTAATGCATCGAGCAGGGCTTGCTGCGGTTGGCCTTGGGCTGCCCAGTCGCCGTTGCGATCGTAAGGCTGGTTGGAGTGCTCTTTACACCACCAATCCATCAGGCCGTTACCGGGGCCGGTATCGAAACCAATCACGGGTTTCTCGTTTAAGACAGTGATGTTGGCGATACCCCCGATATTGACTACTGTCCTCGCTTGCTCGGCATCGCCAAAAACGGCTTGGTGGAACGCTGGAACTAGGGGGGCACCCTGACCACCGGCGGCCATATCGCGGCGGCGGAAATCTGCGATTGTTGTAATGCCTGTGATTTCTGCAATCTGATTAGGGTCGCCGATTTGTAGAGAAAAACCATTTTCGGTTTCCGGTGCGTGACAAACAGTTTGGCCGTGACTGCCTATAGCTTTTATGGTACTTGCCTTGACATTCGCCTTAGCTAAAAGATTCTTCGCGGTTTCGCCAAACAGGCGGCCAATCCGGTTGTCTAGCGAGCCATAATCCGTCAACAGAATCAGCTGTTTCGGTTGGCTTAGATTGTGAATTGTTTGCCGGAGTTCGGCGGAAAATGGTTGGTAATGAAAGGCGACAAGCTGAATTTTGCCGTCGCTAAAATCGACGAGACCAGCATCGATGCCGTCGATGCTGGTCCCTGACATTAAGCCTATATAAAGCTCGGACACCGTTTCAGTTTTGCGCAACCAATGCCTGGCCTTTGGCTTGTTTAAGTTGTGCCATAAATGGCTGGGTTTGTGCCTTGAATTTTGCTAGCAAAGCACTGTCCATAGTTATCGAGTGCGTTATTTTTGCGGTAACCGGGTTAACGTGCTCACCGCCAATGCGGAATTCATAGTGCAAATGTGGGCCGGTAGCTAAGCCGGTTTTGCCGACGTAACCGATTACATCGCCTTGTTTAATGGCGCTACCTAGCTTTTGGCCCGATTTAAAGCCAGACAAGTGGGCGTACAAGGTTGAATATTTTTGACCGTGTTCGATTTCCACAACATTGCCGTAGCCGTTTTTTACGCCGCGGAAGACGATTTTGCCATCCCCTGTCGTTTTAACTGGCGTACCGATCGCTGCGGAATAGTCGACGCCCTTATGGGCACGGATGGTGTTCAAAATAGGGTGTTTGCGGTGCAAGTTAAAATGCGAGCTGATTTTGGCAAAATCCATTGGGGTTTGCAGGAAGGCCTTGCGTAAACCGTTGCCGTCCGGGGTGTAGTATCCGGTATTCCCTTGGTTATCTTCAAAGCGCACGGCAGTATAGATTTTGCCTTGATTGACAAATTCGACCGATAGGATTTCGCCTGTGTCGAATTCTTTTCCGTCCACAAACAGCTTCTCATAGATCACAGTAAATTGATCGCCATCTCTTAAGCTCAAAGCAAAATCGATATCCCAAGCAAAAATGTCGGCTAATTTGAGGATAATTTTTTCTGGAAGACCAGATTCCTTGCCATCTTCGAATAGCGAAGAATCGATCGTGCCTCTGCTGCTAGCAACTTGATAATCAACTTTTTTGCTCAATAAGGCCACATCGAATTCGTCGTCATGTCGAGTGGCGATTAATGTTTCGAATGGGTTTTTGCTGTAGGTCAGCTGTTCCAGTTCGCCGGATGCATTTAGGGTTGCGACAACATCCTGACCAGGTTCGACATCGGCAAATTGTCGGCCGGTGGCATTGGCGTGTATGATTTTGTGCAAATCCTCTCGGCTAAGATTTAAGGCTGAGAAAATGCTGGAAAGGTTTTCGCCGGATTTAACGGTATGTTCCAGTTCTTCGGTTACGTCAAGATGTTGCGATTCAGGTGGTGCAACATACTTAGTGTATTGGTTGATCTTGGATGAGATAAGTCTGTCCTGCTCCAAAGTCTTTTTTTCTTCAAAACTTTTATGGGATATCAATCCGTAACTTGCGCTAGCGGCAACAACAGTGCAGGTGCCTAATAACACCGACTTGAGTATTCTGTTCTTCACAGTAATCACACTTCATTGTTTGTCGAGCCTCGAATTGTAGGCAATTTTGGCGCATAAGGCCAACAAAAGGCCATTTTTTATCCTTCCGTACAATTGCATCCCTTATAATGCGGCCCCAAAACTTAAGGCTATCGGGAGAGTAAATTGTTGCAAGAAACCTTGGCTCAGCTGCGTTATGGTGCAGAAGAAATTTTGCTGGAATCGGATTTGATCAAAAAGCTTGAGGAAAATCGACCTTTAACGATTAAAGCGGGTTTTGATCCGACAGCGCCCGATTTGCATCTGGGCCACACGGTACTGATAAACAAGCTCAAGCAATTTCAGGATGCCGGCCATAACGTGCAATTTCTGATTGGCGACTTTACGGCAATGATTGGGGATCCCACGGGCAAAAACGTCACGCGCAAGCCGTTGAGTCGTGAAGAGGTGGCGGATAATGCCAAAACCTATCAAGCTCAGGTGTTTAAGATCCTCGATCCAAATAAAACCGTGGTGAAGTTTAATTCGGCATGGATGGGCGAAATGACAAGTGCCGAGTTAATTCAGTTAGCCGCGAGAAATACCGTCGCGAGAATGCTGGAGCGCGATGATTTCAATAAGCGATATAAGGGCGGCCAACCTATAGCGATTCACGAATTCCTATACCCATTAATTCAGGGCTATGACTCGGTGGTAATGAAGGCCGACGTTGAGCTGGGCGGTACCGATCAGAAGTTTAACTTGTTGATGGGCCGGCAATTGCAGGAAGGTTATGGGCAAAAACCGCAGGTCGTGTTGACCATGCCGATTTTGGAAGGGCTTGATGGTGTGCAGAAAATGTCCAAGTCACTTAACAACTACATAGGTATCGCTGACGTACCTGACGATATGTTTGGCAAGATCATGTCGATTTCCGATGAGCTGATGTGGCGATATTTTAAGTTATTGAGCTTTAAGTCCATGACTGAAATAGAGAGTTGGCGGGCTGCTTGTGAGGGCGGTGAAAATCCAAGAAATTACAAAGTCGCGCTTGCTCAGGAGATTGTTTCTAGGTTCCATGGGTTTCAGCCTGCAAAAGCGGCGCTCGAGAATTTCGAAGCTCGGTTTCAGCGTGGTGTGTTGCCGGATGATATCGAGGAGCTTCAAATTAATGTCGGAGGTCAGGGGATGCCGATCGCTAACCTGCTAAAAAACGCCGGGTTGGTGGAGAGCACTTCTGAGGCGTTGCGTCTCATTAAGCAGGGCGCTGTAAAGGTCGATGGGGAAAAACTGGAAGATCCCAAAGTCCTAATTTCGGCGCCCGGCAAGCGTATTTATCAAGTAGGTAAGAGAAAATTTGCCCGGATCGAAATAGTTTCTTGACGATCATTGTCTATAGCATTAGAATAGCCGGCTCTTCACTGCTTAGGC
>MSXO01000049.1:42946-47445 GCA_002083615.1 Proteobacteria bacterium ST_bin11 | reverse complement strand
GCTTGCACCAGCGGCGACACACACGTCAATAATCCCAACACAGAAAGTAAGTAGCAAACGCGGTTTGATTGTTTCATAGGGGTGGCCTCAAAGCTAAGGGATGGGTTTATAGGTAGCGAGTATACAAAAAACGCTCGGTGCCACGCCCGCTGAATTGTCATGGCGGGCGCCACGAAGCTAGTCTTCGACTTGCACTTGCTTGGGCATATCGCGGTTGATCAAAAAATACACCAACGGGATCACCACCAAGGAAAATAAGGTGGAAGCGATAATGCCAAAGATAAAGCTCCAGGCCAGGCCCGAAAAGATGGGGTCGAGGACGATCATCACTGAACCTAACACTGCCGAGGCAGCCGTTAAAAAAATCGGATTCAAACGCGTGGCGCCGGCTTCGATAATGGCGTCGGCCAGACTGATGTCCGGGTTGCCCCTATAAATGTTCTCGATAAAATCAATCAAGATGATGGAGTTGCGCACCACGATCCCGGCCAAGGCGATCATGCCAATCATGGCCGTGGCGGTGAAATACACGGGATCGGCAAATTGCCCCACATCGGACGCGAACAGATTAATAAACCAAAAGCCCGGCATGATGCCGATTACCGTCAGGGGAATAGCGATCATCATGATCAGCGGCACGCCCAAAGAGCCGGTCTGCCCCACCAACAGGATATAGATCATCACCATCGCCGCCGCGAACGCCAAACCAAGGTCGCGGAATACATCGACGGTGATTTTCCATTCGCCCTCCCCGGCCATTTCGGCGCTATAACCGGGTGGTAGCGGCTGCTGTTCCAAGGCATCCTGCAGATCCCATACCGCTTCCACCGGGCTGCGGCCGGCCATTTCGCCCAGTACATACGACACCTGGCGTAAGTTTTTGTGATAGATGGTTTGATCCGCTAATTCGTGGCTGAATCGACCGATTTCGCTTAAGCGGATCAAATCGCCTTTCGCCGATTTCACCGACAGGTTTAACAAATCGGCTTCCGAGGAACGCGCCGCTCTGGGGTATTGCAGTGTGATCAGCAAGGGTTGGCGTTCGCTGGCGATATGCAAAGTGCCGGCTACGCCGCCTTCTACCGCCAGTTTCAAGCTACTAGCCACCTGCTGATTGGTAATGCCCAATAGCGCTGCTTTGTCCTGATTCAACACAAATTGCCATTGGTCTTGCGGCGCTTGCACATAATCGTCCACATCCACCACGCCCTCGGTCGTCTGCAAATGTTCACGAACTTGTTTAGACACGCTCACCAAATCCTGATAACCGGCTTCCGGCGGCCCGTAAATTTCCGCAACCACACTGGACAGCACCGGCGGCCCCGGCGGCATTTCTACAATTTTTAAGTTGGCGCCGTATTTTTGGCCGATCCGTTCGATATCCGGACGCATCCTCATCGCAATGGCATGGGATTGTTGCCCGCGGCGAGATTTATCCACCAGAATGATACGCAGGTCGCCGACATAGGCACCCTGGCGTAAATAGTAATGTCGCACCAAGCCATTAAAATCCATAGGCGATGCCAAACCGACATAGGTCTGATAGCTGCTGACCTCGTTCACCGTGGCCAGATATTGACCCAAGGCCGAAGCCACTTCATTAGTGGCCTCCAGGGAAGAGCCGCGCGGCATATCAATCACCAATTGCAGCTCGTTTTTATTATCAAACGGCAGCAGTTTTAAAGGCACCACTCGGGTCACGGCCATCAGCGTGGACAGGACAAATGCCACGAACACCGCCAGCAAAAACCACAAGGCTTTTGATTTGTGGCTCAGTAGCGGCGCCATAATGGCTTGATACAGCTTGAAACCGCGGGATTCCTGTAGCCGAAATTCCGGCCCGTGATCTTTACCGTAATCGCCTTTTAACAATTTATAGCTGGCCCAAGGCGTCACCGTGAAGGCGATGAGCAAGGACATTAACATGGCTATCGGCACGTTAAAGGCCATCGGCGCCATGTACGGCCCCATCATCCCGGTGATAAAAAACATCGGCACGAAGGACATGATCACCGCGAAGGTTGCCAAGATGGTCGGCGGACGAATTTCGTCGACCGCTGTCAGCAAGGCTTGTAACGGTGGCTCTTTACGCATTTTGTAGTGGCGATGAATGTTCTCGACATCCACAATCGGGTCATCGACCAGCAAACCCAAGGATAAAATCAACGCGAACAGCGTCACCCGGTTGATGGTGTAACCGAAAATCAAATCGCACAGCAAGGTAATCGCAAAGGTCATCGGCACCGCCAACGAGACGATCAGCGATTCCTTAAAACCCAACGCCAGCGCCAATAGAACAATAATGGTCAGAATCGCGATGCTTAGATGCATCACCAATTCATTGACTTTGTGATCGGCGGTTTCGCCGTAGTTGCGGGTGACCGTAACCAGCACTTCATCAGGAATCAGCGTGCCATGTAGATCTTCGGTTAAGGCCAGCACCTGCTCGGCCACGCCGACGGCATTGCTGCCACGGCGTTTAGCGATGGCGATGGTAGCCATTTGCCGCTCTTCGCCGGCCACCGGCAAAGGACCGCCCTTGTGCCCTACCGTTTTCATTTGCTCAACGCCGGGACCGAAGCCGATGCGGGTGTAATAGTCAGTGTCTTGCGGGCCATCGACGATCTGCGACACATCGCGCAAGTAAACCAAGCGGCCCGCAACGTTTTTTAAGACCGTCGCCCCAATCTGCTCCGGGGTTTCGTAATGCGGCCCGGCTTCCAGCAGAATTTCGCTATTATTCTGATTCAAACGCCCGGCTGGCAGATTGACATTGCTCTGCGCCAAAGCGTGCTGTATTTCCGGCAGGCTCAGGCCGCTGGCTTGCAACTTGGCGGAATCGGGATACACCGAAATTTGCCGTGGCGCCGCGCCGATTACCCAACTTTTGCCCACGTCGTCAATGGCACGCAAACGCTCGATCAGTTCCTCGGCGATGCGGCGCACCGCCATGATATCTTCTTGAGCCTTGGGCATGGACAGGCTCAGCAGCAAGATCGGCACGTCATCAATTTCCACCGGCTTGACCACCCAATCGCTGACGCCGGGCGGGATGATGTCCAGATTGGCTTGCAACTTGTCGCGGGTTTTAATCAAACTGTCTTCGATACTCTCTCCCACTCGATAACGTACCGTCACCAGCGCTTCGCCGGGCCGGGAGGCGGAATAGACATATTCCACACCCTGAATTTGCTTTAATAATACTTCCAGCGGTGTGGTCACCCGCTTTTCCACTTCTTCGCTGCTGGCGCCTGGATAATGCACAAACACATCCATCACCGGCACGATGATTTGCGGATCTTCCTCGCGTGGCGTCAAAGTCAGCGCCGCCGCACCTGCCAACAGCGAAATCAATAAAAACAGCAGCGACAAATGCGAGGTGGTGAATAAGCGGACAATGGCAACCGTCAGACTGTCCTTTTTCGCTTCCATGGTTTTGTTCACTTCGCTCATTCCCCCAACCCAGCGTTACTCAAGATGGTTTCGCCTGCGCGCAGTCCGGATAGTATTTCGACCTGATCGCCATACTGCTTACCGGTGCGAATATGCCGGGTAAGCAGCCGTTGCCCGTCCAGCACTTTGACGGCTTGCAGTTGCCCGTAATGCAAAATGGCCGCCGAAGGGATCATCACGGCCTGCTGTGCGCTGGCACAAGCCAGTTCCAGCCAACCGAACTGGCCGTGCTGCAAACCAGGCATGTTGGGTAATTTTACTTTTACCGCCAGGGTGCGGGTTTGCGGATCAATTTCCGGCGCAATTTCGTCGACCGTCGCCGCCAGCGTTTGCTGGGGCGTATCGAAGCGCACTTTTACTTCCATGCCTAACTTAATGGCCGCAGCACAGTGGCTGGCAATTGATGCTTCCAGACGCAAGTCATCGGGTTTGTGCAAGGTGACGATGGCTTGATTGGGCAAGCCCATGTCGCCCGGCTCTTGCAAACGCTCACCGACTACCCCGTCGAACGGTGCATAGAGCACATTTTCGCCAAGCATCACTTTACTCTGTTGCGCGGAACTGGCGGCTTGATTGGCCATGGCTCGAGCGCTTTGCGCTTGCGCCAGCACGGCTTCGTAGTTTTGCCGGGTGGCCGCTTGCTTGTTGTACAGATCGATAATGCGTTTTTCTTCGGCATTGGCCTGAGCCGCCTGAGCCTGGGCTGCCGCCTGTCCCGCGCTGGCCGCGTTGTAAGCCGCTCGCAAATCGCGATCATCGAGACGGGCAATGACCTGGCCTTGTTTGACTTTGTCGCCCGGATTGACGGCTATTTCCAGGATGCGCGCATTCAATTTAGGGGCAATTTTCGCCGCCAAGCGGGATTTGACCACGCCCTGCCAGGACAAATTGTTCTCCGCAGTTTGTGTGCCCACTTTTAGGGTCTGTGCATTGGCGGGCAAGCTGCTCTCAGGCAAAGCAGTGTTGCCGGGTTCGGTCTTTTTATCGCCGCCCAAAATACCCAAGGCAAACAAAATCACCAGCAACAGCGCCGTGATCGCTGCCGC
>MSXO01000049.1:0-42891 GCA_002083615.1 Proteobacteria bacterium ST_bin11 | reverse complement strand
CCTTTATTGCCAGTAACCGGTGGCTTGTTTGAGTTCCGCTTCGGCCCGCAAGGCATCGAAACGTGCGGTGATTTGCCGGGTATGCGCCTTATCGCGCGCGACCTCGGCTTCGATGTAGCGAGTCACGGTCACCACGCCGGCTTGGCGCTGTTCATTGACTAAACGCAAGGCTTCTTCTGCGGCTTTAACCCCTGCGGCGCTGACCTCGGCGCGACTTAGAGCGTCTTGCAATTTGACTTGCGCCGATTTGAGCTGATGTTCAATGCGTAACCGGGTCTGCCTGGCAGCCTCTTGAACGGCGGTTAATTCATGCTCGGCTTTCTTGATTCTTTCCTGCGCGGCAAAGCCGGAAAACACATCCACTTCCACCATCACGCCAGCCGTGACGTTATCGCGATTGCTGCTGAAGGCCAGATCCTTACTATCAGAACCGTAACTGACAAAGGCGTCGGCGCGGGGTAAGTGGGCGGCTTGCGCGACATCAAGCTGACGTTCGGCCATAGCGACGCGTTTCTGGGCGGCTTGCAATTCAGGATGACTACTGAGCGCCTGATTGAGTAATTCGTCGAAAACCGCCGGACTGGCGGGTAATGCGGCTTGTTGAGTTGAGTTGATAACAAAGGTTTCGTTAGCGGGCAAACCCAGCAAGGTTTTCAACATACTCTGCGCCAACTCAATAGCATTAGCGGCTTGGATTTCCGCATCCTTGGCTTCCGCTAATTGCACTTCCAGGGACAAGACATCGGATTTTAAGACGGTGCCGGCATCGAAGCGAATCCGCGACTGATCCAGCTCGCTTTGCACCGCTGTGATGGAGCGCTGACTAATCTCATGCGCTTCCATCGCCGCTAACTCGCCGTAATAGGCTGCGGTGACGTTATTCACCAATTGATTACGGGTCGCGGCCTTTTCCAGTTCCGAGGTCTCGACTCCCAGTTCTGCCGCTTGTTTACGGTAATAATCTTGCCCGCCGCGAAACAACGAGTACGTCGCCGTTACTTGTGGCCGATAGTTATCAACCCCGCCGGGATGATTGAAGTCGTTGCCGGCAAAGCTGAGCCGGCGCTGGGCAATGATCATCGCAAAGGCTTGCGCCGGATTATCGCTGTGCTGATACGACAAACTGGCTTTGATTTGCGGGTAAAAACTGGCCAAAGATTCGCCTAACTGCGCGTTGGCCTGCTCGATGCGGGCTTGCATGATGCCAAGCTCCGGATTGTTAGCTAATGCGGTTTCAATGGCTTGTTCCAGGCTGTACTGACTGGGCTCCGCAACGGCCAAGGCCGTATCCAAAACCAGCATCAGCGCGAACATTAGCCGCCAAAAAATTCGATGTGTCATTGAGTAATCTGCATTCAGTTAGGGCAAATGGGGTGGTATGGAAGTTTAGACGCGCCGTTCCATTGGTAGACCAACGAAACAAGACTGTTTGTCATTCCATACCAGCGCGGCATAAACCAGTGTCAGCCTTTCAGACGCATAATGCCAAACATTTTTAAGGTCAGTTTTTCGTAGTAAGGCTCGCTGATACCCTTGCGAACTTTGCGCATAAAGTATTTTTCATAACCAATTTTAGCTAAATGCACCCATTTACCGCTTGAAGCCCACTGCACGTTACGCGGCGGAATTTGCGGCATGGCCAGGAAAGCGACGCCCGAATCGCCAAAGTCCGCCAAACACAGTGCATTCCAGGTGCCTTTTTCCTTGGGTTGCTTGCCGTCGAGTTCCGCACGAATGTTATGCGCGGTGGCGGTAACCATCGATTCGATCATGTAACCGGTCTTGGGCGTGCCGGTCGGCACCGGGGTTTGCTCCAGCGCTGGAATGGCGATGCAGACGCCGATTGAATAGACGTTTTTGTAGGTCGGGTTGCGCTGATTTTCATCCACAATCACGAAGCCGCGCGGATTCACCAGTTTGTCGATGCCTAGTAGCGCATCAACGCCTTTGAACGCCGGCAGAATCATACTGTGTTTAAACGGCAATTCATGTTTCTTTTTCTCCTGGCCGTTTTCATCCACTTCCGTGACATACATCATGCCGGCTTCGATCTTGTCGATTTTGGCATTGCAGATCCAGTTAATGTGCTTGCTGCGCATCTCCGCTTCTAACATGCCCTTGGTATCGCCCACGCCGCCTAAGCCCAAATGGCCGACATAAGGCTCGGAGGTAACATAGGTCATTTTGACTTTATCGCGGATTTTACGTTGGCGCAGATCGGTTTCGGCGATGAACATGTATTCATAGGCCGGGCCAAAGCAGGAAGCTCCCTGTGCGGCACCGACAATAATCGGACCCGGGTCTTCGACAAAGTTATTCCAAAACTCTCCGGATTCGCCGGCGTGATCAACATGACAAACGGATTGGGTATGACCATCGGGACCCAAGCCTGGCACCTCGCCAAAAGCCAATTTTGGACCGGTGGCGATGATCAGAAAATCATAATCAACCATAGTGCCGTCGGCTAGGGCGACTTGATTGTTTTCGGGATGAAAGCGCGTCACTTTTTGTTGAATAAAGCCGATTTTCTTTTTCTTGAACATCGGCGCCAGTTCAACCTTTATGTCTTCCGGCTTGCGCCAGTTCACTGCTACCCAGGGATTGGAGGGCACAAAATGAAAAGTTGGGGTATCGGCGATCACCACTACCTCGTCTTCTTTCCGAGCGTTTTCTTTCATTTCCAATGCCATCGGGATACCGCCGATGCCCGCGCCTACGATTACGATTTTTGCCATGAGACTACTCCTAATTGAAAGATAATTATTTTTTGCAGCTGCTACTGGCAGCTTTCTTTTATGCCCAATTTTTTAAGAATCATTTCCAGCGGGCAGAATCGGGTAAAACCGCTTTGAAACAAATTGGCCCCGACGAATGCGGTAAACCAAAGCCAATTGCCGGATTGAAATAAGGGACTGCCTTCAACCCCCAAACTTAAGGACAGCAGAATAAACAAGCCAGCGACGATACGAATAATGCGGTCTGTGGTCATGACATCCTCTCTTTGCTGCGTTGCGCCAAGCTCTCGCACGATTGATCGATGCCGTGATGATCGATGTCGCACACCGATTCCAGCCACATGGCGTTGATGATGGCGAAGGACGCCGCGAAACCGACGCCAAGTATCCAAGCGAAATACCACATGATGTGTCTCCTTAATAAAGTGTGTGACTGTCTTTAAGAACAGCGGCTTCGGTAACGCTGCCCCACATCACCCGATACACAAAACGGGTGTAGAGCAGCACGATGGGCAAGAATACGACGGTGATCCAGAACGCCAACAGCATGGTGTTATGACTGGAACTGCCATCCCACAACGTTAAACTGGAACGTGGGTCAGTAGCGGAAATCAATAAGAATGGGAACAGGCCAAAACCAACGGTCAAGGCAATCCCAACAATGCCTAGACTGCTCGAAACAAAGGCCCCCATTCGCGAATCACTTTTGCCTAACAGCCAAGCCAGTGCAATTCCCATAAACCCGATGATGGGCGCCAACCACATCCAAGGGTAAGCCATGAAATGTTGTAGCCAAGTGGCGCCCTGAGCAATCACGGTTTTATTCAATGGATTGGATGGCGCATCAGTAGCCGCCATTTGCGTGATTTCGGGGCGATCAATGGCAACGAACACCCATAGCGTTGTAGCGGCCAAGGCCAGCAAAAGCATGGGTCCAAGTCCGTTAATAGTAGCTACTGCCCGCTCATGAATGACACCTTCACTACGCCATTTCAGAAATAAAGCGCCATGAAAGGTGGTTAGCAACAATCCCGTCACGCCGCATAGCAAGGCAAACGGACTCAGCAAGGCCCAGAAAGAACCGTCATAAAATGAACGCAGATCGTTGTCGAAATGAAATGGCAGACCCAAAATCAAGTTACCGACCAGCACACCGAACAATACCGGTGGCAAGCTGCTACCGATAAACAAACTCCAGTCCCAGCTATTGCGCCAGCGCGGATCTTCGATCTTGCTACGGTAATCAAACGCGGCCGGCCGAAAGAACAAGGAAAACAACACCAACAGCATCGCCACATATAGCCCGGAAAACAGCGTGGCATAGACTGCCGGCCAAATCGCAAATATCGCGCCGCCCAACAGCACCAGCCAAACCTGATTACCTTCCCAGGTGGCACCGACGGTGTTGATGATTACCCGGCGCTCCACATCGGTTTTACCGATAAACGGCAGCAAAGTGCCGACCCCGAAATCAAAGCCTTCGGTCAATGCGAACGCAATGCCGACGACTCCGATAAAAACCCACCAAATCAGGCGGATGGTTTCATAATCAAACATAATGAACTCCTATTGATAAATGGATTAGGCAGGTTGGGGTTCGAAGCAATAACGCCCGGTATGCAAACTGCTGGGCCCGAGGCGGACGTACTTCAACATCAAATACATCTCGATAATCAGCAATATCGTGTAGAACAAAGCAAAGCCGCCGATACTGAACCAGAGCTGCCCGGCGCTGAGGCTGGAGACACTCATGTGGGTGGGCAATACGCCGGAGATAGTCCAGGGTTGGCGACCGACTTCGGCAACGAACCAACCAGTCTCGGCGGCAATCCACGGCAAAGGGATGCACCAAACCGCCATGCGCAGTAACCAACGTTTTTGATCGGCAACGCGGGTGGCGCAGTAGTAAAAGGTCATCGCAAAGATGAACAGCATGATAAAACCGCAGGCCACCATGATGCGGAAGGTCCAAAATAGCGGCGCTACTTTGGGAATGGTGTCGTTGGCGGCTTTTTGGATAGTCGCTGCGTCGGCGTCGATAACCTTGTCGGTATATTTTTTCAGCAACAAGCCGTAGCCCAGGTCGGCTTTATGGTCGGCAAACTGCTGCTTGACGCTGGGACTGTTGTCGCCGGCGCGCAGCTTTTGCAGATTGTCGTAAGCCACCATGCCGCTTTCGACACGCAGTACGCTATCTTCGCGCAAATCTTTAAGACCTTTGACTTCTTCATCAAGGGAGCGGGTAGCGATCAGGCCCAACACATAAGGAATTTTGAGCGCCATATCGGTTTTCTGATTGTCCTGATCGGGCAAACCAAACACGGTAAAACCTGCTGGGGCCGGATGGGTATCCCATTCTGCTTCGATAGCTGCCAGCTTCATTTTTTGAGTTTCGCCGGAGGTGTAGCCGCTCTCATCGCCCAAGACGATGACCGATAAAATAGAGGCCAGACCAAAAGCAGAGGCAATGGAAAACGAGCGTCTAGCAAAGCCGATGTCGCGCTTATTCAGCAAGTACCAGGAACTAATCCCCAGCACGAACATGGAACCAGTCACGTAACCTGCTGCCACGGTATGCACGAACTTAACCTGCGCGACCGGATTGAAGAACACGTCAGCGAAGCTGGTCATCTCCATACGTAGCGTTTCGTAGTTAAACTCAGCACCGACTGGGTGCTGCATCCAGCCGTTAGCAATCAGAATCCATAATGCCGATAGACTGGTCCCGACGGCTAGTAGCCAGGTAACAGTAAGGTGCTGGACTTTGCTGAGCCTATCCCAACCGAAAAAGAACAAACCCACAAAGGTCGATTCCAAAAAGAATGCCATCCAACCTTCTGCGGCCAACAAAGGCCCGAAGATGTCGCCGACGTAATGCGAGTAGTAAGCCCAGTTAGTGCCGAACTGAAACTCCAGCGTCAAACCAGTGGTGACGCCCATGGCAAAATTGATCCCAAACAACTTGCCCCAGAATTTGACCATGTCCTTGTACACCTCTTTGCCGGTCATGACGTAGACCGACTCCATGATGCCGAGGATAAAGGTCATGCCCAGGGTCAAGGGCACAAAGAGGAAGTGATACAGCGCGGTTAGCCCGAACTGCATGCGTGACAGCATGACTATATCGTCACCGAACATGGCGAGACTCCTGGGTGGGTTGTGAAGGAAAATCGGGATTGTTGTGAACTGGCGCGGCAGTTAAGGCAAAGTGCGCGGCGATGTCCGGTTTAACCGCGGGGCGTTCTTGCCAGCGGAATATCAGAAACCACAGGCCGGTGAGCAGGATTACTTTTATGAGTAGCGCGGTGCCTATCTCCCAGCCTAGCAAGCTGGATTTTGCTGGGACTGAGTTATCGCCCGTATTTGGCATAGCTGCCTCGTTTTTGAGATTGGTGGAAATACTTAGCGACAAAGATGCCTTCTGCCGCTTATTTGCAGGAAACAAGATCTGGCAAATGGCTTGAATATAGGAGCCAAAAGTACTGGGTAACCTTGACTTATCGGTTTCTGAGAGTTGAACAAAAAACATGCTGACTTCACAAATATAATTAATCACTAATATTTTTATATCAATTTGCGTGCCAAGCGTGATTTCTGCGATAAAACGCTAGGGATAAGAGCCGGCCAACTATCGACCGGCGCAAAAGACGTTTCATGATGAAACATTGAAACACGCATGAAACAGAACCTAGGCAGTCCGCTACTGCCTCAAGGCTTAACTGCACCTTCGTTCATGCGTTGGGACTAAAAAATCGGCAACTCACTACATGCTCTATTACCGAACTAAAAGCCTATAGGTTTGCTCTACCATTTTAGTTAAGCCGCGCTCTTTAAAATGCAGTTCTGTCGCTAGGGCATCGTCGCTGGTCAGCAATTCAACTTCACACCAGTGACTATATAAACGCTCAACCTCATCCGCTTGGACGCTAAACGGCGGCCCCGGCATTTCTTGTTGAGGATAATCGAATGCTATCAGCAACATTTGCGCAGCACTCAGCAACAAGGTAGACAGCTTCATCACATAGTCGATGCGCATATCCGGCGGCAAGGCCACTAGCGCGCCCCTATCGTAAACTGCGTCAAACTCCCCGACATCCGCAGCTTCCAGGGCAAAAAAATCCCCACATAGAATCTGCAAGCCAGCCACTTCGCTGACCCAAAAGTTGCCTTGGCGACGCACGGTCGGCTGCAAATTGTTATCGGCGAAAAACGACTCGACAGCCAGCGGACTTAGTTCAACACCCACTACCTGATAGCCCATCGCTAATAGCCAAAGTAAGTCTTTACTCTTTCCACATAAGGGCACCAAAACCCGTGCATTTTGCGGGATGGTCAAGCGCGGCCAATGCGTCTGTAGAATTGAATTGAACTCCTGCTTATGAAAGCCGATTTGGTTCTGCTGCCAGCGTTGATGCCAAAAATCATGATCCATAACCTGCCCCTTCTTTTAAATTGCAACGACTAGCCATTTTATGGGACTTGTCGACTTACTGCTCGGCATTGTGACCGAGCAGAATCGGCTGCTCAGCGCTCAACATTTTTGGCCGACAAGATCGGAAACGCGATCAGGCAAACGTCAGCCTGCCAGCGCCTGAATTTATGACCGGAAAGCAAAACCGTGGGCATGAGAGCCCGCTAAAAGCCCAGAGATAGAACCAAGCACAAAACTCGGGCGAAATCGTGATACATTTCAACGCCTAGCGCGGTCTGCCGAGCCTTAGCCGCTGCGAACATTTTTTATCCTGCGCTTAAGGGATAGAAAAACCCTGGCTCAAAATGCGCCGCCGAGCAAGCCATGCTGTGCTTCACTCAGCGGCGAGCAACTCTTAACCCATAACAAGGAATTTTCATGGAACGTCGCGATTTTATTAGATTGAGTGCCGCCGGTGCAGCGGTAGGTATGATTGCCCCAACCTTAGCCCAAGCCGAAGCCGGCAAACAGCCGACGCCGCCGGGCGATTTGTTTTATACCAAGGATGCGCAAGGCCGCTGGGCCGGCAAAGGGGCGACGCACCTGCCGGTGATTGAAGTGGCTAAAGCCGATGGCAAAGCCACAATCAAAATCACCACGCCGCACGAAATGAAAGGCTACGAGCATTACATTGTCAAACACGTGCTGCTGGATAAAAATTACAAGTTTCTAAACGAGCGCATGTTCGATCCCAGCAAAGACCCGGTAGCTATTTCCGAATTCAGTCTAGCCGAATACAGCGGCACTGTTTATGCCTTGAGCCTGTGTAACAAGCACGATCTTTGGTTGAGCAGCGCCGAGGTTTAAAGCCCCATGCTCAGCGATAACAAGGACGTTATCGCCACTTTGAGCGCGGCATTTACGCGTCAAAACTTCTGTGAATGTCCCCGATAGCACCAATGCCAGGGTTCGTAAACATAGCCAAAACGATTATCGCACGGGAACGATAGCGATAAGCTAAACCGCTGGGCGTGGTTACTTAACCAACGAAATGCACGGGTATTTTCGAAACGCTCGCCTAGCTCAGGACAATCGTCGCTACCAATATCGATTGCGCAGCCGCTATGGTGTTCGCTGTAACCGGGCGGCGCTAAGACGCGCAAAATCTCGTCAATACTCATCCCCTGCCCTAGTTTGCGCCGAATAATATCGGCCTGATAATCGACACTGCGAAATGCCGACACCATTAGCAGCGCAATGCCTTCCTCGGCGGCGGCCATCTTCATTGCCTGCCAAGCGGCTGCCGCTGCCGCCGAGAGCAAAAACTCTCGACCTTGCGGCGTGATTTCCGCAACAACCAATTCGGTCGGCTCCCGCCATATTTCTAAGCCTCTGGTTGCCGGCAACGCCTGCGGAATCCCCAACTCGGAAAAGAGGCTTCTAACCCTCGACAGGTAGTCGTCAGACTGTTCCGGCATCGTCGACGATATCCGCCTTATAGGCCTGTAAGCGCTGGTAATCGCCGGGCGTATCGATATCCAACGCCGCTTCCTGTAACGGCAGTTTTACGAGGGTATCTTCTAAATGCATCAGCAGTGACTTGGCGCCCCGATCACCGCTTAACTGCAGAAGCTGCGCGAAAAACCCGGCAGGAAACACAGCCGGCACCCCGAACGAATCCGCATATTGAGTCACCACGATACGCTCCGGCGCATGCTGCCAGGCCTGCAGCAGATTTTGCAAATGGGCGTTGTTAATTAAGGGTTGATCGCACAACATCAACAAAACCGCGCTGGCGCTTGCCGGTAGGGCCTGGATACCGACCTGAATCGAACTGGCCATACCCTGATCCCACTGCGGATTATGTGCGACAACTACCTCATTCAGTTCCATAGCGGTTTGAATAGCATGTGAATACGCGCCCAACACCACCACAACCCGCTCCGTTAAAACGGCCCTGGCGCTGGCTATGGCATGCGCCAACAAGGGGCGCTCTTGCCATGCCAGCAATTGTTTGGGGCTGCCCATCCGGCTGGCGGCACCGGCCGCCAGGATAACCGCATACACCTGATCAATGGCTGCATTCATGCGCGGTCGCGACTATGTCATTACCCAATTGCAGGCCGCTACGACCATTAAGCTGGGCATGGATGCCCGCCACGATCGACAGGGCTATCTCTTCGGGAGATTTTGCACCAATATCCAAGCCCACCGGGCCGAACACTCGACCACTGATCAGCGTCGCATCATCACCCAAGCTTTGCAATAGCCGTTGCTTGCGATGCGCCGGCCCCAGCAATCCGATAAAAGGCACTCTACAGTGAACGATGGCTTGCAGATAGCGTTGGTCGTATTCGACGTTGTGCGTCATCATCATGATCGCCTTGAAGCGATCTAACTCCAGTTCTACTGGTACGTGTTCCGGTGTCAGATGCAATAACTGATCAGCCAACGGAAAGCGCTCCGGTTTGATGTATGCGGGCCGGTAATCGACCAAGGTCACGCGCCAACCCAGGGATTTGGCACAATTCACCAGCGGTATCGCGTCGGCACCGGCACCGAATATCAGCAAGCACCAAGGCGGTTGCACCGGGTCGTAAAAGGCTTTGATTTCCTGACCGTTAAGCAGATGCGTCTCAATGCGCGGGGTTTGCTGCAAGGCGGTGTGCAGCGCTGCCGATGCAAAGGGAAACGGGGCGCGGGATAAGCTCGGCTGCTCGGCTATCATACTTACCGGCAAAAACTGGCTGTGGCCGGTCGGAAAATCCGCATGCGTGGAATCGACGACCGTCACCAATACGCCGTGAGCCTGCGCTTGCGCGGCTTCAACCAAGCGATCTAATGGGCTGAAATCCTGCTCGGCTGTTAATAGCTGAAGTAATACCCGCACCGCACCGTTACAACCCAAGCCCAAACCCCAGATCACGTCTTCCTCGGCACGCATATCGTAAAACACGGTTTTGGCATGGCCGGTATCGAACACCGAAGCCGCCTGTTCCAGCAAATCCCGCTCAAAGCAGCCGCCACCTAATAGGCCGATCAGATCGCCGCGCTTGGTCATCAGCATCCGCGCCCCGGCTTTTTGGTAGGTCGAGCCGAAGGTTTCGATAATGGTCGCCAATACGCTGTCTTCGCCGTCGCGTTGCAGTTGCCTATAGGCTTGGAGCAGGTGATTGAGGGTATTGGCCATAATTTACTCAGGTGCGGGTATGCCTAAGATTGTACTAGCTAACAGTTCCAGCTCAAATCTGCGCGCAGCAATAACACTTACTGCCTCCCTTCGTGTACCTGGGGCAGCTTTACCATTTCACCCAAGCGATCCGTCCATCGGCGCGGACAAGTTGGGGGCTTTCGCAAAGCGCTTTCCCCCGGTCATACGGGCGAAGGTTAAGGCCTCGGCAATGTTCTTAAATTTCCAAAAATAGTCGTAGTAGCTTGATGGGCAGATAAGCTTTCAAGCGTAATTCAGCCCCGTAGTAGCGATAGATTGGTACGCCCGTCACTAACGCCCGTACTTATCACTCTCGAATTTGGAAGTTTCACGATAGAATAACTGCCGATAAGTTTTGGTCGATCATTCAATCTGAGAGTAACTTTCCAGGTTGCGCTTGGTAAACCTGCCGTTTGTTGGTAGCCATCTTTACTACGCTATTTCACGCCAACCTTTAAAGGATGCTGAATGAACAGTGGGCCAACGAGTGAAAGCGTCTTACAAGTCCTGCATTTGCATAAACTCGAGTTGGAAATGCAGAATCATGAGCTTTGTCGGGCTTATGCAGCATTAGATACCTTCCGAAATCATTATGTACAACTCTACGACTTCTCCCCTGCTTCCCTTCTGACTCTAACGTGTAACGGACTGATTTTGAATGCCAATCACAGCTGCGGCAAACTAATTGGCATCGTGCGTGAAAGATTGCTCGATACGCCATTTGCCAAGTACCTGAGTCCCGAAGAAACTAACCGCTGGCATTTGTTTTTCAAGAACGCACAAATACAATCGGTCAGGCAACATTGCGAACTATCTCTGCTCCGCACCGACGGCAAGATTATTACAGTAACACTTGATTGCCAGAATGCGGTATCGGCTGATGGGCCAGTTACGCTGTTATCTTTGACTGACATCACCGAACGCGTTAGTCAGGATGAAACCCGACGGATTGCCGCAACCGCATTTGAAATCGAAGACGGCATGATCTTTACTGACGCAGACAAGGTGATTCTGCGTTTGAATAATGCGTTTACTCGTATCACGGGTTACAGCGCACACGAGGCCATTGGCAAAAAACCTACATTTTTGCGTTCAGGCAAACACGATGCCGAGTTCTATAAACACATTTGGTCAACCGTAGCAGAGAAGGGTTATTGGCAAGGTGAAATTTGGGACAAACGCAAAAACGGAGAGATATTCCCCTTATCATTGACCGTCACTGCAGTGGTTGATAAGGAAACCCATATTACCCAGTATGTGGGGTCTTTCAGGGATATTTCTTTGGAAAAACAGCTTGAAGAAAATACCTTAAACGAAACCCGTGTAAACCTCGAGAATCAGGTATCGAATTCGCAAGACGCATTGCTAAAAAGTACGCAGGAAATCATGGATATTAATACTGCGCTTAGAGTTTTGCTAAAGCAGCAGAAATCCGATAAAGACGATGCTCAAACCGCGCTTTTTCAGGAAATCAAGGCCACCGTATTACCCTTTCTGAAAAAATTAAAAGGCGCCAGCACGGGTCGCCGGCAGTCCACCCGCTTGATCGATATTATTGAAATCAATCTTACCAATCTCGTGACGTCTTTTGGAAACCCCGAAACGCTTTCAACTGCGCTTAAGCAATTGACACCCACCCAAATCCAAGTCGCTGCCTTGATCCGACAAGGGCTACCCACAAAACTCATTGCCTCGACCCTAAATATCGCCCCTGGCACCATCAGTGTGCATCGAAAGCAAATCCGCAAAAAACTGGGTTTGGACAATAGAGCCGACAATCTGCAAATTTACCTCAAATTATTACCTGATTAACGCCAAATAATACTTCTGGCAGTTGCATCTGAATAGGTAGTTTATCTACCCATTTCCTACCCGCGAATATCCCATTCTTGGACATGGTTTTTAGGCCATCATCGGCGTAAAAACTATATCGGTTTCTTACTAAATAACTTGCTGAAACATTCAAGAAATATTGTTAATCAACATTTAGCTGCCGAACGGTTGCCATTTAGAAATGGCAGGTTTGGCGAATGAAGAAACCAGCAGCGTTGGCAAACCTTAAAAGCCGCTTCGCAGAAGCTGCCGAGTAGTGCCTGTGCCTACTGCAGTCTGGCTCTTTGCCAGCGGCCTGATGGGTATTTTAGGTGTTTCACGTCGCCTGCAATCCGCTGCTTAACTAGTTATTGAATCAACACCAGGCAGTTATCTGGGGAAATAATTAAAATATTAATTTTTAATTTACAAATCATTATTTGATTGCGTAGAAAAACCTAAATTCCCTAGATAATTGAAAACTATTTTATATGAATTCGATTTTATTTTAAAAATTAAATAAAAATAGATTTCGGTTTTATATGCATCCCAAGTGTGGGAAATGGACGTGTATTATGAAAACACATAAACAAGTAAAACATAGTCAATTAGCTGCGGCTATATTGATGTGCCTATGCACAGCAACCGGGACGACCTTTGCCGCCGGACCAGGCAGTGGTTCTGGTGGCGGCTCAGGTGGGGGTAGCGGCTCTGGCAGTGGTTCGGGTGGCTCTGGCGGCGGTGGCGAAGGCACTGGAGAGATATTTGGCGATCTTTACAAATTACTTCGTGACGCTAGAGGTGTGCCAAGATTAACTGCGGAGTTGTGTCAGCAACCCATCGCCGCCCCCGGTGTCGCTTTGCCAGCCAGCCCCAGCTTTCCGGGTTGTACACCGGCGTCTGCCAGTGCTTCTTGCACCATTCCGGTTGATCCAGCGACGTGTGCCGTTGTTGTCGGTTACGAAACCTATCTGCAAGCGGTGGATTTTGCTCGCATGAGTGTTGCCAGATCGCCCGATAGTGTGATGGATAAGCAATTAGCTGACGTACTCGTCAATCTGAGCACTGCCCAATGTCTAACTCTTGATCCGGCGGGGCGTCTGGTTTATTCCAATCCAGATAGCGCCGATGCTGACGGCGATGGCGATACCGCTGAACTGTTATCTAGCGCGGTGGACTCACCCTTACAAAACCTGGCGATATATCGGGAGATGGTCATGAAAGGCGCCTTGGGTACCCCGGCCATTGCATTGCCCAAACCATTTAACGGCTATACCATGTTGGATACAGCGGCTAAGGCATTGGGAGCGGCTGCCGACAAAGGCGGAAAAATTGACCTCGATTTAGTGATCTATCTGAATCAGATCATGGGCTTAGACCAAGCGACTACCAGCACAGTATTACCGAAAATACCCCTGACGATTAGACAGGAAGTGCAGGGTTCTATGCAGAACGTCGTGAAGTACTTCCTGGATTACGGTAGCTACGGTTATGCTCGCGCAAACACCTACACCAAGCTACCTTACCCTGCAAACATACCGGCTAACCAACCCATCTCCGGTTGCTTCGATTATCTGACGCTCTACGATGATGCGACAACAGACGACGGGGCTCCGCTGTTTTATATCGATTCCGCAGGCATCTATCCAACGGTATTCAGCGGTTTGCCCGGTTTTACTGAGGGTAACGTGGGAGGTTTTGCACAAGCCAGTGATGATGCCAGAGCAGTCATTGATTTCATGCACAGTCACCCAGTATTGGCAGGCTATGAAGCACCGGTATTATGCCAAGCGGCACCGCCGCCTGCAGCACCAGTGGATTTGTCCAGTAAATTACAAATGCCTATTCGGATGGTTGGCAATACTACTAGGGAGGGCACATTAACTGTGGTCAATCTGAAAGGTGCCGCTGCATCAGGCACTGTGCAAATCAAAGGTATCGACAGCAAACAACAACAAGTCCTCAATACGACTTATTCATTTAGCGGATTAGCGACAGGTCAAAGTCAAAGTTGGACCGTTGTCTTTAAAGGCCCCAGTTACGCCACAACTATTAACTGGACTGCAACAGTCACTGCCAATCCCAGCACCAACGTTGACAGTAACCTGACCAATAACACAGCAACTGCGAAAACTACAGTAATGGCTGCGCGCGGTTCTGGTGGTGGTGAAGGCGAATAACTAGCCTGGCAGCAATCAACCTAAATCTGCCCAGGACGACGCTCGTTGTTCTCGGATGAAATCAGGCAAGGACAGCCGGGGGATCGTTTCCCCGGCTCTCCATTCACGAAATAAAAGTAACTATTCAGTCAAAACAGCGTGACTCAACCCTCGCTAAATAAGCGCAGCCCATTCACCCATCGCGGTGGATGCGCACTGTGCATCTAGGCCACTGATCGCTAGTGCTGAATAGGTACCAATACACAGATGAGGATGTCGCAATGTTTAAACACATTTTATCGGGTCTAGTGTTAGCCGCTGCAGTGCATGGGCTAACGATCACCAAACCAGCTTCAGCAGATTCAAAGTCATATGAAACGCAGCCAAAATGGCAAACGGTGGTCAACAACGGCGATCTCATGCCGACGCATGCATGCGCGACCACGCTAGCCAATTGCCGGACCTTCAACAGTTACAATCAGCCCTCAGTAAATGCAAAAAAACAGGTTGTGTTTCGTGCTCGCAGCAAAGGCGGTAAGGGCGGTGAGCCAGTGCATGGCGTCTATACAAAAGATATGGCCAAGGCCGGCCCGATAGTCAGTATCCTTGATCGCGATACTGAAGTACCACAGCCCAACAACTTGAGTTCCCTATTCATAGAACCACCATCATTTCCGCGCATTGATAGCGTTACCGATATGATCGCCACCCGGGGTAACCATAAGCCGGTCTGGGAATATACCTTGGCCGATGGCTCTGAAACTAAAGTGGGTACTACCGGGATTTATACCAATCCATTTGGACCGTTAATCACTGGTGCCAGCAAATTGGGCGCTGTTGACGAGTTTGCCTTCTTCGAGGTGCCTGAGTTTCCGGGTACGCCTTTCGATGTATTTCCCGGATCACCTGCGGTCACTCAGGGTTCGACGATTGTGTTCAAAGGCAACTACACAGTGAATCAAATCGGCAGGACCGGGGTTTACTATCGCGACCTAAAAAATCAATCATTGAAGGGTGCTGCGGGTGGCGGCGACAAAGCTGTCGTGTTGATTGCCAATAACACGCATACCCTGATTCCCGGCACTCAGACCGTCTTTGGCTCCACCGCGCCGCCCAGCGCAGCAAAACGACAGGCGGTTTTCGCGGGTTTTGATAATGAGGAAAACCCAAGTTTGGGCGGTATCTACCTGGCGCAACTCAAACCCTATCCGATTAACAAGCAACCTACGCTTAAAACGCTTGTCGGTATAGGCTCTCAGGTACCCGGTGAACCCAAAAATACCCGGTTTAACCGATTGGGCGAAGGCGTGTCATTCGATGGTCGCTATCTTGCTTTTTGGGGCGCTTGGGGCGACGAAAATAAAATGGTGAGACTCTATTGCCCTGAGGAGGGCAACAAAGATCGGGCTGCCTATTGTAAGAGCGCTGCATCAGGTAGCACGCAGGATGCAGTCGGTTGGTATCAGGAAAAACCGGTGCCGGTACATCAAGGATTTTTCCTGCACGACATACAGTCCCATAAAACCGTGACAATCGCCCGCACCGGAACCGAGTTTTCTGATTTTGTCTATTGGAACTTCTCCGGCAGATCGCCGGGCGCAGGCGAGGGTGAAGAAGGCAACGAAGAAGACGAATTAGCCCGTTGGCGCTCAGCGTCCTTCCTGGCTGTTTCCAATCAGATCAAACGCGCTAAAGATCACAACCCGTACCAGGTAGCATTTAAAGCCAGGACAGGCACTTTGGATTCTAACAATACCTATCAGAATCCGGTCGACGGCATTTACCTGAAAAATCGTTCTGATAAATCACCCTTTGTAACATTGATTCAAACCGGGATGGACGGCACGCTGTTCGACCGGAAAGCGCTATTTGTGGATGAGGAGACTGGGGTATCTGCAGTCCTACCGATCACAGAGATGGGGCTTGAGCGTGACGGCTTTAGAAACGGACGACTGGTTATTAATGCCAGCATGGGCACTGAAGAAGCGGGTTGGGCGGGGATTTACCTCGGCGAGTTTCGCTAATTAAGCCGATTAACTTTTTACACATAGCGATAGAGGACCGATAGGGTGGGATTACTTGCCCTATCGTTCCGAATCGCCTTGGGAGATACAGCCATGAACCAAAATCATACTTACAAAATAGCATTGATAATTTTCCTAACTGGCATTTTAAGCGCCGTTTCGGCGGCACCGGGTGGCGGTGGACGGCAAGGCGGCAATCAGGGAGGTGCATGGCAATCGCATCCAGACCCACGCCAAGAAAACCAACAACAACACATGCAGGAAAGAAACCGCCAAATGGAACAAGAACGTAATCAACAAGACGGTTCATGGCAGTTACAAGAGCGTGACCGCGAGCGCGAACAAAATCAGCTACGCGAAGAGAAATCGCACCGATAAACTGCGGAGGCCGCATGCAAAACTGTTGAATAAAGCCATCCCCAAGCTTTCCGCCTTTGCAGCACGACTAAGTCAGTTCAGCTAAGTGCCAGAAAGCCGTCATGCTCATGGTATCGCTAAAAGGCACATTAGCAGGCAGCCAGTGCTAAGGAGGGAAAGCGTCTAGCAATCCCTAGCCTGGATTTCGGCCATCCAATGGCGCCCCAGAGCGTATGCGGAAATCACTACCGGGGAACTGACTTTGCAAAAACCTGCGGCGAAAAGGCGCATCTGGCTTGAGCTGAGTAACAGGCATTTATTCTCACCGCCCTATTAATCATCATCTTCAATTTCTAAGCGGCCACCGCCGTGACAAGCGAGACAGCGGGCCATTTTACCCAAACGATGCGCCCCATCGCCTTCATCCATAAGATGCCTAACGATAGCGTTATCGAGCAAATAGGAACGCGACTTTAAATCGGCACTGAAATCGTGACATGCCGTACATGAATGGGTACCCGTCGCCCGGAATACGAATTCTCCGTGGGGATTCAGCATAGCGCCAATGGTGATCTGCGCTAACGCCCCACGATGTTCGGTGTGACACGCCTGGCAGGGCTTTCCGTCGCGTATTGTTTGCTGGTGAAATTCGGCGACGTTGGGCCTTGATCCGGCAGCAAAACTCTTATCGTTGTGGCAGGACGTGCATTTCTTTGCCGTGGTACCTTGGAAAGCCTGGTGACAATCACCACAAGCTGAGATGTCCGCATGATAACGGCTCAAATTGCCAGGTGCCCAAAGTGCTTCCGGATAGTTAACTGATCCCCACGCAAGCCAAGCCAGCAGAAGGATTATGGCAATCACTACAAAGCGAATACTACTCGGTGGTAAGGGGGAAAAGCGCATCTACAATCCCCCGAAATACAAAGCGCCGGCTATATGCGCTATCACCAGCACCAAAAATATCATCACCATGGGCACATGAATAATCTGCCACACCCTGAACGTTTCCTCCTCCGAGGCTAAATCGAACAAGCTCTCCTCGACATCCTTATCAGCAAATCCTTGAGCGAGAAGTTCCTCGCGCTGGGTATTTAAAAGGCTTCTTACTTTTCGATGCACCGCCACACCAATGAGGCCGCTCACTGTGACAATTATCATCGCCACTAGCGCCAGGCTGGGCACCAAGGCATGAAAGTGCAGTCCGGCGTGAATCACAATCAACAAGGGACCGACTATGCCAGCCACTTGGTGAACCAGAAACCAGCCTTTCGGCCAACCTGACTTTCCGGGATGGCGCTTTCTGACTGAGTAAACAAACACGGTCAAGATAAGGGCAAGTCCAACCCAACCCACTATGTGACCCGATTGGGTATGGCCAAACTGCCAACCGGTTTGAAAACTGAGACTGACTTCGACCAAGAAACCGACTGCAAGCGCTATAAGCACGCCAATTATCACGATGAGAAAACGTTTGGTAATCGTCGTCATATGTCAATTTTCTTAAGCTTTGGAAAGAAACCAACCTAATTAATGTGGAGGCGATAAACAATCTGTAATGCAGGCGAATGCAGCGATAGTAAACCTTCCAGAAACGCAAAGATACTGCTACTAGGCTGGCTGCTTAGGCTGAGTATTAGCAGCAGATGTAGACTTTCTCTTATAGAATGGCAAACGACCAAAGCTCACAGCGCTCTCGGATTTGCATCGCCAAACCCGAGAGTCGCTACCCAAACATTAATTCTTAGCTTTTTTATCCTTACGGACGCCTCGAACGGCATAGGTCCTGGCTTTATCTTTGGCGCTTTCCGCAAAAAAAGTCTTCCAGGTCTCGCTGCCTCTATCCGCTATGGCCGTCGAAAAATCTTTAAACAGGCTGATGCCTTCCAACACCATTTTGGGGGTAAAGCCGTAGTCGTGGGTCAAGTAGTAGCTGATACTCATCAAATAGGTTTTTTCTCGGCTGATCAGTTTAATCAGTCGCTGCTTTTGTTTGTCGTAGACATAGTATGAGGTCAGCGCCAGCAGGCTGATACCAAAAAATTTCGTCCACAGCAAAATATACGCATCATCTTCATGGAGTTTCTGACCCTTGTTCATAATGGCATCGGTTGTATTCATATTCATCCTCGTTTGAATTATCGCGGCATCTTAATTTAAGTTTTAAAAATTTGTGTTGGAAATAACAATCCAGTCTGCCAAAGGGGCTGACAGGCCCTCTAGCAGCGCCATAGAGCGTACCGCGCTTTAAGTGGGTGTAAACGCGGCGTCTGCCAGACAAGCGAGCGCAACCATCACCGGCGAGTTTCAGTTTGTCGGATGCAATCAGCGCTAGGCCAATTCCGCTAGGAATTACGGACGGCTTGATCAGCTTTGCCGGCGGGCTGAGGGCCTACGAAGCGTTAGACAGGCAACTAGCACTAATTTGGAATCGTCAAAAAAATGCGATCATGATGATAGACTTAGCCCCGCTCGCCGAGTGCGGTCAAGTGAGAAGCGATCTTTCCAGCCTATGCGGCGGTTAAGAGCAATCCCGACGACAGTACTAGCTCCTTTGGGGCTTCCGACTTTATTAGCAGGGCCGCTTTGCTAAGCGCGCCGCCAGGCCAGCGTGATATTCCATCTAAACCTTGAGTTGCATGCGTTCGATAATAAGCTTACCGTTGATTACTGCCCTACTCAGCCTCACATCGATTGCCTGTACGGTAGGCCCAGATTATGTCCGTCCGCAAGCCGATGTCCCCGTGGAATTCAAAGAGGTGAAGGGTTGGAAACAGGCCCAACCCAGCGATAGCGGCTTGCCGGGTAAGTGGTGGGAAATTTTTAACGACCCCAATTTAAATACCCTGGAAGAACAGGTTGCCGGCGCCAATCAGTCCATTATCCAAGCCGAAGCGCAGTACCGACAAGCCCAACATTTGGTTCAGTCTACGCAATCTTCCTTGCTGCCAGTCGCGACTCTGAGCGGTACTTTCAGCCGCTTCCGCGCCGCCACCGGCCAAAACGTGGCGGTGGGTGGGGTGCGGAATCTGTTTGCTCAGGCTGCCGGGGTAGCCTGGGAGCCTGATTTATGGGGTAGTGTGCGCCGCCAAGTAGAAACCAATACCAGCAACGCCCAAGCCAGCGCCGCTACCTTGCATGGCTTGGTTCTGTCCAGCCAATCGGCATTGGCGGACAGTTACTTTCAAATGAGAACCCTGGACGCACAAAAATCGATATTGGACGAGACGGTGGCCGCGTTTGCGAAAACCTTGCAGATCACCAAGAATCGCTACGCGGTGGGGGTGGCGGCCAAAGCCGATGTAGTGCAAGCGGAAACTCAATTGGAAACAGTGCGCGCCCAATCGATCGACTTGGGGGTACAACGCGCCAAGTTGGAGCATGCAATCGCGGTACTGATTGGTAAGACGCCGGCAGAGCTGGCGTTGGCGGCATCACCATTAGACGCACAGCCGCCCGGCGTTCCAGTGAATCTACCGTCGGAGTTATTGGAACGTCGCCCTGATATCGCCGCAGCAGAACGTAAAATCGCTGCTGCCAATGCGCAAATCGGCGTTGCAAAAGCGGCGTATTTCCCAACCTTGAATTTGGCTACGACCAACGGTTTTCAGTCGCAGGCCGCCGATACTCTGTTCACTATGGCCCGACGCTTTTGGTCTTTAGGTCCGGCGGGCTTGGCATTAACGCTATTCGATGGCGGCGCCAAGAATGCCCAATACAGACAAGCGATAGACGCCTATGACGCCAGCGTCGCTGCCTACCGACAAACCGTACTCACCGGCTTTCAAGAGGTGGAAGACAATTTGGCCGCGCTACGCATTTTGGAAGAAGAAACCCGCGTGCAGGATAAAGCGGTTGCGGCGGCGAAACAGGCTTTGGCCCTTACCAATAACCAATATCAAGCCGGCACTGTCAGTTATCTAAACGTGATGACCGCGCAAACCGCCGCCTTGTCCAATCAACAAACCGCTACGCAATTACTGGGGCAACGTTTGTCGGCATCCGTGTTACTGGTAAAAGCCTTGGGTGGCGGTTGGAATGATACCCAGGTACCCACGGCAGATGAAGCCGATGGCGATCGGAAATGGACGGATTATTTGATTTTGCCGCTGGTCGATTAACTTTTACCACCACTCATTTGGCCCGCTGAATCGAGTTCAGCGGAATAATCGCGGGGAAAATCAGGTCATTTCAAAACCCTTACGTCATCGATAATCGTGGTGTAAGGTAACAACGGCCAACCAACCCCGCAGGGGATGGTGCCGACGCCTGGTTAGCTGCTTTACACTAGGAACGACAGCCCGAGGGCATTTAACATTATCTTTCAGCCCTTCACCCCATAAAAATCCGATCAATATCATGGCTAAAAAACCCAAATCCGCCTTTGTCTGTACCGAATGCGGCGCTGATTATCCCGGCTGGTCCGGGCAATGTAATCAATGCGGCGCGTGGAACACGATCAAAGAAGTCCGGCTGGGCAGCACCGCGAAACCCGGCAGAGAACACGCGGGGTATGCCGGTAGCCGCAGCGAAGTACGTTTGCTATCGGACGTCAATCTCGCCGAAGCCGAACGCATTTCTACCGGATTGACAGAATTCGACAGGGTGTTGGGCGGCGGCATCGTCACCGGCAGCGTGGTGTTGATCGGCGGTGCGCCGGGGGCGGGGAAAAGCACCATTCTGTTGCAGGCCATCGCGCATATCGGCGAGCGCATGTCGGTATTGTACGTATCCGGCGAAGAGTCACTACAGCAAATCGCTGAACGCGCCCACCGCTTGAGCTTAAAAACCATCGGCATCAAAATGCTGGCCGAAACCTCGGTACAGCAGATTTGCCAAGTCTTGGATGACGAAAAACCGCAGGTGGTCATCATCGACTCGATTCAGGTGATGTACACCGCTGATTCCGAGTCGGCACCCGGTTCTGTCTCGCAAGTGAGAGAATCGGCCAGTTACTTGACCCAATACGCCAAACGCAGCGGCGTGTCGTTTTTTTTCGTGGGCCATGTCACCAAGGATCAATCGTTAGCGGGCCCGATGACCTTGAGTCACATTGTCGACGCCCAAGTGGTGCTGTCATCCACCGATGATTCGCGCTTTAGGGTGCTACGGGCCGATAAAAACCGCTTCGGCAGCGTCGGCGAACTAGGTTTTTTTGCTATGGAAAGCAGCGGCTTGAAGGAAGTGAAAACCCCCTCAGCGATGTTTTTATCACGGGCGGAAAAGCCTTCACCGGGTAGCGTGGTGACGGTGTTGTGGGAAGGGACGCGGCCTTTATTGGTGGAGATTCAGGCACTGGTCACCGAAAGCCAATACGGCAATCCGCGTCGACTGGCAGTGGGGTTGGATCAAAACCGGTTGGCGATGTTGTTAGCGGTGTTATCCCGCCATGGCGGCATTTTCACCGGCAACGACGAGATTTACGCCAATGTGGTCGGCGGCATCAAAGTCAGCGAAACCAGCACCGATTTGGCGATTTTAGTGGGGGTAGTGTCCAGCTTGAAAGACCGCATCATTCCTTACGACACGGTATTTTTTGGCGAGATCGGTTTAAACGGCGAAATCCGTCCGGTCGCCAATGGTCATGCGCGTCTGAATGAAGCCGCCAAACACGGATTTAAACGCGCCGTTATCCCCAAAAGCAACAAACCCAAAGACAGTGTTCAAAACCTGCAGATTCATGCTGTGAGCAATATTCAAGAAGCGCTGGCAGTGTTGAACGATTTATGAGTGCTTTTCGTTATAGCCAAACAAATCGATAAACGGTTAAAGCTGAGGCTGTATCGCTTCGAAATGCGGTTCATAGTTAAGCCAACGCTGAATTGCCGAGTTGTAAACCGGCTTCGAAACAGCTGCAAAACTCGGGGTAGAGATATATCGTCCTTTGGCTCGTTCATGAAATTTACTAACGGATTCGTGCCAGTCGACGCCAATAAAAGCAAATACCTGTCGGAAAGTGACTTCAAAATTGCTGACAGTATCTTCATAACGCAATTCTAGAAATTTGGGTTGCATCCGGTCTCGCAATGCTAACCAATACCCCATAACTTCTGAGTATTGTCTGGCAATATTCGGCAATGACGTCATGTTTGCGGTCGCTGGTGATGGGCTAAAAGATTGCATGAAACAACTTAGACAGACGTCCCTCGGATCGCGTAGCGCAAATATAATTTTCGCTTCTGGAAAAATAACGCTGATAACACCTAACTCGATCGTATTAAGCGCATTTTTATCAACCAGTTGCCGCGACATAACCTCCTCGCCATATTCCTCGCGCATTCGTCGCCAATAGAACTGCCGGAGCGGTTTGATTTGCGAGACCTTTAGCGCGGACAAGGCCTTGGCATGGTCCCCGCTAATCTGGCTCATTTTTTCCAGTTCTACCGTCACCTCATGAATAATAGAGCTCTCGTCTGTCGCGATAATCTGGGGATGAGTGCCTAATACTTGCTCAGTCAACGTGGTTCCAGAACGCAAAAAACCCAGCAAAAAGACCGGCACAGGCAATTCATCATCGGTCAAGTTTTGAACGGGCCACTGGTTTAATAAATTCCGATCAAATCCAGCGCGATTACGCTCTAAGGTATCAAATATTAATTCGCGTTGTGCGGGGGTGTAGGGTGATAGGGCAGCATGCATTTCACCGGCTTTGATCATGGCAAAATAAGCGTCGTCGTAAGCGGCGCTTTTATCCAGAATCACTGCTTTTTCCAACCATGCGCGCGCGGTTTGTTCAGGATCAAGGTCTTGTTCAATAACGCTATTTAATCTGGTCAATGCTTGCTCTGTATTGACTAGCTGGGCTTCCAGCATTGCCAACACAATATTACAACCCGGATGCTCGGGTATTAGCCGACACACCTTTTGCGAGAGCGGTAAAGCGTCTGCATTTCGATTTACCCGCGTCAGGCAGAGCACCAGATTATTTAACACACTGGGAGAATTAGGGGCCATTGCAACGGCGAGACGAGCCAGCTTTTCACCCATGCCCACTTCACCCCAATGCATCAATTGTGCGGATAGGTCGACCAAAAATTTCGGATCTCGGCTTTTATTGGCTTGTCGTTCCAGCAGTTTAGCGGCTTGCATTAAATGACTGACACCTTCTTTTTTTCGCCTTAACCAGCAAAGAGCTTGCCCCAAGCTTGCTTGAAAATACGCGTCTTTGGGTTTGGCTTCAGCCAATTTCCGAAAGCAGTGTTCCGCTTCCAAAAAATCGGCGCGGGCAATGGCGTTATTTGCCAAGCAATGCACTGCTTCGATGTCAATTTTAGAATCCGCGGGGTTAGCGCTTGCTATGCCAGCACAGCATGCTTTGTATTTCTTGCCGCTACCGCAAGGGCACTGCGCATTTCGATGGGTTTTTATAGGTGAAATCATAATAAACAATTAATTCCGGCGAAAACCGTTTAAGAAAGACATCCGGATAATGTTCGGCGTTTCTAACCCGCATGCTTCCCAGCGAAGGGGAATGACAATACCGCCTGCTTTGCCTAAGGCAAATCATGATCAATCAGCCCGATACGCAGCAATAATCAGAGTATCCAGCAATTCGAAAACTAGCGCCGCACCACCCGCGATGGCAGAGTAATCAATAGAATTGAGTGCTTCAACCGGCTGTTGTAAATCCCGATTTTGACGCTGATACTTTTGCCTTCAATTTTAATCACTGTTTTGAGATGGGCATACCTAAAATTTTACCCATAAAAAACCCCGAACCGGATCCATTCCGTCATTCGGGGCTATACGCTTCCATGCCTGATTAATCCTTCAACATCCTTGATTTTGATTGTCCTTGTTCAAAACCTTGTGCCTACTCCCTTGGGCCTTCCATTTTTTCCTAAATTTCAGTTAAGCAACCAGCTTGCGTCTGCTGAAGCCGACCAAGCCAGCCATCGCACTGCCAAATAACCAAACTGCGCCAGGCACAGGGACTGGCGCGGCAGTAGAAGACACGCTGAACGTATAATGTCTTGATCCGGGACTAGTCGAGATACATCCTGCATTGTCATCCGGGCAGACACCACCTAAACCGATCAGATAATAACCCGCTTTCAAACCATACAAATCAAGTGTTGCTCCACCGATAGAACTGGCTGCACCGCCGGTTAAATAGGGGGAACTGGTATTCCAAGCACCGCCGTTGGCAACCGAGTCACCATCACCATTGGTAAAGCTCAAGCCGTTTTGGGCATAACCCACCCAGCCATTGCTGCCACTGATGACATTGCCTATGTTGTTATTGGTTGTTTTACCGCCATCATTAGGTCCACGAACTTGGTTGTATTCGTGAAAACCACCGCCATCAACCGTCGCGGCAGTACCGCTAGTCCATAAGGTGAAGCCACCGGCGTTTAAGGGTTGTGTCGTACCGCGTCCAGTCAATTTAAACCCGACATCAAAGGCGTTTCCAGCAGCAATGTCTGCCGCTGAACCGACTTGCAGTTTGAACCAGTCAGCTGTGTGTACCCAGCCAAAATTGATGTTGGCACCATAATCCGACCAGGATTTGAAAGGAGTTGCGTCATCTCGGGTAATAGTCGCGCCAGTAAACGTCCCCAAAGAAGTGGATGAGAAAGCGCTGGCCTGAGAAGATACAGCAGAAAGAGCCACCACACCTAACAAACCGGCAATGGCTTTATTGAGTTTTTTGTTCATTTGTAGACCCACTAAAAATCAAGAAAAAATGTCACGCTGCCAAGAAAATACCGGCAGCGTCAAAAAATATCCAAAATCAAACAGCAACAATTACTGTTTTAAAAAACGTTGTTAGCAGTAATGTTCTCAGCGCGCCTTGCTCACAAACATCGCTTCCATCCTCCCCCCGTCAGGTCGGTGCGCGGTTCGGCTATCTCAAACCCTTGAGACCCATAACTTTCCGACCCCGCCTCGCGACGGGTGTGGCAACGCTAACGCCAGGAAGATCAATGAAAATTGTCGTCATTTCCTTCTGATCCTTACTGGGATAACCATAAACCTTAAACAGGTTTCGGACCACAACTGGTAAAAACCTTATAAATCAACGACTACATTACTTCCTAGGCAACCAAACAAAGGCCGAATTATTTAAACTATGTTATTTGAATAAGATTTACCAGCCAAATGCCGTACTTTTAACCAGCCTAAATCATTGCTTTTGCAATGGGATAAATTTATTTATTTCGCATGACGCTGCACAGTCCCTAGCAAGCCCGACCGGACATTTACCGACCTGATTGGCAAGCGTCTTCAGGCAAGCGGCCCTAGCCACGATAAGTGGGTATCGTCCGCCATGGATAGGTCCACTTCGAATCATCAATTTCGCCTGGATTCGCTTCCCGGCTTAGCGCCGGCAGCGGTCAGCGCGACGTTTATCCGTGTCGGAATGACGGTCTTTTGAGGTTGAGTGAAGCTTTCTGTTGATCAGGTTTATTTGTAAGTAGGCTTACCATCGCCAAAGGCATTCAGCGATACTTCAAAATAGAAGAAATTGCTCGGCTCACTGGTGTAAGCGCCCTGCCCGCCTTGAGAGACCGGCAAAGCCCTGGATTCTGTGAAGCCGCCGGGGGTGAAGCGCGCATAACTCATGCTCCAGTCCACGTAGGGATTGAGCTTATGCCGCACGCGGATATCAAACTCGTGACCCAGGAAGGCCCCGCTGCGACCCGTGGTGTCGCGTAAGCCGGCGCGATTCCAGCCGCCGGTTTCGCTTTCCTGCCAATACAGGTTGTAAGCGGTATCGACCCGTACGTCTTTGTAGGGCGTAAACTCCAAGCGGGCTTTCGGTGCGATGATATTGTCCCAAGAGAAATAATCGTTGCGCGACCAGGGTTGATTAAAGCCGTAGAAGGCATCGAAGCGTTGGTTGATGTTGTCGCCGGCGTTTTTATCGCCGGTACCGTAACCGTAATAGACACTGGCTCTGGGTTTCCAGTCGTGGTCGAAGCTGTAACCTAACTCCAAGGAATAGGCCAGCGCATCGTGTTGGCGTAAGGACTCCCTGGTGCCTGACAGCGAGCCGAAACGCCCGAATTGTTTATTGACATCGGCGTCGAAATCAAAGCCGCCGCCAAAAAAGCCATAAGCCCGAAAACCCGGCGCGTAAATGTCCATACTGGGTTTGCGATTGGCCGCCACCCGATTGGTCGGATCGCCGTCGGTTTTGCGCCCCAGAAAGTAAGGTTGGAGGGTGACAAACTCCGACCATTGCTTGAGGCTGAGCACAGCCCCATAGACCCAGGTGTCTTCGTCAGGTTGGTCAAGCTCGTATTTAAGCCGCTCGACCGGTTGCAGCGCAAAGGTATCTAAATCCCAGTTGTTTTGTTTCTTACCAAAGCGCACCCGGTAACCATCGAAGTTATTGGTGGTATTGCGGAACTCGTTATTACCAATCAAGCGCCGATCCAGTAATTCCAGATGCATCCGCCCCGCGCGGATGCTGATCGGTCGGTTATGCCCCAGGGCATTGGCGAAATACAACTCACCATAGCCCTGGATCATTTCAAACTCGTTCACATCGGCATCGGTTTTGGGGTACAAGCCGTTGTAACTGCGGGCGTCTTCCATCTCTACCGCAAAGCGCAAGGGATCGAGGATCTCTTTGATACCGACATAGGCGCGGGTTCTGAGTAACCACAGGTTATCGGGATCGGGCCGCCACTCCGAGGTGCCGTTACGTTGCGGCCTAAAGTCGTTTTCGCGGTATTCGTAGCGGGTCCGAAAATCCAGCCCCACATCCAGCCATTTCACATCCCGAAATTGCTCGAACTGGGTTTTACTCAAATTACGGACATACAAGGGTGGATCGGTAGGGGCCGGCTCAACGCGATAGCCTTTGGTCGGCACGTAATAATCTTCGGCGCTGACCAAGCCCGGCAGCACTAGCAACAGACCTAGGGCGCCCGTCGCCAAAACAGGGTGAATAATAGGGTGTTTCATCGGTGTATTGTGGGGTATTAGGGTAATAAATGGCTGAATACCGCCCCCGACCTGCCTCCCAGGCAAGCCGACAACGGCGCCTGTTATTGCCTAGGCTGATTCTTTTATCTGACCGAGACGTAATCTTTCACGTTTATCAATATGCACAATCCGCCCCTCATGAATCACAACTTCAATGGAGCCAAAACGAATATCCTGCAAGATCGCGGCGATTTGCAGCGCGATGTCTTTCGTTTCGCCTGACAGTAAAGCACGACTGTTGGTTTCGATTGCCATATAGCCTCCTGGAGTAGGGTGGGTTATTGAGGGTTTGCTATCGCTCCCGTCGGCTGTCGCCCAGGATCGTTGTTGACATGGTAAGAAAACCCAAAAGCGATTGAAAACGATATAAATAGAAATATATATCTGTTAATTGGATACGTAGGCTTCCTGACGCCTAGCCTCCCCTCCGCCCCGCAGCCGCGGACATTCACGCACTCCTTATCTGAATAACAGATTATCAATTCAATTTATATCATTTCCGCTGGCATTCAAGATTCTCTATCCTGTCCGCATAAACTAACTTGTTTCCAAAGACACACAATGACTTCAAGCAACATCATGCCGGGCTTTCGCCCGGCACTGGCTTATACCTTGTTCTACCTCGGCCTGGTGGTGTTGATTCCACTGAGCACCCTGGTATTCAAGAGTGTGCAGTTAAGCTGGGGCGAGTACCTGGAGATCATCACCAACAACCGCGTGATGGCCTCGTTTCGGGTCAGCTTCGTTACCTCGCTGATGGCCGCAGTGGTGGCCGGGCTATTTGGGTTTGTGATCGCCTGGGTCTTGGTGCGTTACCCCTTTCCAGGTAAGCGCTTCCTGGATGCTCTGATCGATCTGCCGTTTGCCCTGCCCACTGCGGTGGCCGGCGTCATCTTGGCGACGATTTTCCAGCCCAGCGGGATGCTGGGTAAATGGTTGGTGAGTGCTTTTGGCGTACAAGTGGCTTATAAGCCGCTGGGTATTGTGGTGGCCTTAATCTTTATTGGGATCCCCTTCGTCGTCAGAACCCTGGAACCTGTTTTGCAAGAGTTCGATACCAGCATGGAAGAAGCGGCCTCCAGTTTGGGAGCGACGCGTTTGCAAGTGTTTAGCAAGGTGATCTTTCCGAACATTTTTCCAGCGTTGTTAACGGGCGTGTCGCTGGCCTTCGCCCGGGGCGTGGGCGAGTACGGCTCGGTGATTTTCATCGCCGGCAACCTGCCCTATGTCTCAGAAATTGTCCCGCTATTGATCATCACCAAATTGGAACAGTACCAATATGCCGGTGCCACGGCGATCGCCTTGACCATGCTGGTGGTGTCGTTCCTGTTGTTATTGATTGTTAATTTACTGCAACTCTGGGCGCGCCGCCGCTCCGGACAACTTTAGGAGGCATCATGCACGCTAATGTCCATGTCATCGGTGACGCCACCGGCCAGGCCAACTTCAAAGCACTACATGACCCGTTTTGGGTGCGCTGGGGCCTGGTAGGTATCGCGGTGACTTTTATTGTGCTGTTTCTCTGCGCGCCACTGGGCTTGGTGTTGTATCAGGCCTTTTCCAAGGGCTGGCACGCCTATTGGAGTGCCTTGGCGCAGCCAGATGCCATCGCCGCCATGCAACTGACCTTACTAGTGGCCTTGATTACCGTACCGCTCAACACCGTGTTTGGGGTGGCGGCGGCCTGGGCGATTACCCGCTTCGAGTTTTGGGGCAAGAGCCTGCTGACGACCCTGATCGATTTGCCCTTCTCGGTATCGCCGGTGATCTCCGGTTTAATATTTGTGTTGATGTTCGGCGCGCAGGGCTGGTTTGGGCAGTGGTTTGCCGCGCATGACATCAAGATCATTTTCGCGGTGCCCGGCATTGTGCTAGCGACCATCTTTATTACCTTCCCCTTTGTCGCCCGAGAACTCATCCCGCTGATGCAGGAAATGGGCAGCGAAGAGGAGGAAGCCGCCTTATCTCTGGGGGCCAGCGGCTGGAAAACGTTCCTTCTGGTGACCTTGCCGAATATCAAATGGGCCCTGCTTTACGGTGTGTTGCTGTGCAATGCCCGCGCGATGGGCGAATTCGGGGCAGTGTCGGTGGTCTCCGGACATATTCGCGGCATGACTAACACGCTGCCACTGCATGTCGAGGTCAGTTACAACGATTACGACGTGATCGGCGCGTTTGCCAGCGCCTCGATTTTGGCCGGGCTGGCCATCGTCACCTTGGTGTTGAAAAGCCTGTTGGAATGGAAGCAAGCCAGAGTTTGAAGCCAAAACCCGACCACAGCCTAACGTATGTATCGCCCGCCTATTAACCCGGCCCTAATTATCGCGGGTATTCCGTTCGGGCTGAGCCTGTCGAAGCCTGACCGGGCGGGCCCTTCGACAGGCTCAGGGTGAACGGTATTTAAGGGCCAAGTTAATAACCTCCGTGAGTGAGATAAACCTATGAGTATTCTGCTAAACAACATCAGTAAAAACTTCGGCAAATTTGCTGCTTTGTATGACGTGAGCCTGGAGATTTCAGAAGGGGAACTAGTGGCTTTGTTAGGGCCGTCCGGCTGCGGCAAGACCACCTTGCTACGCATCATCGCTGGCCTGGAAACCCCGGATTTCGGCCGGGTCATGCTCAGCGGCGAAGACAAGACCGAGCAACATGTCAGCCGGCGCGGCATCGGCTTTGTGTTTCAGCATTACGCGCTGTTCCGGCATATGACGGTGTTCGACAACATCGCCTTCGGTCTGCGGGTCAAGCCACGCAAAGAGCGGCCGACTGAAGCGTTTATCAGCAAAAAGGTGCACGCCTTATTGGAGTTGGTGCAATTGGATTGGCTGGCGGATCGGTTTCCGGATCAATTGTCGGGCGGCCAGCGGCAGCGGATTGCCTTAGCCAGGGCCTTGGCGGTGGAACCGAGCGTGTTATTACTCGATGAACCGTTTGGCGCGTTAGATGCCAGCGTGCGCAAAGATCTGCGGCAATGGCTACGCAATCTGCATCAAGAATTGCATGTCACCAGTATTTTTGTGACTCACGATCAGGAAGAAGCCATGGAAGTGGCCAGCCAGGTGGTGGTGCTGAATCAAGGTCGGATCGAGCAACAAGGCGCGCCGGCGGATATTTACGATCATCCGGCCAATGCCTTTGTCTCCAAATTCATCGGCCAAACCAACATCTTTGATTTGTCGGAAACCGAAAGCAACTGGCTGCAACACGCCGGCATACTGGCGGAAAAGCCGCAAGGGATCTTTGCCCATGTGCGTCCGCATCACATTGATATTGTCAAAGCGGAAGAGGCTTCCGGCTCGCCGGTCACCTTAAAAGACTGGCAACACCTGGGGGCGACGATCCGAGTCGAGCTCTTTAATCCGCAGCATAACGGCGCCGGTGCCACGCTGTTTGCGGAAATGCCCAACGAACGTTTCAGGGAACTGAATTTGAACAAGGGTGACCGCGTGGCTGTGCACATCAAGCAGGCGCATTGGTTTAACTGATATCAGCCGCGCAGAACGGTGACGACCAACTTCCTCGTCACCGCTGCCCCTGCAGTTTGCGGGCACGGCAATCGCTGACATTACCTCACGGAAAGATCACTATGAACCTCAATCAGCTTGAATTATTGCGTATCCTCAAGGACACCCAATTTAATCAATCCAAAGCCGCCGAAATTATGCATGTGGTGCAGTCGGCTGCCAGCCGCCAGCTGCAATTGCTGGAAGAAGAATTGGGTTCGCCGCTCTATGAACGGCACGGCAAAAAGCTCTTGGGCCTCACGCCACTGGGCGAGCAAGTGATGGAACAAGTGGACACCATCAATCAAGCCAAAAAGAACATTCTGGCGATTGCTGACGACTTTCGTGAGAATCGCAACGGCGCCTTACATATCGCCACCACCCATACCCAAGCCAAATACTTGCTCCCGGAACCGGTGCAAAAGTTTCGGGAAAAATATCCCGGCATTACCATTTACATGGTGCAATCGTCGCCGCAAGAACTGATCGAGCAACTGCACCAGCACCGCGCCGATATCGCCATTTGTACCGAAAAACTGGATGAGGACGAGAAATTAGTCGTCAAGTCTTGTTACGAATGGCAGCACATTGCCGTGGTACCTCGTCATCATCCCTTGGCGCAAGGCGATGTGACGCTGGGCCGACTGGCAGCCTTTCCGATTTTGACGTACTCGCAAGGCTATACCGGCCGTTCAACCATCGAAAAAGCCTTTAAAAATGTCGGCAAGGAATTGGATATCACGTTGTCCGCCGCCGATTCCGACATCATCAAAACCTATGTCAGGCTGGGCTTAGGGGTGGGCATTATCGCCGGCACCTCGTACGAGGCACGCACCGACAACGATTTAGTGGCCCGGGATTTATCGCATTTAATCCCCCGGTCGGTGACCAAGATCGCCTATTTGAAGCAACTGTATTTGCCGCATTATTTACGATATTTTATCGATGAATTGCTTGCCAGCGCCCTGGCTGATCGTCAGTCTGCATATTACCGTGCAAACTTGCCAACCTTTCCGACGGAAGACCGCACCCTATTGCGATGAAAACCCAGCGATCAATTTCGATACGATTCGGCCAGTAGCGATTGATGGCTTGTGGAAGTGGCGAAATGTCGTGATTTAGCCCAAGGCCACAGCCCGTTGAATCTTCCAATTATCGCTAGTGGACAGTAAGCTGAATCGGCGTTAGTGAAGGTAGGCTGGGTTGAATGACGATGAAACCCAGCTAGAAGCCATTAAAACTGGGTATCGCTACCGCTTCACACATAGCCTACGGCCCTAAATCCACCAAATTAAAAGGAGCATCCCTGCCCCGGAACATCCTTGTTCATTTGCAATTCCTCGTAATATCCCGAAATACCAGTCGCTTGATTACGCGGCTTTACGACGGCCAAAACCAATCAAACCGGCAATGGCTGAACCAAACAACCAAACTGCGCCTGGAACTGGCACTGGTCTGACGGTTAACTCAACACCAAAACCACGGATTCCATTATCCAAAGCAGCGTGAGCACCTAGATAAGGGAAAGTCGTTCCGGCTACGATATTGGGGTCATGAGTAGCCGCTGGATTGGTAAGATACTCGATACCATCTAACAACGAACCACCCACGACAACGGAATACCAACCGGGGCCTAGAACAAGATTCGACAGACTTACAGAGCTGCCAGTCTGGTTCCATGCAAGATGACCCGTGAAATTTTGTGTATTAACCTGGCCATTGTTGTTACCCATAGTGATATTGCCATTGGCATTAAACGATCCTTCAAAACCTAAAGCAGCAGCATTTGGATTAACCGCCCAATCATGAACCGCTTGTGGCACCAAGTCGTGATCGCGCCAAGCCTCATAAACACTGGTTGTTGGATTCAATGGATTATTCAAGGTACCGCTGCCGGAATAGATCGAGAAGCCTGGCTTCAAATCACCTAAACGAGTTACGGTATTGTTGTCAGCGGTATTGCGAGAAAAATTTTGTGCAAAAGCGGTCACATCGACAAAAGAAGTGGTACCCAAGTAAAATTTGGTGAAACGCACACGATGACTATCCCCTTGATCATTAAATGCCGGATTTGGCGCCAAAGCACCCGTCAAACCATCGGCCCATCCATAATTGCTGGTCACGTTGCCACGATCATAAACATAGGTAGTCGAGCCATTCGGGTTAACGGTAGACGATGTGGCGTCGGTCATTAAGTCACGACCTACCCAACCAACATGAGCCGATGCATTTTGGATCGATAAAAAACCGGCAAGGGTTATTGCCAATGCGGCTAATATATTTTTTTTCATAATTGTCCTCTTTACTGTTACGGTAATAGTTAACAGTCATGTCCAAAGCAGTTCCCCCGCACTTGCCTTGACCTCCCCATCACTACAGGAGGCGGCCCGGCCATCTCAAACGCATGAGACCCGCAACTTTCCGGCCCCGCCTCGCGACGGGTGTGGCTAAATTAGCGCATCCACGGCCATGCGGATTGTTGGACTTTCATGACAGTTGGCGCACTAACACTGTTTTGATAACAAGTAGCGAGCCAAACCAAGGAAAATATTAGGAATCATGAATTTAAATTATTTCCTAATATACTTAATCAAATGTTTTTATAATTAATCTATGTTAAATAACAGGCTGATTAACCACAAATGCCACACACTAAAATATATAAGAACTTGTTTTATATGGTATTTTTAATTAAAAAATAATAATACGCTAAATTAACGAATAACTATTTTTTTACTCTACCAATCACTGATTTTGCTTGCCTGCTCTCGCAGAAAAAGTGGCATTGTTATTGGGTTATCTATTTAAATAACTTTCGCAATAGCCCTGCTTAATAGGTTGGTGAAAAACTCATTTTTGGCTTTGAGGGCCATAGTATGTGCTGAACAGCGTGAAGCGCATCGTTTGAAACCCGGTGCGCCACATAAACGCGGCACACCCTCCGACTGCTTTTGGGTGGAAATTTAAGATTGGTACTTTTCCGCCGTCGGGCAGGTTTTGGTCAATCCAACTCACCCGAAAACTGTCAAGGTTTGTATAGGAGCCCACGGCGACTCGGTGATCGGAATACACCGCGATTTTGAAATCGGAATCAGTTACGGCTCTGACGGTAGGCATAACCATTCTTAGCTGGCCGCAACGAAAGGGGCACGCATCGCTGGCAAGCGATTATTCCAAACACATGAGTTATACCACCAACCACCCGGGAGTAGCTGGATTCGAGGCATTTGCCGGGGTAGCGCGCGGCTGCGGTGGATACACAAAGCCCCGTGACCGGGGTAACCCGTAATAATCGGCTGGGCCTGTTAGCGCATCCGGGGTGGTGTTACAAGTCGCAGGAATATCTGAGCAAGATCGGCATAGAAAACGGTGGCCCGCTTCAAACATGACTTGCAATGAGCTAGCGAGGAGCACGGAGAATAAGCGGCATTCGAGTGGCGTTTCTTTTGGTAACTTTTTCTTTGACCAAACAAAGAAAAGTTGCTGGGCTGCGGGGCCGAGACCCGACAGCTAAATAAAACCGTCGCGATAGCGACACCAAGTTTAAAGCCCGTCATCACCCGTAGCTTCTGGATTCCGGCAATCCAATTGTGCCCTAGAGGGTATACCGGAACGATGCATTATTAAGGCCTGTCAGCCGTGATGAGTCCTATCAGGAACAATTACCCCATCTTCCATATATAAGACATGATCCATCCGCCCAGCCAGCTCTGGATCGTGGGTAACCACCAAAAAGCTAACTTGCAATTCCTGATTCAGTTCCAGCATAAGTTGATAAATCTGCTCGGCGGTTTTACTGTCCAGATTACCGGTCGGCTCGTCGGCCAGCACGCACTTGGGCTGATTGATCAAAGCCCTGGCCACAGCAGCACGTTGCCGTTCGCCGCCGGACAATTCGCCGGGTTTATGCAGCATGCGATGACCCAAGCCGACACGTTTTAACAACTCTGCAGCTTGTTGCTGCGCTTGCTTGATCGACTGATTGCCAATCAACAATGGCATGGCGACGTTTTCGAGGATGGTAAATTCACCCAGCAAGTGGTGGAACTGATAAATAAAACCCAGCGAGCGATTGCGCAGTTGGCTGAGTTTGCCAGCGCTAATCTTATTCAAATCGGCGCCGTCCAGCATCACCGAGCCGGAGCTGGGTTTTTCCAAACCGCCCAGTAAATGCAATAAGGTGCTTTTACCGGAACCGGACGCGCCCATAATAGCAACCCGTTGGCCGGCTTGAATTGCCAGATCGACACCCCGCAATACTTCTACATTTAAATCGCCTTGCTCGTAACGTTTGGTTATTTGCTGGCATTGCAACACGATGGCATTATTCATAACGTAATACCTCGGCCGGATTGATACGCGCCGCCTGCCAGGCTGGATATAGCGTCGCCAGCAAAGACAGTAAAAACGCCACACAGGCTATCCAATACACATCAGTCCAGATCAGTTTTGAAGGCACTTCGCTGATGTAATACACGTCCGCAGCCATGAACTGCACGCCAAAGGCTTTTTCGATGGCCGGCACAATGGTTTCCACATTTAAAGCCAGCAACACACCGCCGACGGTTCCGAATAAGGTGCCTATGCTGCCAATGATGCAACCCAAGACGATAAAAATGCCCATCACCGAACCGTTGGATAAGCCCTGGGTTTTCAGAATGGCGATATCGCCGCGCTTATCGGTGACCACCATTACTAACGTGGAGACGATGTTAAACGCCGCCACCGCGACGATCAGCAACAAAATGATAAACATCGCCCGCTTTTCCGTTTGTACGGCGCGGAAAAAGTTGCTGTGAGCCTTGGTCCAATCGCTGACCCGAAATTCGTCGCCCAAGGCGTCCGCCAAGCCTTGGGTGATGCGTGGGGCGTTGAATAAATCATCCAGTTTCAAACGCAAACCGGACACAGCTTGATCCAAGCGGAACAATTTACCGGCATCGTCGAGGTGCATCAGCGCCATGTTGCGGTCGTATTCGTACATGCCCACTTTGAACACGCCCACTACGGTGAAGCGTTTCATACGCGGCAGGATACCCGCTGGGGTTGAATTGATTTGCGGCGTTATCACGGTGACTTTGTCGCCCATCATCACGCCCAGGTAACTGGCCAACTCAGCGCCGAGCACGATGCCAAACTCGCCGGGGACTAAATCGTTAAGGCTGCCGAACATCATTTTGTTGGCTACTTCTGACACCTTGGCTTCGTATTCCGGCAACACGCCCTGTAGCAAGGTACCGCTGACCTGGCGGTCGGCGTTGACCATTACTTGACCATGGATAAACGGCGCTGCGCCTTCGACATGCGGCATATTGCGACTACGTTGTTCCAGGGCTTGCCAATCATCCAGCTGCCCAAAACGACCGGTAATCGTGCTGTGCGCGGTCATGCCCAGGATGCGTTCGCGCAATTCCGCTTCAAAACCGTTCATCACCGACAACACGGTAATCAGGGCTGTCACGCCCAGCGCGATACCAAGTACGGATGTTAAGGTGATGAACGAGATAAATTGAGTGCGTTTTTTGGCGCGGGTATACCGTAACCCGATATACAGGATGAGAGGTTTAAACATGCTTAAGCTTTTTGGGGTTTACAAGCGGCGCAATAACCGTAAAGGTAGAGACTATGATCAGTAAGGGTGTAACCCAGTCGTAGGGCGATTTCGGATTGGCGTTTTTCAATGACTTCATCGGTGAATTCGTCGACTTTTCCGCATTTCATGCAGACCACATGATCGTGATGACCGCCGCTATTGAGTTCGAATATCGAGTTACCGCCCTCAAAATGGTGACGATTGACCAAGCCGGCGGCTTCAAACTGAGTCAGCACGCGGTAGACGGTAGCCAAACCGATTTCCTCACCTTCAGCTAACAAGATTTTGTAGACCTTCTCGGCGGACAAATGTCTATCGTCCTGCTGTTTTTCCAGAATCTCCAGAATTTTGATTCTGGGTAGGGTCACCTTTAAGCCCGCATTACGCAAATCCTGAGTTTCCACAAGCCAGCCTCCTTTAAACCATTAGTCCGCAACATTGTATCGTTTTTTGCGCCGAGCCGCTGACAGAATTATGGGATAATGCCGTATCGTTTGTCGTCGGACTCCATTCACTCCACATGAAAAAATCGTCTTTTTTGCTAGCGGCTCTCACCAGTTTATCCCTTGGCGCTTGCGCCACTATCCTCAATAATCTCCCCGGCGTTTACACCCTGGACATCGAACAAGGCAATATCATCGATCAAAGCATGGTCAACCAACTCAGGCCTAATATGACCAAACGCCAAGTCTTGTACATCATGGGTTCGCCGATGCTGGCCGATGCCTTTCACGAAAAACGCTGGGACTATTTATATTCAGAACAACCGGGCGGCGAAGACCGAGTGCAAAAGCGGGTGTCTTTATTTTTCAACGGCGAGAATTTGATGGGCGTCCAAGGCGACTTTAGACCCAGTTCGATGCCGGTGGTCAAAGAATCGACCGAGACTAGTGTCGACGTGCCAAAACGCGACCTGGAACGCTCGATGTGGGAAAAAATCAGCGGCTTATTCGGTAACGACGAACCCGATACCTTTGCCCGCAGAAACAATCAAAATGCTAGCGAGCCAAAAGAGGCCAGCAGTTCGTCCGAAAAAGGCAAAGAATTGATTGAAGATGACACCAACAACAAATAGTTAACCCGGCCAAAGGTATTTACAGCAGTAAGGCGCCGGCTATCGCAAAAAAATTGTCCGCCGCCTGGATTAGGGCCGGCGCAGTTAAGTTATGAATCCCGTACACATCGCTGGCTGTGCCAAAATCGTTGCGAACCTTCTGCAACAATAATTCGAAGTCACCATCACCGGATAAAAGAATGATGCGGTCAGCCTGTGCGGCGTAATCCATCACATCCAAGGTAATTCCCACATCCCAATCGCCCTTGCTGGTGCCGTCGCGCCGCTGGATATAGGGCTTTAGCTTGACGGTAAAGCCGATATTTTTCAGGATTTGCTGAAAGCCTTGTTGCTTGCTATCGCCGCGATCAGTGGCATAAGCAATGGCAGCGACAACTTGCTTACCTGCAGTTGCCTGCTGCCAAAACACGCTGTAATTGAAATGTTTTTGGTAGCGTTGTCGGGTGGTGTAGTAAATATTCTGAACGTCGACAAAAATCGCTACTTTTTCCATCCGGCGCTTACTTTAAAAAAGAACAACAATAATCGCTGGCAATACTTACCTTCATAGTGAACGCCGCGTTGCCAGGTACATTGAAAGACTCGCCGCCTTTCACGGTTTGCCAGACGTCAGTGCCTGGCAACAGCACTTGCAGTTCGCCCGCCAGAATTTCCATCAACTCAGGTTCGGCCGTGTTGAAGGTATATTCGCCCGGCTGCATAAAACCCAAGGTTTTCGAAGATCCATCGGCGAAGCGAATGGTCCGACTATTCACTTTTCCGTCGAAATATACGTTGGCTTGTTTGACGATGGTGACGTTATTGAATTCTGACATGATACAAATCTGTTACGAGTAAAAAAGGACTATAATCATAGCAGATCGACTTGTTTGCGAATAACAAATAGCCGAGGCGCTGTGGGCTTGTCATGACTACTGAGAATAAGCTCCACCGCGAAAGGGGCTCCGTCCAATTGCTGAGCCCATGCCGCCAATTGCTGGGCTTCCAGATCGCCACCGGCGTGACCGGGATACGCCAATACTGTTATCACGGCCCGAGGCGCCAGCAATCCTGACACCGCTTCCAAGGCGGCCAGCGTCGACCCGACATGGGTAATCACGGCTTTATCGGCACCGGGTAAATAGCCCAAATTGAACATCGCTGCTTTCACTCGTCCATGGTATTGCTTGGGAACGTGCAGCAGCACATCAGCATGACTGGCCAGACGGAGCGTTACCCGCTGCTGTAAGTCCTGTTGGATGAGACGCTGAAAACTGCTGACTAGCGCCGGTGCTTGGATATCGAATCCAAACACCTGACCAGCCTCACCAACCCTCCGCGCCAAAAACACGGTATCGTGACCGTTGCCAAGCGTAGCGTCCAACGCAATAGCCCCCGGTTCGAGGTACGAACCGACGATGTCGTGAGCAAGCTCAAGCAGGGAAATGCGTTTCATCAAAGCGCCTTATATCGCAGCGGTGCGGTAAGTCAGCTATTTGTTGCAGATAGTCGGCAAAGCGAGCGGCGTACCAGGGAATCGCTAAACTACCCTTGGCACCGAAGCCATTGAAAATATACAATTGCGGATACCGAGGATGCCTGCCAATAAACGGTTGCTTATCCAGCGTCGCCGGTCGAATACCGACCCGATGTTCATAGACATCAGGGGTTTGCTGTTGAGGACACACGGCACGCAAGCTAGCCAATAAGGATGCTTTCGCTGCTTCGGTCGGTAGCGTGTTCAGTTGAACTCTATCGAACGTGGCACCGGTTTTAAATCGGTTGGCACCAAGGGGAATCAGCCAATGCCCGTAATTCAGAATGTAATCTGGAAGCTCTGGTGCGCTTTCACAACCCAGTATTTCACCTTTTGCCAACTGAAACGGCAAATACTTGAACCAGGGATTGGCAATCGCCTGAAAGCCTTCGCAGAATACAATATTCAGCGGACTAAGACCCCGCCACAGCAACGTCGGCTCAAGGCGAATATCACTGTATTGCAAACTATCGCACCGATAGCAATTCTTACTCTGCAAAAATTCGCGCAACTGACTCAATAGCGCCTCAGTCCGCAGATAGCCAGTTTGCCGTTGCTGCAATACGCCGCGGGGCGCATAGACTCCGGCTGGAGCGCTCGTGAATCCGGCGAAATAGTCGCAATATTCGGATTGGGCTAAGCGGCGCTCGGCAATTCCGCGCTCTTGGTCATTCCGCAGGATTTTCAACATAGGCATGTCCGTATAAAAAGTCTGTCCGAACTTTATGCCAAGTTGCCGATAGGCATGCATCGCCGTTGGCAACAATGTTTCTAGATCCGACTGCGTTACCAAGCGCTGACCGGTCACCGGATTGATCAAGCCGGCAGCAACTTGCGAGGCGTTTTCCGTGCCGTTATCCACCACCAATACGCGCAATTGCCTTTGCAACAATTCCCAAGCCAATAAACTACCGGCCAAGCCTTGACCGATCAGCAACACATCAATTTGCACAGGAATTATTTGGCTTGCAAGACCTCGCCCTTAAAAGTAATGCCTTCCCAGCCATCACGCATGAAGATTCTGATATTTTGATGATCATTTCCGGACGGGTTACCCAGCACGTCTTGACTATAATAAGCACCGAAGAGCGCCAGTGTTTGTTCGACCGTCAGTTGGTGTAAGTTAGCAAATGCAAAAATCTTGCAAGAACCTTCGTTGCGACCGGCTTCATTTACCAAGGCGTTTCGCAAGCCGTTACTGAATTCAGTCGGCTGATAGTGATAATTCTCGGCTATTACCGCCATGGTTTCCTGAAACTCTGGGGTTTGTCCCGAGTTAATATATGTTAGAAAATCGTTCACGGTCATTGGCTTACTCCCAAAGCTTCATTAATATTTGGTTAAATCTGGGTCTAATTTGAACAAAACACACTCAATACCGGTTATAATCACCTGAAATGCTTAGGTGTTTCTCACCTAGCAATGCGTTTGGGATAGTCTTATTATTGTTATATTCCGTGATTAAAATGCGTGCCTACTTTGGCGGTAGGTTCGAAACTACGGACTTAAACCTCAATAACATCATAAAGGAATACATTTTGAAACAGATAATTACTCTTGTCTCGTTTTGTCTGCTTTGCTCCACTACTGCCTTAGCAGAACCGGAAACCCAAATCCCGCCAGCATCACCCACAGAAGCCGTAAACAGTGCCGGCAGCCCCTCACCCACAGTGACTATCGAGCAAACCAACTTTGCCGCTTACCAACTGTCACCAGGCGACGCTTTGGAAATCACAGTGTGGAAAGAGGAAGGTTTACAACAATTGCAGATCCTGATTTCCCCGGATGGCACCATTATTTTCCCATTAATCGGCACCGTTGGCGCTGCCGGCAAAACCATTACTGAGTTGAAAGATAATCTGACCAGCCGGATGGCCGACTATATCTCCGACCCCTCCATTACGGTCAAGTTACTCAACAACCAGGGCAACTCCATCTTCGTAATCGGTAAAGTCAATAAACCGGGACAAGTATTTTCCGGCAGGCGCCTGGATGTGCTGCAAGCGCTCAGTCTAGCTGGCGGCCTGACCGTCTTTGCCAAGGAAGGGTCTATTAATATTATTCGCCGCACCGGCGACAAAGTTAAAGTGTTTCCTTTCGACTACAGCGATGTGATTGATGGCGAAGACCTGGAACAAAACATCCTGCTAGAACCGGGAGACACGGTTACGGTACCCTAAGCGGAATTAGATAGCACACTATCTATGAAGAAAAAAACGGAGTTTTTACTGCCAGTCTTGGTTTTGTTCAGCACAGACGGCTACGCGCTGGATTGGTTGTTCAAACCTGAATTCACTTTCAAGGAACGTTATGACAATAATGTTCGCATGCAGATCAATCCAACTCATAGCAATCTGATCAGCACCTTTTCTCCCGGTGTAATGTTCGGCTATCTTGCCGACAACAACGAATTGAATACCCGCTTCAAATGGAACGAGTTAATTTACAGTAGCGATTCAGCGCTGGATTTTTCCGAAAAGCTGGTCAACCTCAGCCATAAGTTCCAGGGTGAACGTTTCAAAACCGAGCTCGCTGCAGGCTACGCGGAAGAATCCTCGATCAATAACCAACTCGACCCGACAGTAATCGATCCGACTCAAATCAATGAAGCCGGCGGCATCCAGCTTCTAGTGCCGCGGAACACAAGATCAATCGCTCCAACGATTACTTACAATTTAAGCGAAAAGAACTCGGTTCAACTGAGCTATAGCTATTTGGACGTAACATTTGAAAGAGCACAGAACTTAATTAACAATATCTTTTACTCAGACTTTACCAATCAGCAATATTCGGTGACTGGTACTCACGCTTATACTGAACGCCTGTCGTTTAACCTTACAGGTGCTTATTTGACCTATGAATCGGCTAACGAAAGCCCAGGGCTTGCTTTTGGTTTTGTACCTATCACTACTGGCTTCAGTCAGAAGACAACAACGTTCACCTACCAGGCCGGCTTGCAATATCTCTTCGACGAGCAAACTCAACTAGCTATTTCGGCAGGTATTCGTGACACTACGGCTGAAAGCTCACAATTTACGAGCTCGACAAACCCATCGCCACTTCTTAACACCCAGTCATTTTTTTCTCGCAGCACTATGGGCAACATATTTTCAGCAAGCCTAAATCGCAAAAGCGAGTGGGGTAATGTCAGCCTTTCTGCTGGACAACAACTTAATCCTGCCAGTAACGGCAACCAGCAGACATCCACTACCTTCTCGGCCCAGGGGCGATATAATCTTACGGAACGACTAACAACCGGCATAAGCGCAAACTACCTGTTGTCGGAATTTATCTCCACGCTTAACAATAACAACGTCAGCGAAAATCGTACCTTCATTACCCTATCCCCGAACATTCAGTGGCGCTGGACACCAGAAATTAATCTAGACCTATCATACAGTCATCGCCAGCAGGAGTTTGATTCAATCAACCAAACCATAATGGGCGATAGCGTACAACTACAATTCTCTTATCAACCTCAAATTAATCGTCAGGTGAAATAGCGTGGAAAATCAAGCCATCGACATCAAAGACTACCTAAAAATCATCAAACGACG
>MSXO01000048.1 GCA_002083615.1 Proteobacteria bacterium ST_bin11 | reverse complement strand
TTTCAACAAGCCTTGAAAATGGCGTTTACCGACCCTTTAACCAAAACCAACAATCGCACCGCCTTTAACGACTGCCTGATGCGCGAGATTAAACGTGCTGAGCGCAATCCACAGCATTTGTCCTTGATTTTTGTCGACGTCGATCATTTTAAAAATATCAACCACCAGTATGGACACGCGTGCGGCGACTTGGCTTTGTCATCGTTGGCTAGTTGGTTGAAAGATACGGTGCGCGGCAGCGATGCGGTGTTTCGGTTTGACGGTGAAGAGTTCGTGATTTTGTTAAGCGACACCAATATCGACGGGGCGATGGTAATCGGCGAACGCCTGCGTGCGGACATTGAGTCGCACACCTTAGCCTATGGCATGGATGTATTGAGTTTGACCGCAAGTTTAGGGGGCGCGTCATTAAAAGGTAGCGATAGCCCGGAAACCTTGATCAAACGCGCCGATGCCGCCATGTACCAAGCTAAGCAATACGGCAGAAACCGTGTAGAAGCTAGCTATTAGGCAGGCTTCCATTCAGCCGCTGGAGCAGTGCGCCCAGCTCACTTTAAATCGATAACCCACACCCGACTCGGTCAGCAGGTATTTGGGCTGAGTCGGATCGCTTTCCAGCTTTTGCCGCAGTTGACTCATGTAAATCCGTAAATAATGGGGATTCTCCTGATACGACGGCCCCCACACTTCCTTCAAAATCTGCTGATGTGTCAAAACCTTGCAGGCGTGTTTAATCAATACACACAGCAAGCGATATTGAATCGGGGTGAGATGAATTTCGTTGTCATTAACGCTAACCAGCCGGTTGCGTAAATCCACTTTAAACACATCAAAATGGGCCCTACAGATTCTTGTACATGCCATCCAACACCAAGGCGTTGGGACTGACCATGCCAATTACCTTACCGTGTTCGATGACGGGCGCGCGCACCAAGTTATAGTTTGAAAACAAGCGCGAGCAATGCCGAATATCCATCTCTGGATTTACCTGGATAACCGGGCAGGTCATGATCTCATAAACGTTGACTCGGTCCGGCGCTTTATCCTTTGCCAGCACATGCCGGGCAATGTCTCCGCTGGTTATCAGACCGTAATCATCAAATTCATGACGTTTTTCCACTACCAGCACCGAGGTTTTATTGGATTTCATTTTGATCAGTGCGTCCTTAACCGTTTCGGAGCCATGAATACTGGCGAAGTCGGTTCTCATGATATCTCTGACGCGGATAATTTTGGCGTTATCGATCATATTTCATCTTCCAATTCTTGAGTGAGTTGTTCGACCTGATGCATCACGCCTATGGCGTCTTCTACATCGATTTTAAAGGCGATACCCGAACCCGGTCGGGTGTCGAATTCGCCTGCCTTGGCGATTTTTTCCAATATATAGCGACTCAAATGCTCTTCAACTAGAAACAATAAAACGTCCCGTTGCACCTCCAGGGTTAGGCCGAAAAATGTTTTAGATTGCTTGATACCCTCGCCGCGGGCCTGGTTAATCACCGTGGCCCCCTTGGCCCCGCTTTTACGAGCAGTATCTAGCACCAACTCGGTTTTGGTGTCATCTACAAAAGCAATGATGAGTTTAAAACGCATGGTAAACCTCAATTTTGATTGGATTGACGTCCTTTGCTACGCCACTCGGCGAGCTGAGCATAGCCGAGAACAGTGATAATCGGAAACAAGCTGGCGAAAGCCACCAAACCAAATCCGTCTAAGAGGGGGTTTCGGCCCGGAATAGTTGATGCAAGCCCCAAGCCCAGCGCTGTCACTAATGGTACCGTGACAGTCGAAGTAGTGACACCTCCCGAATCGTAAGCCAAGCCGATAATCAACTTGGGTGCGAACAAGGTTTGAACCAGTACTACGACATAACCGACCACGATGTAGTAATAAAGCTCGGTACCGCTGATGATGCGAAAGGTACCCAAGCCGATGCCAAACGCTACGCCGACTGATACGGCTAATCGCAGACCCCAAGCACTAATAGCCTTGCCGGAAATCTCCTCGGCTTTGATTGCGACCGCCAGCAAAGAAGGTTCCGCTAGGGTAGTGGCAAAGCCTATGCTGGCGCCGAACAGATAAACCCAGCCATAATTCCGCCAATCCAGGGCCGCCGTGCTGTCAATGATATTTAGAAACGCTGGTGCCGTTAGTTGGCTTGCCATCAGCTCGCCCAATGGAAACAAGGCAATTTTCAAGCCGTCCAGGAAAAAAGTGATGCCGAGCAAAACGTTAAAAAACCCGAGTAGGGTCTTGCTGGGGTGAGCCAAGGGTTTGCGTATCACTAACAATTGAAAACCGATGATAATGGCCACAATCGGCAGCACGTCGCGCCCGGTTTCCAATAGAGTTGCTAAAAATTGTTGCAGCCAGTTGATCATGCCAGCATGCCAAAGGCCATCACAAAAATCATCGGCGTCAAGGAGGCAAAGGCAATCAGCCCGAAGCCGTCCGTGATCGGATTGCGGCCCTTGATGGAATTGGCCAAGCCGATGCCCAACGCTGTTACCAAGGGTACGGTAATGGTCGAGGTGGTGACGCCGCCGGAATCATAGGCGATGCCGATGATTTCCTTGGGTGCGAACGGCGTCATGGCAATGACGGCAACGTAGCCGATGAGGATGAAAAAATGTAAGGGCCAGCCCATCAGAATACGCAACACACCGACGACGATGGCAAAACCAACAGACGTCGCCACGGTTAGACGCAAACCTAAGGCATAGCGCTGTGCCGCTTCGTCACCCGCCTCGATCAAGTGCGCACCGCTGGCAATATCGGCGGCTTTGGTGGTGATGGCAATCAGCGCGGGTTCAGCAATGGTTGTGCCGAAGCCTAAGCAAAACGCAAATACCAATAACCAGAACACGCTACCTTTGCGGGCGAAGGCGTTGGCCATCGATTCACCGACCGGAAACAGGCTTTGTTCCAAGCCCAGCATGAAAAAGGTCAAGCCGAGCACCACTAACAGGGAGCCGGCAATCAATTCCGCTACATTGGGGATGGGCTGGCGAATTACCAGCAACTGAAACGCCAGCACCACCAGTAAAATCGGCGCCAGATCCAGACAACTGCTGATGATCAATCTGAATAAGCGATTGTTACGGAACATGGGTGTGTCATCTAGGTTGGATACCGGTTTACAATCTTCGCATGATACTGGTTTGCTGTGTATCTGGTCATTTTTTGGTGCGACGAAAGACTATGCAGCTATCGGGTTTCCTGCTTTCATCAGGCCTTCGAGGCGGCCGGGATTGCGAATACGCCTCCGAAGTTTGTGAAACCCGTGCCCGGCAAGCTCTCAGCTAAGAAGAATAGGGTCAAGAAGAATAGGGTCAGGTCTTGGTTGCGGCTGGGCAATGTCGCAAATTCTAGCGGGTGGAAATCCCGCCTCGGTAACTGCTAGCCACAGGCCGAGTATCGAGCCTTGCAGGTAAGCTGGCAACAACTTGCTTGATGCGTAGGCGCGAAAACAGGCGAGGAGTAATGGTAACGGATAATGCCGACCATGAAGGTGACAAGTCCCGAAATGACTGGTTGCAGAGGGCTGATGGTTTCAAGATGCCAGCAAGCAACAAGACGATCCGCGCTAAGGCAAGCCGATGTCTCCACCCGGGATAGTTAGCCGTTTCGAGCCTGATATGGAGAATTGGCGGTAACCCAGGAGATCCATGCGTTGGCGTTGACGATGGTTAACGCACTTCCCGACAAGCCTAAACAGCAAGAAAGGAAGCGGCAGCGTATGGAAGTATGGTAGCGACGAATGCGGGTAATGCCGCAGGAGCAAAGGGGAACCGGTTTAAGATAACGATCAACGGAAACATGCCCCGACACAGGGCGGACTCTGAGCATGACAACAACAATTGAACGTTTCACGCAATGGGCGCGGGACAACCCGCAAAAGCAGTACACAGCACTGATGAGGCTGCTGAGTCATTCCCGTGAGCTGTTGGCGTGCTTTGACGAACAACCCGGCCATAAAGCGTTGGGAGTCGATGTCGTCAGCAAAGCGGCATATGCGATCGATGTGGTAGAGCGGATCAAAGCGCTATCACAAAGCCTGCGTAGACTGAGCTACCGACCGAAACCGTCGCGGCGGGTCTACATCCCCAAAAGCGACGGAAAAGTCAGGCCGTTGGGCATACCGAGCTTCGAAGACCGGATCGTACAACAGCAGATGTCCAAGATACTGCAACCGATCTGGGAGCCGGAATTCCGGAGCTGCTCCTATGGCTTCCGGCGACACCGAAACGCTCATCAGGCGCTGGCAAAGTTGGCGGAAGTGATAACCAACGAAAACACCCAATGGGTCGTGGAGGCGGACATTAAAGGCTTCTTTGACAACGTCAATCACGACTGGCTGATTAAATTTCTGGAATACAGGATCAAAGACCCGGTATTTCTGAGAATCATCAAGGGTTTTCTCAAGGCAGGCGTGCTGGAAGATGGGGTATTGCGGCATGACGATAATGGAACGCCGCAAGGCGGTCTGATATCGCCAGTGCTGGCCAACATCTACCTGCATTACTTGCTGGATGTATGGTTTGAGAAGAAATTCGCCAAGATGTGCTAGGGTAACGCTAAAGTCATCAGATATGCGGACGACTTTGTAGCCTGCTTCACCTGTGAAGAAGATGCTAAGTGCTTTATGACGGAAATGCAGGAGCGGCTGAAGCAATTCGGTTTGGAAGTCGAGCCGAGCAAAACCGCCTTGATCCGTTTTGGCAGCCAAGCGGCAAAAGAATTTGGCAAAGACGGCGCCAAGCGTCCGGCGACTTTCAATTTCTTGGGCTTCACCCATTACGTGGGCAAGAGCCGCAAAGGTCGGTTCCTAGTGGGTCGCACGATCCAGTATGATCGGATCACCAAAAAGCTCAAAGAGGTCAACCAGAAATTGGCAAAGTTTAGACTGCAAGGCGGTAAAGCCATGATGCTACATGCACGGCGCCATTTAGTGGGTCACGTGACATACTACGGTGTCAGTGGTAACGCTAGGCAGATCAGTACCTACGCTTACCTGATCAGTCGCTTGCTATTCAAATGGATTAATAGAAGAAGTCAAAGGCGAAGCTGTAACTGGGCGAAGTTCAGCAAGGTGTTAAGAGCATGGATGCCGTCCTTGCGAATCCAGCACAACTTATATCCCAAACCATTGTGGATGACTTAAACTGGGAGCCGGATGGTGTAACACTCCAAGTCCGGTTCTGCGAGGGCGGTAGCGCGTAAGCCCTGCCGCTACTCTCCCAATCAAGCATCCCTGAAAGGCTTTGCTATATTCCAAGATCTGACCCCCCCCATGACGTTGTGCATGACCCCTTACGCAAATCACCAGCCCCTGGCGTACGAGCGGTCGGCAGGTGAACCGGTTTTGGTATGAAAGTAAACTCTCAAGCTAAAACCGGTTGAGATAAAAGAGCGATCCAACCGATTGCGAAGCCCGATCATTGAGGGCAACCGGTCGAACTGGCGTTTGCGGAATCTGATTATTGCGTTGTGCCAAGGAACACGTCAGGGCAATCAGGAGCAGACGCGCGAATAGCTCATTTTGGGCCCAAGCGTACAGCCTTCAATCAAAGGCCAGAATACGTGTGTAGTCGCAAATTCAGTCCGCATGGAAAATGTTTGCAAAACGGGATTGGGTCCTTTGTCTCTCTGTGAATTGGAGTACGTCCTATTTGAAAAGTCAGATAAATACGCTGGCGTTTAACGGGTCCAGCGCAGTGCCTTGGCGATATTGCGTCGACTAATGAATCCTAAGCCACTCAGCAGTATCCATGCGGCGCCGGGAAGGGGTACGGTAGAAATAGGTGAGGGTATGCCAAGTTTGATGTTGTCAACCTGAGCGTAAGTCGAGCTGAAGATAATTTTATTCAGGTTTTTAAAAGAATCGTTGAAGGACAGGGTTTCCAGGGCATTGGTGGTCGCGTCAAGCAGGAATGACTGGCTGACGTAACTTCCGGCCTGCGGGTAGCCAAAGACGGTGAATTGTCTGCCGCTGGCAATCGTCCAAAACGAAGCGGCATCCATGCTTAGCAAGTCAAACGTACCGCCATCCTGTTTTTCCAGTAAAAAGGCGCTACCATGATTTGTGACTACCCCGGAATATAAGCCGACACTACCGGTCCAATAAGGACTGGAAGGCATGATCGCGTAAATGATTCCACCGCTTAACTGGAATGACACGCCGGCCAGCGTGGTCAATTTGAAACCGTCTTCCAGATAAGGTTTGGCTACTGAAATCTCGTGGTTACTGGGATGTAAAGGAATGCTGTTGAAATCTAGTGTGGTGACGGCTGCATTGCCTGAGTTTGCAAAACCGGCAAACAACATACCGAACGCACAAAACAGTTTCATTCTCACTTAATTCTCCTAATTGTTGGGATGGGTAACTCATAAAAGTTCGATTCTACCGGAATCGACTATTCGCAGAAACTGCACAAAGGGGTAGGGGAGGGTGTGATGGCCGTAAGGCGCAATAACTATGCCTTAGGGCTCACTAGCGATAGCGTAATACGGCTAACCCTATTGACGCCTTAAAATTGGGCCGGACTGCTTGATTGAGACAAGCCCTTTCACCTAGAAGGCGTGTATCGCCATTGCTTTTTTCTGTTTCAAGTCTGGATTTTAGTCTACCTAACAACGCCAACCACACTTTTAATGGTCCGACTGCGCAGTCACCTAAACCGTTAGTGTATAAAAACATCAAGAAGTTATTCCTGAGGCTTCGGGTGGCAAAGCTGATTCTTATAGCCGCGCCCGCAATACTGCGGGTTTGCCGTTCAGGTTCGCGAGGGTGCGCTCGGCAAATTGCGATTGGCTCACGTGGGAGTTTTAGATGTCGCTGGGATTATTTAGGATACCTTCGCGTCGGATCGCAATCCACATGGATGCTTTAGAAGTCTCAGCAAAGCGATTGCCAATGCCTTAAGCCCGTTCTATTACCTAAAGGTGGTGAAAAAAGACTGTTGCTCCTAAGGCTTATTCAGCAACAACGGTTGCCAAATCCAACGCCCTGTCCAATTCCGCCAACGTATTATAAAAATGCGCCGAGAAACGAATGCCGCCGCCGCGCAAAGCGCAGACCACGCCATTTTTCTGCAGATGTTTATACAGCAGGTCGTTGTCTATGCGCCGGTGTTTGAAGTTGACGATGCCGGATTTCAGAGCGCCGTGCCGCTCAGATAACAAAATCAACTCGTCATTGGCGCTGATGGCGTCGCGCAGATAGTCGCTGCGTTCCAGAACCAGGGCTTCGACCGTCGGCATGCCGGTTTCCAGCAATAACGACAAGCTGGCGGAAAAGGCATGAATTCCCAACATATTCGGGCTGCCGCATTCGAAGCGGCGGGCGCCGGGGTGGATCTCCCAAGGCAGGTTTTCGTAGTTATGCGTGTCTTTCATCATATGCCAGCCGTATTGGCTGAGTATGAGCCGGTCGCGGGCCGCCGCGTTGGTGTAAAACACCCCCAGGCCTTCCGGGCCGAACATCCATTTATGGCCGTCGGCCATGACGAAGTCGGCGTGATAGGCTTGCACATCGAACTGCACCGCGCCCAGGCTTTGAATGGCGTCTATGCAAAACAAAATGTCGCGCTGCCGACAAAACTCGCCGATGCGTTCCAAATCCATGCGCAAACCGGAAGCGAATTGGATGGAGCTAATGGTCAGCAAGCGGGTGTTGCCGTCCACCAGCGCGAATAAGGCATCTTCCGGCGTTTTGGCGCTATGCAAATCGGCTTCTCTAAATTCCACCCCGCGCTCGGCCAAGGCTTGCCAGGGCAGGCGGTTGGAGGGAAACTCCTCGTTGCTGGAGACGATATTGTCGCCGGCTTGCCAGGGCAAGCCAAAAGCCACGAACGACAAGGCCTCCGAGGTGTTTTTTACCAGTGCAATGTCGTTCGCCGAGGGCGCGTTGAGTAAAGCCTGCAATTGGCGGCGAATTTCGTTTTCCTTTTTCAACCAGTCCAAATAGTAATGCGAGCCGAACTGGCAGTTTTGTTCGGCAAACTGAATCACTGCCGCGCTAGTGCGTTTTGGCCAGGGGGCCACGGCGGCATGATTGAGATAGATCAGTTCGTCGGTTAACGGAAATTCTGGATGCTTCATGGTGGGTGCCGGTAAATGAGTCAAGCCTGTTGGGATGATGCGTTAAATAATCCTGCCTATCAACCTCTACGACTAGGAGGCTCCCCTGGTTCACCTGCTTGATTGGGTTAGATACGCAGCCTCCAAGTTGTTATTCCGATATGCCGTCCGCAAGTTCTATGCCGAATTCAAGCTCAAATAGGGCGACTGTTCAAAAATTAGCCGACCAACCTTTAAAACAGGTTACGATCCCAATATATTAAACAGCGTTATCACTTTGGTTGAAGAATATGATGGAGCTTATTTGGATTAGCACGGCTTATATCGCTGGATTGGTGGCCAGCCGCCTGACTTTTCCGCCGCTCGTGGGTTATTTGGTAGCGGGTTATGCCTTGCACGGGCTGGGTATTGCGGTATTGCCGGATTTACATCATCTGGCCGATATCGGTATTGAATTGCTGTTGTTTTCGGTGGGCTTAAAGCTTAAACCCAGCTCGCTAATTCGCCGGGAGGTGCTTAGCGTCGGCGGCTTGCATTTGTTGCTGATGGCGCTGATCTCGGCCTTAGTATTTTTCTGGCTGGACGAACGAATCACCGGTGGCTTGGTGCTGGGCATCAGTTTGGCCTTTTCCAGCACGGTACTCGCAATCAAGGTGCTTGAAGATAATGGTGAGTTGTCTTCGCTGCATGGTCGGGACGTGATGAGTATTCTGATTTTGCAGGACATCGTCGCGATCGGGCTGCTGGCGCTGGCAGAAGGCAAACAGCCCACGCCTTGGGCCTTGGCTTTATTTTTATTACCGTTGTTAAGGCCCATCGCGCATCGCGTATTATCGGTCAGCCGCTCCTCTGAACTGAAGTTATTATTGGGTGTGACGCTGGCGTTAGCTGGCGGCGTGGCCGCGGAAAGCGTGGGTATCGCGGCGGACATTGGTGCTTTGTTGACCGGCGTCATGTTGGCCAATCACCCCAAGATAAAAGAGTTAAGCGATCGATTGTGGGGCTTGAAAGAGCTGTTTCTGGTTGCGTTCTTCTTGCAGATAGGCGTGAGTGACTTACCCAACCGCGAACAGATTATAGACGCATTGCAATTGTTGGCGTTATTGCCGTTGCAAGGCTTAATGTTTTTTGGGCTATTTGTGGTGGCCGGGCTCAGAGCGCGTACCGCTTTTGTGTCGTCCCTGGCCCTGTTGACTTACAGCGAATTTGCCTTGATTACCACCAGCGCGGTAGTAAAAGCGGGGCTATTGCCGGCAGAATGGAATGCGATTATCAGCCTGGCTGTGGCCGGTTCGCTGGCGATTGCCGCGCCGTTAAACCGGTATTCACATCGCCTGTTCTCTTGGGCCGAGCCGGTGCTGGTGCGTCTGGAACGAAAGTCCGATCATCCGGACCGCTTGCCGGATTCTTTCGGCGCCGCAGAATGGCTGGTGATTGGGATGGGCCGTACCGGCGGGGTGGTTTATAAGACTTTGTGTCAAAAGGACCAGCGCGTAGTGGGTTTGGATGCCGACCCGACGGTATTGGAATACCATCTCGCCGCTGGTCGACGGGTGCTTTACGGCGATGCCGAAGATCACGAGTTGTGGGCCGGTTTGCCCTTGTACAAAGTCAAAGGTATTTTTCTCACCGTACCGGCTTTTGATGTGCGCCTGGCTGCCGTGGTCCAGCTCAGAAAACGCGGCTTTACTGGGCAAATAAGCAGTATTTGTTATCACGGTGTGGAAGAAGGGAAATTAGTCAGTGCAGGCGCTGATTTTGTGATTCATCCCTTGATAGAGGCCGGCAATCGCCTGGCAAGCCTGATGCTTGGGAATAAGATTTAGTCGATTTTATTTGAACGGAACGGTGTTAAAGGGCTGTCATGGAAATTAGTTTGGACATGAAATTATGAACATCTTCATGAATTTCATCGGGGCTCATCATCATGGCAATCATCTCTCTGAGCATTTCCATGGCTGGAGAGCCGTTGCGTAATTGATGAAACAGCGAGTCTTCGTTTTCAAATAAAATCTTCTTACCATCAAGCACTTGAAAGATATTTGCGGAAACATTGCGCCAAGTTTTTTCAGGAGGCAAAGTAAGATTCTGTTCGACAAAGAACGCATTGATCGTTTGTAGGACCAGCTGAGCGACCAAGTCGTGCTCTCCGCATTCCATTTGCTGCAAAACCGCTCGTCTCCATACCTCTGGCACTAGAAGATAATTTTCAATGTTTTTCCGCTTCCATTCCGCCAAAGTTGGGTTTTGAGGTTCTGGATGAAATGCCTCATCACTGCTGTCATAGTCGAACAGCATTAGTCTGGAAACTTCCGGAATTAATTGTTTCAGCGCTTCGAAATGATCATCGACTCGTGATTTCATGTTTTGCTTACCGCCACCACCCATCGATTTAAAGCAGACTTTGTCCATTGCTGTTTGGGCGCCGCACTGTTCGGCCCAAGCACGTAGAATTCGCTCATCGCTCTCTCCCTCCACATAGAGGATGTAGGGGGATGCTATAAGACGAGTGTATTCCTCGTTCGATACGTCAGCCATCGCCCGAATCAGTTCGGGCGTAGAATTTACTCGTTTGGATTTTTGGCCCAGCAATGAGATTATTTGGCTGGCATTAATTCCACGAACAAACTCCTCTGCGTGAGTCGCAATCAAAAATTGGGTATTTCTAACCAGTGATTTCTTCTTGAAATAGTCCAATATTTCGCGCTGCAAATTCACATGCAGATGAGCATCCGGCTCGTCAAGCAGAATAGTTGTAGGCTGGTAACCATAAAGAAAAGCCAGTAAAGTCAAAGTCTGGTGAAATCCACTCCCTCCGGCAATGATGTCATAGTGTTTTCCATTCTGACTATATTCGACAGTGATATGGACGTCTTTCGCTGAGTCATATTTCGGTTCTCGTAGATTAACCGAGAACCAGCGCTCTATTGTTGTGGCAAGTTCTTTCCAATCTTCTGGTGGAGGGGTTTGTGCTTTTATGATAGTTCCATCTGTGAGTCGAAATGGGGGACGGCAAACCTGCAATAGTAGGTTCCTCAGCACGCTACCGGGCTGGCCCTTGCCGACTTGTTGGCGGATTGGCGATATGTCCAGCCATTTTTCACTCGGTTCGAGTCCAGAAAATGGCGGCACATAGGCAATTTTCGGTAAGGTCCCTTGTTCGTCACATTCGCGGAATTTTTTCCATCCCCCTGTTGGTATTGCATAAATGGTTTGGGGGGAGTGATAGCGCAATTCAACGCCAAACTCCTCGGTTGACTCAGCCCCTATACGCCACTCGACAAGTATCTCGATTAATATGAATTCCTGCTTCTTCTTGCCATCTTCTCCCACTGGATAGGCCCGATCTGTTCTGTCTTTCCAAAGTAAGTTGAATTCCGGGACCGGCAAAGCCGTAAAGTTCGGTAATACAACTTGTATGCCCTTCGAGCCACCTCGCTTGGAACGATGAAATTCATCAATACAAAATTGCCAAATAGCTAATGCCTGAAGTACTGTGCTTTTTCCGCTATTGTTGCGTCCTACCAAGAGATCAAAGTGAGAGAATTCATAGGATTGTTCACCAACACTTTTGAAATTGCGTAAAGTTAATCGAGTTATCATTGGCACCTGGAAAAAAGGGATAACAATATGGATTAGGATGAAAACGGTAAACATAATTACCGGGGGTTACCAAATATACGATATTCGAAGAAAGTAGGCTCGAAATACAACGAGTTGTACATTCCGACATTCGTCTGGAGGTGGGGCACTAGAATTTCTACTTCGGTAACTCGCCTATACGGTTGCCAACTCTATATAAACTCCAGGCCAGCACGATCACCATCAAGCCAATACACAAACCAAGGAACAGGTGGCTATTCAATAGTTTGGCAAAATCGAATTTTGCCTCGGCGGGCGTTAACGCAGTTTCCGGCCCCAAGTTGGCAATCGTACTTTGGTAACCGCGACGCAGTAACTCTTGGATTGGCGCAGTCTCATAGCGCGGTGCGTCGATTTTCTCGGCACCGTATAGCAAGTGATAGCTCATCCCGGCTTGCGGCAGAAACAATAATTGATAGCCAAGCCCGCTGCTGCTGATGGTATTGATATGCAGAGGCGGATTGTCCTGATTGTGTATCACGATGTGGTAATGGGTTTGGCGTTGTTCCGGGAAGGCAATGCCGGTTTGCTCGCGGTTGATGTCTTGATAGTGCAAGGCTTCCAGCGTGGCGTTGCCTATCGTCTGCATTTGGCTAGCTATGCCTTGCGGTAGCGGGATTTGTACTTCCGCGTTTCGGCTGAAATTGGGCGTCATGATTTGCAGATTAAAACCGGTTAGCGGTTGCCGCAGGGTTTCAATGTCGATGACGCTGGTTTTATTGGCAGTATCCTGGCTGATTTTGAAGTGGTTGACCGGATAATCGAAGGTTTGATTGTCCGCCGCCAGGGTTTCGCTATCCAGGTGCCATAAATCGATGCGCTCAACATGCAATGCCTCGGTTTGCAATTGTGTTGCTTCTTGGCGCTGCACTTCCTCGCTGCCGCGTACGGTGCGGGTCAATTCCAAAAGCTCCGCCACTCTGGTTTGATTGGCTTTGGCTACCACGATTTTAAACTGCCGGAAGTTATTGGCCGGCAGCGACACATCCCGGTTACCGACGTTCATGTAACGGGAATAGTCGTAAATCAGAGCTTTATCGACCAATAGCTCCCAGTTTTCACCATCGTTAGAGCCGTGAATTTGCAAGGCGTATTCAAAATCGCGCTGACTAGTGACCAGCGTTAAACCATCGGCGCTGGCGGCCCTTTTGTCCAGCTTCACGGTAATCACAAAGCCTTCTTCTTCAAATTTTTGTAAATCCACGGTTTCGCTGCGGGCCGGTTGGCGGCGGGTAACGGTCCTTTGACCGGCGATTTTTTGCAGCAAATAAGGGGTTTCCACGCCGTTTTGATCGCTGAGGCGCAGATCGCGAAAATCGTCAGCACTTGCGGCATACACCGCGCTGTCCAAGGGCACCGCCAACAAGGATTGCGGGTTGGCGGCCGGATTAATAATATCCCGGCTGAAGCGTTGGAGCGGCGCTGTTTCGTTGGCCTGAGCCTGAGCAAGCGACAGGCAACCCAATACTGCAATTTTGACGATCATGATCATTTTTTCTGGTCGGCGTTGCCGATAAAAGTTTGTTGATATCGCATGTAAAAAAACGCGCCGCCCAGCGCCAGCATGCCCAGCACGATAAAGGCGACGATTCGGTAAATTTGTTCCAGTCGGGCTAGGTCTATGAAAAATACTTTCCAGGCCACCAAGGCAAACAGCGCCAGGCCGACCAATCGCAAGCGCGACATTTGCCGCTTGATGCCGTTGAAGATTAAGGTCAAGGCAAATATCGACCACAAGATCGACACGCCGCCTGAACGCAAACCTGGCACATATTGATACAGTAGCGAGTTAATTTCCAGACTGAAAAAGGTAAATAACAAGACCAGGGCAGCGCCGCCCAGCCATTCGCGGATGTTGCCGGCACTCTCGCTGTCTGCCAGACGGCGCCAGGCAAACAACAAAAAGCCGATAGTGGCGGCGAAGTCCAACAAACGCATCAACGCCAATTCGAAGGAATAGGGCTCGCCGTAACGCAGGGTCCAAACGCTGTCGCCAACCGCAATATGGCCCAGCGTCAAATCCCAGGACGGTAGGTCGAACCACAGCATTTTAACGAACACGCCGATTAGGAATAGCCGCATCGCGATTAATAGCCAGCTGCCGGCGCCGGCCACGTAGCGGCTTAACAGTAGCCAGCACAGCGCCAGCCAGATTAAGGTTAACACCGGCAATTGCAAAGGCGGATACAGGTAGGCAAAGCTGCGGAATAACTCCAATTGCAGCACGATAAACAACAGGCCGCCGCCGACCAGCAGAATGATTTGCAAAAGCAAATTGTCTTTTAGCCAGAGCGGAACATCGTTATTGGCGTCGCAAGCCAATTCCGAAGCCGGCGCGGGCTTTTCGATCAGCGTATAAGCCAACGCCAGCGAAAGAATCGGAATACCGAAACTGATCACTCGCTCCAGCAAGCCTAACAAGAACGCCGCAAACGACTGCTGGCTATCCATTGCTAGGCCATATTGACCGGGCAAGTCGATGAAACAAAAACGCAGCATCACCAGCCCATACAGCAGGTAGGCTACCTGCTGTAAAAACGCGCTGCGCAATTTCCCGGCCATCCACAGCATCACCAGCGCTTGCAGCGACCAACTAACGGTGATCCACTGATTGGATAACAGCAAGGGCAGGGTGATGGTGACAAAAAACGCCGCCAAGCCGATAAAGCTGATCAATAGTTCCTTATCAACCACCTTCCGCGCGAGGGAATAGTAAACATGGCAGACATAAAACGTTGCCAGTGCCACGGTCAGCAAGGCCGTCCAGATTTGCCCGTAAGCGTCGTCGATCAAATGATAAGCGGTGCCGAAGAAGATCGCGGCGTTGACGATCAGGCCGATTAAATCCAGCAGGGTCGATTTGGTCTGGTTGACCAGGCAAAACAAAAACACGGTGGTGGAATACAGTACAAAAAAGCCGGTAAGGAAGGGCAAAACCTGCCAGAAATACTCGACCTGATAGTTTTGCATCGAGCCGAAGAACAACAGGTAATTAAAGAAAAAGCTGAGGAAGTTTAATAAATGCCATTGCTTGTACCAGTTAATCGCCAGGATACCGGTGCCCAGCAACAGCATGTAACTGAACAAGCCAGGGAAATTGACCTGGCCGGTGGAGAGCATTATGGGCGTGCAATAGCCGCCGATGATCGCGAATATCGCTACCAGCATCGAATCCAGCTTGATAGCTAAAAACGCGGCGCAAGCGGTGACTAAAATCATCAACGCAAATGTGGGGTAGACATCTAACAGATGATAAAAACTGTGCGCGGCAAACACGCTGAAATACAACACTGCGATCCCGCCGCCGAGCAAGCCCTGGCCGAACAAATGGTAGTTGCCGCCAACCAGGCGCACGCCGCCTACGATCATACCGACGCCGGCCAATACTGATAGTGCCACGCGCGCTTGCTCGCCGAGCATGCCGTTGTCGATGGAATATTTCAGGAAAAAGCCGATGCCGGTGACCAAAATTAAGACGCCGCCGCGCAGTAACCAGTTGCTGGCGACCGCGTACTCCATTGCGACGCCTTCAGGTCGATGGCCTTCGCCGACGATGATCCAATTCCAGATTTCTTTGACAACTTTCTGCGCGGCTAGCTCGAAACGGCTGGGTTCGGCGGCTTGCCAGCTAGCTTGATTCCATGGATTTTCCGGGGTGGGCTCTGCAACAGGTGTTGGCGTACTTTCGGGGTCTGGCGGAGTGGGTTCGGCGGGGCGTTGACTGGCGGTAATATCGAATAGCACCTGTTCTGTTGCCGGCGTTTGCACTGCGAATAGCGCGGGTTGCGGCGGCGTTTCGGTGGTCGCAGTCGGCGTTTGTGGCTTCGCCAGCTCGCGCAGCAGTTTGCGGTCTTCGCGCAGCGCTGCTTCTATCTTACGCAAGGTCTGATTAATTTCATCCTGATTGCGTTTTTGGCGGCCCATTAAAACGGCCAACATCGCGATCATCACGATGGGTACCAAAATCAGGATAAACGCGATAAAACCGAAAAAATCGTCCACGGCAACTCTCCAAGGCTGGGCAAACGGCGGGTTATTTGGTTATTAAGCGGGCTTTTCAGGTTACAGCCACGTTTTCTGCATAAAGCCGGCGACGCGCTATGTTAAGCGTCAATTTGCAAAAGTAGTCGTATTCGTGAGCGGCGTCACTATTCAGGATAACCGCTTGTTAGTCTGATTGCTATATACGGCCCGTGCGGCAATGATTTGTTCTATGCTTGATGCATGGGTTACAAGGGTAAGCTTAAGATTACATATAGATTTTCCAGGAGCTGCCGACAACCAAAGCTGTAAAACCACACACCCCAATACATTGGCTGATCTCATGAATAAGAACTCCACAATCCAATCCAAAATATTGCTGAGCATAGCCAGTGTGTTTTTATTGCTGATGTTTGTCAGTACGCTGTTTATGGCGGAAAGGCAAAAAGACATGATACAAACGCTGGCGACCGACAAAGCGCGGGATATTGCCAATAGTTATTTCGACGGCGTGAATACGCTAATGCTGACCGGAGCGATGGCCCAGGTTGAAGTCCTGCGGGAGAAAGCCCTGTCGCATCCCAATGTCACCGAAGTGCGCTTAATCCGTGGCAAGGAGCTTACGGATTTTTACGGTCCGGGCAAGACCGATCAACGACCGCTTGATATGCTCGACGACCGGGCACTGGCCGGTGAAAGCAATATTCAACCGGGTAATGATAAAAATGGACGCCTGATTACGGTGCTGGAACCTATTCGGGCTAGCGCCAATTTTCGCGGCACCAATTGTCTGACTTGTCATGCGGTGAGCGAGGGTGCTGTCTTGGGCGCTGTCCGGGTGAGTTTTTCACTGGCGAAGCTCGATGCGCAGATCAACCGTGATCTGGTGATTGCTTCGGCTATCTCCTTGGTGATGTTTGCTGGCGGTCTGTTGCTGGTGAATATGTTGATGCGCAAGATTGTGGTCAATCCATTAGTGGCCATGCGCGATACGGTTAACGCCATTGCCGGACAGTCGGATTTAAGACAGCGGTTGCAAGTCGATTCCGGCGACGAGATCGGCCAGGTCAGCGAATCCTTCAATACCATGCTGGCTAATTTTGCCGGGAGTTTGGGGCAGGTATCTTCGGTAAGTCAGCAATTGGCTGCCGCGACCAACCAAATATCCGGTGTTGCCAGACAAACCTCGCAAGCGGCCACGCAACAACGAAGTGAAACCGAGACGGTGATTCAAGCGATTCACGAATTGGAGAACTCTGTGCAGGACGTGCGCGGCGGGGCGACCGGTGCGGCGCAAGCTTCCGTGGAAGCCGATCAGGAGGCCGCGCAAGGCGCGGCAACGACCAAAAATGCGATCAACGGTATCAACGAACTGGTTAATGAAATCGACCGAGCCGCTGAAGTGATCAAACGTCTGGATCAAAAAAGTAACGGTGTCGGCGCGGTGTTGGATGTGATCAAAGGTCTGGCCGAGCAAACCAATCTGTTGGCCTTGAATGCCGCTATCGAAGCTGCCAGGGCCGGCGAGCAGGGGCGCGGGTTTGCGGTGGTGGCCGACGAAGTTCGGACTTTGGCGACGCGCTCACACAAGGCAACGGAGGAAATTCAAAACATCATCGATCAGCTACAGCGCGAAGCCAAAGACGCGGTGACAGTGATGAACAACGCCAAAAACAGCGCTGAGCAGCGTCGGGAGCAAGTCCAAAGCGCCGACCAGGGCCTAAGTGCGATTGCCGAACGCGTCACGCAGATTCGCCAATTGAACTCGCGGATGTCGCAAGCCGCCGATAACCAAAGCCGCGTTGCGCAGCATGTCGGTCAAAGTATTACCAATATCGGCCAGCTGACCGAACGAACCGCCCAGGATGCCGCACAAACCAATGCGGCCAGTAACGAATTGGTTAAATTGGCCGCGCAATTGAATGGGTTGGTTAGTCAGTTTAAGCGATAGTCTTCTTGATCTGTGATTGACACCTGTATCAGCCCGCTTATATAGTTCGATTTATGAGCAATCCTATCGATACGAAAAACAGACACCTATGGTTTTGGGCCTTGCCAATAGCCGTGGTGTTTGCGTTTTTCTAAACATTCAAGCAACCGCGGGTCTTGCCGCAGTTGCTTCGACACTCGCCTAAGGCCCGCATTACTCAGGAGGCCTAATGGCAACGACTACATCCACCGCATTATCCAACCGTAACCGTTTGTTGGGCTTTGGCCTGGCGACGCTGGCGGCCATCGGCTTTTCCGGCAAAGCCATCTTGGTAAAGCTGGCCTATTATCAACCGGTTGATGCGGTGACTCTATTAGCTTTGCGTATGCTGTTTTCCGCGCCGTTTTTCCTGGTCGTCGCCTGGCGACATGCTTGCCAGAAGGAGCTGACGCCGCTAAAAGCCGGGGATTATCTGGCCCTGCTAATATTGGGCTTACTGGGTTATTACTTGTCCAGTTTGTTCGATTTTATCGGCCTGCAGTACATTTCGGCCGGGCTGGAACGGCTGATTCTGTTCCTGTATCCGACTATGGTCGTCGTGTTGTCGGCGTTGGTATTGGGTAAACCTTTCGGCAGGAAAGAGATCATCGCACTAATGCTTAGTTATGCCGGCATTGGCGTGGTATTTTTCGATGAAATCAATATTCAGTCGGAACATCTGCTATTGGGCGCCGGTTTTGTATTTGCCAGTACCTTGACCTATGCCGCCTATCTAATCGGTACCGGCGAAACGGTGGCCCGTATCGGTGCCTCGCGTTTTACCGCTTATGCGATGCTGGTGGCTTGCGCGGCGACGCTGATGCAATTTTTGTTCACGCATCCACCGCAGGCCTTGGTGTTGCCGATGCGGGTGTATCAATTGAGTTTGCTGATGGCGATTTTCTCGACGGTGCTGCCGGTGTTCATGCTGTCGGCGGCAATCAGGAAGATCGGTTCCAGCCACACCTCATTGATCGGCTCGTTGGGACCGGTAGCGACCTTGTTTATGGCTAGTTATGTTTTGGGCGAGGAATTGACGCCCGCTCAGATAGGCGGGGCGGCATTGGTAATGGTCGGGGTGTTGAGTTTGTCGTGGAAGTAGTGATCAGTCGGCGGCATCACTATTGGTCAAACCACCCGATACCAACATCTCCCGCGCATGCGCCAAGGTGTTTTCGGTGATGGTGACGCCGCCCAACATTCTGGCCACTTCGTTCACGCGCTCTTCGTCGCTGAGACGGCGTACCGTTGAGGAAGTGACGGCCGCTTTTTGATTCTTGGCGACAAATAAATGCTGATGGGCTTGGGAAGCCACTTGCGGTAAATGCGTCACGCATAACACTTGGCGATTGACGCTCAAACGCCTTAATTTTTGGCCGACGATCTCAGCAATGCCGCCGCCGATGCCTGAATCAACTTCGTCGAAAATCATAGTCGGCGTGGTTTTGTCGGTACTGGTGGTTACTTGAATCGCCAGGCTGATCCGCGACAACTCGCCGCCCGATGCCACCTTTGCCAGCGGCTTGGCGGGCAGGCCCGGGTTGGTGCTCACTAAAAACTCGATGCTATCCAAACCGTTGCGCTGCGGCTCGGCATCCTCCGGGGTGCGGAGGTTGACGATAAACTCGCCGTGCGGCATGCCTAATTCCTTGATCGCGTCGGAAATCCGTTGCTGCAACTCCGTGCCGGCTTGACGACGAGTGGACGACAGCTCGCTAGCTAGCTGGCGATACTGGTTTAACAGGCGCTCGCAATCCGCATGCAAGCTTTCGATACGCTCGCTGCTGTGGCTAAGGTTATCCAGGTCGGTAGCAAAACGCGCGGCTAATTCCGGCAGTTCTTCAGGCTGGATTTTATGCTTACGGCTCAGCGATTGAATCACACCGATCTGATTTTCCAACCAGGTCAGTTGCTGTGGATCGGCTTCCTGATTTTCCAGAAAACGGCGCAGCTGTTGGGTGGCTTCGCCAATTTGGATTTCCGCATCGTTCAATAATTCGGAAACGCCGTTTAACTCATTGGCGTATTGCGCGAGTTCGTTGATGGCATGAATCACATGCCCCAGCATATCGGCTATCGATTGCTGGTCGTTGTCGTACAAAATATCCAGTTGCTGTTGACCAACCGCCAGGATTTTGCCCAAGTTAGCCAGCTTGTGATGTTCGTCGGCCAAGGCTTGGTAATCGAAATTGTCTAAATCCAGTTGCTGCAACTCGTCCAGTTGATAACGCAATAACTCCTCGCGCTCAGCCTGATCGCTGCCAGCTTTTAACAACTGCTGTAGTTGCTTGTGCGCCTGTTTCCAGTTTTGGTAGCAGCTGTTCAGGTTGTCTAGCAAGGTGTGAGTGTCGGCGAAACCATCCAGGAGCCGTCTTTGTTCCTCACTATCTAGTAAGGTCAAATGGGCGTGTTGACCGTGGATTTCCACTAGTTGTCGGCTCAAGCCTTGCAGGGTTTGCAAATTGACCGGGCGGTTGTTGATATAAGCCTTGGAGCGGCCGTCGTCGCTGATGGTGCGGCGGATCATGCATTGGCCGTCGTCGTCCAGTTCGTTATCGATCAACCATTGCTTGACCAGCGGCGCTTTGGCTAAATCAAATTCGATATTCACTTCGGCGCGTTTGCTACCGGGGCGGACATAACCGGAATCGGCGCGGTCCCCTAAGGCCAGGCCGAGCGCGGTGAGTAAAATCGATTTGCCGGCCCCGGTTTCGCCGGTTAGCACTGACATCCCTGGGTCCAAGTCCAGGTCCAGCGCGTCGACCACTGCTAAGTCGATAATATTCAGGTTTAACAGCATAGTCTTAGGCGGGGTAGCCGCTCCAGTTGAGTTTGCTTCGTAGGGTATGGAAAAAATCGTGATCCGCAGGATGCAAAATTTTAATCGGTTTGGCGGATTTTTTGATGACGATTTTGTCGTTGATCCTCACGTCCGGAATCTCCATATGATCGCAGGTCACCAATGCGTTGATCTGTTTGGTTTGGCTGAAACGGATTTCGATGACCACATTATCGTCGATGACGATGGGCCGATTTGACAAAGTGTGCGGGTTCAAGGGTACCAATACCAGTGCGTTCAAAGCCGGATGCAAAATCGGGCCGCCAGCCGACAAGGAGTAAGCGGTCGAGCCGGTCGGAGTAGCGACGATCAGGCCGTCCGACCGTTGGGTATTGAGATAAACACCGTCGATGCTGGTAACGATCTCTATCATGCTCGGCGTTACCCAGCGGTGCACCACCACCTCATTCACGGCGGTTTGCTGATGAATGATTTCGTGGTCGCGGATGATATGGGTGCTAAGCAACTGGCGTGGCTCGGCCTTGAACTCACCAGCCAAAATCTTATCTAGGCGGCTGGATAACTGTTCCGGCGAAATATCCACCAAAAAGCCCAATCTACCCAGATTCACACCCAGTAAAGGCGTTTCGAAATCTGCCGCCGCACGGGCCGCCGCCAGGAAGGTGCCGTCTCCGCCCACGGCGATAATCAAGTCGCACAGTTCCGGCAGGCGCTCGATATGGGCGCCCTTTATGTCCGCGCTGTCAATCAAACCGGCGCTTTGGCTATCTGCGACGAGGTCGTGACCACGGGCTTTTAGGTAACGGAAAAGTTCGTTCAGCGTCGCGGCAATACCAGGATCGCCGCATTTGCCGATGATACCGATACGCTGGAAGGGGGTTGGCATGGTTGGGGTGTTGTTTTTGTGTAAGTTCGATTATAGGGGATTGTGTTTTTATTCGGTAGCGTTGTGTGATTTGTGTCGCTGGCGCGACGGCTGGATTTGAAGTCGGGTCTCGGCCCGACAGCCGAGATACTTTCTTTTGCTCCGCCAAAAGAAAGTACCCAAAGAAAAGGCGGCCCGGATGCCGCTTATATCCTGCGCTCCGAAGCTTTTATCGAGGGTCGGCAGAAGGGGCTTCCCAGCCCCTCCGCCGACGCAGCGCATCCATGCGCTGCCCCTTCGGGCTGATCTCGATAAAAGCTCCGGTGCTCGGCGCGGCATGCGGGGAGCAACCCCGTCATGGGATTGAAAGACTTTGGATGTTGTTTGAACTTAGACTTACAGCTCCGAATAACGAAGCGAATTAAGGCTAAACTCTTACGTATTAACAACAACGTAATAAGGTCGAAAGATTTAACGCCAACATGCGTCATATTGCTCTACGCTAATTGAGTCTACTCGAACTTGCCAGCTTAACCCAATCATATATAGGTTGTAATTCTGAAATCTTCTTGTTGATGTTTTCCTGAATATCTATGCTGGGGTACAAACGAGACCAGATTGTCAAATGTGGGGAAACTTCCATTGTCCTAACTTGCTCTCCTTGTTTTGGTTTAATCTCTAACGTTACTTGTTGCTTTGCTCGGCCACAGTAATTATTTTCTTCATTTAGACAGGACAAGGCTTCTTTTAAAGTACTTTCCCATTGTTTTGGAGTAATTTCTGTAAATGTAAATTCATTGCCACCGAGATATTTCTCGACAATGGATGGCCTAGCTGTAACTTGCCAAGCATCTCTAGAAAAACGAACATATACTTCATTCGGGTTTTTTAGCTTTTCAATAACGCCCCAAATTTTTGGGTCATTTATTTCAGAGAGTATGAATTTTGAAATCGGCCAATCTTTATATTTCATACCCTCTAAATTGACACCTAGACGGATAATTTTTGTATCTGTATCAACAGAGAGATTCCATTGAACTCCTTCTTTACCATCGCTGATGCCAAAAGATGGCTGATTCAGTTGGCCGAATGGCCTTGCATTGATCAACTTGAGCGACTCTATAAAAGAATTGAGTAGTTCTGGGTATACTGAGTCGTTTTTTTTGAAATTGTATGTTTTTTTAGCTTTTATCATCGGTGTTTCTTCCTGCAAAGCTACAATTTTTTCACTATCGATTTTCTTTATTACTGCCTGGTTATCGAAAATAGAGACTAACGCCATATAGGCATCGTCAGCATTGATATTGAAAAATTCTCGCCCTTTTTGCCGCAAGGGGCCTAGTTTTGAATGGACCATCGCTTCCAAGTCTTTGCAGTTATCAACGGCAATGTAATGTGCCACTGACCAAATAAAATCTCCCGTGGAACTTTTATTAATTTCATCGCATCTTTCGGACGGGGTACGAGTAGTCATCCCAATTTTACATACTGGGAGGTAAATATCTTTCACCTCCAAAATATAAACATAGCCGATATTAATTTTCTCTGATTCTTTCATTTAGTTTACGTTACCTAACAAGGAGTTACTTGGGTTTCGTATATCTTGCCATATCAAAAACCCAATTGGGTAGGGTGATTTGGGGTTTGTGTTCACGCATAATTAAGCGTTGGGCAAGAAAGGATTGCCGGCTCTTGACTATTGTATATAAATAAGGTTTCCTTCAAATTTCGGTAGGGTTAACTTCCCCGCGCCGAGCCAGGTAGGGTGGGTAAAGTTTTTGTGCCCACGCGGAATCAAACGATGGACAGAAAAAAAAGCATTGCCTGCCCTACGCCTGTGCCACCAAAAATAAACAAGGTTTCCTTCAAATTCCGGCGGGGTGTTCTCCCGTATGCCGCGCCGAGCACCGGAGCTTTTGAACGGATCAGCCCGTAGGGGCGCCGCAGGGATGCGGCGCGTTGACGAAGGGGCAGGAACCCCTTTCGGCAACCCCGTTCAAATGCGAGGAGCGCAGGAAACAAGCGGCGTTCGGGTGGCTTTTTCTTTGGATACTTTCTTTTGGCCAAACAAAAGAAAGTATCGCGGCCGTCGGTCCGCGAACCGACATTAAAACAGCCCGTCGCGTCAGCGACACAACAAACCAATGACCAATTACCAAGAAATCCTAAAATTCTGGTTCGAAGAAACACCATCCAAACTCTGGTGGTCCGCCAACCCAGATTTCGATAAAACCATCACCCACCGATTCGAGTCCACACTCCAACAAGCCGTAAAAGGCGAATTGTTCGCTTGGCGGCAAGAGCCAATAGGCCGACTCGCCGAAGTCATCGTCATCGATCAGTTCTCCAGAAACATTTACCGCAACACGCCTTTGGCATTTGCTCACGATGCGCTGGCGCTGGTATTGGCGCAGGAAGCGATAGCGGTGGGTGCTGGCCGGAGCTTGTCGCCCATCGAGCGCAGTTTCCTGTGCTTGCCATTTATGCACAGCGAGTCGAAAACCATCCATGCATGGGCGGAAAAACTATATCGCGAAAATGGCTTGTCGGATAATTACCAGTTCGAGTTAAAGCATAAAGCGATTATCGATCGCTTCGGCCGTTATCCGCATCGCAATCAAATTCTGGGGCGTGCCTCCACGGTGGAAGAGATGGAATTTCTTAAACAGCCGGGTTCCAGTTTCTGAAAACCATCAGGCAGAGTGAATTATAGAAAGGCAATAAAAAGGCCGGTTGCCCGGCCTTTTGTTTAGCAAGTTGACGGATTAACCTAACAGTCCTTGCAACAAGCCATTCAACTTATGCACAAACGCTGACGGATCATCTAACTGACCGCCTTCGCTAAGAATGGCTTGGTCGAACAAGATATGGCTGATATCCGCGAAGCGAACGTCGTCTTGCTCGTTTTTTAAAGCCTTGACGATGCCGTGCTCAGGGTTGATCTCAAAGATGGGTTTGCTGCCGCCCATGCCCATCATGTTCATGGATTGGCCGGCTTCCTTCATAATACGTTCCATGTTTAAGCTCATGTCGTAAGCGCCGGTTACCAAGCAGGCTGGTGAATCGGTTAAGCGGTGACTGACTTTGACGTCGCTGACTTTGTCTTTCAACACTTCCTTGATTTGATTCAGCACCGATTCGAAATCCTTGTTGATTTCTTCCTGGTGTTGTTTCTCTTCTTCGCTGTCGAATTTATCCAAATCCAGTTCGCCTTTGGCGATCGATTGCATGTGCTTGTCGTCGAAGTCGGTCAGGCTGGATACCAGCCACTCGTCGATGCGGTCGGACAGCAGCAATACCTCAATACCTTTCTTGCGGAAGATTTCCAGGTGCGGGCTGTTTTTCGCAGCGGCGAAGCTGTCTGCGGTGACGTAATAGATCTTTTCTTGGCCTTCCTTCATCCGGCTGACATAGTCGGTCAGCGAGACGTTTTGGGTTTTGTCGTCGGTATGGGTAGAGGCGAAGCGCAGCAGTTTAGCAACGCGGTCCTTGTTTTTGTGATCTTCGATCGGGCCTTCTTTGATGACGTTACCGAACTGTTCCCAAAATTTTTGGTATTTCTCGGCATCGTTTTCGGCCAGGTCTTCCAGCATGCCTAACACTTTTTTCACGGCACCGGTTTTGATCGCGCTGATTTGCTTGCTTTGTTGCAAGATCTCGCGAGACACATTCAGCGGCAAGCTGTCGGTATCAATTACGCCGCGCACGAAGCGCAGGAAGCGTGGCATCAGTTGCTCAGCGTCGTCGGTGATGAAGACTTTTTTGATATACAACTTAACGCCGTGTTTGGCATCGCGGTCCCACATATCGAACGGCGCGCGGCTGGGGACATACAGCAACAGGCTATACTCGTTGGTACCTTCGACGCGGCTGTGGACGTGGGTTAACGGATCCTGGAAGTCATGCGAGACATGCTTGTAAAACTCGGCATATTCTTCTTCGGAAATTGAGTCTTTCGCTTTCGTCCACAAAGCCGAGGCGCTGTTGACGGTTTCGTCCTCGACACGGGCCGGCGCGGTTTCGTTATCGTCTTCGTCTTTCTCGGCTGGGATTTCCTTGCTCATCACGATAGGCAGGGAAATATGGTCGGAGAATTTTTTAACGATAGACCGCAGTTTCCAGCTGTTTAAAAATTCCTCTTCGCCTTCTTTCAGATGTAGGACGATTTCGGTGCCGCGCGTGGCTTTGTCAACCGATTCGATGGTGTAATCGCCTTCTCCGGCAGATTCCCAACGCACGGCTTCCGAAACCGGCGCGCCGGCTTTACGAGTAGTCAGTGTTACCTTGTCGGCGACAATAAACGCGGAGTAAAAACCGACGCCGAATTGGCCGATCAGTTCGCTATCCTTGGCTTGGTCGCCGGTCAAGCGCTCGAAGAATTGTTTAGTGCCGGACTTGGCGATAGTGCCAATATGGTCCTGCACTTCTTCGCGGGTCATACCGATGCCATTATCGCTGATGGTGATGGTCTTTTTGGCTTCGTCGAAATCGATGCGGATTTTTAACTCGCTGTCGCCTTCGTACAAGCTATCGTTGGCCAAGGCTTCGAAGCGCAGTTTGTCTGCAGCGTCGGAGCCGTTGGAGATCAACTCCCGTAAAAAGATTTCCTTGTTGCTGTACAAGGAGTGAATCATCAAATGCAGTAAATGCTTTACTTCGGTCTGAAAACCTAGGGTTTGTTTGTTTGCCTCAACAGTCATGTCTATACTCATTTAGGTTGTGAAGTGGACTGGGGCGAGTTGGGGATGATAATTTTATTTTTCAAGCCCGCCCGCTTGTTGGATTTTATGGAGCCGATTTCTTGCGCGTTTTAATAGCCTTCCTGTTATGAGTTTAAGTTTAGCCGGTAAAAGCAGCCTGATCGTCGAGGACAATCCCGTGTTCCGCAAAGCCATGCGCGACATGCTATATGGCTTGCAAGCGGTTACCGTGGTCGAAGCAGACAACGGCATTGCCGCAATCAACGCGATGAGCAAAAGCAGTTTCGATATCGTGCTCTGTGATTACAGTCTGGGCGTGGGCAAGAACGGTCAGCAGGTGTTGGAAGAAGCCAGACACCGGCATTTAATCGATTACCGCTGCGTATTTATTTTGATCAGTGCTGAGCAGACTACCAGTGCGGTGTTGGGGGTAATGGACAGCAAGCCCGATGAATATCTAACCAAGCCTTTCAATGCCCAGCAGTTGATGAGTCGTCTCACACGTAATTTTGCCCGGAAGGAATTTATGTCCAGCGTGGACAAAGCCCTGGCCGGCGGCGATTTGCCGAAGGCGATCCGACTCTGCGATGCCTTGCTGCAGTCCGGAGACCAAAAAATGCATCTGCATTTGCTGAAGATGCGCGCCGAGTTAGCGATTTCAGTAGCGGATTTCGACAAGGCCAGGCAGATATACCAAGAAGTGTTGGCGCACCGCGAATTGCCTTGGGCACGTTTAGGCTTGGGGGTGATCGATTTCCAAAACAATAATATCGAGCAAGCGATTACCGGTTTTCAGAGTCTGGTAGCCGATAATCCGATGTTGATGGAGTGCTACGACTGGTTGGGTAAGGCCTACGAGGCTCTGGATCAATACAGCGACGTGGAGAGCGTGTTGCAGCAGGCGCTGCAATTGTCGCCGCAATCGATACTCAGACAAAAGAAATTGGCTGAAGCCGCCGATAAAAACGGTAATCTGGAAACCGCCGAAAAAGCGTATAAATCGGTGGTAAAACTGGGTAAACACTCGGTGCATCGCTCCTGCAGCGATTTTGCTGGGTTGGCAAAGCTCTACGCAAAAACCAACGCCGCGGACGAAGCGCTGAAAACGCTGGAAGAAATGCGCAAGGAATATACGAATCACCCTGAAGCCGAATTGCGCGCTTCGACGGTGGAAGCGGATGTCTATAAAACCCTGGGTAACGAGGAGTTGTCGCAGAAAGCTTTGCTAAAAGCCTTGGATATTTGCGGTCGCTTGGGCAACAAAGCGCCGAGGGATTTGCAGTTGGAGGTGGTCAAAACCTGTTTCTTGAGCGACGAACACGAGAAGGCCGAAGAGATACTTTACGATCTGATTCATGCGCATATCGACGACGACCAGTTTCTGAACGATTTACGTCGTATGCAAAGCGGTATTGGCATGGATAATCATTCGGAAATCCTGATTCAAAAAACTAAGCAGGCCTTGATCGCTACTAACAACAAGGGCGTGGCTTTATATAAACAGGGTAAATTTACGGAGGCTTTGGACTTGTTCGAACGGGCCATCCTGACCATGCCTGACAACAAAACCATCATCGTGAATATGCTCAAAATCATGATCCACGATTTGAAGATCAATGAGTTTTGCGAAGAAAAAAATCAGCGCATTAGGGCTTTAATCATTAAAGCCAAGCAAATCGGCGTCGACCAACAAAAGCTGGGGTTACTACAAATGGAATATGCGAAGTTGAGACAGTCTCAAACGACCAAGGTCTAAAGTCATGCCGACTAAACCCAAAAGCAATGGCTTGTTTCCCACCATTCTGGCGTCCACGGTTCACGATATAAAAAACTCCCTGGGCACATTGCTGGAGCTGGTTAGGCAAACGGCGGCAAAGCAAGATGGCCAATCCGCGCAATTAGATCAGTTGGAGTTCGAGGCGGCCCGCATTAATCACAGCCTAATGCAATTGCTGGTGATGTATAAGGTCGATTCGCAAAAATTTAGCTTGGATATCGAAGTCTGTCCAGTAAGCGATATTGTCAATGAAGCGATTTATCAGCAGGCACGCTTAGCTGGCTTGCAGAATATTGATTTACAAGTGGATTGCTGTGCTGACCTGATCTGCTATTGCGACAATCCCATCATCAGCAACGCCCTGGCAGCTGTGTTGAATAATGCATTGCGCTACACACACAAAACCATACTGATTGCCGTGGCGGAAGAAGGCGATTATCTCACTTTAGCCATCGAAGACGACGGCGAGGGTTATCCGCCGCACTTTTTGGCTGCAGACTTAAACGATACGGCCGAAATGGATTGGGTGTCGGGAAATACCGGCTTGGGTTTGTATTTTGTTTCGGTGATGGCCGGTCTGCACAAAAATGCCGGGAAGACCGGATTTGTGCGAATTGACAACCAAAGTCGTTTGGGCGGCGCGAGGTTTAAACTGTTTTTGCCCTAAGATTTGTAGAATCAATAGACACTGAAACATGGTACTAAGGTACAATGGCCCCGACAAAATTAACGTTTTTCGTCGGGCTGACGGTTAAAAATAATTAAAAAAACTTTAAATATGAGTATTTTAGTAACCGGTGGGGCCGGGTTTATCGGCAGCAATTTTGTGTTGGATTGGTTGGCGCAAAGCGACGAATTGGTTGTCAATCTGGATAAATTAACCTATGCGGGTAATTTAGAAAATTTGGCATCCTTACAAGGCGACGGTCGACAGGCGTTTGTAAAGGGCGATATTGCCGATTATGATTTGGTGCTAAGTTTGTTAGAAAAGCATGGTGTCAGGGCTGTGGTTAATTTCGCCGCGGAATCCCATGTCGATCGCTCCATTCACGGGCCGGAAGATTTTATTCAAACCAATATCGTCGGGAGTTTCCGTTTGCTGGAAGCGGTGCGGCATTATTGGAATAATCTGGAACAAGAGGCCAAGTTGGCGTTTCGTTTGTTGCATGTCTCCACCGACGAGGTTTACGGTTCTTTGGATAAGACCGACGCGCCGTTCGCGGAAACCCATCAGTATCAACCCAATAGCCCCTACTCAGCCAGTAAAGCTGCCAGCGACCATTTGGTGCGCGCTTATCACCATACCTACGGTTTGCCGGTGCTGACCACCAACTGCTCCAATAATTACGGTCCTTATCATTTCCCAGAAAAACTCATACCGCTCTGCATTCAAAATGCCTTGTCCGGTAAACCCTTGCCGATTTACGGCGATGGTCAACAGATTCGCGACTGGCTGTACGTGAAAGATCACTGCAGTGCCATTCGCCGGGTGCTGGAAGCTGGCAAGCTCGGTGAGGTTTATAATGTTGGCGGTTGGAACGAAAAAGCTAATCTGGACGTTGTCAATACGCTGTGTAGTATTCTCGACGAGCTACAACCGCGCACCGACGGCAAGTCCTATGCTGAACAAATTACCTACGTCACCGACCGGCCTGGTCACGACAGGCGTTATGCCATTGATGCCGGCAAACTTGAGAGGGAGCTGGGTTGGAAACCGGCAGAAACCTTCGAAACCGGTATTCGCAAAACCGTGCAGTGGTATTTGGATAACCAAGCCTGGGTCAGCAATGTATTGTCCGGCGACTATCAGTCTTGGCTAGACAAAAATTATGCTGGGCGTGCTGCGTGATAAATAAGTCTGGCGCTCGTTTGTTGGGCATGGTCGTCGTTTGTCTGCAGTAGCTATGAAGATTCTACTATTCGGTAAAAATGGCCAGTTAGGTTGGGAATTGCAGCGGAGCTTGGCACCCTTGGGAGACTTAGTCGCGCTTGATAGGTTTGAACAACATTACTGCGGCGATTTACGCAATCCAAGCGGCGTTGCCGAAACAGTCCAGGCGGTGCGTCCAGATATCATTGTCAATGCCGCAGCCTACACTGCAGTCGACAGAGCCGAGTCCGACAGTGAATTGGCCAATACGGTCAATGCGGTCGTACCGGGTGCTCTAGCCGAAGAAGCCAAACGTTGCGGCGCCTGGTTGGTGCATTATTCCACCGATTACGTGTTCGACGGCAGTGGCGATAGGCCTTGGCGGGAGAACGATCAGGTTGCCCCGTTAAATGTCTACGGTCAAACCAAACTGGCTGGCGAACAGGCCATTCAAGCCAGCGATTGCCGGCATTTGATTTTTCGGACCAGTTGGGTTTATGCCGCAAGAGGTAATAATTTTGCCAAGACAATGCTGCGCTTAGCTCAAGAACGGCAACAATTATCGGTTATCAACGATCAAATCGGAACGCCAACCGGAGCCGAGTTGTTAGCGGATGTAAGCGCGCATGCTATTCGTCAGGCGTTGAAATCACCCGAATTAGCCGGTGTTTACCATTTGACTGCCGGCGGCGAAACCAGTTGGTACGACTACGCGCATTTGGTGTTTGACTATGCCAGGCAGGCCGGACTAGAACTAAAAACCGACAAACAATCGGTCGCGGCAATTCCTACCAGCGCTTACCAAACTCCGGCAAAGCGACCGTTAAACTCGCGATTGAATACCGAGAAACTGCAAGCTGCCTTTGATTTAGAGCTACCGGCTTGGCAGTTGGGTGTTGAGCGCATGTTGTCTGAACTCTACGGAAAGTAAATATGAATCAGCGTAAAGGCATAATCTTGGCCGGAGGGTCCGGTACCCGGCTATATCCTGTGACGAAAGCGGTATCCAAGCAATTGCTGCCGATTTACGACAAACCGATGATTTATTATCCGCTCAGCACTTTGCTGTTAGCCGGGATTCGCGACATATTGATTATCTCCACGCCACAAGACACCCCGTTATTTCAGCAGTTGTTGGGCGATGGCAGCGATTGGGGTATCAATCTGCAATACGCCATTCAGCCTAGCCCCGACGGATTAGCGCAGGCGTTTATTATTGGTAAGGATTTTATCGGTGACCATCCGAGCGCGTTGGTGCTGGGCGATAATATTTTTTACGGACACGACTTACATGTGCAGTTGCGCAAAGCGGGCGACCAGGAATCCGGTGCCACGGTATTTGCCTATCACGTACAAGATCCTGAACGTTACGGGGTAGTGAGCTTCGACGCGCAGGGTAAGGCAACATCATTGGAAGAAAAGCCCCAGCAACCGAAAAGCAATTACGCAGTGACCGGTTTGTATTTTTACGATAATCAAGTGGTCGACATCGCGGCGGATTTAAAACCATCACCGCGCGGCGAACTTGAAATTACCGATGTCAACAAAGTTTATCTGGATAGGCAACAACTTAGCGTTGAAATCATGGGGCGTGGATATGCTTGGTTGGATACCGGCACGCACGCCAGTTTAATCGAGGCTAGCAACTTCATAGAAACCATTGAAACGCGTCAAGGCTTGAAAATCGCTTGCCCGGAAGAAATTGCCTGGCGTAGCAATTGGATCGGTGACGAGCAAATCGAAAAATTGGCTAAGCCTTTGGCTAAAAACGGTTATGGACAATACCTTCTTGCGTTACTGAGTAAGCAGGTTTTTTAGCCTAAACGCTTAGTGACATGTCCCCAACTCATTTTGTTTGGTGTTGCTCGTAAAAATCCCTAAGAGATGGTTGGGGTGAGGAAATTTTAAAACAAAGGGGTTTTTAGAGAATCGCTTATTACGCAGAGCTGTTCGAAATACTAGAGGCTGTAAATGAGTGGCTTGCTAATCTAGAAGACACGTTGGTGGCAACGATGCGTCATGCATGCCTACTGTCTGGAGAACCGGCCAACAGATTTTTAAAGTATTAAGTTATTACGAGGAGGTTGGCGTTTCTGAATCAATAGAAACTTGGCAGTTCTGCAGGGCTGTTCGCAACTTGGCAGCGCATGATTATGAAATCGATTATGCAGGAATTACAATATATTTCAATGCTTTATGCTTTATGCTTTATGCTTTTTTGCGCCAGTATTCTCCAAAGTAGGAGGACTACTTTTGGAATATTGTCGACAGTCACTGACGATTGAACCAAAACTAAACGATTTTTCAGCTAATTGTTAATAGTTAAGTTTTTATCCGGCTCTTGTATCGCTTCTCCTGCAAATTTGGGAGCGCCGGTCGTGTTGGATTCCCGCGTTCTCGGGAATGAGTGCGTCCGTGAGG
>MSXO01000047.1 GCA_002083615.1 Proteobacteria bacterium ST_bin11 | reverse complement strand
CGGGTTTATCGATTCCTAGCGTAGAAGGCCTCATTCTGCTGTCTTGCGGCATTTTTGCGGTTCTGGTTACCCGCAACATTCGTTTCAGCAATAAGATCAATGTATTTATAGTGGCATTTTTCGGGTTTTTCCATGGTTTCGCCCACGGCCAGGAAATATCGACGTCCGCCAGCCTAATTTCATATACCGTGGGTTTCATCCTTGCTACGCTGTTATTGCATGGCGCGGGGATCTTGTTAGTTAAGCTGGTACTACTGTGTATTGCTTGCATTTTGACCATGGTATTCGCCGGTCCGCGCCATGCTGTCTCAGTCAGTTCTGCCGCCCACACAGCACCTATGAGCGCCGCTGGTTTCGAGCACCTGACGGGTGCTTGGCTAACCGAGGGTTTATCGCGACAGCAGGCTTCGACACCCCCACTCAGCGACTCATCCGGTCAGGTTCTGTGCAAGAGTAAGCAGTCCGCTAATTTAGTAGACTCGCTACCCGCCAACCGTTGGGGTTTACCGCTGCAGCTTAAACACCCGGAAGCCGAATGCAAGGCAAATGTTAATTTGCGGTTGCCAGAATTTACGCATTACTACCCCAGTATCAATTATTCTCCAGGTATCGATCTGCTCGGTAACGGCGTCGGACGCACTTCGCCGCCATTGGCTGTCGCCACCACCATCTCGCATCTCTCTTCTCAGAAATTTTTACCGTTTTACAGCAAACTTGAAGCAATCGGCCTTCAATTTGTTTTATCTGCTCGCCCACCTCAATCGGGCACACCTCACCTTATTCAGCCAACCCCAGCTACTCCTGATGCGCCGCTCGGACTGAGCTTATCGCAGCCACACTTGGCGCGCGCTTCGACAAACTCGCAGCGAACGGTATTGACTCATGCCGTAGCCATACTCGCCTGGCCACGCTCACTGCAACACGCTGGTCGACACGGCCACACTACCCGCATCGCACGCTCGAACCTCACGCCCAAACATGCGCTTAGCAGTGCCAAAACCACTGCTATCAAGCGTGCGCACAGCTATTTCAGACGTTTAGCCACAGGCGACCTAACCACGGTCGCTTGGCCGCTTGCGCCGAAAAACCACCAATTCCCTTCCACCAACCCTTCAACAATAACAATATAACCATGAAGCAATTACCCAAACCGCAACCGTCACTAATGCTCCTGTTGCTCTGCTCAATGCACAGCCCAGTCTATGCGGATCCCTCGAACAAGCCCGCCACCGCCCAAAAAAGCCAAGAATTGGCGAATGTCGTGGTAAACGCCGGCAAAAAACCGGCGTACTTCCCAGATACCGCCAAAGCCACGCCCAGCTACCACGTCAGCGGCGAGGATGTGGAAATCAAGGTGAATGCCACCACGGTCGAGGATGCTTTACGTTACATTCCGGGCGTAAATGTGCGTCGACGCTATATTGGCGACACCAATGCACCGATGGCGATGCGTGGTTCCAATATCACCCAATCGGCACACAGCATGGTATTTGCGGACGGCATGCCTTTGTACAACATGGTCAACGCCGGCCACACCGCCGCGCCGCGCTGGTCCATGGTCGCTCCCAGCGAAATCGAATCGGTGGACGTTTTATTCGGCCCGTTTTCATCGCAATACGATGGCCATTCCTTTGGTGGCACGGTGAACTTGATCACCAAAATGCCGGATAAATTTGAAGCGCAAATGGATGCCACCGGTATGTTTCAGGACATGCATCGCGGCGGACGCAATCAGTTGTTGCAAGGCTTTAGGACATTTGTATCCGGCGGCGACCGAATCGATAAATTCAGCGTCTACGCGTTTTACAATCATTTGCAAAACGAAGGCCAGCCCATGGACCCGATCGGCACCACGGCGGCAACCACTCGATTACCTGCCAATTTAGCAGCCGGTGCTACTGCCATCCCAGTTACGGGTGCGCATCTGATTCCCAGTCCAACAGGCGAGAGAAACTTTATCTTCGGCGATTCCGGCATCGACCGAGCCACCACCGATTTGTTTAAGTTGAAGATGGCTTACGACTTGGCACCCGACCTGCAAACCCGCTTTACCATTGCCTACGAAGAGCGGATCAGAAGTAACGACGATCCTTTGGTGCTGTCCAGAAGCGCATTGACCGGACAAACCTTGTATAGCAATGCCACCAACAACGCCGGTCGTTTCACCAACTATTACACCCAAGACGGTTTTAACTTTACCGTACCCAGGAACGGCTTTCGCCTGCAGGAACAAAATCGCCAAACGCTGAACTACGGATGGAGTTTAAAAGGCAAGATTTCCGATAACTGGAATATCGATACCACAGCCAGTTATTACGACGCCTTTAAAGACCGCACCGTGCAATCGACAGGCTTAGGCCAAGACCGGCTGGCTTTGGTAAACAACCAGTTACCGGGCCAGATTACCGATGTCGACAACTGGTGGGCTACCTACGATTTAAAATTGGCAACCGACGCCTTTCTGGGCAGAAACGATTTGTCATTCATGGGCGGTTATCAAATCGTCCACGGTAACAATAACAATAAGGTCTATAACACCACCAATTTTGCCGCCGCCAACCTCGGTAACGCAGTTAGCGACTCCGGCGGACAAACCCAAACCAACAGTCTGTTTTCGCAATTTGAATGGCGCTTTCTACCGGACTGGAACCTGATGGCCGGCCTGCGTTTCGACCATTTTCAAGCCCTGGAAGGCCACTTTTATAACTTCAACCGCGCCGTCGGCGATAGCCGACGCATTCAAGATTATGAGGACCGCGATCAGTCCCGCATTTCACCCAAAGCGTCGTTGGAATTTTCGCCGGATAATTGGACGTTCCGCTATTCGTTCGCCAAGGCCTATCGCTTTCCGGTAGCCGAAGAGTTATTTGCCAGCAGAAATACTGTGGCCGGCACCACCTTCGCCGATCCCAATTTGGGACCGGAAAACGGCTATTTCCATAACTTGATGGCTCAGTACGATATTCCGCAAGGCTATGTCCGCGCCAATTTGTTTTACGATCTGATTAACGATGAAATTTTTTCGTATAACCCGCTGTTGGCCGGCGGCAACGGCCCCAATACCTATTTGGCAATCGGCCAAACTGAAACCATCGGTGTCGATTTAACTTATCAACAATATGGCATTTTTGATCTGCCTATCGACTTTATGGCAAACACCGTATTTTTAAACAAGCAAATCACCCAAAATCGCGATGCTCCCGGCCTGATAGGTAACGAATGGCCGCGCACCCCAAAATTGCAAGCCAATGCGACCGCCACCTACCATTTGTCCTCGGCCTGGAATGCGACAGCTGCCGTGCGCTACCGCAGCGATATGTTTCATCAGATCACCAACGTCGACACCTTCGCCAATGTCTTCAACGGCTCCGACGAATATACCTTGGTCGATTTCAAAACCAATTATTCCTTACCGACCTTTCACAAATTGAAAAGCACAGTGTCAGCGGGCATCGACAATATTCTGGATCAGGATGTTTATGAAAATAACCCATTGGCTCAGCGCACTTATTATGTCAGTTTGTCGCTAAAATACTGACGCTGCCGGTGGCGACGGCGTCTAAACCAGTCGCCCGTCGCCGATTTTTACTCTAACCCTCATACCTTAATATGAACTCTGTCTCCCCTGTTTTAGCCGCCCAAAACCTGGTTGTCGAATACCGGCAGCACCGCGCGGTCGATAATTTAAATTTACAAATCCCCCAAGGCTGCGTGTATGCACTGCTAGGCGGCAATGGCGCCGGCAAGTCTACGACCATCAGCACTTTTTTGACTTTCAATCGCCCCAGTAGCGGGCAGGTGCTGATCGAAGGCGAATCGCCGCACACCAATCCCGACTTGGTGCGGGCGAAACTGGCCTATCTGCCGGAAAACGTGGCGCTGTACGACGTGATGAGCGGCCTGGAGAACCTGACCTATTTTTGCACCTTGGCCAGTATTCGCCTGAGCAGCGACCAAGCTCACGGCTTGTTGCTGGACAGCGGTTTGCAAGCCGATGCCCATCAGAAACCGGTGGCGGCCTACTCAAAAGGTATGCGCCAAAAAGTCGGCCTGGCCATCGCCTCCGCCAAACAGGCCAAAGCCATGTTGCTGGACGAACCCACCTCTGGCCTGGACCCCAGCGCCGCCAACGATTTTGCCCAACGCATCCGCGCCGCCGCCGATCGCGGCATGGCAGTGCTGATGGCGACTCACGATTTATTCAATGCCAAACAAGTCGCCGACCGTATCGGCATCATGAAAAACGGCCGCCTGGTGGAAGAATTCGACGCCCACACGGTGCAGCATGACGAACTCGAACAAAAATATCTGGCTCACGCCCGGGGCTTGGCATGATTAAGACCATCATTCGCAAAGAATTTCTCGCCACGCTGCGCGATGGTCGTTTACTGACTTTGGGCATTGCCCTGCTGGTGTTATTTGTCGGTTTTTTCCTGGCTTCGGCTTACGAGTTGCAGCAATTGCGCGCGGAAAAACACAGTGTCGGCACAACCGCCAAAGAACAATGGAATACCCAAAGCGTAAAGAATCCGCATGCCGCCGCGCATTACGGCATCTATGTATTTAAACAGGACACGCCGGTGGCGGCACTGGATCCGGGCTTGCGTCCGTATATTGGCCAATCCTTATGGCTAGAACCGCACAAACGCAACCTCACCCGTTTCAGCCCTGCAGCAGACCAAGTGTTGGCCGGCCGCTTCGGCCAAGCCACCACCAGTTTTGTTCTAACCGCACTCTTGCCGCTATTGATTGTGGCCTTGACCTTTAACTCGGTCAGTCAGGAGCGCGAGTCGGGCACCTTACGCATGCTGCACAGTTTAGGCGTCGACGCCGGGCAATTGCTATTCGGTAAATTACTGGGCTTGATGACCGCGTTTTCCGTGGTGTTGGCACCTGCGCTGTTCATGGCCGCCGTCATTTTGTTGGGTAACTTCGCCTTTACGCTGGACGACGCCCTACGCCTATTGGTCTTGCTGGTATTGTTAAATCTGTATTACGGCGTCTTCGCCGCATTGGCGATTTCCGCTTCGGCGTATTTCAACACCAGCCGCACAACACTGTTTTGTCTGCTGGGCTTTTGGCTGGCCAGCGTATTTATCGCCCCGCGCTTGGGAGCGGTAAGCGCCGAAATGCTGGCGCCCAATCCCAGCGCCAGCGAGTTCTGGCGCGAAATTAAGGACGATATCGACCATGGTTTGGAACACGACGGTGATCATGAGCAGCGCGCCAAGGCCTTCGAAGCGCAAGTGTTGGCTCAGTACGGCGTGTCTCGCAAAGAAGATTTGCCAGTCGGTTTCGTGTCTTTAAATCGCCAGCACAATGATGCCTATTCCGTTAAGGTCCACGCCCTGCACTTCGACGCTTTACGCGACAACTTTGTCAGGCAACAGCACCTCAGCCACCTCGGTTCTTGGCTAGGACCCAGCCTGGCGCTGCGTTCATTGTCCATGACCATGGCCGGCATGGATTTAGCCCATCAGCGGCATTTTGAAGACGCAGCCGAGCAATATCGGCGATATTTTATCAACCTGACCGAGGACTGGGACCGCGAACGTAGCCGCGGCACTGAGCGCAAGGCCACCGGCGCGGAAGCGGATTGGCGTAGCGTGGCGGATTTTAGTTATCAAGCACCTGACATCGGCTTTGCCCTAAGAACAGCCGAAGTGGATTTGCTGGTATTGTTGCTGTGGCTGGGCTTATCAGTCGGCCTTTTGAAAATTTCCGCACGGAGGCTGGCGCCATGATGCAACTGCTTGCTATCGAATGGCTGCGTTTTAAACGCAACCGCTTAAATCTGTGGGTGACCGGGCTGTTTCTCAGCGTGATGCTGGCTAGCGCCGCCTGGTCGGGCTTGGCCGCCCGCGAATTTCGCTTGCACGGCAACGCATCGCCACACAACGTCAATGCGACGTCCAATCAAGCCGAGATGCACGACGCTCCCAAAGCCGCTGGCAATGCCGGCAAAGCCAGCGCTTTTTCCGCGAGTGCAGCCGCGCCCCCCTTGCGCTTGCCAGCCCTCGGCGGCTTGGCCTTGAGTGTGCGGCAATTGGATTTTTTAAGCACCGGCATCAAAATCTCCACCCGTAGCCGCCACACCGACGGTCGCAACAGCGATCAGTTGTTCAACCCGATGCTACACGAGTTAGGCATGCTGGATTTTGCCACCGTGTTCGCGCTACTGACGCCGCTAATGGTGATTGCCTTGAGCTACGGCTTGGTGCAGGAGGACCGAGAGAGTGGAGTCTGGCGGCTGGTCTGCACACAAATGTCGGCACCCTGGCGCTTGGTATCTGCCGCACTGAGTGTGCGGTATATCGTAGTGGTGCTGGTAATTCTCGCCAGTTCGCTGTTGGCGCTAGTGCTCGATCCTGGCACTAGCCTGGATATCTTCCCCTATTGGCTGGGATTTGGCGGACTGTATGCACTGGTCTGGTTCGGTATTGCCGGCTTGTTCCTATTGCTGCCGTTCTCGTCCGGCGCGGCCGCTATCGGCATGCTGGGGGCCTGGTTGATATTAACCTTCGCCAGCCCGGCCTTGTTGGCGTGGGCCGCTGATCGGCATGCGCCTATGCCATCCCGACTGGACAGCATCATCGCCATCCGCCAGTTTCAGGAGCAAAACAATCAGCAACGCCAGGCGCTATTGGCTGATTGGTATACCAACCATCCCGACCTGAAGATGCCGCAGACCGGCAAAGAGTTACCTCGCGAAATTACTGGTTTACCGGCCGGCTTAGTCCTGGATCAACAGATTCGGCCCTTGATGTACCGCTTCGACCAGGCACGTAAGGCGCAATTCGAGTTTTTGGAATCCTGGTCTTGGCTATCGCCGGCTATGGCTAGCTTGCAAATGGCCGATAGATTGGCGGGGATTGATGCACCACGCTACGCCGAGTATGTTGAGGCGGTTAATCGCTTTGAAGATCAATGGCGCGACTATTTCGTGCCCAAAATCATGACTGATAGCGCTTGGCTTGATGAGCATAGTCGCGCGCAGCCGCAGTTCGATTTTGGGTCTCCGGCAAACCGGGCGGCCTGCCTAAGCTTGCTAGCTCAACAAGCGGCGCTGGCCGCTTTATTACTGGCCGTGCTGTTCGGATCGCGCCGACGTTTTGCCAAAGCCTGATAACCGCAATACCAGCAAGGGCGATTCGGACGGTTTTAGCCGCGCGGATCGCCCGGCCTATCTAAGCGACTACATTCTTAACGCATTGCCGGGCAAACACATTGATGGGCAGGTTGCTGCTCATGAAATGGTTGAACAGTTCGTTAACTGTGACCGGAGTCAGGTAGACATAAATACCGCAACCGGTGATGGCGATAAATTGCCGGCTTAAGGCTTCGATAAACACAATACGCAGTGTGCCGATTTCGTTGACTTGATTGATGGTTTTCATGACGCTCTCCCACATAAGCGGATTTGACTCATTTCATCTTAAGCATAAGTGACGCCAACAAGAAAAATCCTATAAAAATCATAGTCATAATATTTTCTAAATATCTCTGACATCAGGCTTTAACTAAATATTGACGTTGAGTTAATTTATCCAAAACAATGCCCCCCTGTCGGTGCTCGATACCACGAAAAATCAGTGAATTATTTCACTCTTGCACTCCCCGCATCTTAGGTCTCGCCCGTGGATAGAGACAATTCGGTCAAATACCTAGAACCCTGCAGCGCCACACCAAACCGAGGACTTCTGCTCGGCCTGTATTGCCGGACACCGCTTTATAGTACAATTTCCGTCACTTTTAAGCCGACGCGGCACAGCACCAATCATTAAACAAAACAGGTTCAGACGATGACAACGATGGATGATAGAGACGGCTTTATATGGCTAGACGGAAAATGGGTTGACTGGCGCGATGCGAAAGTCCACGTCCTGACTCACACCCTGCACTACGGCTGCGGTGTTTTCGAGGGTTTACGCGCCTATAAAACCGATAACGGCACCGCGATTTTCAAGCTGGCCGAGCATACCGATCGCCTATTTCGTTCCGCGCATATCATGAACATGAAAATGCCATTTTCGAAAGCAGAAATCAATCAAGCCCATCGCGACGCGGTCGCCAAAAACAACCTGGACAGCGCTTACATTCGCAGCATGGTGTTCTTCGGCTCGGAAGGCATGGGGTTGCGCGCTGATAACCTGAAAGTGCACGTGATGGTCGCGGCCTGGACCTGGGGCGCGTATTTGGGTGCGGAAAACATGGAAAAAGGCATACGCATCCGCACCTCGTCTTACACCCGCAACCACGTCAACAGCACGATGTGTAAAGCCAAAGCCAACGGCAATTACATCAACTCGATACTGGCCCTGCAAGAAGCGCTGTCCACCGGTTACGACGAAGCCTTGTTGCTGGACCACGAAGGTTACTGCGCGGAAGGCAGCGGCGAGAACTTGTTCATCGTTCGTAACGGTAAAATTTACACGCCGGAAACCACTTCAGCTTTGGAAGGCATTACCCGTGATACCTTGATCACGGTTGCCCGTGAGCAAGGTTACGAAGTAATCGAAAAACGCATCACCCGTGACGAAGTCTATGTCGCCGACGAAGCCTTCTTCACCGGTTCGGCCGCCGAAGTCACGCCGATTCGCCAGTATGACAACCGCGACATCGGCTCCGGCAGCCGCGGCCCTATCACCGAAAAACTGCAAGCCTTGTATTTCGACTACGTTCAAGGCCGCCGCGCCGACCATAAGGAATGGCTGACGCTCGTTTCTTAAGTGTTAGCTCAGCCTTACAAAATCTTGGTCGTCGGCCCGTCCTGGGTCGGCGACATGGTCATGGCGCAAAGCCTGTTCATCGCTCTTAAGCAAGAATATCCCGATTGCCAGATCGACGTGCTGGCCCCCACCTGGTCACTGCCTCTGTTGGCGCGCATGCCGGAAGTTCACAAAGGTCTTGCCATGCCGCTGGGACACGGACAATTCGATTTGCGCGGGCGGATGCGGATTGGCCGGGACTTGCAAAGCCATCATTACCTGCAGGCAATTGTGTTGCCCAACTCATGGAAGTCGGCGTTGATTCCGTTTTTTGCGCAAATCCCCAAGCGAACCGGTTTCATCGGCGAATTCCGCCGCGGTCTGTTGAACGATGTGCGCACCTTAAATAAGTCGTTGTTAACCATGACAGTTCAGCGCTTTGTCGCGCTGGGACTACCTGCCGCAGCACCTCAGCCAGCCACTTACGCATTTCCGAAACTGACGATCACCACCGAGCAACAATTAGCCGTCTGCCGGAAATTCGAGATCAGCGGGGCGGATTTAATCGAAATTCCGCCTCCCAGTGCGCTGCTCGACGATACGCACCAAATACGGCCTATCGTCAGCAAAATCCTGGCTTTGTGTCCCGGGGCGGAATACGGTCCGGCCAAGCGCTGGCCTGTTGAACACTACGCCGCTGTCGCCCGGCGCAAGGAAGAACAAGGCTGGCAAGTGTGGCTATTCGGCTCCGATAAGGATAAAGCCATCGCAGAACAAATTAATGACTTATCGGGCGGTATCTGCCGAAATTTCGCCGGGATTACCTCGCTGGCCGATGCGGTGGATTTGCTGTCTTTGGCCGATGCAGTGGTCAGCAACGATTCCGGTCTGATGCACGTCGCGGCCGCATTGGATAAAAAACTGGTCGCGGTCTATGGCTCTTCCGATCCCGGCTTTACCCCGCCGCTACATTCCAAAGCTCAGATTCTGGATCTACACCTGGACTGTTCTCCGTGCTTTAAACGCGAGTGCCCATTAGGCCACACTCGTTGTTTAACAGAAATCCGCCCGGAGCAGGTCCTGGCAGCCTTGGACGCTTAAGCGATGAAAATCGCTATCGTCAAACTGTCTGCGTTGGGCGACATCGTTCACGCAATGGCAGCGTTGCAATTCATCAAGTCCGCGTTACCGCTTGCACAGCTCGACTGGGTCGTAGAGGAACGTTTCGCCGGCTTACTCGCCGATAATCCGCACCTGGATAATGTTTTGGGGGTAAATCTAAAAGCGCTGAAAACCGACAAATGGCGCGTCTTTGCCGAAATAAGCAAAATACGCGGCTATGCCGAGCAGGGATACGACTTAGTTTTGGACGCACAAGGCTTAATTAAATCGGCACTGGTCGCACGCTTATTGTCGGCAAATTGCGTGGGTTTCGATCAGGACTCGATTCGCGAGAAATGGGCCGCTTTATTTTATAGCCGGCAGGTAGCGTTTCCTTACGATGCTAATACCATCGATCGTAATGTTGCCGTACTGACCCAACCGCTCGGTCTGGTGGTGACACCCGAGCAAATTCAGGCAAAGCAGGCATTTTTATATTTTCATGCGCCGCAAATACCGTTGGACGATTATTTTCCAGCCGGTCAACCGACTATTGTCTTGGTGATAGGCTCGACCTGGCCTAGCCGTAATTATCCGCTGGAAAAATATCTGCAAGTGATTTTTGGCTTGGAAGCCAACTTCTTGATCTGTTGGGGCAACAAGCAAGAACACTGGATGGCGCAATGGCTAGCCGAACGCAGCCTGGCGCGGGTATTGCCGCAATTAAGCCTCAATGATTTGAAAGCAACGCTTGCCAGAGCAGACTTAGTGATCGGCAACGATACCGGACCCACTCACATGGCTTGGGGTTTAAATCGACCGTCGATTACCTTGTTCGGCCCGACGCCAGTCAGCCGGGTTTACCAAACCGACATTAACAAAGTGTTGAAGTCGCCTTCGCTGGTCAATCCGTTCAAGCTGGATAAAAACGATTTTTCGATTGCCGAAATCGATCCGCGCGCGATCATCAATCTTAGCCACGCGCTACTCGACAAGACTCAAGAGCAAGCTTGACAGGCCGACCTGCTAAGCTTTTTCCAGTTCGACAAACATTTTCAGCAGTTCGATAAACGGTTCGTCGCTGGCCAACACCCTAACTATTTTCATCTGATTGGATAAATCATCGGCCAGATCAAGTTCCCGTTCTTGAAAAAGCAATTGTTTCTGCGGATCAGTGATCACCTTCAGTAACGGGCGCTGAGGACGTGATGAATTACCCATGACCACCAGTGCCATTTCGTCAGTTTGCAACTCGACGACGCAGGCAACCGGATAAGTAGCCAGCGCCTCGATAAAAAGGGCTAGCAATTGCGCATCGAGTATCGACTGAGTAGCGCAATACAGATAGCCAAGCGCGTCAAGCGGGCTTAAAGCTTTACGGTAAACACGCTCACCGGTTAATGCTTCATAGACCGACGCAATACTGACTATCCGTGTCAGTTCCCCCAGGCACTCGCCCGACAGCGCATTTGGATACCCGCCGCCATCCATTTGCTCATGGTGGCAGGCGACGATTTCCAGAACTTCGGCGGGCAAGTCGGGCAGTTTCTTCAACAAGTCCAAACCGAATGTGGGATGCTGCTGCAGCACAAGCCGCTCTTCCGGCGTCAAGGCCTCAGTTTTTAGCAGTATCGCCTCTGGCACTGCCAACATACCTATATCGTGCAATAAGGCACCCAGCCCCAACAGCCGCAATTTATGTTCGGGCAGCTTCAAATGCATCCCCAAAGCCCCCGCCAAAATACAAACATTGACGGATTTAAGGGCCAACACATCAATATTCTTGGAATGGCGTTGAATCACTCCGAGCATGGCCTGAGCATCTGTGCCGACAGCCGCCGACAAATCCAGCACTATCTTATCGATCTTGCGCCCATCAATCGCGCTGTTACCACGAGCAGCGTTTAGCAACTCACTGAAATGCACTAGGCTTTGTTGATAAATACTGTTAAAAGCCGCGTATTCTTCGGTATGGTTATACGTCGGATTAGCCGCCAAGCCGTCTGCATCATTTACTGCTTCGGTTTCGACGGACTCCGCCACATCAACACCTTTCGACGTATCGATAGAAACAATTTTGCAATACTCTTTTAAGGTATTAATTTGTTTATCGGAAGCAATCAGAAATTTGGTCCGAAAGAAAGGTGTATCTATCCATTTCCGGTCAGTACCGCAAACAAACATACCTTTTCTTAGCTGGTTAATATTAATTTTTTTAACCATTGTTAAAAATATTATCCAAGTAATTTTATTTACAGCAGCAAACCCTTAGCCAGCTACCGCATATTCTTTAGTAAACTTGCCTTCCTGATAATACTTGGCCAAGTCGATACCGCAATCTTGCGGCCTTATCACCTGTTTAATACCGTAGCGTTTACCGCTTGAGTCGGCAATATTCTGCGATAAATCGAGTATTTTCTCTTCCACAGGGTTTTTATCGCCATCTTGAATAAGCAATATTTTAGGCTTGAGTCGATCGGCTTTATTTTGCTCGACTATTAAGCCTATTTCACCGCTGCTTAATTCCACCAAATTACCCTGCGGGTAAAATCCGACACAGTTGATAAACTGCGTAACATAATTAGCTTCGTATTGATGATTCATCCCTTTCACTAGAATTCCCAAAGCCATAAGATGCGGCTTACCTCGCTGGTAAACCCGGTCGCTAGTGATGGCATCGTAGGTATCAACAACAGCTACCAACTTGGTAAATACAGATAGCGTCGTTTTATTCAAACCTCTCGGATAACCGGTGCCGCTCAAATGCTCGTGATGATCGTAAGCAACATCGACGGCCCCCGGATAGACATTCCGAGCCGACATCAAGACATTGCGACCATAGAGGGTATGCTTCCGCATGATATCCATTTCATAGTCTTCTAAAGCGCCGGGTTTATTGAGAATTTCTAAAGGCACTTTCATTTTGCCGACATCGTGCATTAAGCCGCAAAAGCCGACTTTATTCAGATCTTCCATTGAAAATTTTAATTCACGGCCTAGCAGAATCGATAATATGCAAACATTCATACTATGTTGCGCAGTATATTGATCCTGATCTTTCAGCTGGGTCAGCAAGAGCATGGTATCGGGGTTTTCCAATACTTTATCCACACATTCTGAAACGGCCTGTTTAACCGCACTGACACTAAATTGATTACCGAACCGAATATCGTCCATCACTGTTTTTATTAAATTACCAGTGCGATGAAAGGTATTAGCAGTTTGGTTAAATGATCGCGCAAAACTCAAATGCTTCCGCGCTTCGGTATTTCTTGTCGGAATTGTGCCCGAAAATGACTTTTGAAATTTGACATCGATATAAACATAATCGCAAATCGCTTGGATAGCCTGAATATCCGCATGACTTTCAATAACGATTCTATCCAATAAGAAAGGTGAATCTTCCGTCGGCGCTTCCAGACGGCTTACGCACATACCAACCCTCAGTTCATATACATGAATTCTGAGTATTCCATCCTCTTTATCTGCCATACGAATCCGATCGGGGATTTGTGGAAATCCAAAAAATTTGAAAATAGCCGCGAGAACGGCATCTGGGAAAAATTTGCCTACTTAGCCTCACACCTCAGGTAAGCAGCATACATAGCTCACTCGATCCTGTCCGAACAAAAAGTCCGCAAACCCGATGCAGGTCACAAATCCAATTGGAGTTTTAGTATAGGCCAAGCATATTTTATCGTGGCTTAATTCTAGCCAATCAGATCAACCGAATCCGGCTGGTTAGACCCACAGCGCCGCGTCGGGTTCGCAATGGGTGACTAACAGCCTTTCGAGCCTCGAGCAAATTTAGAATTGCCAGATCTTTGGATTGGTTTAAACTGTCGGCTTGGCGATATTCACTGTTAAGGCACCAGCGGGGCCGTCAGCCCGGTTGTTGTTCTCTTGGGCCTGAAGTAGGCTATCAATTTGTCTTGAACGATCAAGATATCCCTAAGGGTAGCAGTCAGTATCGAAAATACTAAACCCGACATTAGTTTGATTGCCCGTAACCGAAGCTGACTTTCACAGACTTCGCTCAGGCCTTATAGATTTTCTCAGCGGACAGCGTAGGAAAGTTTTCTGAAATTCAGCCTGACGGGCCAAAAAATACAACCTTCGGACTTAACGCCAAGGAGAAAATCGTGATGTTTCCATACCGCCATGATTTCCGCGTCGTCGGAGACGACTTTTACCGATCAAATGTAATGCCCTGGCCACGCCGCTTAAGACGCAGAACCCTGTTTTTGCTGGTTCTTTTGCCTTTGTTGGTGGTTACCGAAACGTTTGTATTACTTCAGCCGGCTATTTTTGAAAGCCAAGCCCTTGTATTGACCACCGCGGCCACCGATATCGATCAATCTCATGCGGAAGCCGATCTGGAACACGTCAACATTCAAAAGCAAGTCTTGATGGGCCAGCCGGTATTGGAAAAAACTGCGGACGCACTAAAACAGCAGAAAGATATTGCTCAGCCCACTGTCAACCAATTAAAAGAACTCTTCCAAGTCAAGCCGGTCAGCGAAACGAATCTGGTGCAACTGGCCGCAGAGGGCTCCGATCCACAATTTCTGCAACTGGCCTTGAATACCTGGATCAAAACCTACCAGCAAATTCGCGCGGAATACATCACCGAAATCACCGATAAAGCCAGTAGCACGATAAATTCGGAATTGACGCGCATCGAACAACAAGTGCAGGACAAACGTCAGGAAATCGAATTGTTTCGCTTGCGCAATGACATTGTCTCCTTAGAAAGTACCGATAACGAGGCTCACGCCCGCTTACAAGGTTTAAACAATTCGCTGAATACCGCCCTGGAAGAAGAAGCCAAGGCCAAAGCCAAATTGGACGCCATTCATGCTGCAATCGCTGAAGGTAAAGTCGTGGTGCCAGAAGCCGATTCACAAAGTTTGGCCGTATTAACCGAGCAAGCCGGGCGGCTGCGCGAAAGGCTGGAAGCACAAAGGAATCAATACACCGACGAATACATCGAATTTCATCCCAGTTTGCGCAACCTAAAAAACCAATTGGCCGAGCTGGATGAAAAAATTGCCAGCAAAGAACAAATGGCTAGCACCTATGCAACGCAAGAAGCCAAAAACGCTTACGACGCCGCAAGCCGCACCGTACTGACCATTCAAAAACAAATGGCCGAGCATAAGCAAAAAGCTGCTCAATATACGAATCAGTTCGCTAAACACAAAGCCATGGAGGAAGAACTGGCTAAATTGGAAGCCCTGTTACAGCAAACCAAGCAGCGACTGGTGGAGATCGAAGTAAAGCAACGTCAAAGCAATCCGCAACTAGATGTAGTGGACTGGGCTTCGCTACCAGATAAGCCAATCAAGCCCGATTACGGCCAAGACGCCAGCATTGCCTGCGCCGCCAGCCTGGCTATTGCTTTACTGGTGGTCTGGCTTAGCGATTATCTGAATAAAGAGCCGACACTGAACACTATCAACTCTGTAACCGAAATTAAACTCTACCAAGGGAACGAGGCCAAACTGGAAAGCTCCACAAACAATGAACTGCAGAGTTTAAAGCGAGTAAACAGGCTGCGCCGCGCGGACGACCCCAAGCAATTACCGGACGAAAGCACCGATTCATAGCTGCAGCGCGGCAACAATGCTAAAATCCGCCGTTCGTTCAACTTTAATCAAACAGGAAACCCATGAGCCAAATTACTATTGAACATAACCCTAGCGAGGAACGTTTACAGGAGCTAGGCGTATCAAGCTGGCCGATCTGGGAAAAAGAAGTTTCCACGTTCACCATCGATTTCGACGAAACCGAAACCGCTTATGTACTGGAAGGCGAAATCATTGTCACCCCTGTAGGCGGCGAACCCGTGCGGATTTTACCGGGTGACTTGGTCATGTTTCACGAAGGTTTGGACAGCAATTGGGAAGTAGTCAAACCCCTGCGCAAGCACTACCACTACGATTGATTGTCACTTTAGCGGTCGACAATCCAGAAAAAGGCATCTTCAGGATGCCTTTTTTAGTTGTGCCGGTAGACTGGTCTAACCAGCATGACGCCAAAAACCTCTTATTGAAACCCGCATGGCGATGAACACGGATCAGGATTATTCCACATTAAAGCCGAAGGCGCGCTGGCGCGACGCGACACTACTAATACTGATTTTGGCGGCAGGCGGCTACTATTTTTACCATTCCAGTCAGGCCAAGCAGGAAAACGCCGAGGCGCAAGCCAACCTCTATGAAAACGCCCCGGTCAGCGTGGCGGCTGCTTTATCCCTGCAAGGCGACCTGCCGATTTACTTAAGCGGCCTGGGAACGGTCACCCCACTACACACCGTCACGGTGCGTTCGCGTGTCGATGGCGAACTGATAAGGGTGACGTTTACCGAGGGTCAAGCGGTTAGACAAGGCGAGTTGCTCGCCGAAATCGATCCCCGCCCTTACCAAGTCGCCGTGCAACAAGCCGAAGGCCAGTTGCTGCGCGACGAAGCGCTGCTGAAAAATGCCGAAATCGACCAAGAGCGCTACCAAACCTTGCTTGAGCAAGACTCCATCGCTGCCCAACAAACCGCCACCCAGGCTGCGCTAGTCAAACAATATCGCGGCACCGTCGAGATCGACCGCGCCCAACTCGACAACGCCAAACTGCAACTGAGTTTCGCCCGCATCACCGCGCCCTTGGCAGGCCGTATCGGTTTACGATTGGTCGATCAGGGCAATATGGTTAGGGCCAATGATGTAAACGGCCTGGCGGTGATTACCCAAGTCCAACCCATCTCGGTGGTATTCACCCTGCCGGAAGACGAGATCCCGGCGATAATGCGCCGCTGGCGCTCCGGTGATGCCATAGCCATCGACGCTTACGACCGGGCCGGCCAGCAAAAACTGGCTAGCGGCAAACTACTGGCGGTAGACAATCAAATCGACGCCAGCACCGGCACGCTGAAATTAAGAGCCCAGTTCGACAACGAAGATCGCACCCTGTTCGCCAACCAGTTCGTCAACATCAAAATGCGCCTGGATACCCTGCGCGCGGCGACCTTGGCACCCAGCGCGGCAATCCAGCATGGGGCTAACGGCGAATTTGTCTATCTGATAAAAGACGACAACAGCATCACGGTGCGCCCGGTAAAAACCGGACCGGCGGACGGCGAAACTGTCGCAATACTGCAGGGTTTAGCACCTAACGAAAAGCTGGTCATCGATGGCGCCGACAAACTGCGCGAAGGCCGACAAGTTAACGTGATAGACAAGGCCAATTCAGCCACTGCCACCCCGAGTAAACCCGCCCACTAATCATGGCCGCCGCGCAAAATCCGCTAACGGGCTTCAACCCCTCTCGGCACTTTATTCTGCGGCCGGTCGCCACCTCCTTGCTGATGGTCGCGTTGCTGCTGGCCGGGATTCTGACTTACCGCTTGTTGCCGATTTCGGCATTGCCGCAAGTTGATTACCCCACCATTCAAGTGACCACCCTTTACCCCGGCGCCAGCCCGGAAGTGATGACCTCGGCTATCACAGCGCCTTTGGAGCGCCAGTTCGGGCAGATGCCCGGTTTGCGACAGATGTCCTCGACCAGCTCCGGCGGCGCATCGGTGGTGACCTTGCAATTTGATCTGGAACTGGATTTGGATATCGCCGAACAAACCGTTCAGGCCGCGATCAATGCCGCCAATAATTTCTTGCCTACCGATCTACCAATTCCGCCCATTTACAACAAAGTCAATCCGGCGGATGCGCCCATCCTGACCTTGGCGGTTAGCTCGGCCACACTCCCCTTGTCCAAGGTCCAAGACTTGGTAGATACCCGCCTGGCACAGAAAATCGCCCAGTTACCGGGCGTCGGTTTGGTCAGTATCAGTGGCGGCCAGCGGCCAGCGGTACGGATCCAAGCCAACCATCAGGCTTTGGCTGCCTATGGTCTGAGTCTGGAAACCTTACGCAGCGCAATCGCCGCCGCCAATGTCAATCAGCCTAAAGGCATGTTTGACGGCCCGCAGCGCTCGGCCATTATCGACAACAACGATCAATTGCGTTCGGCAGCCGAATACCGGGATTTAGTGGTGGCTTACCGCAACGGTGCGCCGGTGCGTCTGGCCGATGTGGCCGATGCTATCGATGGCACCGAGAACGTCAAGCTAGCCGCCTGGGCCAATGACAGCGCGGCAGTAATCGTCAACATCCAACGCCAACCCGGCGCCAATGTCATCGACGTGGTAGACCGTATCCATAAACTGCTGCCGCAACTGCGCGCCACCTTGCCCAGCGCAATCGATGTGCAGCCATTGACCGACCGCACCGTCACCATCCGCGCCTCGGTGCACGACGTGCAGTTTGAATTGCTGCTGGCCGTGGCACTGGTAGTGATGGTGATTTTTCTATTTCTGCGCAACCTGCCGGCCACCCTGATCCCGGCGATCGCAGTGCCGCTATCCTTAGTCGGCACTTTTGCGGCAATGCATTTGGCCGGCTTCAGCATCAATAACCTGACCTTGATGGCGCTGACCATAGCCAGCGGCTTTGTAGTGGACGACGCCATCGTCGTCATCGAAAACATTTCCCGCTACCTGGAACGCGGCGAATCGGCCTTGCAAGCAGCTTTGAAAGGCTCGGAGCAGATCGGCTTTACCATCATCTCTTTGACGGTCTCGCTGGTGGCGGTACTGATTCCATTGTTGTTCATGGGTGACGTGGTGGGCCGCTTGTTCCGCGAGTTTGCCATCACCCTGGCCGTGGCGATTCTAATCTCGGCAGTCGTGTCGCTGACTTTGACACCCATGATGTGCGCCAAGCTGTTAAAGCCGCACCAGGCCGATAACGACAACAACAAGAACTTCCTCGACAGAGTGATCGCCGGCTATGGCCGCAGCCTGGAATGGGTGCTGAAACGGCAAGGCCTGACGCTGTTGGTCGCCATCGCCACATTGGCACTAACGGGGTTGTTATACGCAGCCATGCCCAAAGGCCTGTTCCCTATCCAAGATACCGGTCTAATTCAAGGCATCTCAGAAGCGCCGCCCAGCATTTCCTTCGCGGCGATGGCGGAACGGCAGCAAGCCATGGCCAGACAAATTCTGGCCGACCCAGCGGTCGCCAGCCTATCCTCATTTATTGGGGTGGACGGCAGCAATCCAACCCTGAACAGTGGCCGCTTCCTGATCAACCTGAAACCGCAAACCCAGCGGGATAGCGCCACCGCCGTGATCGAACGTTTGCGACCACGCCTGGCCGAAGTAGCGGGTATCTCGGTCTACCTACAACCGGTGCAAGACATGACCTTGGAAAACAAAGTCAGCCGCACCCAATTTCAATTTACCTTACAGACGGTCGATCTAGCGGAACTGAATCGCTGGACCGAACGCCTGGTCGAGCGGCTGCGCGGCATGCCCGCTATCGTCGATGCCGCCAGCGATTTGCAAGACCAGGGCTTGCAAGCCTATATCGAAATCGACCGCGCCAGCGCCAGCCGCTTGGGCGTCAACACCGCCGACATCGATAACGCCTTGTATAACGCCTACGGCCAACGCTTGGTATCGACCATCTTCACCCAATCCAACCAATACCGAGTCGTGTTGGAAGTCGACCCGCACCAGCAAAACGGCCCGGAAGCCTTGCAACAACTGCGCATTCCTTCCAGCAATGGCACGCAAGTGCCGCTGACAGCACTCGCCAGCATTTCCGAAAGGCAAACCCCACTGGCCATCAACCACCTGGATCAGTTTCCCTCCGCCACCATCTCCTTCAATCTCGCGCCGGGCGCGGCGTTGGGCGATGCGATCAAAGCCGTCGAGACCGCCAAGCAAGACATTGGCTTACCGCTGGCGGTACAAAGCGATTATCAAGGCGCGGCCCTAGCGTTCAACGCCTCATTGAGCGGCACACTCTGGTTGATCCTCGCGGCCATCGTGACGGTGTATATCGTGCTGGGGGTGCTGTACGAGAGCTATATTCATCCCATCACCATTCTGTCCACCCTGCCTTCGGCCGCTGTGGGTGCGCTGCTGGCCTTGCAACTATCCGGTAACGATTTGGGCATCATCGCGGTGATCGGCATTGTCCTGCTGATCGGCATCGTCAAGAAGAACGCCATCATGATGATAGACTTTGCCTTGGAAGCCGAACGTAAACAGGGCTTGCCGCCGCGCGAGGCGATTTTCCAAGCCTGCCTGCTGCGCTTTCGGCCCATTTTAATGACCACCCTGGCCGCCTTGCTGGGGGCGCTACCGCTAATGTTGGGCAGCGGCGTCGGTTCGGAATTGCGCCATCCTTTGGGGATTAGCATGGTCGGCGGCTTGTTGCTCAGTCAATTGTTGACTTTGTACACCACGCCAGTGATTTACCTCAGCCTGGACCAGCTGGCCCGCAAGCTGCGCGGCAAGTCAGAATCGCCCCTAGCCGATAGCCGCGACAGCCTGCCGTGAACATTTCGGCGCTGTGCATTTATCGGCCGGTAGCCACCACTCTGCTGACCCTGGGCTTAGCCCTGGCTGGCTTGATCGCCTTCCTGCAACTGCCGGTCGCCCCCTTGCCGCAAGTGGATTTTCCGACCATTTCCATTTCCGCCAATCTGCCCGGCGCCAGCCCGGAAACCATGGCAGCCACGGTTGCCACTCCGCTGGAGCGAGCGCTGGGCCGGATCGCCGGCATCACCGAAATGACCTCGGCCAGTTCCTTGGGTTCGACCCGGATTACCTTGCAGTTTGATTTGAATCGCGACATCGACGGCGCGGCCCGGGATGTTCAAGCCGCGATTAACGCCGCCAGCAGTCTGCTCCCCAACAACCTGCACAACCGCCCCAGTTACCGCAAAGTCAATCCCGCCGATTCACCGATTCTGATTCTGGCGCTCAGTTCCACCACTGTCAGTCGCGGTCAAATGTACGACGCCGCCTCCACCATTTTGGCGCAAAAAATCAGCCAACTGCCGGGCATAGGTCAAGTTAGCGTGGGCGGCAGTTCCTTACCGGCAGTGCGCGTGGAGTTAAATCCCAGCGCCTTGGCCCAATACGGCATCGGTCTGGATCAGGTGGCCAGGACCATCAACGCCAGCAATGCCAACCGGCCCAAAGGCAGTTTGGATAGCGATGAACGGCATTGGCAAATCCACGCCAACGATCAAGCCGAACGCGCCGCCGATTACCTGCCCCTGATTGTTGCCTACCGCAATGGCGCGCCAGTGCGCATCGCCGATTTGGGCAGCGCCGTGGATTCGGTGGAAGATTTGCGCAGCACCGGCCTGAAAAACGGCCAACCCTCGGTATTGCTGATCCTTAACAAGCAACCTGGAGCCAACATCATCGAAACTGTCGAACAAGTCAAAGCCATGCTGCCGCAGTTGCGCGCGCTGTTGCCGGCGGCCATTGACTTGTCGGTCGCAGTGGATCGCTCTTTGACCATTCGCGCCTCGGTCGATGAAGTGGAGCATAGCCTTTTGATCGCGGTGGCTTTGGTGATCATGGTGGTCCTGCTGTTTCTACGCCGTTGGCAGTCCACCTTAATCCCACTCATCGCGGTGCCGATCTCCTTGCTTGGCGCTTGCGCGGTGATGTATTTGTGCGATTACAGCCTGGATAATCTGTCGCTGATGGCCTTGACCATTGCCACCGGCTTCGTGGTGGACGATGCCATCGTGGTATTGGAGAACAGTAGCCGGCATATCGAAAATGGGGTGCCGCCCTTCCAGGCCGCCGTGCGCGGTGCCAGCGAAGTCGGCTTCACCGTGTTGGCGATGAGTCTGTCGCTGATCGCGGTATTTACCCCCATTTTATTGATGGGCGGTATCGTCGGCCGGTTGTTTCGGGAATTTGCGGTGACCTTATCGGCGGCGGTATTGGTGTCCTTGCTGGTATCTTTGACCGTCACGCCGATGCTTTGCGCGCGCTGGCTGCAACCGGCAGAGCAACACCAACCCGGCAGAGTATCGGCTTGGATTGAAGCGCAGTTCCAGCGGCTGCACAACGGCTATCGCCGCAGTTTAGGCTGGGCCCTGCACCATCCCAAACTGATGCTGACCGTGCTACTGGCATGCATAGGTTTGAATGTGTATTTGTATATCATCGTTCCGAAAGGCTTTTTCCCGGTGCAAGACAACGGTCGACTCAGCGGCATCATCCAGGCCGACCAAAGCATTTCCTTTCAGGCCATGCAGAACAAACTACAAGATTTTGTGGACATTTTGCAGCAAGATCCGGCCATTACCAATGTGGTGGGCTTTGCCGGCGGCATGCAAAACACCAATTCAGGTTTGATGTTTGCGGTACTCAAGCCGCCTGAGCAGCGCGACGCGCCGATAGCCGACATCAGCCAGCGCTTGCGGGAGAAACTGGCCGGCGAACCCGGTGCCAGTCTGTTTTTACAGCCGGTGCAAGATTTACGCATCGGCGGTCGAGGCTCGGCGGCGATGTACGAATTTGCCTTGCAATCCGAGGACTTGAACCTGCTACGCGAATGGACGCCCAAAATCGTCGCGGCGCTGCGAAAACGCCCGGAATTGGCTGATGTCAACACCAACCAACAAGACAAGGGCCAACAAATAGCGCTGGTAGTGAATAGAGACAAAGCCGCTAGCTTGGGCGTGAGTCAGGCGGCCATCGACACGGCCTTGAACAACGCCTTCGGCCAACGTCAGGTGTCGGTAATTTATAAGCCACTGAACCAATACCGGGTAGTGATGGAATTGGCGCCCGAGTACTGGCAAAACCCGCGCACCTTGCAACAGCTTTACGTCAGCGCCAGCACCGGCACGCAAATTCCGCTAGCCACCTTAGCCAGTTTCCAAACCAGCAACGCCCCGCTGACCATTAATCATCAAGGCCAGTTTGCCGCCGCCACCGTGTCTTTTAACTTAATGTCCGGTACGTCGCTGTCAGCAGCCACCAAAATTGTCGAGCAAACCTTACGCGACCTGGGCACACCGGCTGCTGTGCGCGGCAGCTTCCAAGGCTCGGCCAAAGCTTTTCAAGAATCGCTGCGTAACCAACCCTGGCTGATTGCCGCCGCACTGCTGAGCATTTACATCGTGCTGGGCATGCTCTACGAAAGCTATATCCATCCGCTGACGATACTCTCCACCCTACCCTCGGCGGGCGTGGGCGCTTTATTGGCTTTGCTGGCCTGCGATACCGAATTCAGCATCATCGCCTTGATTGGGGTGATTTTGCTGATTGGGATTGTGAAGAAGAACGCGATTATGATGATCGATTTTGCCCTGGACGCTGAACGGGTGCGGGGCTTAAGTGCCGAGGAGGCCATCTTGCAAGCCTGTTTGTTGCGCTTTAGGCCAATCATGATGACCACGCTGGCGGCGATGCTGGGCGCACTGCCCTTGGCCTTGGGCTCGGGATACGGCGCGGAACTCCGCCAACCTTTGGGGATTTCCATCGTCGGCGGTTTGATTTTCAGTCAATTGCTGACGCTGTATACCACGCCGGTGGTGTATCTGTGTTTGGATGGCGTTAGCACTTGGAGCCGCCGGTTTTTGTCAATCAAACCAGGATAGCCGGGTATTAAACGGCTTGCTTGCTCAAGAGATAACGGGCTGAGTCGGGCCGCGCTGCAGTGTGTCACCCTGCAACAAGCTGAGGAATTCGTCGGCAGGTACCGGCCTACTGAACAAAAAGCCCTGGAACAAATCGCAATGATGGCGCTTTAACAGCTCAAGTTGCGCTAGGGTTTCCACGCCCTCAGCGATAGTTTTCATACCCAAGCCGTCGGCGAGCGCTAGGATCGCTCTGACGATAGCCTCACTACTCTCACCGGTTTGCAATTGCCGCACGAAAGATTGATCGATTTTCAACACATCCAGCGGCAAATCTTTTAGGTAAGAAAGCGAGGAGAAGCCGGTACCGAAATCGTCCATCGATAAGGTGACTCCCAAGCCTTTTAAAGAAATCATCCGCTCGATACACGCATTGATATTACCGATAGCCACCGATTCGGTGAGTTCCAAATCCACTAAACTAGGATCGACGCCGGTTTTATCCAAGATGGCAGAGACCATTTCGACCAACTGCGGGTGCTTAAAATCAATGGCCGACAGATTGACCGATATGCGTAAAGCCCCCAAGTCCTGCGCCTGGCAAGCATTGATGAACAAACAGGTTTGCTCCAACACCCAAGCGCTAATCTCCACGATCAAACTGGTCTGTTCGGCCAAGGGGATAAATTTAGCCGGCGAAATCATACCGAGCTCCGTATGCCGCCAGCGGATAAGGGCTTCGGCACCGACAATCCGGCCATCCCAATCAACCTTGGGCTGGTAAAACACCAACAATTCGTTTCTGCCGATTGCACCGCGCAATTCCTGTTCCAACTTAATATTCTCCAGCGCGGCGGCATTCAACTCCGGCGAATAGAAACGAAAGTTAGCGCGCCCCTCGCTTTTGGCGTGATACATAGCGGCGTCGGCATTTTTTAGCAGATCCTGGGGAGTGTCGGCATCGTCGGGAAATAACGCAATACCGACGCTGGTACTCACCGTAATGGGTAATCCCGACACGGTAATGGGCTGTTTCAGCGCGGCGAGGATTTTCTCGGCGACAGAGCTCACGAACGCCGCCGGGTTATGGTGATTATGCAATTCGCCAATCACGATCACAAACTCGTCGCCGCCCAGCCTGACCACCAGGTCGGTCACTCTGACGCAGTTGAGTAAAATCCCCGCTACCTGTCGCAGCAATTCGTCGCCAGCCGAATGTCCCAACGAATCGTTGACGTTTTTGAAGCGGTCCAAGTCCATAAAAAACACCGCAAGTTGGGCATCGTCGCGTCTGGCTCGCGCCAATTCTTGTCCTAATCGGTCATTCAGTACCAAGCGGTTGGGCAAGCCGGTCAACAAATCGTAATGGGCATGTTGGTAAAGTTTTTCTTCCCAGGCGGCGTTGGATAGCGCAACGGCGATACGGTCGCCAAAACTGATGGCCGCACTGCGCGATTCCGGCGGAATCAGTTTCGGCGCTTGGTAACCCAAGCAAATTATCGAGGCTAAGACGCCGTTAACATGGACCGGCACGATCAAGTAGCGCCAAGTGCCGGAAACGCCTAGCACCTGCAAATACTCGGACATGCGCTCGTCATCGACACCAATTTCAATGGCAACATTTTGCATCGCGAGCAAATCCGCTACATCCAATTGATTCAAAATCACCGGCTCCGCCGAGAGTTCGCTGTCTTGCCCGCTGTGTCGAACTCGAATGTCGTTGGCGATGCCGGTATCGGGATTAACAGCCGCGATAGAAATCAAATCGCATAACAATACGCTCGGCAAGCGATTCAGCGCAGCCTGAATAATATCCTCGGCGTTTAGCGCAGAGAGAATATTGCGGTCGATTTCCGCCATGGTGGCGAGAATCGCGAATTGACTGCGCAGACGGCGGGTCATTTCGTTAAACGAATCGGCCAACTCTTCAAATTCGTCACGGCTCTGTATGTTTACGCGCCAATCCAGATCACCGACGGCAACCCTGTCGGTGCCAGTTTTCAGGCGTTCTAGCGGCGTTAAATATTTAGTAATCAAGCGACTGCTGAAATAGACGACGGTCAAGACGGCAAGCAGGATCACCGGCGGATAAATCTCACTAAATTGCCGAATGGCGGCGAATGCCAAGGATTCCGGCTGACTTTGCACAATGATCAAATCCGGGCCGAAAAACAGGGTCGCCACCGGCAACTTCCAATACGCCCCAAGATAAGCCTCTTCGCCCTTTTGCCAGGCGAAGTTCCCGCTATTGGCTTGGGAGACTTGCGCTCTAAGTTCGGGGGGCGGATCGAAATCTTGCTCCAACGCGAACAGCAGCCGCACCGAATCGGCAGCCATCACCCAAAGCAGGTTATTGGGGTCTATGGTTTCGGAATCCCATATCAGCTCGGGTCTCAGTACTGCCATTAGAATGCCGGCTTCCGGCGAGTTTTCGACCAGGTTGATAGCCATCCATAAACGGCTATCCTCAAGCCGAGGGCCGCCAACCGGTTTCAGGAGGGTTTTGCCGGCGCCTATCCGCTCCAACTCCTGCACGGTCAGAGCCGGTATCGCAGCGTCATGGGCGGACAAAGCGGCTGGTTGACCATCGGCTGTGAGTAAAGCGAGCCGATCGAACTGACCTTGTAACCAATCTTCCCTGCCCAAAACAATAGGCTGGTCACCCTTAGCGGATTTGTTAATTTTCGCCGCCGCCAATCGCAGAGAACTTTCTGCAAATAGCAAATGGTTGACCAGTCCATAGGCGTAAGCCTTACAAGCTCTCTGTAAGGACCTGACAGTCTGTTCTTGCAGTTGCAGCTTCACTTGTTGGAAGGAAAGCACCCCCAAAATAGCAACCGGAATCAGGGTTGCCAGCACGAAAGAAAACAGAATGCGGCGGGCAACTTTACTCCCGGTAACAAACATCCGGTTATCCATTACGTGGTTTCTCAGAAATCCGCTGCCAGACCGACGAAACCGCCGTCGCGGGCCAAGATAATGTCGTCCAAACTATCCTTCTGGCTAATCTGCTTTTTGGTGACGCCATCTTTACCCAGGCTGAACAAATCGTATTTGGTATTGATCGGGTTAAGTGCGCCATCCTTGCGGACGGCCCCCATGGTCCCAGGACCGCCCTCAATGATATTCAAATATACGAATGCCCTGCCCCACGGGTCCATGCCGTTGTTGGGCAGAACCGAGGTGATGTCGCTAAGCGCTTCTGGATAGTGAAATTCGCGGGTGTAGTAGCGTTCGATTTCTGTCTGAATGCTTACTAAATAACTAATCGCTAGATCGTTCTTGGTTTTGTCTATGTAACCGTTGTAAGCCGGCATAGCGATTGCTGTCAAAACCGCCATGATAGACACGGCCAACAGCATCTCAATCAGCGTAAATCCTTGTCCCATGAGGCTTTTTCTGTACATTTTAATTACATGATCCGTCAAGAAAATGAACACCAAGCTTAAAATAAGCCTGAACAAATCCCAGGACTAAGACACTGAACCACGCAGTCTATATATTGATCCTCGGGCTGATCATTTTAGCAGGATAGCCCGAAATGTTCGGCATATTAGAATACCCTAACGTTTTTCGTTGGCAAATCCCCTTTGTAACACGCCCTGTTGATAGTATTTTTTGATGTCGATCTGGTAATCCTGAGCTTTGACAATGCCTTTGATAGTCAACACCTTGCCTTGTTCGTCGAGCAACATATCGGCAAGATTGACAATTGTTTCCGGGATGCGCCGCTTCTCAGCATCCAGCAACATGATGACTTTCGGTCGCAGTTTCTGCAATTCGTTCACCTCGACCACAATCGCGATGTAACCGTTGGTCATCATGACAATGCTGCCAGGCGGATAAACGCCCAAACATTCTATAAATTTGATCACCAAGCGCTCGTCCAACTGGGAGCCGGCCATATTCGCCAAGATATTGGTAGCCTCCAGATGCGTTCGGCCTTTTTGATACGCCCTGTCGCTGGTAATAGCATCGTACATGTCAACGATGGTAACCATTCGGGTAAATAGCGAAATACCTCTTTCGCCGATTTGCCGAGGATAGCCCTTGCCATCCAGGGTTTCGTGATGAGAATAGGCCGTGTCTATCGCCCCTGGATACATGTTATCGCTGGATTTCAGTAGTTCGTAGCCCAGCGCGGCATGCGAGCGCATGATGACTAGTTCATCGGGATCCAACTTGTCAGGCTTGTTCAGAATATCCAGCGGCACTAGCATTTTGCCCATGTCGTGCATCATCCCGCACAAACCAACGTTGTTCAGGTTGGCTACCGAAAAATTCAAGTACCTGCCCAGCACGATGGCTAACGCACAGACATTCAAACTATGTTGTGCGGTGTATTTGTCTTTGTTCTTTAGCTGGTTCAGCCACAAAAAAGCATCCGGCGAATGCAAAATACTGTTCACGCATTGCGCGACCGCTTCTTTGGCAGCCTTGGTGTCTATACCCTCGCCGTTGGCAACACGCTCCATGAAATTGGACACCAACAAACCCACTTCTCTGTGCACGCTTTCGGCACGGGCAAACTCTTTCTCGAAAACGCTGAGTTTTGGCGGCGGCGGCGCGCCAAAATCGATATTGCTCTCGCTGAGTAAGCTGTCTTGTGCCGTTTTAGTTTGGGCCGGGCGCTTTCTTTTGCGGGTGGCGTCGATATACACATACTGGCAGACGTCTTTAACCGCGAGGATGTCGGCTTCGGTTTCCAATTCAAAGCCTTGAAATACGAAGGGGCTCTCCAGCCAAGGCCTGTCCAATTCGATGACATACATGCCAATAGTCAACTGACTAACCGGCGTGTAGATCCGCTGATTGACATCAAAGGAATCGTCTTTCTTCGCCTGATTTTTCAGCTTGCGGCGGAAAGGCCACCAATTCTTAAAGAACATATAAAAACACTATCGTTAATAAATATGAGAAAAACAAAACGGGTAACCGTTCCCTGGTAAAAAATGTGACTGTAAACGCCTCCTAGACGGCCCCCTGACAAAACCCGGTACACTTCGCCCTATGCGCGACGTGCAAGATTGGCATCAATTATAGAGCCTGTAGCCGATTATTCTCCGGCGTCGTCGGAAGGAAAAGACAATCTCCCATTCCAGGCAAGTCAATCCGATATGGCAACTAGGCGCTTGCCTGTGCGGGGGCGACGGTAGTTAAGGGCCGGGAATAATCCGGGGCAGGGATACACCTGCATACCCCACCCAATACAAAAACCCCGCGTTCTATGTTGGTTAGATAACAGGGCTTACAAAGAATGTTGCGAATCCGACCATCCAAAAAGCCGGAAATCTTAACTTTTATCCTTAAAATTCAACAGCTTGAAATCATATAAAACTTTGGCACGGCCATTG
>MSXO01000006.1 GCA_002083615.1 Proteobacteria bacterium ST_bin11 | reverse complement strand
CCACAACAGAGAGTAAACAGCAGGTAAAGCTGTACATAAGAGCATGGAACAAGAATTAGAACTAGAAAATAAACCGAATAAAACTATCAGTCAGGATGAAGTGTTGCAGGCCGCTTTAAAGCTGTTTGCCAAGAAGGGATATTTCAATACCTCATTAACCGATATTAAAGATGCGGCGGGTATCACAACCAGTACCGGCATTAGTCAGCATTTCAAAACTAAGCAAGCCATCGCGCAAGCGCTATACGAAAATATTCTGGATAGTCTGAGCATATCGATTGACGATATTCGCCGCCGGAATCGTAAAGCTGCCGAGCAATTGCGGGAAATAGTTGATCTATTATTCAAGTTAACCGATGACGCGCCGGAAATTGTCGAATTTTTGCTTTTTGTAAAGAGCGAAGAGTTTTTGGCGGAGCCCAAACCTCTGTTGGAAACTGCGGCGTTTACCAAAATAAAGCGGATTTTTCAGAATGGTGTGAAAGACGGCGAGATGAAGGCGGTAGACCCATTATTGGCCTACACTTACTTCTTCGGCATCATCAATCATACCTTAGAGCTGGTATTGAGCGGCAATTTGCCGAAAACGGCGGAAAGCTACCAGGCGCAAGCGTGGTTGACTGCTTGGAGCTGCATAGTGAAAAAGTAATTCAAATCATTAATACTCAGAGCGGGGCGGAGGAGGATTTTCTAAATGTTAGATAACATTAAAATCGGCATGATTGGGCTTGGTTACGTGGGATTGCCACTGGCTGTAGAGTTTGGCCGGAAATACCAAACCGTAGGATTCGATATTAACAGTCATAGAATCCAGGAGTTGCGTGCAGGTCGCGACCATACTCTGGAGGTTAGTGAAGAAGAGCTCGCGGCAGCGAAATTGCTTACGTATAGCGCCGATTTACCAGATATAGCCGACTGTTCGGTCTATATAGTCACGGTGCCAACACCCATCAACGAACACAAGCAACCCGACTTAACGCCGCTACAAAAAGCCAGCGATTTGTTGGGTAAAGTCATAAAGCCTGGAGATATCGTAATTTACGAATCTACAGTTTACCCAGGCGCGACCGAAGAGGTTTGCGTACCAATTCTGGAAAAAGTATCCGGCTTGAAGTTTAATCGAGATTTTTACGTCGGTTACAGCCCGGAACGTATTAATCCTGGAGATAAACAACATCGCGTAACCAATATTTTGAAGGTTACCTCGGGTTCTACGCCAGAAATAGCCGAAAAAGTGGATGGGTTATATAAAAGCATTATTACCGCCGGTACGCATAAAGCCAGCAGCATTAAAGTAGCCGAAGCCGCCAAAGTTATTGAGAACACTCAGCGTGACGTCAACATCGCTTTGATCAACGAACTGGCTTTGATTTTCAATAAACTGGGAATAGATACCGAGGAAGTTTTACTTGCCGCCGGTACTAAATGGAATTTTTTGCCGTTTCGGCCCGGCTTGGTAGGTGGACACTGTATTGGGGTGGATCCCTATTATTTAACCCATAAAGCCCAAGCTATCGGCTATAACCCGGAAGTCATCCTCTCCGGTCGCCGCATCAACGATGGTATGGGTGTATACGTGGTATCGCAATTAGTAAAACTGATGCTGAAGAAACGTGTGCATGTCCAAGAAGCCAATGTGCTGATCATGGGATTGACGTTTAAAGAAAACTGTCCTGACATTCGCAACACCCGAGTGGTGGACATAGTTGCCGAGTTGAAAACCTATGGTGTTAATGTCGAGATTTATGATCCCTGGGTAAACGCGGAGGAAGCGAAACACGAATACGATATTACGCCTGTCGATAAGCCGGCAGCCGGGAAATACGATGCGATCATTCTCGCTGTGGCGCATGATCAATTCAAAAAAATGGCGATTTCGGACATCAGGGCATTAGGCACACCGCAAGCGATTGTCTATGACCTAAAATACTTATTTCCTACGGATCAAACAGACGCAAGGCTTTAAGAATGAAGATTATGGTCACCGGTACGGCCGGTTTTATAGGTAATCATTTGGCGCTGAGATTATTGGAGCGTGGCGACGAAGTGATTGGCGTCGACAATCTCAACGATTATTATGATGTCAATTTGAAACTGAGTCGGTTAGATCGGATTAAGGATTTTGCCGGCTATACCGATGTCAGATTGGATATTGCCGATAGAGCCGGTATGGATGCGCTATTCAAGAAGCATCAACCACAAAAAGTTGTCAATTTGGCGGCTCAGGCCGGTGTGCGTTACTCCATCGAGAATCCGCATGCTTATATAGACAGTAACATCGTTGGTTTCATCAACATACTGGAAGGTTGTCGGCATAACCAAGTAGAGCATTTGGTGTATGCCTCCAGCAGTTCAGTGTATGGTGCAAACGAGTCGATGCCTTTCTCTGTTCATGACAATGTCGATCATCCGTTGAGTTTATATGCGGCGTCAAAAAAAGCCAATGAACTGATGGCTCACACTTATAGCAATCTGTATGAATTGCCTACCACCGGTTTACGGTTTTTTACCGTTTATGGACCGTGGGGCCGTCCTGACATGGCATTGTTTTTGTTCACCAAGGCTATTTTGAATGGCGAGAAAATCAATGTATTTAATTACGGTAAGCATAGGCGTGATTTCACTTATATAGACGATATTGTCGAAGGTGTTATTCGCACCATGGATCATAACGCCTCGCCGAATCCAGACTGGAGTGGGGCGAAGCCTGATCCTGGCACCAGTAGAGCACCTTGGCGGGTCTACAATATTGGTAATCAGAATCCAGTGGAATTGTTGTCTTATATCGAAACCTTGGAACGTTTTCTCGGCAAAACTGCCGAGAAAAATCTATTGCCGTTGCAGCCTGGTGATGTCCCCGATACCTTTGCCGATGTAGAAGCCTTGGTTGCGGATGTCGGGTATAAGCCGAATACTACAATTGAGAAGGGTATTGAACGGTTTGTTGCCTGGTATCTTGGATACTATGGCTGAATAATTTTCGATAGTCTCGGGCGTGGCATTTTTAAGTTCGGTGACCTGACTATCTTTATTATTTATATTCAATCATGAGACTTAAATAATGGGTCACTTTCGATGTGACTATCCAAGAGCTTTTTAAGCTCTGCAAATACTTCAGAGTGAGACTCTATTACATCAAGATAGGGGTCGTTTTCTAGGTCGTAAAGCTGATAAACAGGCGCTTTATACGTCGCGATGTAAATTAATTTCCACTTTTCGTTTTGTATAGAGCGGCTTTTAGCCCGAATGACCGTAGGATAATGTTTTTCATTGACCACCAGTGTGCCGGATTTTTTATCGGGTATATCTAGTAATTCAACAATATTGGGATATAAAATTTGTTCGGGATGTAAGCCGGGTATCTTTCCTAGCCAAATTCCTGTTTCTTGAAAGGCAAAAAGTTCAGGCGATTTCTGCGCTTTCACATAGGGGATCAAATTAACACCGTCCAGATTCGTTGGAATAGGGATATTCAACAAATCTAACAAAGTAGGCATTACGTCTATAGAGCGGGTAGTCGGCTCAAAGTTTACCCCAATCGGTACGCCGGGGCCTTTTATGACGATTGGAATTCTGCCGCTAGGATCATCCCCAACTAAAGTATTACCCTGTCCCCAGCATCCAGTTTCAAAAAAATCTGCGCCATGATCGCTGTATATGATTACGATGGTATTATCCAATAAGCCAGATTTTTCAATATAATCAATTATTTTTCCCACTTCGTCGTCGAATTGTTTGACGCAGCTGTCATATAAATTAATGATTTGGGGTATATCGAAATATTCGGAGCTCTTTTCCTGTTTCTTGATGATTTCTTCAGCTGAAGCGAGTCGGGTCATAATGAATCGTGATTCACCTTTGTAGTCTTTTGGTGTAAATAAGTTGTAATAGGGATACTCCGAATTGAACGGGACATGAGTAGCCGAAGTGAACAAGTTTATAAAAAATGGCTCTGCGTTTTTCGCGGAACGGGCAATTAACTGGCGGCATTCGCGGCCCAAGCTTCGGGTCAAGGGCACGCCAGCCAGATAATAGAACTCGGGTAAGAAACGTTTTCCCAAGGCATTATTTGTGAATAGCGACAACACGTTTCTTATTAAAGAAGGTCCTTGTCTTAGTAGTAGCTTTATATTCCATTGATCTTCGGCGACGGAGATTTCCTTAAAGTTAAAACTTATTTTTGCGAAATCGGCTCCGCACCAATCCGAAATCGACGCAGTCAAGTAGCCGTGCTCGTTCAATATGTCAATCAAAGACTGCTGTGGCAATTTACAGTCGGCCAGGGAGGGATAATTGTCACGAATTTTATGGTGATGAGGCCAGAGTCCAGTAAATAGCGAGGCTATACTCGGTGCGGTTCTAGCAACAGGGGTTATGCATTTAAAGAGCCGTAAACCGTTCGCGCTTAATTTATCGATATTAGGGGTAAGGTTTCTGTGATAGTTACTGCCGCCTAATCTATCATGGCGCAATGTGTCAGAGCCTATCATTACTACATTAGGTTTTCCAAGGTTTGGGGCTATGGCGACAGCTGGTTCTTTAGTATTCGTTGCGTAGTAGATGTAGGCGTACAAAGTAGCCAAGCCTAAGATATAGATTGCTAGCGGTATATTATTTTCATCCCTAGCAAAAAATACGGCCATGGCAGATGCTATTGACATAAAAGTAATTAAAGAAATCTTTATGCCGGTTATTAGCGCCGGGGATAATATTTTCCATATAACAAACAACCTAGAAAATCTGTACTGGAAAGATAGCTGAATTGTACCCGGAGTGTATAGTAGTTGATGTAGAAAAAAATAAGAGGTAATCAAGCTTGTGGATATTAAACAAGCTATTAAGTCTGTAACGAATTCATAATTTACTAAGTCGATAATTTTGGATAAGGCATAAGCTGTTATAGAACCAGGTAAGGATGTAAGAAAAAATATTATAAATAACCAAAAAGCTAAACGGGATAGGGCGAAAACCACATAATAACCAAATTTTTTTTCTATCTCTTTCTGGATGCCAGGTCCGGTTCGAGAATAGTTATGTAGTGTTAATAATATTAAGGAAATAGTGCAAAGGAGTGCGGCAATGGATGAGCTGTAGAACGATAGCAGTATTTTTTCCATCTCTAATTGTTCGATTGGATTAATGCAGTTGGTGATCAAAGTACTAACTTTCGGTTCTTCTTATATTGCTGTTCGTTTATCAGTGCTTTTTCCGAAAAATCTTGCAACGCGAATTTTTTAATTAACATAGATATGAAAACCAAATGATATATTAAATCCCAGTAGGATAAGCCGAGGAAAGCCGTCCCAACCATATAACAAACAATCGATGTTCTGACCATGAGGCAATAGTGGCGGACCCATTCCATACCTTCTATCTGTTTGGCTTGTCTGGACAGACGGGTTAACCCGAAAACGCTACCCAGTATTAAAGAAATCCACAAACCAAATGCTATAAAACCATGTTCCGCTAGCATTTCAATATAAGAACTGTGCCAGTCGCGCATGGTTACGTGCATCCAGCCGTCAAATCCGGCCCCAGTGAGCGGATTGCTAAGAACGTAATTCCAGCCATCTGTCCAGGCTTCAATGCGCGACATAGCGGAAGCATCTTCCTCATATGTCTCCATGGTGTGCATCCGACCGAACCATTCTTCAGGCAGGTAGGGGATGACAAAAAACGCGCCGCCAATTACTAGCGGGATCATCAAGTATTTACGCTTACTGTTGGAAATTAGGGTGAACGTTAAAGCAATCATGGTAAGCAATGCGCCGCGAGACCATGACGACAAGGAGGCGGCATAGATAACTGGAATCGATAGCAATATTCCCTTTTTAAGCCAAGTTTTCTGTAATTCTTTTTCCCAAACCAATAGAAGAGGAATCGCGATGAGCATTGCAACGGCGAATAAGTTGTTGTCTTCAAATTGCGTGTTGGGGGGGCCGTATACCCGGTGGCCAAAGCCTGTCAAAATTGCGAATATACCGCCTTTCACTGCAACTATGCCGATGGATGCGCCTATGGTGGAAATTAAATAGTAAAGCTTTTCTCTAGTATTGATTAGCACCCATGTGAAATAGAACGGTATAAATACTTTAGTTACAAACAAGAATTTACTCCAGGAAACCTCCTGTAACGGGGCTTGAGTGGTGGTAAAAATAAAATAACACCATAGAGCTATGAAAGTAGAAATCCGCCAATCTTTAGGAATAGGCTGTTTATCTTTAGTGGTGAATGTGCTCACCATAACTACCAGAAACAGTACATAATATACGGGCAGAGAACGAACAGCGCCCCATGCATAGGCGTGAGGGTTTAAGTAGCTGAATATCGCTAAAGAAAGCGCGCCCCACCACGGCTTTTTTATCGCGGCGCCTATGCAGCATAAGAGAAAGATCAGAACAACTAAGTCACGCACGGAGTTTGATTTGGTAAGTTAAATTACAATAAATCCAGATTTTTAATATCGGCTTAATTTAATTTATTTGTTGGTTTTTTATTTTTCCAACGCGAAAAACATCCGCAGATTTGCCCAAGAGAATAGCTTACATTCATTGCTTGGCGTAGGCTATTTTTTGCGGTGCATGCCAATAAAAGCCATTGCCAGCTTTGGCGGACAATTTGCGAGATTAAGAAAGGTGGTATCCCCAGGTAGGTGCGGATATAGGTAGGAAAATCATTAACAGCGCCGCGATAGCCGGCCAGAAAATGAACCTCCAGAAAATAGTGTCGCCGGAGTCGCCATGGCTCGACGTCATGAAGTATTGCCATATCTGGGCGATAACGCATCCGGCGCTTTTGCTGGAGCAGAGCATTAAACATCATCACGTCTTCGCCTCCTCCTACGGTTTTCCCTTTGCGGTCATACCTACTGTCAAAGCGTAATGCGGGGTCTTTACGGAACATCGTCATGTCATAAGCGATGTTGCCAGCCCAAACAGGCGTAGTATTGTCTTCTATCCAAAAGGCCTGATCGCCGTGATCCAACGCCCCTAGAAACCCTAATAATTCGCTATCAAGCCAACTTGGTTGTTGATGGTCTGTAAAGTCTATATCGATACGTCCGCCAACGCATTCCGCGCCTTCGCTCAGGCATGCGTCGACGACTGCTTCCAAGAGACCGCTCAAAGGCAGTTCATCGTCGTCGATAAACACCAGAATATCGGAATCTATTGCTTCTTGTATGGCTCTGTTACGCGCTGCGACGATACCTTGATTGGGTTCATGCACGCAGCGGAGCAATGGGCCAGGCAATTGCGCAAGTTGTTTCAATACATCGCCTGTTGCATCGCTACTATTGTTGTCTACGGCAAGTATTTCAAAGGGAATCGGGCAGGATTGTGCGCGCATAGCCGAGACCAGATTCGCTAATCGTTTTGAACGATTATAAGTGCAAAAAGCGAATGTGAGTTTTTTGGAGGCTTGTTCTGGACTCATTTTCGATGTCAAGGCGCAGAGTGTTGTGTTGAATTGTCACGTAAAGTAATGTTCTTAAGGCTCGATTTGTCAGGGAGATGCATCAAGGATTATGCATTCTGGAAGGGGGCTTGCGATAAGCCCATCGCGGATTGCTTCTAAGGTTGCCATAACATGCATCCCTATTTTCAATCAAAATTGGGTTATCAGTTTATCCCAAACACGCCCGGCATAGTAGCGAGTCATTTTTTTCCAGGATACGTCGTTATCTGCGAAATTCAGTTTGCGGGCCAGCGTGCTTGCGCTGTCACCGGAAAATATGGCAATGCGCCTGACCATGTAAGGGTTTGGTTCGCTATCGTACCAGCCTGGGCGGGTAGTGCAGGCCATCCTATAGCCGGTCTGTTCTGCTAAAGTCACCGAGTCAGCGTTAAATTTGCCGAATGGATAAGCTAGGCTGGTCACTTGGGTGGACAGCAAATTTTCCAGTACGGCTTTGGCTTTTGAAAACTCTATTTGTTGTTGCTCTTTGCTAAGCATTGAGAGGTCGGGATGCGAACTGGTGTGGGAAGCAATTTCCATTCCGGCGGCATGCATTTCTGACAAGCGTTCCGAGCTTAACATCCGAGTTTGCGTTGATGGTTTACCTAACCAATGCGCGTGACCGCCTATGCAATCAGTTGCAATAAACCAGGTTGCCTTCATTCCATTTGTCATCAGCGGTAAAAAAGCCCCGGAATAATTGTCTTCGTAGCCATCATCAAATGTTATCACCACGGTTTTTTCAGGCAGTGATTCGGGGTTCTGCAGGTCTTTGAACAAAACCGTTGACCAGCCTTCTTGCCGCAAATATCGCAAATGCTCTGCAAACAAGCTCGCCCGAATCGAGTAATGCGACTCAGGCTTACTATCTGGCGTACCGTGATACATCAAAACGATGGGGCTGCGATATCGGGTCATGGCTCTAATTCAAATGAGGCGGGATGTTTTTGTCACCAAGAAGTGTATTGCAAAAAACCAAGAATTTCAGGGAAAAATTCTCCAAGCGCATTTTGTTTTTTGGCGGGTGACCAGTGAACAATTAGAAGTGCTTGTTAGTGTAGTCGCGTACAGCAGTTGTAGCATCGACGAAAGACTAAAATTTAATAACCTAGCTGTTTACTCGGGAATTAAATAAGACTAAAATAGTCCTAAATATCCAAGGAGTGCAATGTTAAGGTTGAGCAAGCTAACAGACTATGCCACGGTGATCCTGAGTTATATGGCCAGGGACAGGAGTCGTGTGCATGGAGCTTTAGAAATTGCTGAAGCCACCGGCATCTCGCAGCCAACGGTAAGCAAGATCTTAAAGATATTGCTCAAGGCAGGTGTTTTGGTGTCTATGCGCGGCGCGAAAGGCGGCTACGCCTTGGCTAAAGAGCCTAGCCGGATCAGCGTGGCCACCGTGATTTTTGCTTTGGAAGGGCCGATTGCCCTGACTGAATGTACCGTATCGCACAAGAGTTGCGATCAAGCCAGCGGCTGCCGGATTCAAGGCAATTGGCATTTGATCAACCAAAAGATCGCCAATGCACTGGAATCGGTAACCTTGGCTGATTTGATTTTGCCGTTTAAGCCGCCGGAAGAAGTCTCCATTCCGGTGAACCAGTTGTTTCGCTAATTATTGAAAAGATTATGTCTACCAGCGCACAAGAAATTGAACATCTCATCAGTCAGGAATACAAACAAGGCTTTGTAACCGAACTGGAAGTCGATACGTTTCCGCCAGGCCTGGACGAAGACGTGATTCGTCGGCTGTCCAAAGTCAAAAACGAGCCGGAATTCATGCTGGAATATCGGCTTAAAGCCTTCCGGCATTGGCAGACCATGCCATCGCCAGACTGGGCGCAACTGAAAATCGATCCTATCGATTACCAAGCCATCAGTTACTACTCGGCACCAAAATCAAAGAAAGCCGGCCCGAAAAGCCTGGATGAAGTCGATCCGGAGTTGCTGGATACCTATAAAAAGCTCGGTATACCGCTCGACGAGCAAGAGCGCTTGGCTGGTATCGCAGTCGATGCAGTGTTCGACAGCGTGTCGGTCGCGACTACGTTTAAAGGTAAGTTGAAAGATGCCGGGGTGATTTTCTGCCCGATCTCCGAAGCCTTGCATGAACATCCGGAATTAGTGAAGCAATACCTCGGTAGCGTAGTGCCGACCGGCGATAACTTCTTCGCTGCGCTGAATGCCGCTGTGTTTACCGACGGTTCTTTTGTGTACATCCCCAAGGGCGTGCGTTGCCCGATGGAGTTGTCGACCTATTTTCGGATCAACGCCGCCAACACCGGCCAATTTGAAAGAACCCTGATCATCGCCGATGAAGGCTCGCATGTCTCCTACCTGGAAGGCTGCACCGCGCCAATGCGCGACGAAAACCAGCTGCATGCGGCGGTGGTAGAACTTGTGGCCTTAGACAATGCCCAGATTAAATATTCCACCGTGCAAAACTGGTATCCAGGCGACAAGGATGGAAAGGGTGGCATCTATAACTTTGTTACCAAGCGCGCCGAATGTCGCGGACATAACTCCAAAGTGTCCTGGACCCAAGTCGAAACCGGCTCCGCCATCACTTGGAAATACCCAAGTTGCGTATTGCTAGGCGATGATTCGGTCGGCGAGTTTTATTCAGTGGCTTTGACCAATAACCTGCAACAAGCCGACACCGGCACCAAGATGATCCACATCGGCAAAAACACCCGCAGCACCATCGTGTCCAAGGGTATTTCCGCCGGTCGGGCGCAAAACACCTATCGTGGTTTGGTGAAAGTGGCCAAATCCGCCGAAAACGCCCGCAACCATACCCAATGTGATTCGCTGTTGGTTGGTGATAAATGCGGCGCGCATACCTTTCCCTATGTGGAAGTGAAGCAGCCGACAGCTCAGATTGAGCACGAAGCCACCACCTCCAAGATCAGTGAAGATCAATTGTTCTTTTGCCAACAACGTGGTTTGTCTGCGGAAGATGCGGTGTCGATGATTGTGAATGGTTTTTGTAAGGAAGTGTTTAAGGAATTGCCGATGGAGTTTGCGGTTGAGGCACAGGCGTTGTTGGGGATTAGCTTGGAAGGCGCGGTAGGTTAGGTTTTTCTGGTTCCCAAGCTCCGGCTTGGGAACGCGGTCTTGAAAGCTCTAGCTTTCATTATTTTATTTAGGTGTCGCTGTCGCGACGGATGTTTTTAATGTCGGTTCGCGGACCGACAGCCGCGATACTTTCTTTTGCGTCGCCAAAAGAAAGTATCCAAAGAAAAGGCGACCCGGATGCCGCTTTGATCCTGCGCTCCGAAGCTTTTGTCGAGGGTCGGCAGAAGGGGCTTCCCAGCCCCTCCGCCGACGCAGCGCATCCATGCGCTGCCCCTTCGGGCTAATCTCGACAAAAGCTCCGGTGCTCGGCGCGGCAAACGGGGATAACCCCATCACGGTATTGGTAGCGGCAAAATTATTTTTTGTTATGGCTGTGCGGGAAGGGATTGTAGGATGCTGAAGACGATAGGAGGCGCATCGCTCGCGACAGATGCGCTTCACTCCGTTCAGCACATCCTACGTATTTCGATTTTTAGGGTGGGTGGCTTCGGCGGCTGATGGTTTTGTCCCCTCTGCCGCGCGCCGAGCACCGGAGCTTTTGAACGGATCAGCCCTTGGGGTGCGGCAGGGATGCCGCACGTTGCCGAAGGGGCAGGAAGCCCCTTTCGGCAATCCCGTTCAAAAGCGAGGAGCGTAGGGAATAAGCGGCATCCGAGTGTCTTTTCTTTTGGATACTTTTCTTTGGACAAGCAAAGAAAAGTATCTCGGTTGTCGGGCCGAGACCCGACATTAAAAAACCGTCGCGTCAGCGACACAAAAAACAAAAGATTTAAATGCTGGCTTCAACCTAGCCAGGCTAACGATGACGCTGGAGCGTCGAAGGCTGCGTTCCCACGCCGGAGCGTGGGAACGATTAGGTTCGGAATTATTTGAAAAAAAATTAGGTGACTAAACGTATGCTCAGCATAAAAAATCTCCACGTAACCATCAACGACAAACCCATATTAAAAGGCCTAACCCTGGACATAAACCCAGGCGAAGTCCACGCCATCATGGGCCCCAACGGCGCCGGCAAGAGCACCTTGTCGCATGTGTTGTCCGGTAAAGCCGGTTACACGGTTACCGAAGGCAGCGTGACTTATAACGGCAAGGACTTGCTGGAATTGGCCCCGGAAATCCGCGCTCGCGAAGGGGTGTTTCTGGCCTTTCAATACCCGGTGGAAATCCCCGGCGTCAGCAATATCTATTTGTTGAAAGCCGCATTGAATGCGATGCGCAAGCATCAGGGCTTGCCGGAAGTGGATGCCATGGATTTTCTGACGATTGTCAAAAGCAAGGTCAAGTTGCTGCAGATGGACGAAAAATTCTTATACCGAGCGGTTAACGAAGGCTTTTCCGGCGGTGAGAAGAAGCGTAACGAGATTTTGCAGGCGGCGATATTGGAGCCCAAGCTTTGCATCCTCGACGAAACCGATTCCGGTTTGGACATCGACGCGCTGCGTATCGTCTCCGAAGGCGTGAATTCCTTGCGTAACCCCGAACGTTCGTTCTTGATGATCACCCATTACCAACGTCTGCTGGACTATATCAAGCCTGACGTGGTGCATGTGTTGGCCGACGGTAAGATTGTTAAATCCGGTGGACCGGAACTGGCATTGGAGCTGGAAGAACGTGGTTATAGCTGGCTGGAAGGGCAAGCGGCATGAGCAGCGCAGCGTATTTAACAGAATACTCCGGCTTGGCGGCGAGTTTGCCGGGGCTGGATTTGCCTTGGCTGCAAGGCTTTAGAAAGCAGGCCTTGCAGGCTTTTGGCGTCAGCGGCTTTCCTGGCAATCGCGAGGAAGAGTGGCGTTACACCAATTTGTCGGCGCTAAATAAAACCCTGTTTGCACCCAACTCCAGCCAAATTGTCGATGAGGACTGGTTGAATCAATACCGCTTGGACGATGCTGCGAGTGTGGTATTCGTCAACGGACTGTTTTCGCCCTCCTTGTCTCGGCTGCAAGATTTGTCAGACAAAGTGTCTGTTTCCAGTGTGAAACAGGCTTTGCAAGATAAGCCAGCGTGGCTGGAAAGTCGTTTGGGACAAGCTGTGACCAGTGCTGAACATAATCTGGTGGCGTTCAATAATGCCTGGTTCGCCGACGGTGTGGTGATCGAAGTGGGGCCTAAGCAGCAATTGGAAAAGCCTCTGCAGATTCTGCACGTGGTTACCCAAGCCGATGCGCTGGCAGCAACCCGGAATTTGTTTGTCCTGAATGAGCAAGCCGAAGCGGAAATTGTCGAAACCTATGTCGGCAGCGTCGATAGCTATTTCACCGCCTCGGTTAATGAATGTCTATTGGGCAATAATGCCGGTTTGACGCTTTACAAAGTCCAGCTTGAAAGCGAAAAAGCCCAGCATTTTGGTGGCACTTACGTTAAGCAGGCCCGAGATAGCCGCTTTAATCATCATAATTTTGCTTTGGGTAGCGGTTTAGCGCGCAGCGATATTCATAGCGATTTGGATACCGCAGCGGAATGTTCTTTGAACGGTTTGTTCGTGGCCAATAAACGCCAACATATCGACAATCACACCCGCATCAACCATCTAAAGCCGCACGGTATTAGTCGCGAGTTTTACAAAGGTGTTTTGGATAACAAGGCGCGCGGGGTGTTTCAAGGTCGGGTACTCGTGGCCGAGGATGCGCAACAGACCGATTCGGAAATGAATAACCGCAACCTACTGTTATCGGCGGACGCTGAAGTAGACACCAAGCCGCAGTTGGAGATTTATGCCGACGACGTAAAGTGTTCGCACGGCGTTACGGTTGGGCAATTGGAAGAAAAGTCGGTATTTTATCTGCAATCACGCGGGCTGGATGAAGATGCGGCCAGAAACATTCTGACCTTTGCGTTTGCCAATGAGATGGTGGATAAGGTTGAGAACGCCGAATTAAAAGCCTTGCTGTTGAAAGAGTTGTTGGAGCGGTTTCCGGCGATCAGTTTATAAGATCGAAGCGATAGAGACTTGAAGCTCCGGTAAAGCCACGAGATTGATGCTATCGGCTTTTGTCACTACGGATTTATCCAGATAGTCGCCGTCCTGGGGTTGTCGATAAACCTCTAGGCAGTTGTCGATCAGGTTAACGATCCAGTATTCCGGGATGTTGTGACCGGCATAGAGGCGCAGTTTTTGGGCGCGGTCAAAGCGTAAAGTACTGTCTGAGACTTCCACCACTAGGAAGACGTCGGCAGCACTAGGATGGTGGGTTGTGTAGTCGTCGGTATCCGGCTTTACCAAAACTAAATCAGGTTCGGGTTCGGATAGATCGCCAAGTTGGATGGGGTTTTGAGACCGAATCGAAACGGCGTCATCCAACAAACGAAAGAAGTAACGAGTTAACCGGGTAACATGTCCTGCATGATTAAATCCTATCGGCGCCATGTGTAAGATTTCTCCTTCGATGAGTTCCATACGGGTTTCCGGCGGGAAAATCCCGGCTTCCCCCATGCGGTGCCACTCGGCGATGTCAGTAAGGTGTTTTTGCGGAAAGACAGCGACCATAGTTTTATCCATTTATCGAATCGACTATCTCGATTCTAGTGTTTACTAAAGACGAAATCAATTAAACCAAACAGTTAGCGATGAGCATATTTCCAGTAGAACAAATCCGCGCCGATTTCCCTATCCTCGGCGAAACCATCCGTAACAAGCCTTTGGTTTATTTGGATAACGCCGCCAGTTGCCAGAAGCCGCAAGCGGTGATCGACAGTATCGTCTACACCTATAGCCACGAATACGCCAACATCCATCGCGGCGTGCACACCTTAAGCGTAAGGGCTACGGACAAGTTTGAAGGCGCTCGGGAAAAGGTTAGAGCGTTTATTAATGCTGCCAGCACCAAAGAGATTATCTTCGTGCGCGGCGCGACCGAAGCGGTCAATCTGGTCGCGCAGAGTTACGGCAAATCGCAACTCCAAGCCGGCGATGAAATTGTGATTAGCGCGATGGAGCATCACGCCAATATCGTGCCCTGGCAAATGCTTTGCCTGCAAATGGGTGCTGTATTGAAGGTGGCACCTATGAATCAGCAAGGCGAGTTGCTGTTCGACGAGTTCGAACAGTTGTTGAACGCCAAAACCAAGCTGGTCGCCATCACTCAAATGTCCAACGCTCTGGGTACGATCAACCCGGTGGAAAAAGTTATCGCCGCTGCCCACGCTAAAGGCATTCCGGTGCTGCTGGACGGTGCGCAAGCGATTCCGCATAAGGCGGTGGATGTACAAGCCTTGGATTGCGACTTTTATGTGTTTTCCGGCCACAAACTTTATGGACCGTCCGGCACCGGTGTGCTGTATGGTAAGCAAGCTTTGCTGGAAGCCATGCCGCCCTACCAAGGCGGCGGCGACATGATTAGGCAGGTTACTTTCGAAAAAACCGAGTACGCCGGCCTGCCGCATAAATTTGAAGCAGGGACGCCGGCAATCGCCGAAATCATCGGCTTGGGCGCGGCCATCGATTACATCACCGCCATTGGTATGGATAAGATCGCCGCTTACGAAGCCGAGTTGCTGGATTATGCCACCCAGCAGGCCGAGAAGATTAAAGGTCTCAATATCATAGGACAGGCCGCGCACAAGGGCGGCATTCTGTCGTTTACCCTGGATCGGATTCATCCGCACGATATCGGTACCATGCTGGACAGTTTGGGCATCGCAATTCGCGCAGGTCACCACTGCGCCATGCCGGTGATGGACTTTTACGGCGTACCCGCCACGGCGCGAGCCTCGTTTGCCATGTACAATACCCGCCAAGAAATCGATGTTTTAATCCAGGGGATAAAATCGCTGATAGAGGTATTTGGCTGATGTATCACACAGAAATAGATTTGAGCAATGAAGTGGCCGACAAGGTGCAATGTTTGTTGACTAGTACGGGCAAGACTTTTAAGCAATTTGTCCAGCAAGCAATTCAGCATGAATTGCAACGTCAACAAAATGATGAGTTAGCTGATTTTTTTGTGAATTTAAAACCGCTGGAAAGTTTTGCCGGTGTCGATGCGATGGCTTACGTGGATGGCGTACGTGGATAGTCTATATATGTTATTACTTTTTGAGGATTATTATGCCTTCACGAAAATCAATACTTTCTAGCCAAGGGTTTGAATGTAATAACTGGAGCAATAATTGGAGTTTCGTAAATCATAAACGAAAGCAAGTTTGTTTTACCGGCTGGATTGATTTGATTGATCAGAAAGATGGATATCTTGTTTTATCTGATAAATGGCAAATTGGTAAAAGTGGTCGTAGACTAGCTGGGTATTCAGTATCGCTAGAATATATCAATGACTATGTAAGAAAAGAAAGTTATGAAGTGTGTGTGCTGCGTCATGAAGCTATTGATCCTAAGGATGAAAGGCGGAGAATACAAAGAATTTATCCAGATCTGATTTATGGGAAATTAGAGCAAAAGGGTTCAAATTATTTTGTAAAACCATTTTCGTAATTTTTGATGTTTTACTTTTACTCCTAGGCTTCTAAGTCCTATATCCTGCATTTTTTTGGGACAAATTATGTTTGAAGATTTACGCGATCTATATCAAGAGGTCATATTCGACCACAACCGGAATCCCCGTAATTTTCGGGTGATGGAAAATGCCAATCGCCAAGTGGAAGGTTTCAATCCCTTGTGCGGGGATAGGCTGACGCTGTTTTTAAAAATTGACGATCACGTGATTAGCGACGCCAGTTTCCAAGGCTCCGGTTGCGCGATTTCCACCGCTTCCGTGTCACTAATGACTGAAATCGTCAAAGGTAAAACTGAAACCGAGGCCGACACTTTGTTCAAGCAGTTTCATGAAATGACGACGGGTAAAACCGAAGATATTAATCTGGAAGCCATCGGCAAACTGGCTGTGTTGGCTGGGGTGCGCGAATATCCTGCCCGGGTGAAATGTGCCACGCTGGCTTGGCATACTTTAGATGCTGCTTTGAAAAACGAAGCCCAGTCGATTTCCACCGAGTAATTTATCGCTCGTGGTGGGGTTCTCGGACAAGGGGGCGGTGGTCTATGCCGATGACTCAGTGTTGTCCGCCAGTCAGGCGCTATCCGAGCGCTTGGCTTGGCCCTTGGTGGCTTTGTCAGAGCTACCTGCCGAACTCCTGCAAGGGTGTTTTCTTTGTTATCGGGACGGCTGCCTAAAACTGCTGGACAAGCAAACCTTGAAAAAAGGCGGCTTGATAGTCGAAATCGATCCGCGTCCCGGCGAACAACACTCCTACCCGGCCCCCAAAAAAGACTTGTTGGCGCAGGCGATAGGCAAGAAAACCAAAACTGTGCTCGATGCCACGACAGGCTGGGCGCAAGATAGCTTGGCGCTGTTCCGAATGGGGTATGAGGTGCAGTGCATAGAACGCTCGCCGGTGATGGCGGAATTGATACAAGATGGTTTTAGCCGTCTGGCGCAAAAGGAGTGGGTGTTAAACCGGCAGTTACAACCGCCCCGATTACTAGTAGGTAACGCCATCGAATTGCTGGCCGGTTTGTCGGAAGCGCCGGAATGTATTTATCTCGACCCGATGTTTCCCCCCAAGCGAAAACAAACCGCAGCCACTCGAAAGTCGATGGCAATCCTGCGCGATATTTTGGGCGACGATCTAGATAGAGCGGATTTGTTCGCTGCGGCATGGCAGGCGGCCGCTAAGCGCGTGGTGGTGAAAAGTCCCGATTACGCGGAACCCTTAGGCGGCAAACCGAGTGAAAGCTATCAGGGCAAATTGCTAAGATACGACGTTTATCTGAAATAAATTGGCAGACGAAACTTAAACCCAAACGAGGCAAGCATGAGCGATTGGATTGATGTGGTAGCCGAAACGGCACTGGCAAATGGCGAACATGTGCTGGTTGATGTCGACGGTACCGATGTGGCAATTTTTAAAATCGATGATCAACTTTATGCGATAGAAGACGTGTGCACCCATGACGGTGCTGAAATCGCCAGCGGTGAGCTGGATGGAGATGAAATTGTCTGTCCGCGGCATGGGGCGAGGTTTTGCGTTAAAACCGGCGCCGTCAAGTGTGCGCCGGCGTATGAAGATGTCGCCACCTTTACGGTACGGATCGTCGACGGCAGAATTCAAGTAGCCGACCCAAATTAACCTGTGTGACCAGCGCAAGATAAACGGCGAAAAATCTCAGTCGGCGTTAGAATCGCCGCTCATTTGCTTAAACCGTACCTACTTTCCGCATAATCATGGAACATTTCATCTGGAATATTGACCCCATTCTTGTCGATTTCGGCTTTCTGAAAATTCGCTGGTACGGCTTGATGTTCGCATCCGGCTTTGTCGGCAGTTTTTTGACTATGCAATGGATCTATCAGCGCGAAGGCAAAAATATCGAAGAGCTTGATACGCTACTTTGGTATATGGTGATCGCTACTATCGTCGGCGCGCGTCTGGGGCATACCCTGCTTTACGATCCAGCCTACTATTTATCTCACCCCTTAAAAATTCTAGCAGTCTGGGAAGGTGGATTAGCGAGTCACGGCGCCACGCTGGGTATTATCCTGGCCTTGTATTTGTATCGGCGCAAATACGGCGACAGTTATTTTTGGTTGTTGGATAGAGTCAGTATTCCCACCGCCTTGGCCGGCGCACTAATCCGCATTGGTAATTTCTTTAATTCGGAGATTCTAGGTATTCCTACGGATTTGCCGTGGGGAGTGGTGTTTTCGCGGATCGATCCGTTGCCTAGGCATCCAGTGCAGCTTTATGAAGCGGCTTGTTACTTGTTGATTTATCTGATTTCGCTGGCGATTTACAAAAAGCAGGCCGATAAGCCTGGGTTCGTGTTCGGCTGTTTCATCAGCATGTTGTTCACGGTGCGTTTTTTCCTGGAATACTTCAAAACCGAGCAAGCCATGTACGATACCGGGGTAATGTTTACCACCGGCCAGTTGCTTAGCGTGCCGTTTGTGTTGGTGGGCATTGCTTGCATCGTATGGTCTTTAAAAAACCGTCAACCCAACCCGGCGGCGTAATCGTTTATAATCCACGGTTTTTTGAATGCGCCGGGCAAATCTCGGCGTCTCGTGCCCCGTGTGGGTATTGGCTTGGGTTTTGAGGTTCATGCAAGAAATTAATCCGATTAAATACAAGATAGCCGACCTGCGCGAACGGAGTGCTGGCCTAAAAAGCTATCTTGATTTCGACAGCAAAAGCGAGCGTCTGGTGGAGGTGCTGCGCGAGTTGGAAGATCCGGCTATCTGGAATAAACCGGAACAAGCGCAAGCCATGGGTAAGGAAAGAGCGATGCTGGAAGGCATCGTAAACACGATCATTGAGCTTGAACAAGGTTTGTCCGACGCCGAAGAATTGTTGTTGATGGCGGTAGAAGAAAACGACGAAGAAACGGTCGATACCGTGGTCCTCGATCTTGAAGAGTACGAAAAGAAAGTAGCTGCTTTGGAGTTTCAACGGATGTTCTCCGGCGAGATGGACGCCAATAACGCCTTCCTGGACGTCCAATCCGGCTCAGGCGGCACCGAAGCACAGGATTGGGCATCGATGATTGAACGGATGTATTTGCGTTGGGGCGAAGCAAAAGGTTTTAAAACCGAATTAATCGAAGAATCCCCGGGCGACGTGGCAGGCATCAAAAGCGCTACCATCAAATTTGAAGGCCCTTATGCTTTCGGCTGGTTACGCACCGAAACCGGCGTACATCGTTTGGTGCGAAAATCGCCGTTTGATTCCGGCAACCGTCGGCATACTTCGTTTGCCTCGGTCTTCGTGTCGCCGGAAATCGACGATGATATCGAAGTGGACATCAACCCAGCCGATTTGCGCATCGACGTTTATCGGGCCAGCGGTGCAGGTGGTCAGCACGTCAATAGAACGGAATCTGCGGTCCGGATTACGCATGGTCCCAGCGGCATCGTTACCCAATGTCAAAGTGATAGGTCTCAGCATAAAAACAAAGACACCGCGATGAAGCAACTCAAAGCCAAACTCTACGAGATGGAAATGCTGAAACGCAGCGAAGGTTTGCAGGCCATTGAAGACTCTAAATCCGACATTGGTTGGGGTAGCCAGATTCGTTCCTATGTGCTGGATCAATCCCGGATCAAAGACCTGCGTACCAACGTCGAAACCGGTAATACCCAAGCGGTGTTAGATGGTGCGCTGGATCAGTTTATTGAGGCTAGTTTGAAGAGCGGGTTGTAAGTTTCGCCTATTAATTAGCTGACCATAGATGCCTCGAAACTGAAGCATTGAATAGTGAAGCAGCTTGAACAAAACATTTTTTTTGAATACACATGTCCGAACTCGAACACGACGAACAAGAGCAGATTAAACAACGCCGCGAAAAACTAAACGCCTTGCGCGAAGAAGGCATCGCATTCCCGACTGATTTTCGGCGTAATGTGGTGGCCGGTGAATTGCTGGCTGAATACGGTGAAAAAACCGAAGAAGAGCTGTTAGCCGAGCCGATTCGAGTGAAGATCGCCGGGCGGATGATGACGCGCCGCATCATGGGTAAGGCCAGTTTTTGCCATCTTCAGGATATGTCAGGGCAAATCCAGGTTTATGTGGCGCGCGACAATTTGCCGGAAGGCGTTTACAACGACCAGTTTAAAAAATGGGACATTGGCGACATCGTGGGTGCCGAGGGCACGTTGTTTAAAACCAAGGTCGGCGAGTTGAGCGTCAGACTGGACGACATTCGGTTGCTGACCAAAGCCTTGCGTCCCTTACCGGAAAAGTTTCACGGTATCGCCGATCAGGAGATCAAATATCGCCAGCGTTATCTGGATTTGATCATGAGCGACGAGACGCGCAAGACTTTCCTGATGCGTTCGAAAATCGTCAACTACATCCGTGAATTTTTGATCGCCCGCGACTTCCTGGAAGTGGAAACTCCGATGATGCAAGTCATCCCAGGCGGCGCGACCGCTAGGCCGTTTACTACTTTCCATAACGCATTGGATATGGAGTTATATCTTCGCATCGCGCCAGAGCTGTATCTAAAACGGCTGGTGGTCGGTGGTTTCGAACGGGTGTTCGAGATCAATCGCAACTTCCGTAACGAAGGTTTATCGACCCGGCACAATCCGGAATTTACGATGATGGAGTTCTACCAAGCTTACGCAGAATACGGCGACTTGATGGATCTCACCGAAGCGATGCTGAAAGGCATAGCCGAAGACGTGGTGGGTAGTTCGGTAATTGAATATCAAGGCGATCAATACGATTTTGGTAAGCCGTTTGTGCGTATGACGGTGTTGGAATCCATTCTGCATTTTAATCCGGAATTATCGCTGGCGAATTTGACGACGCGTGAAGCCGCCGTAAAAGTTGCCGAGAGCCTGAAAATTCCGGTCAAGGATAGCTACGGTCTGGGCAAGGTACAGATCGAAATTTTCGAGAAAACCGTCGAGAGCCGTCTAATGAATCCTACTTTCATTACTGCTTATCCGGTCGAAGTGTCCCCGCTGGCAAGACGCAATGACAACGATCCTCATGTCACCGACCGTTTTGAGTTTTTCGTCGGCGGTCGTGAAATCGCCAACGGCTTTACCGAGTTGAACGACGCGGAAGATCAAGCCGAACGCTTTCAGAAACAAGTGGAAGAAAAGGAAGCCGGTGACAACGAAGCCATGCATTTCGATGCCGATTACATTACTGCGCTGGAACACGGTATGCCGCCAACGGCGGGCGAGGGCATCGGTATCGACCGTTTGGTGATGCTATTTACCAATTCGCCTAGCATTCGCGACGTCCTGCTGTTCCCGCACATGCGTCCTAAAAACTGAACAGGCAAACTGACCTGTATTCCGTGTTATCGCTATTGGATCCAAGAGAAAATTATGAGCGTTGAAGCCATGCAATTTAAAAATGCCCTTAAATTATGGGCCAGTGGTGTGACGGTGGTTACCACCCAGGGCCGCGACAATCAGCCTAGGGGTATGACCGCGACGGCGTTCAGCAGTGTGTCGGTGGAGCCGCCGCAAGTATTGGTTTGTCTGAACCAGGCGACTGATACGGGCGCGGCTTTGCTGGAGAGTCGCCGCTTCGCAGTTAATATTCTAAATAGCGCGCAAGAAGACGTTTCTAATCAATTTGCAGGTGGGACTACCCAAGAGCAGCGGTTTGCCAGTGTCGCTTGGCAAATGGGCGAAAACGGCGCGCCGGTTTTTTCGGAATGCTTAGCAGTACTGGAATGCCGAGTGGTGCAGCAAGTTCAAGCCGGCAGCCATTGGGTGATTATCGGCGAGGTGGATAATGTGGTGTGTCGAGAAGGCGATCCCCTGTTGTATTACGCTTCCGGGTATCGAAAAGTGGCAGATCGAGGCTAAGAGTTTTAGTCGTCTGTCAGTTTGATACTTCCTTACAATTGTAGGGTCTGCGACAATTAACTTATTGCTTGTGCGTGAATAAACGTTTTTTTATAGGTTCGTTGTTTCGTAACTTCATGAACTTAAACATAAATATATTTTTGTAGGAAATGGCCGTAATTTTGCATGGATAACTTTGGATTTTATCCATCCTTCAGAGTTATCACGGAGTTATCAATGTCAATTAAGGTCATCAAAGAATTTTCTGAAAAAGCCAAAGCTGATGAGGGGCTGAAAGAAAAGCTGAAAGCCTGCGTCAAAATTAAGGAAATGCTGTTATTGGCTAAGGAAAGTGGGTTTGAAATCGAGGAGGACGAATTGTATCCACCTAACGAGCCCCAATTTGTTGAAGAGCAACTTTCAGAAAAACTTGCTAAAGCTCTACTTAGAGTTTAACGACTGCGTGCCATCCTGTCATCATCGCAGGATGGCCGGGGTAACTGGCATAGCGGACCAATTTAAGCGACTTGCCAGTTACTGACGCATCGGCACTGCAGAAGCCGGTTTGGAGAAGGTGAATGAGCAGATGCCCCCCAGTATTGGCGTGCGGCAAAAGATCAACATAAATCTGGTAAATCGTGTTTTGAACTGGCAGCTTTACTAATCGGCCTGTGGAACCTGCCAAATTTGGCAAATGGTCAAGATAAAAGAAAGCAGGATGTTTAGACACCTGCGCAAATACGTTTGGCCAAAGCGGCGAGTGCGAAAAACGCGGCGCGACAGTTGAAAGCCAAGCCGTATCTTTTGGAACAATCCAGTAATTCGTTAGCCGCTAGGCTGATTACGCCTGATATCATGATGCAAACGGTGCTTAACAATGCCCAGTGCTGCGCTGGGTCTTTGCTTATCTTCAGATTTTGCGGCCAATAAACGCGCTAGGCTCAATCTTAGGCTGGCGAAAGCCGCATGTCCCGCGGCGTGGGGGAGGTAACAGGTGAAATCCTGTCACCTCCCCCGATCAATTACAAAATCAACGCGCTAACCAACCAACTCATCCAAATATTTTTCCACATCCAAGGCTGCCATACAGCCGGCGCCGGCTGAAGTTATAGCTTGTTTGTAATGTGAGTCCATCACGTCACCAGCCGCGAATACGCCGGGCACACTGGTTGCCGTGGCGTTGCCATGAATGCCGCTGTTCACCACAATGTAACCGTGCTCCATTTTCAATTGACCTGCGAAAATATCGGTATTAGGGGTATGGCCGATGGCTATGAATACGCCATGTACATCCAAGTCCCTGGTTGAACCATCCTGGCTGTTTTTAATGCGCAGACCGGTCACGCCCATGTCGTCGCCCAATACTTCGTCCAGTTGATGGTTCCATTCGATACGCACATTGCCGGATTTGGATTTTTCGATCAGTTTGTCGGACAAGATTTTCTCGGAACGAAATTTATCGCGTCTGTGTACCACGATCACCTCGGAAGCGATGTTGGACAGATACAAGGCTTCCTCGACGGCAGTATTGCCGCCGCCGATTACGGCCACTGGCTTGTTGCGGTAGAAGAAACCGTCGCAGGTGGCGCAGGCGGAAACGCCTTTACCTTTGAAGGCCTCTTCGGATGGTAGGCCAAGGTATTTAGCGGAAGCGCCAGTGGCAATAATCAAGGCGTCACAAGTGTAGACGCCGGCATCGCCGGTCAAGGTAAACGGTTTTTGCGACAGATCGGCGGTGTGAATGTGGTCGAAAATGATTTCGGTGTTAAAACGCTCGGCGTGTAAGCGCATCCTCTCCATTAGGTCCGGGCCTTGCAGGCCTTCAACGTCGCCGGGCCAGTTATCGACTTCGGTGGTGGTGGTCAATTGTCCGCCTTGTTGCATGCCGGTGATCATTACCGGATTCAAGTTGGCGCGCGCTGCGTAAACGGCTGCGGTGTAACCGGCCGGGCCGGAACCTAGGATTAAAAGTTTGCAATGTTTTGCGGCAGCCATTATGTCGAGTCTCCATGCGGGTTAGGGTGCCAAAATTATAAGGGCATTCCCCCTGGGATAAAACCGATTTACCAACTAGTTTTTAAGGGAGTGGCTCGTTAAGCTAATGTTAAATCGATTTACATCATCTATAATCATGTTTTGTGACGCTTTTATTGTGAGCCGACAACTATGGTTGCTGTAGTGGAAGAGAGAGCTGCGCGAGGCTATCGCGAAATCGCATTACTGGGGTTTTCAAGTTGTGCCTTGTTTTTTTTAATTGCCCTAGTCACTTTCAATTCTAACGATCCGGGCTGGAGTCATAGTACATCCTATCAATCGATCAGCAATGCCTGCGGTTTGTTCGGTGCTTGGTTGGCGGATTTTGTATTGAGCTTCCTGGGCTTGATGGCTTATCTGATCCCGATCATGATTTTCTGGAACGGCTATATGCTGTATCGCGGCGCCAATCAGCAGCAAGGCCGGCAATGGTTGATGGCTGCGCGCTCTACTGGCTTTCTCGCCACGATCATTTCTGGATCAGCCATTTTGTTTTTGCATCTGCACTTTCTCAGGACCAAAGTCGATTTGCCGGAGAGTCCTGGCGGTATTTTGGGGAGAGAAATCGGCGACGCCTTGGTGCACCTGTTAGGTAACTCCGGTTCTACATTGTTGCTGCTGGCTATTTTTATGACCGGGGTGACTTTATTTACTGGCTTATCGTGGCTGACGATGATGGCCTTTATCGGCAAATGCGCGATGACTGCCTGTTCTGTGGTGGGTCGGCAAGCGGTGGCAGCACCCGAACGCTACCGCGCTGACAGATCGGTGCGGCCTGAATCGGCAAAAGAAGCTAAAAAACCCCGTAATCCGCAGCCGGAGGCTAAAAGCGAAGACCGCGCGAAAAAACCGCAGATTCAAGTGCTGGAAACCGCACAACCTTCCCCTGCCGCCGCAGTTAGGCCTCTGCGCAGAAAAGATAACAAGCCTGTCGATGATATGGAGCCCGGTGCCTATATCAATGCATTGCCAACCTTGTCCTTGTTGGATAAGCGCGAAATTAAAGTGAAACGTTATTCCAAAATCGAGCTGGAAGAAATTTCCCGGCAGGTGGAAGACGTGTTGCAAGATTATGGTATCGCCGCCGAAGTAGAAGCAGTATTGCCCGGCCCCGTCATTACTCGTTTTGAATTACGTTTGGCGGCTGGCGTTAAAGTTAGCCGGATTAGCAGTTTGGCCAAAGATTTGGCGCGTGGTTTGTCGGTGACTAGCGTGCGTATCGTTGAGATCATCGAAGGCAAGTCCGTCATCGGTTTGGAGATTCCAAACCAGGAACGGGAAATGGTTTCGCTGCGCGATTTGTTGGTCTCGGACGAATTCGAACGGGCGAAATCCAAACTCAGTATTGCCATGGGTAAAGATATTTCCGGTACCCCGGTGGTAGCCGATTTGGGCAAAATGCCGCATGCGCTGGTAGCCGGTACCACCGGTTCCGGTAAGTCGGTCGCGATCAATACCATGATCCTCAGCTTGCTGTACAAAGCCAAGCCGGAAGATGTGCGAATGATCATGATAGACCCGAAAATGTTGGAATTGTCCGTATATGAAGGCATTCCGCATTTGTTGACACCCGTGGTCACGGACATGAAAGACGCGCAAAACGCTTTGCGTTGGGCGGTGGCGGAAATGGAGCGCAGATATAAATTGATGTCTAAAGTGGGCGTCAGGAACCTGGCTGGCTACAACCAGGCAGTCAGAGAAGCCGAAGCGACCGGTCAGCCGATTCGCGATCCTTTGTTCCGTCCAGAAACGCCGGTGGCTTTGGAAGATTATCCGTTGCTAGACACTCTGCCCAGCATTGTCATCGTGATTGACGAGTTGGCCGACATGATGATGGTCGTCGGTAAAAAGGTCGAAGAACTGATTGCCCGTTTGGCGCAAAAAGCCCGTGCTGCTGGTATTCACTTGGTCTTGGCGACGCAACGTCCGTCGGTGGATGTCTTGACCGGTTTGATTAAAGCCAATGTACCGACTCGAATTTCTTTTCAAGTGTCGTCGCGGATTGACTCCCGGACTATTATCGACCAAGGCGGTGCGGAAGCCTTGCTGGGTAACGGGGACATGTTGTTCTTGCCGTCCGGTACCAGCATTCCCTTGCGTGCTCACGGTGCGTTTGTGGACGATCACGAAGTGCATCGGGTGGTGGAGTTCTTGAAAAAAACCGGCCCAACCAATTATCTGGACGAAATCACCCAAGAACGCAGCGATAGCGGAGAAGTCGCCGGTTTGGACAGCGAAGACAGCGAGTCCGATGCGTTATACGATGAAGCGGTGGCGTTTGTCACCGAGTCGCGCAAAGCCTCTATTTCCAGCGTGCAACGCCGCTTCAAAATCGGTTATAACCGCGCGGCGCGCATCATTGAAGATATGGAAAATGCCGGTGTGGTGAGCACGCCGGAAACCAACGGCTCTCGCGAGGTGTTAGCACCGCCGCCGCGCTAATAGCGATGACTATTGTTATCCTGAGTTTACTGGCTGTCGCTTTCATTTCTGGGATTGGCGGATGGTGGTTTAGCGCGAAACAGACACTGGAGAAGCCAGTCAGAATAATGATGTTCGTCGGTTATTTTTGGCTGCTGGCTTTCGCCCAATTTTTGCTCATAGCCCTAAGTTACGCTGGCTGGCAACACTTTACGAATTGATTTTTCTTTTATGGACATTATCCCCGAGTTGATCGGTTATCTAGCGGCGACCTTGACTACAGCCTCATTTCTCCCGCAAGCCATTATGACGTTTAAAACCCGCGATACCGAATCTTTATCGCTAGGCATGTACAGCATGTTTACCTTGGGTGTGTTGTTATGGTTGATTTATGGTCTCTATCTGGCCAATATAGCCATCATCGTGGCTAACGCCATCACCTTCATGCTGGCCGCGGCTATCTTGTGTTTTAAGATTCACAATATGCTGCGTAAATAAATATTCGTGGGTGACAATGACTTCAAACGCTTCCGAGCATTTACCTATCAAAACCGATAGTCGTGCGGCCAACGACAGCCATGCGTTCATAGAGAAAATTCGGCCCAATACCGGGGTTTCCGAGCCAGTTTACAAACAATTGCAAAGACGCATCGTCGATATGATCCAGTCCGGCGAACTGGGAGATGGCTTTAGTTTGCCTTCCGAGCGGGTATTGGCGGAAGCACTCGACCTGAGTCGCACCACGGTGCGGCGTTGCTACGACGAGCTGCGGGCTCAGGATTGTATTGAGACACACGGCCGATCAGGGGTCACAGTCAAAGCGCCGCCTTCACGGATCAACCCGGAGATGGGTAAGCTGAAAGGTTTTACCGAGGAGATGCGTGAGCTAGGTATTACGCCGTCTACGCAGATTCTTGAACACCAGTTTATTACCGATCGCACCATAGCTTCAATTTTCAATCGTCCGGCCTCCGCGCGGTTTCTGCGGTTAGTGCGTGTGCGCTTGGGTGATGGGATTCCATTGTCCCGCGAAGTGGCTTGGTACGATTTGACCGTTGCGCCGGGTTTATCAGAATGGGATGGCGATGGTTCAGCTTATCAATTCCTGGAAAAAAACTGTCAGTTGGGCTTAGTACATGCCGAACAAACCATTGAAGCAGTGCTAAGCGATGAGGTTGAAGCCAACGTGTTTGGTTTCACCGAACCAGGACCGTGCTTGTTATTAAAACGCAAGACATACGCCGACAACGGCCAGATCGTGGAATATGTCGAAGGCACGTTTCGCGGCGATGCTTACACCTATCGGGTCAATCTGAAAATTCGACCGAGTTAAACTGCTTTTGGTCTGGGATTGGTTTCAATAAAGTGATCAATCTCTGCAAGGCTAGGCAAACACCCCAATACCCCATGCTGCTTGGCAACCCAAGCGCCACAGGCACAGGCTCTGCTTAGAGCGTCAGGCAGATTGAAGTTGTTCAGTAAAGCAACTACCAGGCCGGCACTAAACGCATCGCCTGCGCCGGTTGAGTCCAACACGGCGATCGGCTACGCAGTTTGATGTAAAACCTGATTTTTCGCTAAGGCCACGCAGCCATGCTCGCCGAGCGTTACTATCAATAATTCGCCCGCCCATGCAATTTGCTCGGCCCATTTCGATATGCCGTTCAGGCATTGCTCTAGGTATATCTGCTGATGGCTTAAATCGAACAGCGCAGCGGCTTCGGTTTCGTTCATCACCAAAATATCGGTTAAGTTCAATAAACCCGGATCAGTTGCTCGCCAGGGCGATGGATTGAGCATGGTGCGGATTCCGCGCTGATGAGCTATCTCGAATGCTGCCCGGATCGCTGCCTCCGGAATCTCGAACTGGGCGTAAACCAGCTCTACAGATGGAAGGGCGGCTAGAGTTTTTTCGACATGTTCCTTATTCAGCAGAGCATTGGCGCCAGGATAGACGGCCAAAAAATTCTCGCCATTCGGCCCGATAAAGCCGACGCCAAAACCCGATTGCGGGCCGGTTTTTAGAAGCCAACGGCTGTCTATGCCGGCGTTTTCGATCAGTTTAGTTACTTCGTCAGCAATGGCATCCATTCCCAGCGGCAATAACATTGCTACCTCTGCACCCAGTCGATGCACGGCTAAACCGACATTCAAACCCTTGCCGCCATGTTCCTGAAGCAAGTCGGTCGCTTGCAAAGATTCGCCGGGACAAGGCAAGCGCTCAACATTCAGGCAGTGAGCATGGACATAACTGGCTAAAACTAGGATGGACACGCGTGCTCCCGTTCGTGGAAAAAGTCTGTGAAATAGTACCGGTTTAAATCCAATAATTTACGATTGACGCAAAAAAATCACAATGGTATTACTATGGTTCCTTAATTAAATACCAAAAAAATGGAGAATCAGCCATGACTCAACAAGTTTTGAATATCAATAACACCCAAATAGTGAGTGGCACTGAAAACATGACCCCGGGTGAAGGTGGCGCTCACACGCGGCTCTTGTGGGCAAGCGTGCCGCCATTTTCTTCACGGCCGGATATCACCATCAGCATTTATTCCGCCGAAGGTATGGCTAACCCAGGTCACACATTCGCGCCCTGGTCTATCGAGTATGTCCCGGAAGGCGCAGCCGGTGGGTGGGATTTGCTTGCCATTTCTGCGGCTAATACCGAAACCGGGCTAGAGACTGATGTGAATGTGGTCTGTAGTTACCTGGCTGTAGGCCCGAGTGTGTAAATCGCTACTGCTTTAGTTCAGTAATTAAAGTTGGTCGGTAAACCCGAGCTCTAAATACCCAAAGGAAAAGCCATGAAATTCAAAATTTCTTTACTCACCCTGACCGTCATTAGTCTGACCGGTTTCAATACCGGTGCCGCCGCGAACGCCAGCGCAGCTGCCGAGGTTACCGTCGATTGGAGTAGCTTTAGAGTGACTTCTGGAACTGAGGTCAATGCCGGAATCGCTTGGTACGATAAATCTTCGCGCGTGGATACGCGTATGGACACGCCTTACGGTGAAGGTACTTATTCATCCGATTGGGTGACGCCGTTGACCAGCTTACAAACTGGGAGCGGGATTCGTTTGCTTACCTCGAAAGCCGATGTTGATCCTTACATGCTGCACGCCTATTCCCAGGATGTCGACCCAGCATTTGGCGATGCGGTGACTACGGAGAGCTATCGCACCGGCAGTTTCACCGGCGCTGGAACTGGGGCGACCACGTTCTCGGTCAACTACAGCATGAATATCGGCTTGGTGCCGGGCAGCGGGACGAATGACGTCGCGGCGGCTTGGGTGTTGCTGGTGGTCAACGATTTCGGCGATCCCAATCGGTCTTTGTCTAGCCGTAAGGATCTATTCCTTAATGCCAATCTCTTCGGTAGCTTGCCGACCCAGGCTACGGGGACCCTATCGGTCACCTTACCAACCACCAGTATCGGTCGGGTCTCCTTTAAGGTTACCACTCACGCGTATGCGAACGTTTCCGGCGTTTCTGAGGTTCCGCTACCATCGGCGGTTTGGCTGTTCGGATCAGCTTTGCTTGCGTTGGCTGGGGCGCATCGCCGGCAATTTACAGCGGGGACCAGCATCTGAAACGCTCGTGGTTTTCTAAAGCAGAGGTTGGTCATTTTGCTAAAGCTTAAGCGCTATAGGCCCCGGAGCCAACTACCAATTTTAACAACATCAATCAAAGGTTATTTATGAATCGTTTCCCCATTTTGCTGCCGTTATGCGCGGTATTGGCGTATGTGCCAACAGTTGACGCGTACACCACGTCCTTGACCGTGATAGCCAGCGCTAATGCTGCCTACGGCAGTCAATCCTATGATGCCGATTCCAAGGTTGTGAATAACATCGATAGTCAGTCCGCGGATTCCGTCAATGCGTTTTATAAGGTACCTAATACCGGTGGGCCGGGCAGTCTCTCGGAGATTTATCATTCGTCCGCCAGCGGTTTTGTCAGCCCCGGTGTGTTGAAAGCCAGCGCCAGTGCCAGCGCGACCCCCTACGCCGCCAATCTCGCCAGTGGTAGCAGCAAAGTGTCGTTTGCCGATGATTTCAAATTGGTAGGGCCCAGCGGACGAAATATCGATCTAACCTTGAGTTATTTAGTGTCAGGTGCGCTGGCGGGAACTGCTGCTGCTAGTGGTCTCGTCGAACTAAGCACGGGCGATCGAATCTCTTTTACGGAAAACGGCTACACCTCGCGTAGCTTCAGTTGCTCAAGGATGGCTTCCTGTGGTGGTGTAGCGACATTTTCGGTGCCGGTGAATACCTTGATTTCTTTGCTAGCCATACTGGAAGTCGGGGCCAGTGCGACCAGTTATTTTAAGCCTACACTAACCGAATCCGCCGCCGATTTCGGGAGCACCGGGTTGGTGTATCTCGGCATTACCGATAGTCGTTATGATTTGGTGACTGGCAGCGGTTTTGCCTACGCTCCTGTGCCATTGCCGACTGCTTTTTGGAGTTTTGCGACAAGTTTGTGCGCATTGGGTTGTTCCTTCCTGCGCAGGCGGATATAAGGCTAGTCATTACCTTTTCTGGTTGTTAGGGTCGGTAAAAGCAGTATAACTTTCGAGCTTTTACCGTTCTTCCTCGCCGATTAATTCTCCAAAATACGGTTCAGCTCCAGTCTGCCATACAGGTGTTTAGTTGTTACAATGCTCGATCAACTTAAACAAGCTGCTGATACAAAGGCCAGAGAAGCATAATCAATGAAAACGAGAGATAGAAGACACGGTGTTGTGCTAGTACACACCGGTGAAGGTAAAGGCAAATCCTCCAGCGCCTTTGGTATGGTATTCCGAGCTGCCGGCTGGGGTATGAAAGTATGCGTGATCCAATTCATCAAAGGCCAATGGCAAACGGGTGAGCAACGCGCCGCGACGCGTTTTGAAGAAATCGAATGGCATGCATTGGGTGATGGCTTTACTTGGGATACCAAAAATCCCGAACAGGATATTCAAACTAGTCGGGAGATTTGGGAGTTTAGTAAGCAGAAGATCCTTTCCGAAGAATTCGATCTGGTGATACTCGACGAAATTAATTACTGCTGTGGCTATGGTTGGATCAGCGGTCAGGAAATCGCCGATTTCATCAAAAACGACAAGCCTGATTGGCTGCATTTGGTAATGACAGGTCGAAACGCAGCACCGGAAGTTATCGATGTTGCCAATACCGTCACCGAGATGACCAGAATCAAACATGCGTTCGAGACCGGCATCAAGGCCGAGCAGGGCGTGGAATTTTAAGCTGAAAAAAAACCGGGCTTCTGGCAAAATTGCCGGTTTTTAATCTAGGCAACCAATTCACTATGCAACAAGCAAAAAAACTTATCGAACAGTACTATCAAGCATTCAACAGCGGCGACATGGATACCTTTCTAAGCTTGTTGACTGACGATGTGGTACACGACATTAATCAAGGCGACCGCGAAGAGGGCAAAGCCGCGTTCGGCGAGTTTATGAAAAAGATGAATCACCATTACAAAGAACAGTTAGTCGATATGGTTATTATGGCTAGCGAAGACGGTACACGCGGCGCGGCTGAATTTGTGGTGTTGGGCGAATACCTGAACACCGACGAGGGTCTGCCAGAAGCCAATGGTCAAAAATATCGTCTGCCTGCCGGTGCCTTTTTCGATATCCGCGACGGCAAAGTTGCGCGTATCACAAACTATTACAATCTTGGCGATTGGATTGCGCAAGTCGATCCGCAGTAAAGCTTTTATCTGGCTCATTGCCGACACCGGTTAATTGGCATAGAATCCGAAGGGTTACAATTCGGATTCGCCGAAAACAATAACTACAAAACAGAGGAGAGCAACAATGGGTGAAACACAAAAATTGATGATCGCTGTCGTGGGGGTGTTTGTAGCCGGTTTTATCATGGTGGGCGTAAGCAAGGATCAATCCAACGAGGAAAAAGAAGCAGCCGCGCAAATCCGCACTTTAGTGGCGATGCAGGAAATGGCCACGCAAAAATGTCCTAAACTGATCGAAAACAAAACCGGTACTCAGGTTTATTTCCCGTCCAAAACCGATACCGATAAAGCAACCTACGTAACAATGGAATGGGTAGGCGAGAAAGACTCTAACTTCAAAACAGCATCGTGCACCTTGCATCTAGCATTGGGTGGGGTATCGAAGCTGGTTATCGACGATAAAGTTCTAATAGACAAGAAGTTTTAAGCAAAGGCGGCGTTTTGCGCGATAGCTGGAAACGTCGTCCTGTCTCCAAATCAGATCGGTTATCGGGGAAAAATGTCGTTAACCGATTTGTCAGATTTTTTCTGAACATCGACGCAGGGCTTGTCTGTCGTCATTCGCATATAAACAACCGAAAGAATACTGGCGACATAGTTGGCTGGCGATCATAGCCTAGGGAAAACCATCTTACGGCTCGTTCTGAGCGACTCTCGGTTTACCTTTGCTCATAGAGACAGGCATGGTTTTAGCGGGAACTGGGCAAGCCGCGCTATTTTTTTTCTGGGGCGAAAAGCATAAATATGATGTTTCCCGGATGTTTAAGAGCAAATACACAAGAATAATAATTAACTAGAGGTGAAAAGATGGCGGATACGACCATCCTAAAAGGTGTTTTAAAAACCTGGAAAGACGATAGAGGCTTTGGCTTTATTCAACCCGATAATGGCGATAAAGATATATTTGTACATATATCTTCGCTGAAAGGCATGGCCCGCCGTCCGGTGCGCGGCGATGTCATGTTTTACGAAGTAGCGCGCGATACCGGCGGAAAATTAAAAGCTGTTAACGTGCGAATCGAAGGCGTTGCTTACGAGCTAAAATCTGCTAAGCCTAAAATTTGGTTGTGGCTATCACTGGTGGCGCTGGCCTTGGTAAGTGCAGCAGTAGCGGCGTATTTTTTATAACGCGACGAGAAGCTGTCATCGTTAGCAGATACTATTGACCGATACATTCAACCCAAAGAGTACAACATGGACTGGCTACACTATCTGATCGACACGCTGCTGCATATCGATAAACATTTGGCCAATATCATCAGTGACTACGGTACCTTGGCCTACGTCATTTTGTTTTCGGTGATTTTCGTGGAGACCGGTTTCGTGGTAATGCCGTTTTTACCCGGCGACTCACTGCTGTTTGCCGCCGGTGCATTCGTGGCTTTGGATGCTTTCAATCTGCCGGTATTGCTTGGCGTCTTGGCGGCGGCGGCGGTGCTGGGTGATACCGTCAACTATTGGATAGGCCGTCGCATTGGTAAGAGCGCCTATACGCTGAGTTGGGTTAACCATGAACACTTGGATCGCGCTCAAGCCTTTTACGATACCTACGGCGGTAAAACCATCGTGCTGGCCCGCTTTGTGCCGATCGTGCGCACCTTTGCGCCGTTCGTGGCTGGAATAGGAAAAATGCCTTACAGCACGTTCATTATGTACAACATTGTCGGCGGGATTGCTTGGGTTTTGATCTGCGTGTTTGCCGGCTATTTCTTCGGCAATATTCCGTTGGTCAAAAAGAACTTCGAGTTAGTGGTCTTAGGGATTGTGTTGATTTCGATCATGCCAATCGTGTTGGAAGTGTGGAAGGCTCGTAAACAAGCCAAGCAATAGGTTAGCATGAACGATTCGCAAAAGTGGTTTGTATTGGCCTTTGTACTGGCGTTCGGCGGCCTGCTGTATGTGTTGGCGCCGGTGCTGATGCCGTTTGCGTTTGCGGCTATTCTTGCCTATCTTGGCGATCCGTTGGTCGATAGGCTGGAAACCTTGCAGTTTCGCGGTTGGCGTTTGAATCGGACGCTGGCGGTGATGGTGGTTTTTTCCGGCATCATTTTTGTCATCGCGGCATTGTTGATCGTGATTATTCCGGCCCTGGAATATCAGATCGGCGAATTCATCGACAAACTGCCGTCTTATTTGAATTGGATAAATAAATCGGTTGTACCGGTTTTACAAAAATATCTGGGGCGTACAATTCGGCCGTTGCGCGAAGATCAGTTGATCAATCTTATCAAAAGTCATTGGCAAAACGGCGGTGGTGTTGCCGAAAATCTGATCGAATCGGTCTCTCATTCAGGTGCAGTGATTGTCGGCTGGGTCATGAATCTGGTGTTGATACCGGTAATCACCTTCTACTTGCTGCGCGATTGGGACGATTTGGTGGCGCGGATCCACGATTTGTTTCCACGCCGCTTTGCCGGCACCGTTGCAAAACTGGCCAGCGAAGCCGACGTCGTCCTAGGCGCATTCATGCGCGGCCAGTTTTACGTGATGCTTGCATTGGGTTTCATTTATAGCGTTGGCCTGTGGTTAGTGGATTTGGAGTTAGCCTTAGTCATAGGCATGATGGCCGGTTTGGTCAGTTTTGTGCCTTACATGGGGGCCATCACCGGTATCGTTTTCGCGTGTATCGCTGCGTTGCTGCAATTTCAGGATGCTATGCATCTATTGCCGGTTTTGATTGTTTTTGGCATAGGGCAGAGCATGGAGGGCATGTTGTTGACGCCTTGGCTGGTCGGCAACAAAATTGGTCTGCATCCGGTAGCGGTGATGTTTGCCGTGCTGGCAGGCGGTCAGCTGTTTGGGTTTTTAGGCGTATTGTTGGCCTTGCCGGTCGCGTCGGTGATTATGGTGCTGTTGCGGCATATCCATGAACGCTATACCTTTAGCGGTTTTTACAGCAAGGGTTAGCGTTCGCTATGCGCGGTGTGTCGTTATTTGCGACATTGTTGCTAGCCTCAGCGGCGGTGTTGGCTACCGATAGCCGCCGAGAGCAGGACTTCGCGGCGGACATTCAGCCGCAATTGTCCCTAGGGCAAGCGATTTGGTTAAAATCCGCTGATAAAACCTATCTGGCGCTCTACACTGAAGCGGAAAAAACTGACAACAGTCAGGTTGTAATTCTGCTGCATGATATGGGCGAGCATCCCGATGCAAAACCTTTAATCCATCGCTTCAGAACCACGCTACCGATGCATAATTGGGCTACGCTTGCTTTACAAATGCCGATCAGGGAAAGCGGTGCACCGGCTGAAGACTATTATCCCCTGTTCGACGAGGCGCGTGGGCGCATAGATGCAGCTGTGGAGCATCTGTTGAAAAACGGTGCGAAGCATATTGCTATAGTCGGCTACGGCATGGGGGCTTTGATGGCTGCCTATCGGCTTGGCGACAAACCCAATGACGTGATGGCTCTGGTATCGATTAGTTTGCCGGTGCCGCAAACGACCGCATCGCCAGCACAAAGCCTAAACTTGATTAAAAAAGTGCAATTGCCTTTTTTGGATGTGTATGCCGAGTTCGATTTGCCGACCGTGCTCGACAGCGCCAGACAGCGGCGCATGGCCGGCAAGGACAATCCGGTGTATCGGCAGATAAGAATGGATGGCGAAGATCACGGCTATCAACAAGATTACGATTTGCTTGTAAAGCGCGTATACAGTTGGCTGACCACAACGGTCAGCGAAAATTAATAATTATTACAAAGGGTGTAACACATGCTTTTATCCGACGAATTGGTCGCGGAAATTAAATTTTTATCCTTGTTCAACCTGGAGTCTGTGCAAGAAGGTGTAAAGGTGCATGGAAATGCCGACCCTGTGCTGATTAACGCGGCGCAGCGCCTGTTCGACAAAGGTTTGGTGACTCAGCATGACGGCGGGTACTTGACCGATCTGGGTATAGAAGTAGCGGAGCACACTCAACGGATGTTGACGATATTGCAATCGAATTAAAGACGGTTCAAAGGCCCAGCTCGAACAACCATTTTACTGACACGTAAAAAATCAGAACTATGACCAGGCTGTAGCCGAGAAATCGGATAGGTCTGTTGCGGTTGTGGCGCAAAAAGCCATGGTATTCGCCTTGGGCCTTTAATTGTTGATACAGCGCGCGTTGAGTGAGGGCGCGTTGTTGCTGATAAGTGTCGAATAATCGCTTGGCTTTGTCGACGTCATCGCGTTGATAAAGCCAAATAGCCGGCATGGAAATGCCCCAGTTGCCTGCCGATGTTTCATAAAATGTTATATCGTTGTCGGCCAATAACTGCCGAACATCGTCGGCCTCGTCCGTCGGCACGCCTCTAAGCGAGAAAAATAAAATCGTCATAGCCAGCCGTATGGTGTTTGAGCTGCGGATTATAAATCAATACGCTTTCACAAGTCCCTATCACTATCCTAACAATGACTAACGCTAACTCGTTTCCTTCTCCCGTTCAAACCGCCATCGTTTTGCTCGATGACGCCGGCACCAATTTAAATGCCGACAGCTTGCAGGGCGCGTTGTGTGAGCAGGATTTTCGCTGCTCTGTGGTGTCGAGTGCGGATGAGGTGATCACACTCCTGACCAGCGAGTCTGTGGATTTAGTGATCATTGCCTGTCCTGAGTGCCCTTGGCAACGCATTGACGATATACGGGACGCCGCCGACTCTTACTTGCCTATTATATTGATTGCCGATGAGTTAACCGAGTCGCTGTTCTATCATTGTGCAACGGTTGAGATCGATTCAGTGATTTCCCGACCGGTCAATCAGCATTTATTGCTGTTAAAAATACGTTCGTCCTTAAAGCTGCGCCAGCTGTATGAGCATGAGCGCGAGCAAAAAGCCCAATTGCTCGGCTATTGGCAGACATCCGACCTTGAACATGAAGTCGCGGCGAAACTGTTTAACGATGTCTTAAAAGCCGACTTTCTGGAAACCGAAGCCGTGGAAGTGGTGATGTCGCCCATGGCCTTGTTTAACGGTGATTTGATTTTGGTTGCCAAAACCCCAGAAAATCATTTGCATGTGCTACTAGGCGATTTTACCGGTCACGGTTTGTCTGCATCGATAGCCGCTACGCCGCTAGCCGATATTTTCTATGGCATGACGCGCAAAGGTTTCGATATCAACGAAATCGTCACCGAAATTAACGCCAAATTGCATCGAATGTTGCCCGCCAACCGCTTTCTGGCCGCGACGGTGATTGCGCTTTATCCTGAGTCGTCATCGATGAAGTGTATTACTTGTGGGCTACCCGAGCATTTTTTAGTGAACCACGCCGACAATAGCTTTTTGGCGATACGTTCTCTGAATATCCCGCTAGGTATTCAGGCCTCGATAGACATCGAAGAGCAATTGCATCGAGTAAGCGAGAACATGCGTCTCTATCTGCTGACCGATGGGATTTTTGAGGCGGAAAATGCCGAAGGCGAGCTTTTCGGCGGGGAGCGGATACTCAATGCTATTCGGCAAGGTAAACGCGAAGCCATCAATAATCTGCAAGCTAGCCTTGAGGCGCACACCGGCGGTGCGATTCAAAAAGATGACAACACTCTGGTTATTTTGAACTGTGCTGTCGATAGCGTACCGTGGGGACGCAAAGAGTCGCATATGCCTCGGCAGCGTATCGCAGCGACGACCTGGAAGCAGGTGATGGAGTTTGGCATCGACAGTCTGCGGCATATCAATCCAGTGCCGGTTATGGTCAACACCTTAATGGAAATACAAGGTTTACAGAATTATCGCCAAGATATTTTCATGATCATCAGCGAATTGTTCGCGAATGCGCTGGATCATGGGGTGCTGGGGTTGGATTCCAGCCTGAAGAGCAGTCCGGATGGTTTTATGCGGTTTTACGCGCTGAAAGACGAACGCCTGAAACAGCTTGAGCAAGGTAGAGTGCGCTTGTCGTTTAGTCATCAACCGACGGAACAGGGGGGGCGCCTGGTCGTTAAAGCCCTGGATAGCGGTAACGGCTTTGATTGGCGGGGGCGCAAAAGCGTAATCAACAGTGATGAAGCCTACTGTGGTCGCGGGATAACCATGCTGGAAACTTTATGTAGCAGCCTGGTTTACCACGGTCGCGGAAATCGGGTAACCGCGGTTTTTGATTGGCAACATTGATGAGTATTGCTTAGCGTTGACAATTGCGACAATAGTAACTGGCTCGCTGACCTATTTTGAGTTGCTGAATCGGCTCCTCGCAGCGCAGGCAGGCTTGACCGCCGCGACCATACACATGTAAGGATTGCTTGAAATACCCCGGTTTACCTTCGGCATTGCTAAAATCGCGCAGGGTGGTGCCGCCCTTGTCGATGGCTTGCTGCAGTACCGTTTTGATCGCGGTTACCAATGCTTCGCACTCGTTCGCGGCCAATTCCCCCGCGCAACGAATCGGCTTTACCCCCGCTAAAAATAAGGCCTCACTGGCATAAATATTCCCTACACCCACTACGACATGGCTGTCCATAATCAAGGATTTGATCGGTACCGCGCGGTTGGCCGCACGCTGTTGCAGATAGCCGGCATTGAACGCCGTCGATAAGGGTTCAGGTCCTAGCGTTGCCAGCAGGGGGTGTAACAGCGGATCTTCGGCAGTCCATAACGCCGCGCCGAATCGGCGCTGATCGTTAAAACGTAGCACCGTATCGTCAGCAAAAATGAAGTCGATGTGGTCGTGCTTGCGAACGGCTTGATCGGCAGTGGTGATCCGCAAGTTCCCGGACATGCCCAGATGCAAGATCAGGGTGCCGCGAGGCGTGCTGAGCAATAAATATTTGCCGCGCCGTTCGACGCTGTCCAGACGCTGCCCCGGTAAATCAGCGGCCAAGGCATCAGGGACCGGCCAACGCAGTTGCGGGTGACGAACAATGACAGCTTTAAAGGTTTTTCCGGAAATGTGCGGCTCTATACCGCGCCGACTGGTTTCAACCTCGGGTAATTCCGGCATATTGGCGTCAGATTTGGGAGAGTAGAAACTTGGCTTCGTCCTGGATTTTTTTGCGGAAGAACAACAGCTTCCAACGGCTACCCCCGCATTGCCGCCATAACAAAGTGGCGCGAATGCCCGCTAACAGCAAAGCGCGAATTTTGTTCACGGTACTTTGATTACCCAAATATTGCTGATCGCCTTGCACCATGATGCGTGGCTGCATGGTACTGATTGTGCTGTGATAGACATCAGCTAAATTGGCCAGCACATTTTCATGCAGTACGCCGAAATGTTCGGCTTGAGCTTGGGCCTTGCTGACGCCGGCCTGTATGGTTTTTTGCATATTCGGCTGCTTGATCAGTTGTTTTTGCAAATAGACAATCTGCGCGGCGTAGCGGGCTTGCTCCGGGCTGGCCAGCACCCGGCTGCCCAGTTGGGTCGTGAGTTGTTCTAGGCCGTGTCGGACCCCAAGCAAGCCACCGTAGACATCGACCACGCTATCAGCATCTATCTTCAGCAGGCTGGTGATACTGGCTTCGAATGCGGCATTTTGGCAATTGCCGGTGCCGGCAAGCTGATGGACCAAGGAACAGGCCTGGGCGATGCCGGCCAGCGCGATGGTTTGGTTACTGAGTGTGTTTAGGGACATATTATTTGCAGGCAGTCGTCAAACAATCGGCTTTAACCGGGTGGCCGTCTTTGATCCAGGACTGGATGCCGTTGGATAAATGATAAACATTCTTCATGCCCAGTTGTTCGGTGAGAATCTGGCCGATCTTGCCACTACGATTTCCGGAACGGCAAACCAAAATAACCGGTTGGTCCGGCGACGATTTCAGTTTTTCCAGATTCGCTAGCCACTTTTCCTGGTCAAAGTGGCCATTGCTGTCAAACGATTCCAGTTTCTGGCTGTTGGCAATCACACCGGTGGATTGCCATTCCGGCGCGGTGCGCACGTCGACAACTAAGGCGTTGTGTTCTTGTTGCATACGGAGCAGTTGCTCCGCGGTTACCTTGCCAAGTTCGTTGGCAAACAGCTGGGCTGTGAAAAGGCAGCCTAGCCAGAATAAAGTCAGTCTCAATTTCATGGTGATGTCGGTAGGGTAAATGGCTTAAGCAGCCAAGAAAGGTAAAATGCGCGTTGCCCACCAGTCTATGCTCTCCAGATAAATATTGGCGATGCGCTCGGGATTTATATCGCGGAAGCTACTTAGACCCGGCTCCCAACGCTCATAGGCGATACAGAATTGTAACGCTTCGCCGGCCTTGCCGCGATATTTCAAAATAGCATCGTCTACATCTTCTGCCAGCGGCAATTGTTCCAGCACTTTGATGGTCGGCATGTCCAGCAGACTGTCTAAACCGGACAGCATACCTATTAAAAAATAGTGCTCTTCATCGTCTTTGATTTCGCGCGCAAGCAATTCGCACATTTTGGCGCGGATCAGCACGTTTTGCAGCACCGAGGGCGGCTTGCCCGATAAGGAAGACAAAGCCAGAATATTCACCCAGCGTTTGATTTCCACCAGTCCCAGACAGGCAATAGCATGCTGAATGGATTCTATTTTTTGCGGTAGGCCAAAGAATGCGGAATTTAAATAATGCAGCAATTTAAAACTCATGCCGACGTCCTGCGAGACTATCTTGCCTATTTCCGCGAAACTGGCGTCCGCTTTATTGACCGTGGACAACAATTGGATGGCGGCGGTTTGGCTGACACCTAAACGCTTGCCTTCGACGATGTTAGGTTTGCTAAAAAAAAAGCCTTGAAACAGCTCGCAGCCCCAGTCGCATAGCGTTTCGAATTCCTGATGGGTTTCGACCTTTTCTGCGAGCAACTTGAGTTTATAGGGCTTTAACTGCTCGATCAGTTGTCGAGTGCCTTCTAGGCCGTCGGCCATGATATCCAGCTTGATAATGTCGGCAAATTCGAGCAAGGGCATCCACTCGGGCGACAGCACGAAATCGTCCAGCGCGATGGTATAACCGAGTTCCGATAACTCTTTCAGGTTGGCCACGATATGTTGATCGATAGCAACGCTTTCCAGTACTTCAATGACAATACGCTCTTTGGGGAGATGTAGCGGCGTTTTGTCCAGTATGTTTTGCGTGGTGAAATTGATGAAAGCTTTGTGTGGGCCGACCAGTTCGTTTAGGCCGATTTCCAAGAGAGTGTCGGTGATGACTTGATTAGTGGCGCTGGCAGCACCATCTTTCAAACTAAGATCGAAATCTTTGCCCCTGAATAAAATCTCATAGGCGAAAGTGTCGAGATGGCGGTCCAGGATTTGCTGTCTGCCAATCAGAAAATCTGTCATTTATTTACGGGCTCCCGATCATTGCACTATCATGAGAATAGGTCGCGCCTTATACCATGTTCAATCCGTTTAAGTCGAGAATGGCGGGCCAGTCTAAATTAGAATCATCAGGAGATAAATATGTCCGAATCAGCGTCATTAACAGTTAGTGGTATGAAATGTGGCGGTTGTGAAAATAGTATCGTCAGCAAGGTTTCGGCCATTGCCGGCGTGGTAGCGGTGCAGGCCTCGCACAAAGACAAGCGGGTCGAGGTCGAATTCGACCCGGCGCAAACCGATCTGGATGAAATCGAAGACGTCATCATCGGCGCTGGCTTCAAGGTCGAATAAAGCCTGTATCAGCGGCTCGCCGCGTTTGGGCGCGGATCAAAACGGTATTGCTCGGGAATCCTCATCATGACTTTAGATCATTCGACGAATCAGCAACAGGACATACGCCTTTCCATACTGGGCATGCGTTGCGCCGGCTGCGTCAGTGCGGTGGAAACCGCATTGCAATCGATACCGGGGGTTGCTTCCGTTGTCGTCAATTTTGCCGATCATTCCGCCACAGTCGGCGGCAATCCAGACCCTCAAGCCATGAAACTGGCCTTGAAGTCTGCGGGCTACGATGCGGCGGTGATGGAAGGATTGGAAGACCCGAGCGAAGAAGAAAGACAGGAAGAGCAGCGCTATCGCACTTTATTGCGTAAGGCCGTAGCGGCTGGCGCACTGGGTTTGCCTTTGATGGCGGGTGCGCATCTGGACTTGTTTCCGGCAATGGGCAGTGCTGCCGGCACGCTGTTTTGGTCGGAAGTGGCCTTGCTGACGCTGGCGGTGATGTTTTATTCCGGCGGGCATTTTTTTCATAGCGCACTCAAGTTACTGCTGGTCAAGCAAGCCAATATGGATACATTGATCGCGCTGGGTACCGGCTCAGCATGGTTGTATTCGTGTATTGTCATCGATTATTCCAGCCAGTTGCCTTCGCTTTCCGCCCATGCCTATTTCGAGGCTTCGGCAGTGATTTTGGCGTTTATCAATCTGGGCAGTGCGCTGGAAACTCGGGCCCGGGGTAAAACCTCGGCGGCGATACGTGCATTGATCGGTTTGCAACCCCGCACCGCCCGGGTGGTACGTGAGGGTCAGGAGATCGATATCCCTATCGAGCAAGTCGGTCTTGGCGAAACTTTAAGGGTCAGACCCGGCGAAAAAATTGCTGTGGATGGCTTGGTGTTGGAAGGCCATTCCACTATCGACGAATCCATGCTGACTGGCGAATCGATGCCGGTTGAGAAGGTGGAGGGCACCCGTGTTGCGGCCGGCACGATCAATCAGCAAGGCAGTTTTCTTTTCACAGCCACGCGGATTGGTCGAGACACGGCTTTGGCGCAGATTATTCAAAGCGTCCGACAAGCGCAGAACAGCAAGCCGGCTATTGCCAAGCTGGCCGATAAAATCTCGGCGGTCTTTGTCCCCACAGTGGTGGCTATCTCGGTATTGACCTTTTTAATCTGGTTAAGCATCGGTCCCGACCCGGCACTGGGTTATGCATTTGTCACAGCAATGACGGTGCTCGTGATAGCTTGTCCGTGTGCCTTAGGTTTGGCGACGCCAATTTCAGTGATGGTCGCGGTCGGTCGCGCGGCGCAAATCGGTATATTGATCCGCAAGGGCGAAGCTTTGCAAAGCGCGGGTAAGCTGACTTGTCTGATTTTGGATAAGACCGGTACCGTCACCGCAGGCAAGCCCAGTCTGGCTGAGGTCATCGCGTTTGGCGATCATGACGAAACCCAGGTGTTACAGTACGCCGCCAGTCTGGAATCTGGTTCCGAACACCCCTTGGCCGCAGCGATACTAAGTGCAGCTGAACAAAAGCAGCTGACGCTGGATAAGGTCAGAAAATTTCAGGCTGTGGCAGGTCATGGCATCGTTGGTCGTATTGCCGATCAGCAGTGTCTATTCGGCAATGAAGTGTTGCTGGCGGAACATGGCATCGACGCGAGCAGTTATCGCGACAAAATGGCCGAACTGGCGGCAAAAGGCCAGACGCCAATGTTCTTGGCGGTGGAAAACGCGGTGGTTGGCATTGTGTCGGTGGCAGACCCGATCAAAGCCGATTCTGCCGCAGCGGTGCAGCAATTACGGCAGCGCGGTATTCGCGTACTGATGGTGACAGGTGACAACGAAATCACGGCGCGAGCTATCGCTGCACAAGCCGGTATCGCCGAAGTCCGTGCGCAAGTATTGCCGCAGGATAAAGCCGCTGTCGTAAAGGCTTTGCAACAGCAAGGCGAAATTGTCGGCATGGTGGGCGATGGTATCAACGATGCGCCGGCTCTGGCGCAAGCGGATGTCGGTTTTGCCATCGGCACGGGTACCGATGTGGCTATCGAAAGTGCCGATATTGTGTTGTTGCAAGGCTCGTTGTTAAAAGTAGCCGAGGCTATGGCGCTTTCGAAGTTGACGGTTGCCAACATCAAACAAAACTTGTTGGGTGCGTTTTTCTATAACACCATTGGTATCCCCGTTGCGGCCGGCTTGTTATATCCGTTGTTTGGCATATTGCTTAACCCGATGATAGCCGGCGCGGCAATGGCTATGTCTTCGGTAACGGTGGTTAGCAATGCCAATCGTTTGCGCTGGATTAAACTGGGTAATGATTAGGCACCAAACATGAATAGCGTCCCTCAATCCTCTACGCAGCCATCCTGCATCGCCGACTATCTGGCTTGGCCGGACGACGAGCGGTGGGAGTTGATCGGCGGCGTTGCCCACAACATGAGCCCCGCGCCGAGTATCAAACACCAAAACGTGGTGATAACAATTGCCGCGAAGTTAAAAACCGCTTTGAAAGGCAAGCCTTGCAAACCTTTCATAGCACCCGTGGACGTAATTCTCTCCGAGCATGACGTAGTGCAACCGGATTTGTTAGTGGTCTGCAACCCGGAACAGATCGGCGAAAAAGCCATACACGGTGCACCCGATTTGGTCGTAGAGGTTTTATCCCCCAGCACGGCGTTGAAGGATATGCGAGAGAAGAAAGCGCTCTACGAACGTGCCGGCGTGAGGGAATATGTGGTGATCGACCCCTTGGAAAATTACGTGCAACGTTTTTTCCTGGGCGCGGACGGCCGCTATGCCAATGCCGACATATTTGGTGTTGAAGAAGATTTGCCCCTCTTGAGTTTGCCGGAGTTGATTCTGCCTTTGGCGGAGGTATTTGAGTTGTAATTTGCTGTTCGTGCCGTTTGCGGCACGAACAGCTGATAGGCGTTTAGAGCTTGAATTGTGAAATCGTGGTGTGCAAATTACCGGCGATTTTTTGCAAATGATGGGCTTCCTGAGCGGTTTGCTCCGCGTCCCTTGAGTTGTTGCTGGTCACGTCATTAATCGAGTTGATGTTCTGGTTAATGTGTTCCACTACGATCTTTTGTTCTTTTACCGCATTGGAAATATGCGTGTTCATATCCGAGATTTGCGCCACCATATTCGAAATATTATCCAGTAAGTCCCCGGTGCTTTCGATCACTTCAACGGTCTCTTTTGCTTGATTCTGACTTTCCGCCATGGCTTTAACCGCTTCTCGAGAACCTTGTTGCAAACGCTCTATCATGGCTTGAATTTCATGCGTGGAATCCTGGGTTCGGCTGGCTAGTGTGCGCACTTCGTCTGCTACCACCGCAAACCCCCGGCCTTGTTCACCGGCTCTGGCAGCTTCAATCGCGGCATTCAGGGCCAATAAATTGGTCTGATCGGCGATACTTTGAATCACATCCAGCACTGAGCTGACATTCACGCAATTTTGTTCGACATTACCGATTACCGTGCTGGCTCTGTCGATATTGTTAGAGAGGGCGTGAATCGAGTGCACTGTATTGGTGACCACGGCTTTGCCATTGTTGGCGGCTACGCTGCTCCTTTGCGCAGTTTGCGCGGCATTGGCGGTGTTGTTGGAGACTTCATTGACAGTGGCGGATAGTTCTGTAACCGTCGCTGCTACCTGATCGGTACCCATTTGTTGTTTTAGAATATCCTGCTGTACCCGCTCCGACATCTGACTCAAACGGTTCGAAGCGGTGCTTAACTGTTCGGATTCCATTGCCACTTGGCGCATCAAACCGTGCAGCATGCTTATGAATTCGTTGAATTGGGTAACGATGCTGCCTAGCTCGTCTCTGCCGCTATGGGGAATCCGCCGGGTCAAATCGCCGCCGCCTTGTTTTAATAGCTGCAGTGATTTCTGCAGGGCGGTTAAAGGCGGTTCTATTTTGAAATAAAGTAGGCTCAAACAGACCACCATAAACAGCATTAGGCCGATGGCGAAAATCATCCTAGATAAGCTGTAGTTGTCCAACGAGTCCCTGAGTTCTAGGTTTGCTTTTACAAGCCCACGATTGATTTGCTCGCTTAGCTCGTTCAATTCCTTTTTTTGGTTTTCGGCATCCAAATCAAACTCGTCCATTTTGATATTGCCGGCCTCAATCCCAACTTTGATGTAATCCTGAGCCATTTTTACGCCGGTATCGTGCATCTTGGTCGCTAATTGTTTCAACGATTCGCAGCGGCCACGAAAATCGGGCTCAGAATTAGCGGCTAGCTCCAGACTGCTGATCGCGGCAGCCAAATTGCGCTCCGCTTCTGCGTACCCTTCCTCACGATGAGTGGCCCCCACATCAGTGAGGAAGTTTTGGATCTGCGTTATGTGAAAACGCGCTTGTTGCATAGCATTCGAGGTATTTTGCTTGGTGGTGGCTGATACTAGGCTCTGATCTATGGATTCAAATGCATGCCACAATGAGAAGACAAATAGCAGATTAGCGATTGCTAAAATCGAAGCAATGATGATTAGTAAAGACTTAATTGCGGTGTTTTTAAACATATAGGCTCAACAAAGGTTATTTTTCTAGTTTTTCTAAATCGGTTACCAGTGCAGCCATTGAGGCGACCGCGTGGTGTTGAGTTTCGGAGAGCGCATCGCCGTTGTTTAGGGCATAGAGGCCGAGTTGTCGATTAAGTTCGGCAAGCAAGCGGGCGCGGTGATCGCGGCGGCTGCGTAGTTTGGCAACCATGTTCGAAAACGATAACGCTAAATCCTGTAACTGATCGTGTTCACGCAAGTGTGTGACTGTATCGAGTTTGCCGTCGCCTACTTCTTGGCACAAAGTTTCGAAGCGGTACAAAGGCCCGGCGATTTTATGCGAGGCATACAACACGGTACTTACCGCAATGCCGCCGGCAACCAAAATGGCGACCAAGTTACCTATCAAAATCGATATCCCCAGCCGTTCTGCGGCATTGACGATATTGGCATGCGCCGATTGGGATTGGGCTTGTAAGTCGCCGCCGGTCATCCAGTAAATGAGTAGCGCCGAGCACAAGCCGGCGAGCAATATCAGCGCAAAAGCGCCAAGGATAAAGCGACCTTGGAAGTCTTTTTTGATAAATACGCGGCTACGTTTGGAATCGGAAGTGTTCATTAGCAGGAACCTTAATTGACGTTATGACAAGTTAAACAGAGCTCGCCGTCGCTGTTGTTACGGCGTAATAAAAAGCTTTTTTTCAGCCTTTCGGCATTCATCAGTTTATCCATGAAGCTATGACTGGCTTGCGGTCGCTCGCTATCCAATTTGCCGTGCGTATAGTGACAGGTCAGGCAGGTGATGTCGTTTTCCTCGTTCAGCGGCAAGTCGGCGGGTACCGGAAAGTCAATATTCAAACCCACTTTGTGGCCTTGGTTGGGATTATGGCACGAGGAACACATTGCCACACCGTCCTTGCTGAACGTCGCTTGATCTGCGGTGAGGTTCTTAGTGAGTAAAATGCCGTCATCCTTTACTTCCGGTGTCGCGGTATGACAATCGGCGCAGCCGGCTTGGGGTGTTTGTTTGGAAACAAGGTGTGGATTTTCGTTGGCAGTGTGCGCGCCGCCAACGAACAGCAGCAAAGGAAGGGCGGTGATGCTGGCCAGTAAGGATTTCTGTAGGAGTTTCTTCATGATTAGAAAGACATGACGACTTGGGCGATGCCGAGTTTTCTGTCGAAGTAACGTTCTGCTGTTTCCGTGCCGAGCGAATCGCTATACTCAAATTTGATGCGTAAATGGTCGTTTAACTTGTAGTTAAATCCAAGGCTGAGCATAGCGAGTTCGTTAATTGCGACGGTACTGCCGTCGAAATCCAGCCCCAAATGCTGTGATGGATCCCAGCGGCTATAGCGCGCAAATGCGATCACAGGGTGTTTGATCAGGCTTTCCAAATCCACAGTCAGCGTCGAGTGATAGCCCAACTGATGGCCCTTGCCGAACGGGCTATTTTCCGGATCAGGCACAATATTGCCATCGCCATCCAAAAATACCTGTTGATGTGCATTCAACAGCATAAACTCGTTTTGCAAGTGCCACATGCCGTAACCGATACTCAGGTCTGCACCATAGACGGTGTTGCGGATTTGGTTTTCGCCATCTAATTCGCTCAGATGCGAGACGCCGATTTCTATGCCTTCGGGGTTGGCGTTGTGGATCTTATAGGTATTTTGCCCCAAGGCCAGACCCGCCCGGCCGCCGATTGTATGGCCGTCGTTGGCGTAGAGCGAATCGGTCCAGAACACCGAATAATTAACGACATCCCAGGTACCGTAGGAGCGAATACCGTCGGCATTGTATCCACCCATTTGCATACGGGATGTGGTTAAGGGTGCGGTAACAGTGATGCGGTCCTTGTTGGCAAAATATTGGTAGTCGTTACCGAACGGTAAGTCGAAACGCCCGGCTTGGAGATGAAAACCTTTGTTGTTAAAAATCCGACCCCGTGGCGGAATACGATCATTGAACGAATGGAAGTCAATCAGTGCGACAGCGATGCCGGCCATGCTACTGCCGCCGCTCAATGCACCGGGGCCGCTATTGCCGCAAAATACCGCGCTGGGGGCGCCATAATCCGCATTCGATGAATTGCCGCATAAGACCAAGGCCGAGCTGGCACCAAAGTGGTCATCGTGGACATAATCCAGATCCAATTCCACCGAGCCGACACTGAAGGTCTGGTCGGTGGAATTGCCGGTTTTCGCGTTAATGTCGAAAAAGCCGCTCATCTGTAGGCCGTTGGCTTCTGCGGCTTCTTTGAGTGCGGCGATTTTTTTGTCCAGGGCTTGTAATTTGGTATCAACGGTCGGTTCCGGTTTGCCTTTTGTGGCGGTCTTAACAGGTGCGGGGACCGGTTCTAAGGCTGGCGTGACTGTTTGGTTTGGCGCACTGGAGACAGAAGCGTTTCTTTCTTGCTCCAGTTGCCTGATGCGGGCTTCCAACTGTTCGATCTTCTGGTCTTTTTCCTGCAGCACACCTTTGACAATCTGACGAATATGCTCATCGTCAGCGACCGTTGCCTGGGTGTCGGAGTGGGCTGCCAGACTAATCAGGACGGTAGCTATTAGCTGGTTTCTTGGATGCATATCGGTCTCTGGGTGTAAGCTTAAGACTACGTTTGTTCAGGAGTTATAGTCATGAGGCAAGGTTAGTTGCTTTTGTAAGCATTACAAGTTGGTGGATATTGGCCTGGTGAGTTGAAAGAGCTGCTTACGAGCGACGGTGCGGCTTATTCAACACAGAATCTAATGTTACAATGAACGGTTTTATGCCCGGCGCGCGTCTGTCAAAGGCTGGGAATCCGCGAATCAAGCTTAGGTCGTTTATGAATAAACTGAAATGTGCCGTGATAGGTGCCGGGTATTTAGGGAAGTTTCATGCGGAAAAATACGCATCACTGAAGGATTGCGAATTGGTGGCGGTGGTCGACATCAATGCCGAGGCGGCTCAACAAGTTGCCGAAAAAACCGGTGCGCAAGCCTTGACGGATTATCACGAATTACTCGGTAAAGTAGACGCGGTTAGTATCGTGGTGCCCACCATCTACCACCACAGCGTGTCCAAGGATTTTTTAATTGCCGGCACCCACGTTTTGGTGGAAAAGCCGATTACGGCGACCGTGGAAGAAGCCGATGAGCTAATCGCTATCGCGAAGGAAAAAAACGTGATTTTGCAGGTTGGGCATTTGGAACGCTTCAATCCAGCCGTGCGCGGTTTGGAAAAAATGGAAGACAAGCCGCTGTTCATCGAGTCGCACCGCTTGTCGCCGTTTAATCCGCGTGCCAACGATGTCAGCGTCGTGCTAGATCTGATGATTCATGACATCGATATCATTATGGCGCTGGTGGATTCGGAAGTAGAAAAAATAGACGCCAGCGGTACGGCAGTATTGACCCAGGGTACCGACATCGCCAATGCCCGTATCACATTTAAAAACGGCTGCGTGGCCAACGTCACGGCCAGCCGTATCAGTATGAAAATGGAACGCAAGATGCGCATGTTTCGCCCGTGTTCCTATATTTCCGTTGATTTTCAGAACCGCGTTTTGATTAAACATCGAACCGGCGAGAAGGAAATGTTTCCCGGAATTCCGGAAATCGTCACCGAGGAATCGGTATTCGAAAGTGGCGATGCCTTGCTTGATGAGATTAAACATTTTGTCAATTGCATCAAGACCGGCGAAAATCCGTTGGTTCCTGGCGAAGCGGGCCGCAAAGCCCTTGCTACCGCGATAGAAATCTCTAAATTCTTAACACATCGATAAAGAGCTGCCACTATGATCCCCATGGTCAATCTGCAAGCGCAATATGCAGACATTCAAGATGAAATCGTCGGCGGTTTCACAGAAACCCTTAACAACTGCGCGTTTATCCTGGGGCCGAATGTTCAGGCTTTCGAAAAAGAAGCCGCTGCCTATCTGGGTGTTAAACATGCTATTGGCTGTGCCTCGGGTACCGATGCATTGCATCTGGCTTTATTAGCCGAAGGCATAGGCGCCGGCGATGAAGTCATTACCAGCGCGTTTACCTTTATCGCCACCGCCGAAGCGATCAAATATGTCGGTGCCAAGCCAGTATTTGTCGACATCGATCCTGGCACTTTTAATATCACCCCGGCCAATATCGAAAAAGCAATTACCGCCAAAACTAAGGCCGTAATGCCGGTGCATTTATTCGGCCAGCCCGCCGATTTGCCCGCTATCAAAGCGATTTGCGATAAGCACGGTTTGAAATTGATTGAAGATTGCGCGCAATCCTTCGGCGCAACAGTGCATGATAAGCAAACCGGTAGTTTCGGCAACGCCGCCGGGTTCAGCTTCTTTCCCAGTAAAAATCTGGGCTGCTTCGGCGACGGCGGTTTGGTAACCACCGATTCAGACGAGACTGCAGCGAAGATCAAGCAATACCGTAATCACGGTTCGGATGTTCGCTACTACCACGATGTCATCGGCTACAACAGCCGGTTGGACGAGTTGCAAGCCGTGGTGTTACGCGCCAAATTAAAACGCATCGATCAATACAATGCAGCCCGTCGCCATGCCGCGCATTTGTATTCCGAACTGATGGCGGATTTGCCGTTGACGACGCCTCATGAGGATGGCGTTGGTAAACATGTCTATCATCAATATACCTTGTTATCCGACCGTCGCGACGAGGTGATGAAGGCTTTGCAAGAGCAAAAGATCGGCTGTGCGGTTTATTATCCGGTGCCGCTCCATCAGCAAAATGTCTTCAAGGAAGAGTGTGCCGGCTTGTCCTTGCCTGTCACCGAATCGGTGGCGGCGCGCTGTTTTTCTTTGCCGATCTGCTCTAATCTCAGCGACGATACCGTCAAGCTAATCGTCGATGTGATTCGCGGTGTTTTCCCAACTTAGTTCAAAAATGTCGGGTGGGCTAAGCAAAGCCAGCCCACCAACAACGCTTAAATGACCATTCAAGCAGACTACTCGGTGCTGTTCAGCGCCGGCGAATCCTCCGGCGATCAACACGCCGCCAATATGTTTCTCGAGCTAAAGCAGTGCTCTCCAGCGATTCGCGGCCTTGGGATGGGCGGTGCGAAAATGCGCCAGGCCGGTATCGACGTGCGTTACGATTCGGCGGGTATCGGCGTGATCGGTTTGGTGGAAATCCTAAAACATTATGGGGAAATTCGGCGGGCGCTGAATTTGCTCAAACAAATCATTGTCCAGGAAAAACCCGATTTATTGGTCTGCGTTGATTACAAAGAATTCAACCTAAAACTGGCACGCTTTGCCAAAAGCAGAGGTGTAAAAGTGTTGTTTTACGTCAGCCCGCAGGTTTGGGCTTGGCGGCCAGGCAGAGTAGTGACCTACGGCAAGGCCATCGACATGATGGCGGTAATCTTTCCCTTCGAGACCAAATACTACGAAGCCGAACACGTACCCGTACGCTACGTCGGCCACCCCTCGGTCGATAAAGTCCATCCGCAACGCAGTCGATCCGCAGATTTTGAATTATTCGGCTTGGACCTTGGCAGGCCGGTAGTAGGTATTTTGCCTGGCAGTCGGGGTAACGAAATCAAACGCATATTGCCGGTGATGCTGGCTGCGGCGGCTAAATTGGCGGCGCAACGCCCGGAATTGCAGTTTGTCCTGCCGCAAGCGGATTCGATCAGCGATGCGGAATTGGCTGCGCATTTGGGCGATAGTGCGCTTGCCATCAAGATAGTAAAACAGCAGCCCTATGATGCCATTCAATGTTGCGATGCGGTAATGACCACCTCCGGCACCGCCTCGCTGGAAATTGCCTTACTGGGCGTGCCGATGGTCATTGTTTACCGGTTGGCCGGCTTCAGTTACTGGCTGGGCAAGCGCTTGGTGAAAATTCCGTTTATTGGGTTGCCGAATATCATCGCCGGCAAAACCATCGTCAAGGAATTGATTCAGGCAGAATTGACCCCTGACAATTTGGCCGCCGAGATAGTGCAATTGTTGGCAGATGGCGATTATCGGCAACGCTGTCTTACCGAATTGCAGGCAGTCAAACAGCAACTCGGCGACGGCGGCGGCTCAAGAAATATGGCGGAATTGGCTTTAGAAATGTTGAGCGGTCCTTAGTTCGTCCGATGCAATCTGAGACAAACACCCGAGTTTTATAGCGAATATCTGCTTTTAACTCGGCACTCGACTATCACGTTGGTCGTAAAACGCCGCCACAAAGGCATCGAAGGTTTGATTTTCGATCGCGTCCCGCAAGCCTTGCATCAGCTCCAGATAGTAGTGCAGGTTGTGAATAGTATTAAGCCGGGAGCCCAGCATTTCCTTACACTTATCCAAGTGCTTAAGATAAGAGCGCGAGTAGTTGCGGCAGGTGTAACAACTGCAGTCTTCGTCTAAGGGCCGGGTATCGAATTGGTATTGTTGGTTTCTGATTTTGATGACGCCGTGGCGGGTGAATAAATGGCCATTGCGCGCATTGCGGGTCGGCATTACGCAGTCGAACATATCTATCCCACGTCTAACGCCTTCTACCAAATCTTCCGGGGTGCCCACGCCCATCAAATATCGGGGTTTATCCACCGGCATTTTTAGATGAATCGCCTCCAGCGTTGCCAGCATTTCGTGCTTGGGTTCGCCCACCGACAGGCCGCCAATGGCATAACCGTCAAAGCCGATATCGGTCAAGCCGGCTATGGATTCTTCGCGCAATTGTGGATACATACCGCCTTGCACAATACCGAATAAGGCGGCGGGGTTGCCTGCATGCGCGCGTTTACTGCGTTCCGCCCAGCGCAGCGACAGCCGCATCGAGTCCGCAGCTTCTTGGTAAGTGGCCGGATAGGGCGTGCACTCATCAAAAATCATCACAATATCCGAACCTAAATCGCGTTGCACCTGCATCGATTCTTCCGGGCCCATGAATATTTTGCTGCCATTGACCGGCGATTTAAATGTGACGCCTTGTTCGCTGATTTTGCGCAATGCACCTAAACTAAATACTTGAAAACCGCCGGAGTCGGTCAAGATCGGTTTTTGCCAACGCATGAAATCATGCAGGTCGCCGTGAGCTTTCATGACCTCCATGCCGGGGCGCAACAACAAATGAAAGGTATTACCCAGGATGATTTGCGCCCCCAACGCGGTCAAATCTTCCGGGGTTAACGCTTTGACCGTGCCATAGGTGCCGACCGGCATAAAGATCGGCGTTTCCACAACGCCGCGCGCAAAAGTCAGTTGGCCGCGACGTGCGTGTCCGTCGGTGGTTTTGAGTGTGAATTCCATGGAAATCCGGCAAACGAAAAAAGCCGGAATTATCGGTCCTTTTCACCGCGCAAGCCAGAGGAGTTGTAGTTGGGCACCGAATAAGCGCCTTTTGGCTGTCTTGCGGTGGACAAATGTAGGAATAAAGTGGTTAAGATCAAAAATTTGATCGAATTAACGCAGCTTTTGCATTCAAACATCACTTTTTTGGTATTTTTGTTTATTATCGCGCAATTATTGATTTCATTGCTGCCTTGGTGACGTCGATGAATTTTTCAGGTCATTAATAATAAGATCGGCCATTCTCGGGGGGGCAATGTTTGATACAAGCAGCAAAACCATTCTGGTAGTCGACGATTCTCCAGAAAACCTCACCGTTATTAGTGAGTTACTGCAACCGCAATACCGCGTCAGAGTGGCAACCTCGGGGGAGAGAGCGTTGCAGATGGTCGCCAATTACCCTTATCCCGATTTGATCCTGCTCGACGTGATGATGCCGGGCATGGACGGTTACCAAGTATTCGAGCATTTGCGCACCGATCCGATTACGCGGGGGATTCCGGTGATATTCGTCACGGCGATGGACAGCATGGAGTCCGAACTGCGTGGATTGGATGTTGGAGCGGTCGATTACATCACTAAACCCATTTTGCCGCCCATCGTTTTGGCGCGGATCCGCACTCAACTGGAATTGAAGCAGGCTAGAGATTGGCTACGTGACGAGAATTCCTATCTCGAGGCCGAGATTGCGAAGCGGATGGGCGAAAACGAGTTGATTCAACAAGTCAGCATTCGGGCTTTGGCGCATTTGGCGGAAATTCGCGATCCGGAAACCGGTAATCACATCTTGCGTACCCAAGGTTACGTCCAGCATTTGGCCCTAGCCCTGCAGGGCCATCCGCGTTTTTCCGAGACCTTGACCGATCATTACATCGAATTGCTGACACGCTCCGCGCCGCTCCATGATCTAGGCAAAGTCGGCATACCGGATGCTATCTTGCAAAAGCCGGGCAAATTAACCAGCGAAGAATGGAGTGTTATGAAGACCCATGCCAAATTGGGCAGCGATGCGATAGAAATGGCCGAGCGTGATGCCACCCGCTCTGTGGAGTTTTTGATTTTGGCCAAGGAAATTGCACATTGGCACCATGAGAGATGGGATGGCGGCGGCTACCCGGACGGATTGGCGGGGGATGCCATCCCGGTTTCCGCCAGGATAATGGCATTGGCCGATGTATTCGACGCATTGATTTCTCGGCGTGTCTACAAGGAGCCGATGGCTTTCGATGAGGTCAAGGCTATTATTGCCCAAGGAGGCGGTCGCCACTTTGATCCGGATATCGCCGATGCATTTTTAGCCGATTTCGATGCCTTCTGCGATATTGCCCAGCGACATCTCGATTCAACCGTGGAGTAAATTAGTGATGAATCAAAACGCTCGTATATTACTGGTTGAAGACGAGGAAATTATCGCCATCGTTATTCGGGATTTATTGGCTGCCGAAGGCTTTCTGGTGACGGTTTGCACCAATGGCTTTAAAGCCTGGGAAACCTTGCAACAAGAACCAAACGGCTACGATTTGGTTTTGTTGGACAGGGGCTTGCCGGGGATGGATGGCATCGAACTGCTCAGATTGATTAAGGGTGATCGAGTGTTGGCTGCGATCCCGGTGATTATGCAAACAGCTAGAAGCGACAAGAAAAGCATTCAGGAAGGACTTGGACAGGGGGCTTATTATTATCTGACTAAACCCATTCAGCCCGAAATATTGATCGCCGTTATCAATGCAGCGCTGCAGCAACGTCATGAGTTGCAGGAAATGACCGAAGCCGTCAATAGTGCCGGACGTCCGTTTACTCCGCCGTATTTCGTTTTCGCGATCTCAACGAGGCAAAGATGCTGAGTCATTGTTTAGCCCAATCTTGTCCGGAGCCGGAGCGCGTTATCCAGGGCCTGCAAGAGCTGATGATTAACGCGGTGGAACATGGCAATCTGGGTATTTCTTATGCGGAGAAAGGCGAGCTGATGCTGTCGGGCGCCTGGTTAGACGAAATCCAAAGGCGCTTAAGCCTCCCAGAATTTAACCGGCGGTTTGTTATGGTGCATTTTCAGCGTCTGCCGGATAAAATCGTGTTTACCGTTCAAGATCAGGGCGACGGCTTCGATTGGCAAGATTTTATGGATTTTTCCCCCGAACGCGTGTTCGATTTGCATGGTCGCGGGATAGCAATGGCGCGATTGACGAGCTTCGATCGTTTGGAATATCAGGGTAACGGCAACACGGTATCCGCTGTAGTCAACGGAGTATCTTCTTTTTACGGCTTCGAGAATTGATTCGATTTAGCAAGCCGATGTTGCCGACCACCGCTCACTCAACACCCGTACAGGTCAGCCGCAAAAGCATTTTAGCCGTCGTCTTGGTATACGCGATCGCCGCCGCCGGCTGGATTTTACTGTCGGATCAGCTAATCAACCATTTTTTCCAAGACCCGGACCAACTCATTATAGCCAGCATGCTAAAGGGCTGGGTCTATGTGCTTGTAACGTCCTTCCTGCTTTATGGCTTGATGCAGCGCTGGTTCGGACGCAACGCTGAGTCGACAGACGCGCCTTCCACGCCTAGACGTCAGCTGTTTGCGCTGGGGCTGTTGATAGCCGCAATCTCAGTTTTGATAGCAGTCAGCGTTGTTCTGACAATCGAAGAGCATACCTTAGAAGAATTTGGGCGGCTTCAGGCAGTCGGCAACCTCAAGTCCAGACAAATTGCCGACTGGCTGAATGAACGACGCGGCGATGCGGATTTTATCCAAACCAGCGAATTTTTTATCGAGCATTACCAGCGCTGGCAAGTCGATGGCGATATGCAAAGCGCCGAACTTCTGCAAAGCCGTTTGGAACAATTTCGCAAAAGCCGGGGGATTTCGGCTGTCAGTATACTTAATCCGCAAGGCCAACTTTTGTGGCGCTCCGACAATGCCCCTGCCACTGTATTACCTCTTCATCGTGCAGCCGCCGAGTTATCGACGAGCACGCGGCAAGTTCAATTGGTCGATCCTTACAGAGACGACCTTGGACCGGTTTTATTGGATTTCGTCGCGCCGCTGACCAGTCAACCGTTGGCTGCGCCCTTGATTATTTTACATATCGATCTGCGGGAGTGGCTTTTTCCGGTTTTGGAGAGTTGGCCGGTAGCCAGTGTCAGCGGCGAAAGCTTGCTGTTTTGTCGCGATAACACTGACATTCTCTATCTCTCGCCGCTGCGCTTTAGGCCGGATGCAGCGGCATCCTTTCGTCTGCCCCTTAAAAACAGAAATTTGTTGGCGGTGCAAGCACTGGAAAGTAAAGCGAGCGGCGATAAAATCCTCGAGGCCAAGGATTATCGGGGTGCGTCTGTTATTGGTCTGGTGAAGGCGATTAGCCGTACCGATTGGTATTTACTGACCAAACTGGACAACGCCGAAATCTACGCCAAGGCCAGGAGCGAAGTGATCTGGATTGTCTGTGTGGGTTGCTTGACCATTTTTGTAGTCTGCGCCGGCTTTTATCTATTGCGGCAAAATCAGCGTTTGGCCTTGGCCAAAGCCGTGCAGCAAGCGCAAGCAGAGCGTCTGCGGGCGCTCGACTTATTAGCCGCAATATCCGATTTATCCGTCGACGCTATTTTTGCTAAGGATCTTGAGGGCCGCTATATCCTGTTTAACACCGCTGCCGCCCATTTTGTCGGCAAACCGGCAGAGGAGGTGATCGGCCAGGACGATAGCGCCATATTTCCTGCGGAACAAGCCAATTACTTGAAGGATATCGGTTGCCGGGTGATGACGGAAAATATAACCCTGACAAATGAAGAAGCGCTCGATACTTTGTCCGGGCCCAGAGTATTTTTGGCCACCAAAGGGCCGTTGCGCGATGAAAACGGTAAAGTCATAGGCCTGTTCGGCATCTCGCGGGATATTACCGAACGCAAGCTAGCCGAGCTTGAGTTACTTGAAAGCGAAGCGCGCTTTCGCGGTTTGGTCGAACAGTCGCTGGCGGGCATTTATATTATTCAAAACGGGCGTTTCGTGTACGTCAATCCCGGATTTGCGGCGATCTTCGGTTATGAGCAAGCCGCCGATATTATCGACGGAAAGACGGTGTCCGATCTGGTCTGCCCAAGAGATCGGCCCATGGTTACCGAAAATTTGCGGCGCCGCATGGCAGGCGAGGTTGATGACATTAATTACCGCTTTGAAGGCGTGAGTCGTGACGGACGCGGCATTGCTGTCGAGGTACATGGGCGCGGTTTTGTCTATCAAAACCAGCCGGCCGTGATTGGTTTTGTTTTGGATGTCAGCGCCCGCAAAGCCAATGAAGACCAACTCAATCTCCAGGCAGAAGAACTAAAGGCGCGTAACGATGAATTAGAACGCTTCAATCGCGCTATGGTTGGTAGAGAACTGGATATGATTAAGCTAAAGCAGCAGGTCAATGAGTTGTCGGCCGAGCTTGGCCGGCAGTCGCCTTACGCACTGACGTTTTTATCGCCCCCGGCCGCAAATCCCGCGAATATAGAGCTTACCGAAGGAACCTCCGAGTCTGGCGCCGACATGCTCAGCTCGAACCGAATGCCCGCAAAAATTGAGATCGAGTCAATGGACGGCGCTATACCGACTGCGGAAGACGATGTCTCATGAGTAGCGTCGAACGAGCATTTGCGGATTTTTCCAAGCCCTTGCGCTCTGCTTATCAGCGCAGACATCCACTTGCTTATCCGTTGGCAGTGCTTCTGGTATTGGTCGCGCTGGCCATTCGTCTGTATTTACCGGCATCCTTTGGCGAACGCCCGTTGCTGCTACTGTTTTTGTTTCCGGTCATCGTCAGTGCCTTGCTTGGCGGCTTGGGGCCTGGCTTATCAGCGACGGTAATGGTGGCCGTGGTCACCAGTTACTTTTTGCTGCCGCCGTATCGCAGTTTGGCGATTGCCGGTATTTACGATGTCTTGCAGTGGACGATATTGATTGCCAATGGGGTTTTGATCAGTTTGTTCAGCGAATTCTTGCTCGGTGCCCGGCAACGCGAAACTGCTCATTGGCAACAATTACTGGAAACGCGCGACAAACTCCGCAGCAGCGAAACTTTATTTCAGGCTACTTTCGAAAATGCGGCGATGGGGCTTGCGATATTAGCGCCTGATGGTCGTTGGCTTCAGGTTAATCGCAAATTTTGCAATGTGGTCGGTTACAGTCAGGATGAGCTGATAACGCGCCGGTTCTCGGATATTACCTCTCCAGACGAACAAAGTATCGATGCCGAACTTATGCAGCGGATGCTGGCCGGCGAGCTCGATGATATTGCCAGGGAAAAGCGCTTTATTCGCAAGGATGGCAGCCTCAGTTGGATTAGCCTGAGTGTCTCCATCGTGCGCAAAGCGGACGGTAGTCCAGATTATTTTATCTCAGCCATAGAGGATATCGAGCAACGGAAGCAGGAAGCGCTGGCGCTCATCAACAGCGAGGCCGCGTTGAAGGTTGCGCAGCGCCTAGCCAACTTGGGTGGCTGGACTTTGGATTTGCGCACCGGCCAACTGACCTGGTCGGAACAGGTTTACCGGATATTCGGTCGGGACCCTAAGTTACCGCCAGCCGACAATGACGAGCTTGGTCGGTATTTTCAGCCCGAGAGTTGGCGGCGCTTGCAGTCGGCGTTTGCTAAGGCCCGCACCAACGGTGTGCCTTACGAATGCGAGGCAGAATTACAAACCGCTGGCGAGCTGCGCCGCTGGTTAATGGTCCGCGGCGAGCCGGTTCGCGATGAGCAGGATAATGTCGTGGCTTTGCACGGTACGGTGCAAGATATAACCCCTAACAAGCAGGCCGAGCTAGCGCTACGAGATGCCCAACAGACTACTCTGGAAACGCAGCGCGAGGCCAGATTGGCCGCACTTAATTTGATGGAAGATGCTCTTGCGGCTCGGCATTCGATTGAAGTGGCCAACGCATCACTGCGCGAAAGCCAAGAATTCAAGCGGGCTATTTTGGATTCGGTGAGCGCTAACATTGCGGTATTAGACCGCAATGGGGTGATTGTCTCGGTTAATCGACCTTGGCAGCAATTTGCCGAGGATAATGCCGTCTCGGGTGAGCAAGCCGGCGATGTATGCGGAATAGGAACCAATTATTTACGCGTTTGCCGAGAGGCATCAGGTCCTTACACCCAGGGGGCATTGGCAGTGAGTACTGGCTTGGCCGCTGTTTTGGAAGGTCGGCTCCCGCGCTTTACCTACGATTATGCTTGCCATTCTTTACAACAACAGCGTTGGTTTTCCATGGTGATTACGCCCTTGGGCGTTGCGGAAGGCGGGGCTGTAGTGTCTCATGCCAATATCACCGAGCGTAAATTGGTCGAGATAGCGCTGATGGAGAGCGAGGAACGCTTACGCTTAGCGCAAAGCAGCGCCAACATCGGTATCTGGGATTGGCATATGTCCAGCAATAATTTGCAATGGACTGCCGAACTTGAGGCCATGTTTGGTTATGCGCCGGGCACGTTTCCCCGTGAGTATTCGGCTTTTTCCGGGCGTGTTTACCCGGAGGATTTGGAGGATTTGGAGCGGTGCCGAGATTCGGCGGTCGCCGCTCGTCGTACTTTCGATTTCGATTTTCGAGTGGTGCCGGAGCCAGGGCAAATTAGATGGCTAAACTGCAAGGGTGGCGCCAAATACGACGAGATGGGTCGACCACAACGCGTGTACGGTATTTGTATCGATATTACCGAGCGCAAAAATGCCGAAACCGAGCTCAAACTTTGGGCGCAGGCTTTCGAAAACGCGGAATTTGGCTTGGCAATTGCCGACACGCAGACCAATGCATTTTTGGCGGTGAACCCGGTATTTGCGGCAGAGCGGGGCTACACGGCCGAAGAATTGATCGGAAAACCGGTCGCGATGGTTTATCCGGCTGATTTGGTCCAGCAGTTGTACCAACGCATCAATCGCCTGGACACTAGTTGTCATAGCGTGTTTGAGACAGAGCATCAACGTAAGGACGGTAGCCGTTTTCCGGTGATGATTGATGTGACAATCATCAAGTCAGCGGATGGCAAGCCCATTAGGCGTGTGGCCTATGCCTTGGATATTAGCGAGCGCAAAGCAGCCGAGGCGGCGTTACGAGAACAGACCGATGCACTGCAGCGCTTCAATCGGGCCATGGTCGGTCGGGAAATGGACATGATTGCGCTAAAGCAAACCATCAACGGGCTATGCCGTCAGCTTGGACAAGAACAGCCGTATCCTTTGAATTTCTTGGATGATAGCCAGATAGCGCCGAAACCGGACACGCTGCCATGATACGTGGTCTGCCGGGTAGTAAATTTAGGCCAGCGCTTGATGCGTCAGACTTTGAAAGCCCACGACGGAGGTATTTCGAGTGGTGCATGAAGGAAATGCAGTTAGTCATTTTTCTGGATTTGGCTGAAAAGCGGGACGGCAGACCAAACGACCGGAGCGCTGCTCAGCGCTTCTTGCGCATACCCCCGGACTTTGCCGACGCTGGCGCGCTTGGGCGGCCATTGCTCAGCAGTCATCCAGCCGCAGAGATGGTGTTGATGCAGTTATGAGTCCTCTAGTGAAATTACTCGTCATCGACGCAGTACCGACCGATTTTCTGCTGCTGGAGCGTTACCTCAATGAGAGTGGCATGGCTGTGGAATGTCGTCGCATCGACAGCAACGCCGCTCTGGAGTTTGCCCTAGCGGAGCAATGGGATTTGGTGCTGTCCGACTTCAGCCTGCCCGGGATGGATATTCGCGTTACCTTGCAAACCATTCAAGCCCGCACTGCGGATTTGCCGGTGATTCTGGTAGCCCGCAGTATGGGGGCCGACGTGGCTATGGAGTTGCTGCGGCTGGGTATGGTCGATTTCGTGTCAAAAGACAATCTACTTAAGTTGCCCCAGTCCATCCGTCGGGCTCTTGAGGAGCGCGATCAACGCCGGAATAAGCGCGCGGCTGAAGAGGCCTTACAGCAAAGCCAGGAGCGCGCACTGTTGGAGCAGCAGCAGGCGCAGTTGGCAGCCCTGAATTTGATGGAGGATGCCATCGCTGCGCGGCGGCGTGCCGAAGCGTCCGCAGAGGCCTTGCGCAAGAGTGAGCAGCGTTTACTGATGGCTCAGGAAGGCGCGCATGTCGGCATTTGGGATTGGGATATTGTTAACAATCAGAATTATTGGTCGCCGGAGTGCGAGCGTCTGTATGGCCTGGAGTCCGGCGGGTTGCGTTCTAACGACGATTGGCGAGCCAACGTGCATCCAGACGATTTGCATTTGATCGACGATCAGTGGGACAGCCATGTTTTGCGCGGTGAGCCGTTCGAGGTCGAGTTTCGCTATCGGTTACCGAGCGGGGAAAACCGCTGGTTGAGTAGCAAGGGCCGCGCTCAATACGACGCAGATGGCAAGCCCTTGCGGCTATTTGGGATCAATCTGGATATCAGCGAGCGCAAGCAGGCCGAACAGCAGTTGCGTAAACTGGCGCAGGCGGTGGAGCAGAGTCCGGCCAGTATCATTATTACTAACCTGGTCGGCGATATAGAATACGTTAACCAAGCGTTTTTGTCCGTCAGTGGCTATCAGCGTGACGAGGTCATTGGTCGCAATCCGAGTATGTTGCAATCGAAAAAAACGCCAATGGAAAATTATCGGAGTCTTTGGTCCGCGCTCGGTCGCGGTCAGACCTGGAAAGGCGAATTCATCAACAAGCGCAAAAACGGCAGCGAGTATACGGATTCTGCCATTATCGTTCCGATTAGGGAGGCGGATGGCAGCGTGACCCATTTCGTGGCTGTACAGGAAGACATCACCGAGAAAAAGCGCGTCGCGCTGGAGCTGGATCAGTATCGGCATCACCTCGAAGATTTGGTAGCCAGCCGTACCGCTGAACTGGAGGCGGCAAAAGTGTTGGCTGATTCCGCCAATCAAGCCAAAAGTGCCTTTCTGGCCAATATGAGTCATGAAATTCGGACGCCGATGAATGCGATCATCGGCCTGACTTATTTGTTACGACAAAGCAGCCCCAACCCGGAACAAAGCGAACGTCTCGATAAAATAGATGGCGCAGCCCAGCATCTACTGTCCATCATTAACGACGTGCTGGATTTATCCAAGATCGAGGCCGGGCGGTTGGAATTGGAGAAAACCGACTTTTCTCTGGTGATAATGTTGGAGCAAATCCGCTCGATTATTGCGGATCAGGCACGCTCTAAGGCTGTGACCATAAAGGTAGATAGCCAAGGTGTCCCGCAATGGCTGCGCGGCGATCCGACCCGTTTGCGTCAGGCGATGCTCAACTACGCCACCAATGCAGTCAAGTTCACCGATAGCGGTACGATTTGGTTGCGGGCGGCGGTGCAAGCGGAAACCGTAGCGGGGTTGATGTTGTGTTTCGAGGTGAGCGATTCCGGAATCGGTATCGAAGCCGACCAACAATCGGGTTTATTTCAGGCCTTCACGCAGGCCGATGTCTCTACGACGCGTAAATACGGCGGTACCGGTTTGGGCTTGGCGATTACCCGTCGTCTGGCCAATATGATGGGTGGCGAAGCGGGCGTCGATAGTGTGGTGGGTCAAGGCAGTCGCTTTTGGTTTACCGCACAGGTCGAGCGCGGTCAGGGGGACATGCCTTTGCAAACCAAGGACAAGCCGGTCGACGCCGAAATGATGCTGCGCCGAGATTATGCCGGCGCGCGCCTATTGTTGGTGGAAGACAATCCGATTAACCGGGAAGTAGCGCTGGAGCTGTTGCATGGGGTGGGTTTGGCGGTGGATACCGCCGCGAATGGTCGGATCGCTCTGGAGAAAATCGGCAAGCATCCTTACGATCTGGTGCTGATGGATGTGCAAATGCCGGTCATGGATGGTTTGGAGGCGACGCGAGCGATTCGCGCGCAGCCCGATTTTACGCAGTTGCCGATTTTGGCGATGACCGCTGCGGCTTTTGCAGAAGACCGGCATGTTTCTCTGGCCGCCGGTATGAACGATTTTGTCGCCAAGCCGGTCATCCCGGAAGATCTTTACGCGGCCTTGTTGCGTTGGCTAGCGCCACCTTCCACTCCGCGCGTTGGCGGCTTGGACAAAGATATTACAGTGTTGCCCCCTTCGCCGAATTGTCCGGGCAGCGCCGATGCCTTATCGGCAGCTATATTGGCTATCAGCGAGCTTGACACTAGGCAAGGTCTAGCTGTGGTGAAGGGGGATTTGGATAAGTATCAACGCTTGCTGAGGTTGTTTGCCCATACCCACGGCGAAGACTTAAAACAAGTGCAGGCCTATTTGGTCGATGGTCAACTTGACCAAGCAAAACGGATTAGCCACTGTTTAAAAGGCGTTGCCAGTACCTTGGGTGCTAAAACGGTTGCTGATTTGGCCGCCAAGTTGGATAAGGCGATAGCCGATAACAGCGATTTGGCAGTCTGCATGGAGTGGGTGGTTTTGTGCGATAGTGAATTGGCGCATCTGCTGCGCGCGATCGAGGCTTTGCCCGTGCAAGCAGCCGCAGACGCCATCGAGGAGGAAATCGATGCAGAAAATATGCAGCAGATAGTTGCCGCGCTCTCTAGTCTGCTGGCAATTGGTGACGCACAAGCCAGCCCCATGGCGCGTCAATATGCGGGATTGTTGCGGGCTAAATTGGGAAGGTCTTATGCGCAATTTGCACGGCAAATCGATACCTTCGACTATCAAGCTGCTTTATCAACGTTGAATGCCGAGGAGAAGCAGATCTAGCGCTAAGACAGCCCCTTTATATTATTAGAAACGGCTGAAGGCTTTCAGCCGTCTGGCGGAATTCTCGGTTTGCCGAATAGTTAGGCTGCCAGCTTGATAGGTGTTTAATTGGCGCGTCTCAAACAGCCGCAGCTGTCACTCAAGCTGCGGCATTTGCTGCGTCTGCGGCCTAGCCGGTTTAGGACATTTGCGATTGCAGATAATTTGGCAAACCGATGATGTCGATCAGACCCAATTGTTGTTCCAGCCAATGGGCATGATCTTCTTCGGTATCGTCCAGCATCACTTCCAGAATTTCCCGCGTTTGATAATCGCGCACGCTTTCGCAATAGGCGATGACTTTGCGCAATTCCGCGACCACTTTATACTCGACGACTAAATCGTTTTTCAGCATTTCCGGCACGTTTTTCCCGACCGCCAAGGGGTCGCGCTTAGATAAATCCGGGGTGCCTTCCAGAAACAAAATCCGTTTGATCAAGGCATCGGCATGGTTGGTTTCGTCCTGAACTTCGTGATTGATGCGTTCGTATAATTTGCCGAATCCCCAGTTTTCATACATTCGGGAATGGATAAAGTACTGGTCGATTGCCGTTAGTTCGCCCGCCAATAATTCGTTTAAGTACGCTATGACTTGTTTGTCGCCTTGCATCGGTGTCTCCCGCTTAAAATTTATAGTTTTGCCATGCCTTATGGTAATACAAACAACTTCAGGTTTTCCGGATTTGAGAGCGTTTATTTGCTGATTAAACCCGCTACTCAAATTCCGTATCGCTGCCATGCCCGCCTATTCGATAACCGCAGATCGCAGAATGTATACCTTCTGGCGACTGCTAACGGTCAATCCGCTTAGTTTCTCAAGGCTGCTGTGTGTTTACCGGGTCAATCGTGTATGCGGATGGCATTGTCTGAAATGTATGAACCAAAACCTTGTTTTAGGTCTTCGGCCAGCATTGAAATGTCGCCATTGACGATGAATACCAGTCGGCCTCGGCCATCGTCGCTAGGGCGCGCGGGCAGCGCGATAGGCGGGTAAAGCCGATTGGCGGCGGATTGTATAACCACCGGTTCTGCCTGGTTTTCCAGGTACACCACCCCTTTGATGCGCAGCAAGTCAACGGGATGGCGCACCAACAACGCTTTTAGGATCGCTTCGAGTTGCGGCCAAGGTAGCGCTTGCGCCAAATTTAGGGAGATGCTTTGGAAACGGTGTTCCGAAGACAGCTCGGCGTTGGGCAAGCGGCGGATCGGCGGTTGGGTTTGGGTCAACTGGGTATCCGCACGATAGTCGCCAAGCATTGCCATTTGTCTCGGAGTAGCTGGCGCAATGCTTTGTAAGCACTGGTCTAGTGCGATCTGTTGCTTGGCATCGGCTAGATCTGCATGGGTGAGCAGCAAGTTATCTGCCCAAGCCACCTGGGAACGGGCTTCCGCGAAACTATCCAGTTGGGCGATGGCGGATGGTATCGCCAGCGTGGTGATTACCTGCTGCAAACGGTAACGGCTGGCTAGCCAGCGTTCGCGGCAAAGGGTATCCAGAATCGGTTCCGGACTGGCTACGCCGCTGGCTTCGATAATCATTCGGTCGAATGGCTTGGTTTCGGCCTGATCCCAAGCCATCCAAAGGTTTTTTAAAGTTGGCGCTAAAGTGCCTTTGATCTGACAGCACAGGCAACCGCCCGCTAGTACCGTCATCGGAATATCCTGATTTTGCAGTAAATCCTGATCGATTGGCGTAGCGCCGAACTCGTTGATCACCACTGCCGTTTTCACGCCGTCCGCCAGCAAGCGATTTAACAGCGTAGTCTTACCGCTACCGAGAAAACCCGTGATAACGATAACGGGGATTTTGGGCAATTCCCTCAAAATACGAGACACAAAAGATTTGCTAACAGGCTTATAGATGTCATCAGGACCTTAAACGAGTATGCACATAATGTCCATCATCAAGCCGCTACTTGGCACGATTCCAAAGCCTCGATCATATCCTCTTTGGGTAAATTACGGCCTATGAACACTAGGTTTGATGTCTTAGCTTCGCCGTCTTGCCACTCGGCGCCGAAATCCTGTGTCATCAGCATGTGTACGCCTTGGTAGATCACGCGTTTTTCGCAGCCGGCGATATTCAAAATACCTTTATAGCGCAATAGGTCGTTACCGTAGTCGCGGACCATGATGTCCAGAAAAGCCAGTATGCGCGCCGCATCCAGTTCCCGATCAGCACGGAACACGAAGGAGCTGATGTCGTCTTCATGTTCGTGGCTGACGTCCTCCAAAAAGTCCGGTTCGATTTTCAGTATATCGTCCAGATTAAAACCGTCGATGTCCAGAATATCGTGTAACTCGGTTTCGCCGAAATGTACACGTTTGATAGGCGCTCTGGGGTTCATCGCCCTTAATCGGGCTTCCAGGTCGACCACAATTTCCGTCTCCGCCAGATCGGTTTTTGACAGCAAAATTCGGTCGGCAAAGCCGACTTGTTCCTGAGCTTCGTGATGCTCTTCCAATTGCATGTGGGCATGCACCGCGTCGACCACGGTGACGATGGCATCCAGCTTGTAGTTTTCGGCGATGTCCGGCTCGATGAAAAAGGTTTGCGCTACCGGCGCCGGATCGGCCAGACCGGTGGTTTCTATGATAACTCGTTCGAAGTGAATATCGCCGCTTTCGCGCCGCTCGGACAATTCGCCCAGGATACGCACCAGGTCGCCGCGTACGGTGCAACAAATGCAACCGTTATTCATGGTAACGATTTGCTCGTCGGCCTGCACCAGTAGTTCGTTGTCGATGCCGGTTTCACCGAACTCATTTTCTATCACGGCAATGCGCTGACCGTGATGTTCGGTCAGAATCCGGTTCAGTAAGGTGGTTTTACCGGCACCGAGAAAGCCGGTCAAAATGGTGACAGGTACCGGGTAGTTGAGTTTTGGGCTTGCGCTCATCTTGAATCTCCAGAAGGAATAGAAGTTAGGGTTGATTAAACCGCGATTCATCAATCCGCTGGGGCTCGCTGATCACCACGACCTGCTCACCGCGCACGGCATGATAAAAACAACTGGCACGCCGGGTATGGCAGGCTGGCCCTTGTTGATCGACCAATAACAGCAGCGTATCGCCGTCGCAATCGATGCGTAGTTCTTTAAGCGATTGCTGATGGCCGGAGGTTTCACCCTTACGCCACAGCGTCTGTCGAGAACGCGACCAGTAACAAACCCGACCGCTACTCAATGTTTCCAGAATAGCCTCGCGGTTCATCCAGGCGAGCATCAATACCTCGCCGCTGTCTGCTTGTTGGGCGATAGCGGGCAACAGGCCGTCAGCATTGAAGGGTAGTGCGGCCAATACGGCATCCCAAGGTAAACTGTCGCCCAGGGTCAGGGTTTCCGCACGCCTGAACAGGTTCATTTCACCCGCTCGATCAATGCATAAGCCGAATGGTTGTGTATCGACTCGAAGTTTTCCGACTCCACCGTATAGGCTTGAATGCGGGTTTCCGCATCCAGTCTGGCAGCCACATCCCGCACCATATCCTCGACAAACTTGGGGTGGTCGTAAGCGTATTCGGTGACGTATTTTTCGTCAGGGCGTTTCAGCAAGCCGTAGATCGGCGACGATGCTTCGGCCTCTACCAGCGCAATCAGCTCTTCAATCCAGATAAATTCGCTGGCCGACACGGTAATCGTCACATGCGAGCGCTGGTTGTGGGCGCCGCGTTCGGAAATCTCCTTGGAACACGGGCACAGGCTGGTGACCGGTACCACGACTTTAACCTTAATCTGACAGCCGGTACTGTCAATTTCGCCGATAAAACTCACCTGATAATCCAGTAAACTGCGCACGCCGCTGACCGGCGCGGCTTTCTCGACGAAGTAAGGAAAGCGCATGTCGATATAGCCGGATTCGGCTTCCAGTCGCTGCAGCATTTCTTGCAACATGACCGGAAACGAGGCAATGCTGATCTCTCGGTCGTGGCTATTCAATATCTCCACGAAGCGCGACATATGGGTGCCCTTGAAGTCATGCGGCAGATTCACGTACATATCAAAGCGGGCGACGGTATGTTGTTCGCCGCAGCTCTTGTCCTTAACCCTTACCGGATGCAGGATGTCCTTGATGCCGACTTTATCGATGGCGATGCGGCGGCTGTCGGCGCGGCCTTGGATGTCTTCGATGCTGCAAGCGTTCATGCGCTTATCTCCAAGTAGCGGACATGGGTCTCGTTAGTGTCTACTTGCCGACTATGCCCATGCAGGCGGCGGCAATCGCCAGGATAATGGCGCTCGGCAAGTGCGGAGCAAAATTGTACGCGGACGTTCGGGGTATGGGATCCGCCATTCATTGGCGTTTGTTCTGAGAGGATCATGGGTATTCAGGGTGTCCTGTTTGCTTATCTGATAGGTATGAAGGGTATTGGTTTTGCCCGGTCAGTTCGGTCAAGGCTTGCGCCAGCGGCAAGATTTGTTGAGCTCCGCCGTGCAGCCAGCGCAGTGTGACTTGACCGTCTTGCATTTCCCACTGGCCGATTACGATCAACAGCGGTACTTTGGCTAAACTGTGTTCGCGGATCTTGTAACCGATTTTTTCGTTGCGTAAGTCGGTTTCCACTGTTAAACCGGCGCTGGTTAATTGCTCGGCCACTTCCAGGGCATAGGCTTCGGTTTGGCTAACGATAGGCGCGACGACGACTTGCAGCGGCGCTAGCCAGAACGGCAGCCAACCGGCGTAATGCTCCAGCAAGATGCCGGTAAAACGCTCCAGGGAGCCGAACAAAGCCCGATGTAGCATCACTGGCGTTTGTTTGTTACCGTCTGCGTCGATGTAATAAGCGCCTAGTCGCGCCGGCAGATTGAGGTCGACTTGCAGTGTGCCGCATTGCCAATCGCGCCCCACCGCATCGCGCAGCACAAATTCCAGCTTCGGCCCGTAAAACGCCCCTTCGCCGGGATTATGCGTATACGGCAGTCCGCTGGTTTGCATGGCTTGAATCAAGGCCTGTTCGGCCTGATCCCAAACCGCGTCGCTACCGACCCGTTGTGGCGGGCGGTCGGAAAATTTGATGCGAATGTCATGAAAACCGAAGTCGCGATAGATGCTTAAAATCAGTTCGCAAATGCTCAGGCTTTCTTGAGTAATCTGCTGCTCGCTGCAAAAGATATGCGCATCGTCCTGGGTGAAGGATCGCACCCGCATCAGGCCGTGCAAAGCGCCGGAGGGTTCGTAACGATGTACCTTACCGAACTCTGCCAAACGCAGCGGCAGTTGCCGATAGCTGCGCAAACCTTGTTTGAATACCTGCACGCCGCCGGGGCAGTTCATTGGCTTAAGAGCAAACACCCGTTCATCCGGCGTTTGGGTGGTAAACATGTGTTCGCCGAATTTTTCCCAGTGGCCGGAGGCTTCCCACAAGGCAATATCCATCACGTCCGGCGTGTTGATTTCCTCATAGCCCGCCGACGTCTGCCGTTGTCGCAAATAACCGATCAAACGCTGAAACAAGCGCCAGCCTTTGGCATGCCAGAATACCGAGCCGGGCGCCTGTTCCTGAAAATGAAACAAATCCATCTCTTTGCCCAAACGGCGGTGGTCGCGTAACTCCGCTTCCTGCAGTTGTTTGAGATGGCTATCCAGCTCGGTTTGCGTCGGCCACACCGTACCGTAGATGCGTTGTAGCATCGGCTGATTGTGATCGCCTTGCCAATAGGCGCCGGTCAATTTGAGGAGCGTGAAGGCTAGTCCTATTTGTCCGGTATCCGCAGCGTGCGGGCCGCGACACAAGTCGGTAAATTGCCCCTGGCGATAGACCGAGATAGTCTCATGCTCTGGAATACGCTTAATCAAATCCACTTTGAAACGCTCGTTGCACTGGCTGAAAAAAGCCATAGCTTGATCCCGGCTCCATTGCTCACGAGTGATAAGGTCTGCACGCTCGACGATTTCGCGCATGCGTCGTTCGATGATGGGCAAGATATCGGTAGACACCTGTTCCGCAAAGGCAAAATCGTAATAAAAGCCGTTTTCAATGGCCGGACCAATCGCTACTTGCGTATCTGGATACAGTTCCTTGACGGCTTGGGCCAACAGATGCGCGGTATCGTGGCGTAAGGTGTCGAGATCCTCGTCGGTTTTGATTACTGGGGAATTCATGGTTAACAACTAGGTTTAATGGCTCGCGACGCTGCGGAAGCGCTGCGTATCGTCGTGGTTAAACGTGACATCATCGATTTTGAAATTGTTTAATTTCAGGCTGTAAAAGCGGTCGAAGTGGTTTTGAATATCGCGTTCTATGTGTCGGTCGAAATACGGCTGCACGGTTTGAGCATGTCCGGCCGGGCGGGCAATGACGTCGCCATCTTTGACTACCAAGCGACCGTTTTTGAACACCAAGGCCGCATCGGCGAACATGGCGCGATAATCGGCTTGCGGTCGGGCAGCAAACGCTCCCGGCGTTTTGCCGCACTTCCCACATCCCTGTGGGTCGTATACAGCTATGTCGGCAATGGCGCCGGGGGCAAGATGACCTCGGTCGCTCAAGCCCATTAGGTGGGCAGCGGCTGAACGGGTCATGGTGGCGATTTCACTCAGGCTGAATTCCCGGCTTAGGTTAGGCAGCAGGGTCAAGGCCAATGCCTCCTGATTCAGATGAGTCATATAGGCTTGCCGGTAATCTGCATCCATCAACAGGCGGATCAGTTCCGGATACGCGGTGAACGGCGCGCCGTTGGGATGGTCGGTGGTGAAAAACAGCCGCTCCGGTGCGTCAGCCAGCAAAAACAGTTCCAGACCAATCGCCCATTGCAGGGTGTTGACGAAGCTGGCTTCGCGGTAGCGGTAAGGCACTACCCCACCGGAGCCTTCGCACTCGGCATCCCACATCACCCACTTGTTGGGGCTGGCATCGGCGTGGCGACTGTATTGAGCGATGACATCGCCGGAAATCGTCACGGTCTGACCAAACAATACTTGGCCGACATCCATGGTGATGTTGGGGTGGCGGTTGAAGGCTTCCAGTAGCTGTGCGGCCGCCGAGGAAAAGCCTTTCGCGCCTTGGTTGCCATAGGCGTAAAACTGCACATGAGCCAAGTGCATCGGCAAACCTTGCGCCGCGTCCATGGTCGCAACGATGGTGTCGACATTGCCGGGAATGCCTAAGTTGTTGCAATGCACATGTACCGGATGCGGCACACCCAGTTGGCACACGGCAGTTTGCAGCGTCTGCAGAATCTGCCGGGAACTGAGGCCATACTCCGGCACCCTGTCATCCAAATCGAATTGGCGGGCATTGCTTTTAAACGCATTGGCGCCACCGGCATTGATGACTTTTAAGCCGAGTGCGCGGGTGGCATGTAAGGTCCAGGCCACGTAATCGTTAATTTGCGACTGACTGGCCTTGGCTCGCATCAAGCGCAGCAGTAAATCGTCATTACCCAATATGGCCAGTGCGGCGGTATCCAGAATCGGAATGTCGGCCATTTGCAGATGCACATCCAGCGCATTGACCGGCAACATGGCGGGTTCGACCACGGTGGTGTAACCCATCCGCGCGTAGCGGTAGCCAATGTCGGTGGTCGACCACTTGGCGGTACTAAACGCCTGATTCAAGCGCCGCGCCATGTGATTGCGGTGTTGTTCCGGCAACAGCACGCGGGCAGTATTGACGTTGCCACCGGCGATATGGCTGTGTATATCCACGGCGCCGGCCATGACGATTCGGCCTGCCAAATCGTAAACCGCGTCGAACTTGGCATCAGGACCGGGATCATTTGCCATCAGTCCGTCTTGAATGAACAGGTCTCGCAGTTCGCCATGCAGGTTTTGTGCAGGATCGTAAATCTGCCCGCCCGCTAACTTGATCAGCAATGTCTAGCCCTCACAGCATGTCCAATGTCAGTACCAGGCGCTTCGGTTTGACGGCGTTTGGGGTCGGCGAGCGATGCACAAAACCTTGACCTTCGTTGCCTTCCCAAGCTTCGCCTTTCATCAAACCGACGGCATAAGCCGGCATTTGCCGAATGGCTGTCGCGTCGATGATCAGGCCGGAGTGTTCGTCCGGCAAACCGCCGCTGCCCATGCCCAGTTTTTGTCTGTCCAGGGCGTATTCCGGCAACCATTCAGTGCCGATGCCGCCGTAACTGCAAATTAACCGCGCGGGTACCCGATCGACATGAAAGCGCGGACACATGGCGTTTTGCAAAGTCCGCAAGCGCAAGCCGGCTTGTTTCAGGCCGAATAGTTCGCAAAAAGCAGAGGTCAAAAGCTCGATATCGTCCAGCCATTCGCGATAACCATCGAGTTGGCTGGTTTGCGGCCAGAGGCTGCCAAAATCAAATTGATCGGGATTCACCGGCTGGCTCAGTTCCAGATTACCGAATTGCTTTAAGGCTTGGTAGATAAAGCTTTCAATGGCGGCAGGAAAGTAGCGTTCTACCAGGCAAAGATTTACACCGTCCTCGTAGATACGTGTCAAATCAACGAAGTTCTTCGATACTACAGTTCGGGTCGACGGTTTGTAAGAAACCGGCTGGAACGAGCCGAGGCCACTTAGCGGTGAGAGGGTCGATTGGCGAAAGGGGATGCGAGCAAACACAAAAAACTCCTTAATTAGCGATTAGGATCTGTTCGAAAAACACAATGAATTGCATAAAACCGATGCCGGCCCCGAACGCGGCGGTTTGCCCGCTAAGGCTGGGGAAACTGCAACGTTCGTGTAATACCGGAATCAGGTCGGAGGCGGCGATATAAATAAAGCCGCCGGCAGCGATGGGTAACAACAGCGTCAAGGACGATTCGGCCAATTGACTGAGCAATAGGGTAAAGATCGCCCCCGGTAACACGGTCAGCGAGCAATAAAAATTGTAGAGTACGGCTTGTTTGGGTGAATAACCGCCGCGCAGCAGTGCGCCGACGTCGCCGAGTTCTTGCGGAACTTCGTGCGCGATGATAGCCAGGGTGGTGGTCAAACCTAGCGCCGGATCGGCCAGAAAACTGCCGGCGATCAATATGCCGTCGACGAAGTTGTGCATGGCATCGCCGATCAGATTCATTTTTGCCAAAGGCAGAATCTCGCCACTCTCCGGCGTGATATCGACGTTGTGGTCGTGGCGCCAACGCACCAGTTTCTCCAACACAAAGAAACCGAACACACCCACCAAGACGGTCAGACAGACATCGCTGGCAGCACCGTGGCGATTGATCGCGTCGGGAATCAAATGAATAAACGCATCCCCTAACAGTACGCCCACCGCCAGCGCAACCAGATAAGGCACCACTCGATTCAGGACAGCGGGTTTAAGCCACAATGCAAACACGCTGGATAAGGAGCAAAGGCTCACGGCGAGGCAGGCAGCAACGGCGCCGGCAATGGTGCTGAGGGCTATAGTCATGTGCGATGTGGTCCGTCAGACTTGATGGAATGGTATTCGTGCTTAGAGCTGTAGATAAATCCGGCTATTTTGTTGGGTAAGGCATGAGTGGCGAAATGTGCCAGCATGAACCCCAGTATGGTCAGAAATAGTCTGGATAGAATCAGTCTGGGCAGTTTTGCGTCAACCAAGGATAAGACAATGGCCAAGATCGCCAACAGCTCAAGGCCGATCAGGTGCAAATAACTATCGATGCTAGCCATCGGCAAACCACTGGGGAAATTCGTCGGGATAGTGATGCCAAACCTCCGGGCCGGCAGCTAGCTCGGCATCCGTTAGCAGGCAGTCGTTGAGTTCTCGGCGGACTTTATTCGCATCGACGTTTTGGCCGATAAACACCAGTTCTTGTCGGCGGTCGCCATAGGGTTCCGCCCATTGGGATTGAATGTCCTGTAAATACTCTTCCGGCCATTCCTGTTTAGGCACCGAAGCCCACCAGCGTCCGGCCAAGCCATGCTGCATCATTCCGCCGGCTTGCGACCAACTGCCGGCATGGTCGGGGCGCGACGCCAGCCAGAAGAAGCCTTTGGAACGGAGCAATGTGCCGTTTTCCCATTCCCCTTCGTGTAGAAGGTCATAGAAGCGCTGTGGATGGAAAGGCCGGCGGGCGGTGTAAACGAAGCTGCCGATGCCGTATTCCTCTGTCTCCGGGATATGTTCGCCGCGTAATTCTTTCAACCAGCCTGGCGCTTGTTCGGCCTTTTCGAAATCGAACAGGCCGGTGTCGAGGACTTTATGCAGATCCACTTGTCCCATCACCATAGGCACGATTTCCGCGTCCGGGTTAAGGCTGCGCAACACGGCTTTTAGATTGAGGATTTCGTCGCTGGCGATTAGGTCGATTTTGGAAATCAGGATCACGTTGGCAAATTCGATTTGATCGACCAGTAAATCAGCGACGTTACGTTCGTCGTCTTCCCCCAGGGATTCGCCGGTTTCCTTTAAACTGAGGGCTTCCATGTAATTGCGCATGAAATTCACGGCGTCGACAACGGTAACCAGCGTATCCAGGCGGGCGTGGTCGGATAAGCTCGCACCATTTTCGTCGCTAAATGTGAAAGTCTCTGCAATCGGCAAGGGCTCGGCGATGCCGGTGGATTCGATCACCAAGTAATCAAAGCGGCCTTCCTTGGCCAAGTTGCCGACCTCGATCAGCAAGTCCTCGCGGAGGGTGCAGCAAATGCACCCGTTGCTCATTTCGACCAGTTTTTCCTGGCCACGATTCAGTTGTACTTCGTTTTTGACCGTCGCCGCGTCGATGTTGACTTCACTCATGTCGTTAACAATCACAGCTACTCTAAGGCTATCCCGGTTAGTCAGAATGTGATTCAGTAAAGTGGTTTTGCCAGCGCCCAAAAAGCCGGACAGCACGGTGACTGGGAGTTTTCTGGATAAGGTTTGGTCAAAAAACATGGTGATTCCGATGTTATATTATAGCGTTTGGGTGTCCAAAAAAAGGCGCTGAGACTAAACACAGCGCCTATTCAAGCGAATATCAATAACTGAGTCTCATGCCCACTTCCGCTCCACGCCCTGCTTCCGGTGCAAAATTCCGTAAGTAGGAGGTTGCGTTGCGGATGTTTTGATCCAGTAGGTTGTTTCCTTTGGCAAAGACCATCAGCTTGGTGTCTTTATAGGCTTTGACTTGATAGTTGGCGCCCACATTCAGCAAGAAATAGCCGGCAGTGGAGGTCTCGAAATCGCCGGCATACGGTTGTGATTCCGCGCGGGCAAAACGCAAGTAGGTCGATAATTTGTCTCGGTTGAAATCCACTTGCAGGCCATAGCGTAAAGGCGGCATGCGCGGCACGTCGCTACCATCTAGGAATTCGCCGCGGGTGTAGTCGCTGAATAATGTCATCTCCAATAATCCGAGATGGTTTTCCATCATCGGTACGATCAGTTTGGCTTCATAGCCCTTGAAGATGGCATCCTGCTGGCTGCTTTGCATTACCGGGACACAATAATTCTCGTCGCAATGTTCAGCGTGCCCTTCTTCGTCGAGAAATTCGCCGGTGCGACGTTGGTAAATGTAATCACTGGCCCAGTTATGAAATAGATCAAACTCGGCACGTATCCAGTCGCTTCTGAAGCGGTAGCCTACGTCCAAATTGTAAGACGTTTCTTCGCGCAGCGAGGTACTGCCACGCTCCCAACTGCGGGTAGCGTGGTGAAAACCATCGGACAACAATTCCTGGACTTGCGGTGCGCGCGATGAGCGGGTGAGAGCCAGGTTCAAGCTATTACGCTGGTCCAGCTTCCAGAGGGCCGAGGCCGAGGCGCTAACCGGCGTGTAGCTGAAATGTTGGCCGTCGTCTGGGCGAATATCGGTCTGCTCGACACGGCTACCAAACTGGTAACTCAGCGGCCCGGTATCAAAGGATTCCACTGCAAACACGCCGTAGCTATTGATATCGGAGCGGGGGACTATGTTTTCCACCGTTGGTCCGTCGTGTTGCTCAGGTTCTTCATTTGCGCCATGTTCTTCGTGGGCTTCTTCTTCGTGGTTGTCAGTATGGTAATGCTGCGCAAAGAAATCGCTGCTCTGCGCCTGAAAGCCAATCACACCGCGCAGCGGGCCAATGTTTTGATGTTCCAACTCAACTCGGCCTTCGTAACTTTTGTTGGTGAACAGCGCGCCGGCTTCGCCATTGGCAATTTCGGTGTGCTGGTAGTCGGTATATCCCAAGCGTGTGCGCAGACTCTTGGCAAACGGTAAGGGATTGAACAATTCACTTTTTAAATCGTATTTGTTTTGCCGCATCGCAATACGCACGATTTCGTCACCCGTACCGTCTGGAGCGATGCCGTAATTGTTATTCAAATTATTGATCGATACGCCAGCGAAGCCGGGCGCACCGATCCAGGACAAGCCGGCGGAGCCGCTGATCGCTTCGGCACCGGTGTTGTTCAGAAAGCCATTGGGGTTATCGATAATTTCCAAACTAGGGTCGGTAATCGCCACTTTGGCGGTGTCTATGCCAACGCCGCCAATGTCCAGATTATTACGGTGCCGGTAAAAGCCGTCCAAGTGATAGGCAATGTTGTCCTTGCCGCCCTCGACTTTCATGGCGGTGCTGGTTTCGTCGGAAGTGGAATCGAAGCGTTGTTCTAGAGCGGCACCTACCAGTTTGTCGAACTGGCGACCGGGAATGCGGTTGTCGATGACGTTTACAACGCCGCCAATCGCGCCGCTGCCGTAGAGTAGGGTGGCCGGGCCGCGCAGGACTTCAATGCGTTCGGCCAATAGCGGTTCCACGCTGGTGGCGTGGTCGGGGCTGATCGCCGAGACGTCGTTGCTGCCGATACCGTTGTTCAATACGCGCACCCGTGGTCCAGCTTGGCCGCGAATCACCGGGGTGCCAACGCCGGGGCCGAAGGATTGGCTGCTGATACCCAGTTCATCTTTGAGGGTTTCGCCGATGCTATGGCCGGTTTTCATTCTAAGCTCGTCGTCACTCAACACTGTCACCGGCACTGGACTGTCTGATCTTCTATCTTGCAGCGGCGCTGTAACAATTACGTCGTCCAGTGCTTGAATAGCGGGTTCTTTAGCCATCAGAACCGAAGAGGACAGCATTAAAGTCAGGGCAGTGGTTTTTTTCATGTTAAGCGGAGCAGTCAGAAAGCATGTCACAGATGTTATATTATAACGATTGCGGGTGCAATGCTATGGCCGCAGAATTCGCTGGTTTGTTCAATAATCTGCCTGACTGCTATGCTAATTCAGCTTGATGCTATGATGATTTATCGCGACGGTTGCTCCAGGCATCGCTCGGCCTGAATCGCAATTTCCAACTCCTCGTCTGTGGCAATTACCAGCACCGCTAATCCTGCATTGGCTTGACTGATGGTGCTGGAAGGTCGAGCAGGTTTTAGATTTTTTTCTCGGTCTAAGGCAATGCCAAAGATTGTCATATCCAGACAAACTTGTTCGCGCAGCCAGGCATCGTTTTCGCCGATGCCGCCGGTAAAGACTAAGGCATCGACCCGGCCCAACACCGCACAATAAGCGCCGATGTATTTTCTAATCCGGTAGGCGTACATGGCTAGCGCCAACCGGGCCTGATCGTCGCCGGTTTCCGCCAGCCGGTGAATGGCTCGCATGTCGTTTTCGCCGCAAATCCCTTTGCAGCCGCTTTCTTTGTTAAGCAGGGTTTCGATGGCTTCGTTGGACAGCTTCAGCGTGCGGCTCAGGTAAAAATGGATTGCCGGGTCGATATCGCCGCAGCGGCTGCCCATCATCAAACCTTCCAGCGGTGTCATGCCCATCGATGTATCGATGCTCTGGCCGTGCTTGATAGCCGTGACGCTGGCACCGTTACCCAGATGCAGCGTAATTAGATTGATTTCCGATAATGGTTTCCCGAGGTATTGTGCGGCCTGCTCTGCGACATAACGGTGCGAGGTACCGTGGAAGCCGTAACGTCTGACCCCATGTTGGGTATAAAGATATTCCGGCAAGGGATAACGATAGGCATAATCCGGTAAGGTTTGATGAAACGCGGTATCGAATACAGCCACTTGTGGTGTTCCGCCCATTTGCTGGATCGCTTCCTCAATTCCCAAAAGATTGGCTGGGTTGTGCAGCGGTGCCAATGGAATTACCCCGGCAATTTGCTGGATGACGTGCGTATCGATTAAAGCCGGTTCGCGAAAATGTTCGCCGCCGTGCACGACTCGATGGCCAATGCAGGCCAGTTCGCTACGGTCGTTCAAGACGCCGCACGCGGTTAGCGTTTCGAACAGCAGTTGTAGAGCTTGTTTATGATTTAGGCAGACGATTTCGTCTCGTGTTCGGTTGTTGCTAGCCAAGGCGTAACTATGGCTGGGTGCCTCTTCTCCGATACGTTCGATGATGCCGGCTATTAATACCGAGCGATCAAGCATGTCGAATAAGCTGTATTTAACCGAAGAACTGCCGGCGTTGAGCACCAGAATTTTCATGAATATCTCGAAAGGGTGGAGTAACTAATGCACTAGTTTAGCCGGTGGCGGTGGGCTATAACGGCTATCCAAGTCATGGTCGATTTTAGTGGTTAAACTTTCCACGGCTTTGATGGTAAGACTGGCGTTAGGGCCTTTGGATTCGGAAATGTAGTCGCCGACCAATTTGGCATCGTCTACCTTGACTAAACGTCCCATCAGATAAGCGAACAAAAAGCTGGGCTTATGTAGCCGCCCCACCAAAATATAGTCGGCCTGAAACTGTTTGCCCAATTGCGCGGCGGCATCGGCATGGTCGAACAAATAGCCGACGCCGCTATTGGCTTCCTGTTGTGCGTGGCCGGGTATGGTAATGACCGTATAACCGGCGCGTTTTAATTCCTGCTCCAGCAGCGGCTTGATCGATGCCGTTCTCTGCAATTCGGCGGGGATGCCCGGTGCCAGTGTTAGGTCTTTTAATTCAAAATCGAGAACGGCGATGCGGGTTTCCGCTAGCGAACTAAAGCTCAGCAGAGACAGCAGCAAGCTACTTAATAGCGTTTTTCTAGTCATGTTTTGTCGGCTTCCTGAGCTTGAATCGCGGTAATAACCACGGTGTTGACGATGTCAGTCACTGTACAACCTCGGCTAAGGTCGTTGACCGGTTTGTTCAGTCCTTGCAGTATCGGGCCGACAGCGATTGCGCCGGATGAACGCTGCACGGCTTTATAGGTATTGTTGCCGGTGTTAAGGTCCGGAAAAATTAAAACGGTGGCTTGGCCGGCGACTTGGCTGTCGGGTAATTTGGTTTTTGCGACGCTGGCGTCGACAGCGGCATCGTATTGCATTGGACCTTCCAGCAGCAGATCAGGACGCAAGGTTTGGGCAATTTTGACGGCGTCTCTGACCTTATCGACTGCCTCGCCTTTGCCTGATTCGCCTGTGGAATAGGACAGCATGGCCACGCGCGGCTCAATGTTGAACATCCGCGCGGTTTCCGCGGCGTTAATGGCGATATCGGCCAATTGCGCGGCGTTGGGGTTTGGAATCACCGCACAGTCGCCATAGACTAATACGCGATCTTCCAGACACATAAAAAACACGCTGGAAACAATCGATGCACCCGGTTTGGTTTTGATGATCTCGAAAGCGGGGCGTATGGTATGTTGAGTCGAATGTACCGCGCCGGAAACCATGCCGTCGGCGTAATCCAGATGAATCATCAACGTGCCGAAATAGCTGGGATCGGCCATCAAATCGAAAGCCGTGTCGTACACAATGCACCGGTGTTTCCGGGCTTGGTAAAAGGTTTCTGCGAATAGTGGCCGCAGATCCGATTTAATCGGGTCGATGATGTGGATATTATCCATTTTCAAGGCCATGGCCTGAATTTTCTGCCGGATCTCGGCCTCATTCCCTAGCAAGGTGATTTTGACGACATCGCGCAGCAGCAGAATTTCTGCCGCGCGCAGAATCCGTTCTTCGTTACCTTCCGGCAGCACAATGTGTTGTTTCCTGGCTTTGGCGCGCTGCAATAAATCGTACTCGAACATCAGCGGTGTGAGTTTATGCGAGACTTTGCTGCACAGGCGCAGCCGCAATTCCACCAAATTGATATTGCTTTCGATTAAACCCAGCGCAGTGGCAATTTTACGATCATCTTGAGAATGTAAGCGGGCGGTCACCTGACTCACTTGCATCGCGGTGGTGAAGGTGTCGGAATCGACGCCGAGCACGGCGAACGGTGTATCCCCCAAGCCATCGATCAACTTTTGAACTTGCGGGGCAGGTTGTTGATGGCCGGTTAGTAGTAAGCCGGCAATCTGCGGATAATTGCTGGACTTGAAGGCCATCAGGCTGGCCATGATGATGTCCGAACGGTCGCCTGGCGTGATAACCAAGTCGCCGGTTTCCACGTAATCCAGAAAGTCCGGCACCAGCATGGCGGCCACTTTGTAATGGTATACCTCTCTACTCATCGTCGTGTTATCACCGGAGAACACTTTGGCACCGATCACTTTGGCGATGTTGCCAATCGTCGGTTTTTCCAGGGACGATTCGGCGGGCACCACGTATACCGGAAATTCGCTGGAGTGATTTAAGCAGTGCCGCAAGCTGGCGATTTGACTTTGATCGACGCCGATCACAACCGTGGCCAGCGATTCGCAATCGTGCTCTTGCATGGAATGTTTCAGGCTGGCCAGGCCATTTAAAATTTGTTCGTCACTGCGATTTTCACCCTGCATGACTGGCATCATCAGACATCCCAAATTATTGGCGACATCAGCGTTGAAATCGAATTCGAAGATGGCATTGCCGTGTCGATAGTCGCTGCCGACGCAGAGCACTTGATCGCAACGGGCTTTCAATGCTCGGTATTTGGCCAGAATGGTTTTCAACAGTTCGTCGTACTGTTCGGTGGCCAAGAATTGCCTGGCTTCGGCGCTGGTACAGCCATACATCGCTTGGTACGGGGTAGGCAGTTGGTAACGGTGGCTGATAAATTCAATCAAATCGTCTTTCTCGGGATCGCCTTGAATAATCGGTCGAAAAAAACCGATATTGTCGGCGTAGCCGGATAACATTTCGATAATTGCCAGCATGATCAAGGATTTACCGCTGCCCTCGTCGACCCCGGCAATATAAATGTCTTGCGAAATAAGGGGCTCGCCGTGCGGATTGGACTGAGTTGGATTCATGATGGATGGCTAATGAATGAATGGGAAAGTCCTGATAAGAATGTTGCCACATGGCGCGCCGCTTGGCGACTGTATATTTTTTTTCGTAAGCATCCAGCTGAAGGCGAACCCCTGTAAATAGTCGTTGGCTATCATAGATTTGGATCTACAAAATAATGTAATACCGAAATAAATATTGATTAATCTGCAAGCTCGGCTTTAATGGCTATACTACTAGCCGGGCGCAGGGATTACTTGAACAACAGAGATGGCGAAATTTACCGTTTATTTTAAAGACAATGCAATCCACACAGGGGTTTTTGAATCTGGTGTTGTGCATATCGGTCGTGATGAAACCAGTGATCTAGTGGTCGACAGTCTAGCCGTTGCGCCCGCGCATGCCGTGGTAGTGATTAAAGACGGTACTTGCGTTGTGAAGCAACTGAATGAGAAATTTCCGTTATTGGTAAACGATCAGCGCACCAAGGAATGGAGTCTGCAAAATAACGACATCATCAACATCGGCAAGCACTACATTGTATACAACACCACCGAGGAATTTGCTGAAAAAGTTCTGATATCCAAACCGGCTGATTTTGGCGATGCTGATGTGCGGGCGTTAAACGAGAAGTTGGAAGACGCCGTAAAATCTCCGGATGCCAATTTACAAGTCATGAACGGTATGCATATCGGTCGTATTTTGCGCTTGAAGAAAGCCATGACACGGTTAGGCCATGAAGGCGCCGGGGTTATCGTGATTGCTAGGCGGAAGGACGGTTATTTCCTTTCCGCTTTGCAAGGGCACGATGGCCTAGCGATTAACGATGAGCCCTTAGGTGACCGCACCGTGCAATTGCAACCCAATGATGTGATTGTCGTTGATAGTACCTCCATGCAATTTTTCTTGGATTAAGCGTATGACATTTGAAAAAAACGATGATAAACGCCGTTTTCACAGGATTTTTTATCATACCGGGGCGGTGTTAACCGGTTTAGGTAAAGACTATCCTTGCAAAATTATCGATCTGTCTTTGCGCGGTTGTCTGTTGGATTTAGAGGAGCCCTTAGCCGGTCAGGCCGATGCCTTATATTCTTTGAAATTCGATTTATCCGAAGAAATCAGCATAACCATGGAAGTGTCTGCAACGCATGCCGAAGACAACAGAGTCGGTTTTAAGTGCCTACATATAGATATCGATAGTATTTCCAGCTTACGCCGATTGGTCGAGCTCAATTTGGGCGATAGCGAGCTGCTAGAACGGGAGTTGGCGGCTTTGGGCGATCTGGCGGAACACGCCGCCCATCAGTAAGGATTGTCCCCTAAATAGGTCAGATCAATCCAGCCAGCCAAAGTCTGAAGCGCATTCCCCATTCCGAGGTAAAACCTACCGTTGCAAAAACAATATCGCCGGCGGCGTCAGTAAAAAATAACGCCGGCACACCTTTAATACCGTAGGCTTGGCCGAGACTGCCGCCGTTATCGTTTACCACTGGCCAATTAAGTTGGTTGCGGTTCAAATAGTGTTGTAATTTGCTGTCGTCGCCGGAGCGCACTGCTACCGTCAAGCCTGGATAATCCTGTAATACATTGCTGACGCTGTCTTGCATGCTGCGGCATATACCGCACCACTCCGCCCAGAAATAAAGCAGCGCCGGACCTTTGCTTATGCGTTGCATCGCACTTTCGCCGCTCAGTGTGGTTTGGACGATGGCCGGTGGCGTACCGCTGGCTAAATCCTGATTGACCAGAAATTGCCCGGCAAAGATAAATAACGCCGCAAAAATATAAAACCCCAGCTTTTTTAGCATTACAAGCCTTGCATCACGCTGGCCCCGTGCTGTTTAAGCCAGAGCCGGTGTTGTTTAAAGTCGGATAGGTGTTCGCCAACTAGTTGCCAAAACGCCGGGGAATGATTTTTGTGTTTGATGTGGCAAAGTTCATGGATCACCACATATTCCAAAACTGCGGGCGGGGCTAGCAGCAGTAGCCAGTTCATATTGATGTCGTTTTTCGGTCCGCAACTGCCCCAGCGGCTTTTTTGGGTTTTTATTCTGATGCTGCGCGGAAACAGCGCAAAGCGGGGTGCATGCAGATCCACTAGTTGCTGTACCTGCTGCTTGGCTTGATTTTTCATCCAGCGTGTTAAGGCTTGCTGGATAAGTGCAGATAAATGCGCACCGGCAATCTCAGTCGGCGACTTTACCCAGAATATTTCGTCGTTTAGCAACTCAATGCGAACGGTTTTGGTTTTCCCGGAGCTGATCTTCAGCGGCAAGCGTCGGCCTTGGTAGGGAATGAGTGCGCCATCCAGATACTCGCTTGGCGCTAGTCGGGGAATAGCTGATTGCACTTTTCCGGCGACGCGTTTTAGCGCGGCGTCTATCCAGTCTTTTTGGGCATGCACAAAAGCCTGAATCCGCTGCTCGGAAACTTTTAGCGGTGCTACCACTTCTATCTTGTTGGCCGTGACTACGATGCGGGTGTTTTTGGCTCGGCTGCTGCGGCGGAGGCTATAAAGTAAGGGGGCGGTTTGCTTGTTCAAAACGGCGATTCCAGCATTCTTATTTTGAGTTCGGTCCACATGCTCAAGCGATCGGATCCGCCGACATGTTGCCCCGAACCTTTGCTTTTGGCAAGCCACAAGCCGGTACCGTTAAAACTATAAACCGGCTGCAAATCCCGGCGTTGTGTAGCCGGGACGATGCCCGGTTTCAAGTTGTCCAGCACCAGAGGCACGGCACGCGGTGAGTCGAAATAGGTCAGTACCATATGCGCCTGGTTTAGTTCGAGGGCCTTGACATAGGTGATGCGCAGTTTATTTTCGTCGACGCCCATTTCCACCAAAGTAAAATATTTGGCGATGGAGTAATCCTCGCAATCCCCCGCACCTTTGGCCAGAAACTCGGTCGGCGCTGCCCAATAATCGGTTTTCTGCCATAGGATAATGTCCTCAGCAAACTCGACGTTGCCGTTGAAAAAGTCGTTGACCCGCTCCAACTTCTCAGCTTCCGGCCAGTTTTTACCGTTCTCAATCAAGTTTTGCCAGCTCACAAAGCGTTGCTTCGCATCCGACCCATATTTATTTTCCACTCTGTCCAGCAAACTTTGATCAATCAATAAGCCCGCTGCCGGCCCAATCCCGCAACATAAGCTGAAGACGACAATAGCTATTCCGGCAGCATTTAGTGCGCCCTTGCTAACGGCTGGCACCGACGATTCCTATCGCCTTTAAGCTACGATAATCCTTATCCGATTGCACGTTTTCGGCCAGTATCGAAATATCCAACAGCGTGGAAATTTCTTGCATGGTTTGTACGAAAGCGTGTTTTTGTGACGAACTGTCGACGCCGTTGCCGATGTCGCGGGCCAGGCGGATAAAGTCAGGTTTCAAACGTTTGACCAATTCCGCCGACATGGATTGGGTTTCGAAGCGTTTTATCATCACCCGTGCGCCCCATTGATGCACTCTTTCTATGAAGGCCTGATAGGCGACTATATCCTTGACGACGGCATAAGCGGATAAACTGAATACCAGCTTTTTGGCCTCCGCCGGATTTTGTTTGATTTGTTTTTCCAACCAGAGCCGGAAGTCGCTGTTTTTGATGGTGCGGGTCGATACGTTGACGGCGATGGCGTGTTCGACATGATTGTGTCGAATATGCTCCAACGCGATGCGAATTACGCCTTTATCCAGATCGACGATTTTGGCGAATTTTTCAGCAATCGAGATGAACGGACCAATGGCCACCAGACCGCCCTGTTTATCATGCACCTGGATAAAAGCCTCTTCCATCAATAGTTCGCCACTATTGAAGGCGGCGATCTGACCGATGTACCAAACCGAGTAACCGTTGTGGTCGACGCAGTCGAAGACCAAATCCCGCCAGGTGGCAATATCGCGGGCTAAATTATCGCCGGTGCGGATGAAATAACTGTTGGTGCCGATCAGATGTGCTTGTTCGTATGCTTCGTGAGCGGCTTCCAATAGGCTTTCTGTGGTCATCAGTGGGTTGAAAGCAACCACGCCGATGTGGGCTAAATCGGCTTTTTGGTAATGTTCGCCCAGTTTGGTAACTTCGTGACTGAGGGCTTTTACCAGGCCTTCGAGATGTTCCGCATTCCCGGTTTTTAGCACCAGCGCAAACTCGGCGCCGTAAAAGCGATACGCTTTGCCGGATGGTTCCCCGGCCAGTCTGACAATGTTTTCCAGAATGGCAGCAAAATCCTGCAAGAATTGATCGATCGCATCGCTGTCTCGCTCTTTCACCAGGTCGACCAAGCTGTCGATTTTTATTAATACTACAAAGGCATCGGCGTCTTCCAAAGCCAGGTTTTTCATGTCGGTTTCGAACACGGCTTTTTTATAGAGCCCGGTCAAGTCGTCACGCAACAGGCTAGCACCCATTTGGTCGAGTTTGCCATGCAATGCGCTAATGGTGGTTTTGATTTTATGCGACATGGTGTTCATTGACGCCGCCACATTGCGGACTTCGCGGGTCCAGGGTAAGTCTTCTATGCTTTCGAAATGGCCGTCGCTGATTTGCTGCGCTAATTGGTCGATTCTGTGGAGCGATGCCAGTGTGACGCGTAATAGCAGCGCCAGTAGCGCGATGGAGAACAAAAATGCCGCAAGGGAATAATAAAATCCGGATTTGGCTTGTTCATACAGTTTTAAATAGGCGTAGCCGGAGTTTACAGTGACGTAAACAACCCCGCTCATGTTCCAGCCCGAGCTGATCTCGCTTTCGGCGGTCGCTGATGTCATTGGTAGTAGATCGGTAAACCATTCCGGCACGCCTTCAATGCGTTTGTCGCTAATCAAGGCTACCAGTTCTTCATTGTCAGCATCGACTAACCTGATTTCCTTGTAATAACCCATATCAAAAATAGCGCTCATCATGGATTTGATTACCGGATCGCGGTTATCGACCATGTGAGGACTGAGCGATAAACCCAGCGAGGTCGCGGTGTCCTGGGCATGATTTTTTGCTTCGCCTTCCAGATAGTCCTTGATATTGTTGACGCTTAACGCAAAGTTGACGCTGAAGATCATCAAGAACAGCGCCGATATCAGGATTAATAATTGTTTGGATAATGACATGAGGCTCAGCTTCCCGTGGCTTCTTGATTGATCATATGCGTCGCGAGTTGTTGCAAGGCGGTACGGATGTTTTCGCGCAGACGCCGGTCCATTTCAACTTCGTCCAAGGCTTTGTTCATGCATAGCATCCACTGGTTGCGCTCTGATTCGCCGATCTGAAATGGGAAATGCCTGGCTCGCAGCATTGGATGGCCGAATTCTTCGATAAACAGATTCGGGCCGCCCAGCCAGCCGGAGAAGAACTTAAACAATTTGTCTTTGGCGGACGCCAGGCTGGGGGCGTGCATGGCTCGTATGCCCTGGGCTTCCGGTAGAATATCCATGTAAAAGTAGAATCTGTCGACCAGGCTGCGCAACGCAGGCTCGCCGCCGATCAACTCGTAGGGGGTGGGGCTCATTACCTATTTAACCTCGTATATGCAATTTCTTTAGGTATACTAGCAGACGGTACCGACAATGCTTTGAAACTCCCGGGACATTGCACGGTCATAGCATTACCTGTAACTTTGAGAGGATAACTGATCATGCGTTTAAATACTGCAACTGCTCGTTCGGAAGCCGGCATACTGGCGACCAATAAAGTTTTAAAGAACACTTACTTATTGCTGTCCATGACATTGCTGTTCAGCGCCGCCATGGCAGCAGTGGCAATGACGCTGAATTTGCCGCATCCAGGCCTGATTATTACGATGGTGGGCTACTTCGGTCTGCTGTTTTTAACTACCCGTTTCAGCAATAGCTCACTGGGCTTGGTGTTCGTGTTTGCCTTAACTGGTTTCATGGGTATGACCTTGGGACCGATTTTAAATATGTATGTGCAGGCATTCAGTAACGGTCACGAACTGATTTTAACCGCACTGGGTGGGACGGGCGTTATTTTCCTTGGGTTATCAGGGTATGCGCTGACTACCCGTAAGGATTTCAGCTTTATGTCCGGTTTCCTGATGGTGGGTGTGCTGGTAGCGTTCTTTGCAGGTTTGGCGGCAATATTGTTCTCGGTGCCTGCACTGTCATTGGCGGTGTCCGCGATGTTCGTGTTGCTGATGTCCGGAATGATTTTGTATCAAACCAGTGAAATCATCCACGGCGGCGAAACCAACTACATATTGGCGACCGTTTCTTTATATGTGTCTATCTACAACCTGTTTACCAGCTTGCTGCAATTGTTGGGTGTATTTGGCGGTAATGATTGACAGATTGGTCAACCAAGCTTTCCGGTGCGAGTGTTAGCGTAATCGGGTTGATTTAAGCAAAGCGATATTAGCAAAAATGCCCCGTCGGGAAACCGGCGGGGCATTTTTTTGGGGTTCTGCTTGGTTTTTGGTGACAATCAGTCTGATGTCGACTAATCCCTTGATCCGCCTGTTGCCGATTTCAAGCATTCAGACCAGCAAAAACCATCTCAATCATAGCCGTCATGCTGCTCCCGTCTGCCACTAGATCTTCTGAAGAGCCCGCCCGCAATATCAGACTCAGGTTTAATGTTGCTCAGGGCTATACCAAGCTTCAGACGCCATTTTGCACATTTCTTGAAAAATGACTCTCAGTAGTTGGAAAGCTGAAATAGCTATCAGTGCGCCGATGGTGACGCCAGCCATTGCTACAAGTGCGATTTTCATAATGCCCCCTCTTTTTATCGAATAAAGTGTGAACAGCGTCATAAAAAATTCCGCTTCGGGCGCGATTTTCCTACGTTAAACGAGGATTTCAAGTGGTTTTTAAACTACATCTGTCGCGTGATTTTTCATTGTTATGCATCTTCATAGACTTAACATTCGACGTTAATGTTGTTTGCTAAATATTTTTTTTCAAATGCCATGCCTTTGCCTGCCAACTGCTGATTTTTGAAAAACGTTTAAGCGGAGTGTGCCGGATCGGACTTATACTTTGGCGCTGCGTTTAATAGACGCAGAAGGGATGTACTCATGCGGCATTTGATTTCAGTAAAAAAGCTGGTTAACTATAAAGCGGGGGGATTAAACGATGAACAATAAACTATTACCTAAAATTGACGAGAACCTGGTGTCGAAAATTGTGGATATTTTCTATGCCAGTATGCTTGATGACTATCGGATCAACCGATATTTTTACTCCAGACCTATCCAGGAGCAAAAGGAACCGCTAAAACAGCTTATAAACGCTTTGCTGAGTGCCGAGCCGGTCGAGCCGAAAAAACTTTCCGAATTGGCTGATGATTATTTTGCCGCGGCTTTTGCCAGAGGGAACGCCAAGCCCAGTTTGGTCAATAATCGAGACTTTGCGTTTTTGGAGATGTTCGTCACCGGCGATCTTGTCGGCAGCGACGAGAAACCCCACCTAACCCTGCTCTGTCCCGGCCATTCCCATTTTTTAAGATTACAGCCGATTGATGATAACTACGATGTGGTATTGGAGCTATTGCAAAACAGCCTAAATCAATTGGCGGTACCGCAGGAAACGACTGCGCAGATTATGGCATTCGCGGCCTCGGGTCGAGACGGAATTCTTGGCAGAGGCCAGGCGATCTATGACGATGGGGATATAGCGACCGATTTCCGGACGCATGGTTAATTTTACTATCGTCTAAAGCTAGAAAATTGCTAAATGGTGCTGTTCGATTGGTCGGCTAGGCAGGTTTTTTGTTGGGCGATACGGGGTTTTAACGAATCTGCAAGGCTTGGGCTCTAATTGCCCTGGATTGTCAGCATTCAATCAAATTTACCGCCAAACCGCCGCGGGAGGTTTCCTTATATTTGGTTTTCATATCGGCGCCGGTTTCGCGCATGGTTTTGATCACCTTGTCCAGGGAGACGAAATGCTTGCCGTCGCCGCGTAGGGCAATTCGCGCGGCGTTGATAGCCTTTACCGACCCCATCGCGTTGCGTTCGATGCAAGGCACTTGCACCAAGCCGCCGACTGGGTCGCAGGTCAAGCCTAGGTTATGCTCCATGCCGATTTCGGCGGCATTTTCCACCTGCTCTGGCGTGCCGCCCAATACTTCGGCCAGTGCGCCGGCTGCCATGGAACAAGCGACGCCCACTTCACCTTGGCAGCCAACTTCGGCGCCGGACAGTGAAGCATTCTCTTTGTACAAGATCGCGATTGCCGCTGCTGTGAGTAAAAAGCGAATCACACCTTCCTCATTCGCGCCGTCGCAAAAGCGCCAGTAATAATGCAATACCGCCGGGATGATGCCGGCAGCGCCGTTGGTGGGTGCGGTCACCACGCGCCCGCCGGAGGCATTTTCCTCGCTGACCGCGAGTGCGAATAAATTCACCCATTCCATGGTTCCTACCGGCATGCTCGGGGTTTGCCGGGGTATTTCGCCGCTTAGCTGCCGATACAGATTGGCTGCTCGACGCCTGACTTTCATGCCGCCCGGCATAACCCCTTCTTCGTGCAACCCGCGTTCGACGCAAGCCTGCATCACCTGCCAGATGTTCAATAGTTTCTGGCGAATTTCTTCTCCACCCAGCCAGGCTTTTTCATTGCTTAGCATTAAGTCGCTGATGGATTTGTTATGTGTTGCGCACAGCTTTAGTATCGCTGCACCTGTTTTGAAAGGGTAGGGCAGGCAGGTATCGTCATTGCTCAGCCGATCCGCCGCTGCCGCCGCATCGGTGACTACAAACCCACCTCCAACGGAATAGTAATCGCTTTGTAGTAGCTCGGTGCCGTTTGAGTCGAATACACTAAAACGCATGCCGTTCGAGTGATAGGGTAATACTTTGCGTTGAAACAGCAAATCGGCCTTCTCGTTGAACGGCACCGGGTAACGTCGCAATAGCTTAACTGCCCCGGTCTCGCGGATAGTCGCTAGGCGTTGCGGGATGATGGTAGGGTCAATCAAGTCGGGTGCTTCGCCTTCCAGACCAAGCAATACTGCTTTGTCGGTGCCGTGGCCTTTGCCTGTCGCGCCCAGCGAACCGAACAATTCGATGCGTAAGCGCTGTACCTCGCCAATAATGCCCTGTTGTTCCAGATTATTAACAAACGTCATTGCTGCGCGCATGGGGCCTACAGTATGGGAGCTGGAGGGGCCGATACCGATTTTAAAAATATCGAAGACGCTGATAGCCATAGTTATCGCCTAAATAGTGCTGAGAAAAGTGTTTCAAGAATGAAGGATCTGCATTCCCATCGATAGCGAAGCAATAAATATGCCGCCGTTTCGCTTATAAACAGCATGTGGAAAGTAAAGGGTATGGAGTGGATTCCAAACTAGACTTATGTGTAAAGGGTGCGAACGAAAACAAACTAGGTCTTGGTTTTTCCGAAGCAATTCGGGTTCTAGCCATGAATGTCTTTCTTTTAAACTACTGGAGCCAGGTCGTGAAAATACAGTTTTTAATTGGCTTTAGCATATCCGCATTTTTAACGGTTTGTCAGGCGATGGCCCAACCGATGAAATGTGTCGTTGATGGAAAAACTTTGTATACCGACGATCAGGCCCAGTGTGCGAAAGGTGCCATCCAACCTATCAATGGCAGTGTACTGATTTCATCTTCTCCAAAGGCAACGCCGGGTACAAATAATAATGCCAAGCCAGCTCTTGAATTGCCATCCGGGCTGAATGGAATTCTCCTGCATTTCGGCATAACCGAAAAAGAGATGGAAGATGGTTGGCAAACTGTAATGGAGGCGCATAAGCGCGGCTCATGGAAAGCGCCTGAAATGCCTGAGGATGACAAATAGCGGGTGATTGTTCAATTCAATCAAACACGATCGATTGCATTGGTATAAGGTAAGTATAGAGGCATAAAAAACCCCGCTAAGCCAGATAACTTGCGGGGTTTTGAGTTGGCTTGTGACTGCCTGAGACAGTCTTAAAACCTACAGGCTGTAGTACATATCCAATTCAACAGGGTGAGTGCTCATGCGCAGACGAGTCACATCTTCTTGTTTCAAGGCAATGTAGCCATCAATCACGTCATCGGTGAATACGCCGCCACGAGTCAAGAACTCGCGGTCTGCATCCAGAGCTGCCAAAGCTTCGTCCAGAGAGAATGCCACTTGTGGAATCGCTTTTTCTTCTTCGGGTGGCAAGTCATACAAGTCTTTATCCATCGCTTCACCTGGGTGAATCTTGTTTTGGATACCGTCAAGACCGGCCATCAACATGGCGGAGAAGGCCAAGTATGGGTTAGCAGTTGAGTCTGGGAAACGCACTTCGATACGGCGACCTTTTGGGTTGGTGACGTAAGGAATACGAATAGACGCCGAGCGGTTACGTGCAGAGTAAGCCAGCATTACAGGCGCTTCAAAACCAGGAACCAGACGTTTGTAGCTGTTGGTTGAAGGGTTGGTGATAGCGTTCAAGGCTTTAGCGTGTTTGATGATACCGCCGATGTAGTACAGCGCGGTTTCAGACAGGCCGCCATACAGGTTGCCGGTGAACAGGTTAACACCGCCTTTAGCCAAGGATTGGTGAACGTGCATACCGCTGCCGTTGTCGCCAACCAGTGGTTTCGGCATGAAAGTAGCGGTTTTGCCGTAGGCGTGAGCGATGTTGGCAATCACGTATTTCAAGCCCAGCACTTCGTCGGCTTTTTTAACCAAGGTGTTGAATTTAACCCCGATTTCGCACTGACCAGCAGTAGCAACTTCGTGATGGTGCACTTCAACGGTTTGGCCGATTTCTTCCAGAACCAGACACATGGCAGAGCGCATGTCTTGGAATGAGTCGACTGGCGGCACAGGGAAATAACCGCCTTTTACGCCTGGACGGTGACCGATGTTACCGTTTTCATAAACTTTTTCTGAGTTCCAACCGGCTTCTTCTGAGTCGATTTGGTATGAGCAACCGCCCATGCCGGTGCTCCAGCGGACGTCGTCGAAAATGAAAAATTCGTTTTCAGGGCCGAAGAATGCGGTGTCTGCGATGCCGGTAGATTGCAGGTAGGCTTCAGCGCGTTTGGCAATTGAGCGTGGGTCGCGAGAATAACCTTGCATGTCTTTAGGTTCGATAATATCGCAACGTAAGATCAGGGTTTTGTCGTCGAAAAATGGGTCGATAACCGCTGTACTTGGATCCGGCATCAAAATCATGTCGGATTCGTTAATATGTTTCCAGCCGGCGATTGATGAACCATCGAACATATTGCCTTCTTCAAAGGTATCTTCGTCGATAGTATGCGCTGGGAAAGTAACGTGTTGCTCTTTACCGCGTGTGTCGCAGAAACGGAAGTCGACAAATTTGACGTCGTTTTCTTGGATTAATTTAAGAACGTGATCAACAGACATTAGTGAGGGTCTCCGTAGGTTATAGTTGTTTTGGTATAGAAGCTAAAACGGCGCTAACAATATCATCAAATATCGGAAAGAGCTATAACAAAGCATGCCCCAGGTGAGGCACCTGAGGCATGTTTATTTGATGCCTAAATTACGGTTGTTTTCGTAATTTAGAAGACGATTACAGCGTCAGCAGTGAACAGGACTTGGTCTTGGCTATTGCCACCTGCAAAGGCGTTAACTTGATCGCTGTGATCCCAACGGATATTTGGACGCAAATTTAACCATTTAGCTGGTTTGTATGACAGACCGGCGGTAAGTCCGTAATAGCCGCTTCCTTGGGACAAAAATGCAGGGTTGTTCCCATAGTAACCGCCCCAAGCAGCTCCACAAGTAGTGTTGGTACCATTGGGTTGTGCTCCAGCAACGCAACGTCCTGGGCCGTTAACCCTAAAGCCGTTATTGTCCCTGAACCATTCTGCACGAAGACCAGCTGAAAGCTTGTCGTTAATATCGTAGATGAGGTATTGATTGATGCCATACCAGCTTGCATTTTGCGTCGCTATCGCCCCTGCTGCGGCAGAGGCATTGCCGGTTACCACATTGTCAGCAAATCCGTGATCATGTTGAATGATGTAGTGCAATTTATCGGTAAAATTATGTTTACCAACAATGCTATACATAGCCCATTTAGAGCTATTAGTCTCTGATTGCTCCCCTGCAGTTGATGTCACCGCTAATGAGGTGCCTGCATCGTCGCTAGTCCAGGTTACGCCCCCCAAGAATGACCAATTGCCAACGTTTTTATTGAAATTGCCGTCCCAGCCACCGGTGCCGCTACCAGTGACAGCGCCAGCAGATATTGCCCAGTTAGGGTTGACGGTGTAGCTAGCCAGCATACCTGTGTGCGTGAACGGTTCGCCATATTGCATGGTGTAGGGTTTGGTGACGAAGAAGTTATCTGGCGCGGTAACCACTTCGTAGCCGATTGGGGTATAAAAATGACCGATCTTAACGCCAACACCATTGCCGATAGGCAGATTCAGCTCGGCATAGGCTTGCGGAATGGCGAGGTTGTAGAAACGGTCCCCGGATAAGTATAAATCCCAGTCTCCACGACCGCCTGTCGGATTGCCGGTAGAAGGATCAAACGAAGGGTTGCCGTAAGCTTGAGTAAAAATAGCGTCAGAGCCGTACATGAAGTCCGCGCGTCCACCTATATCGAATGAGTCTCCGCTCACGGTGATAGCTTTTTGCAGATACAAGTACAGTTGATTCATTTGGAATTCACCTGACCTGTCATTAAAGGTCACAGGGCCATTGAATCCGTCGTGATGGGCATTAAAGTTACCGCTGACACTGGTGTTGAGCCAACCGCCAACTTTTAAGTTGTGATCGGTCATGAATTTTGAGGCGTTTGGATCAATGCCCGCAGCACCCAATAATCCTGTTGCTTCAGTCCAACTATCCGCGCTAGCGGCTGTGCTGCAAATCACCAATAAACTCGCTAAACAAGTGCGAGTGTATGGTTTTGTTAACGTTATGTTGTTTCTCATGGTGGTTATCCCCTTGGTTCAGTAACTTCTTTTAAATGTTTAGCATTTTTCAGGCCATTTTCGATTTATTGAAAATCAATAACATAGACACCATAAGTAGATTAGTTCATGAATCGCAATGGTGCAACTTCTTTTTGTTGCACCATTGCGATGCAATGTTGTGTGATAGCGACACTACTTTGATTGTTAGGATGAAAAATCAGAAAAACAAGCGAATCAAGGCTTGCAGGAAGCCGTTGAGTTGCAATGGTGCAATCCAAATGGCGTCGCACCAATTTAGTGCGTTTCTGCGGTGCTTTTAGTCGATATGTTTAACAAGTCGTTAAATATCATGGGAATAAATAGTGGCATGCATCATGCTTTGCTAGTTTCGGGAATTTACTAACTCAAGCAAAGAGGTGTTGAACTATGAAACTGATAACAGCGGTGGTTAAGCCGTTTAAGCTGGACGACGTGCGTGAGGCGTTGTCCGATATCGGTGTATCTGGCGTAACGGTTACTGAAGTGAAAGGCTTTGGTCGGCAGAAGGGCCATACGGAACTCTATCGCGGTGCCGAATACGTGGTGGACTTTTTACCCAAGGCAAAAATAGAGGTGGCGGTTGCGGATGCTTTGCTTGAGCAAGCCGTCGAAGCGATTGTGAAAGTAGCCAATACCGGGAAGATTGGTGATGGCAAAATTTTTGTGACCGATCTGGAGCAGGTGGTTCGGATTCGAACCGGCGAATCCGGCGAAGAAGCTCTTTAATATCAAGATGGGGAAACCAACAATGAAATATTTAACAGGCATGGCGCTGTTCGCGCTGTTTGGACTCTCGGGCATGGCGTTTGCGGAAGAGGTTGCTGCACCAGCTGTGCAAGCCACGGTTAACAAAGGCGATACCGCATGGATGATAGTAGCCACTGTATTGGTTGCCTTGATGGTGATACCTGGCTTGGCCTTATTCTATGGCGGTATGGTGCGAGCCAAAAACATGCTGTCCATTCTAATGCAGGTCTTTGTTATCTTTTCGTTGACAGCAATTATGTGGGCGACTTTCGGCTATAGCGTGGCGTTTACCGAGGGTAACGCATTCTTCGGCGGCTTTAGTAAAGCATTTTTGATAGGGATTACGCCGGATTCGATGGCGGCCACTTTCAGTAAAGGTGCTTATGTACCAGAATTCATTTACGTGGCGTTTCAGCTGACTTTCTCCGCTATTACGCCAGCGTTGATTATTGGCGCATTTGCCGAGCGGGTTAAATTTTCAGCGGTGCTGTTGTTTACCGTGATTTGGTTTAGCTTCTGCTATTTGCCTATGGCGCATATGGTCTGGTACTGGGCAGGTCCTGACGCGTATACCGATGCAGCGGCCGCCGAGACTGCCGGTGCAACAGCGGGCTTTTTGTTCCAAAAAGGCGCGCTGGATTTCGCTGGCGGCACTGTCGTGCATATCAACGCCGGTGTTGCCGGCTTGGTCGGTTGCTTAATGATAGGCAAACGTATCGGATACGGTAAAGAGTTCATCGCGCCGCACAGCGTGACAATGAATATGATAGGCGCCTCTCTGTTGTGGGTAGGCTGGTTCGGCTTTAATGCGGGCTCAAACCTGGAAGCCAACGGTCTGGCTGCACTGGTTTTCGTCAACACATTACTGGCTGCAGCTGCGGCAACTCTGGCCTGGATGGGTGCGGAATGGGCCGTGCGCGGTAAACCTAGCATGTTGGGTGCTACTTCCGGTGCGGTCGCAGGCTTGGTCGCCATCACGCCGGCTTGTGGCTGGTCGGGCCCAATGGGCGCTATCGGTTTGGGTTTGGTCGTCGGTGCGGTATGCTTCTGGTCGGTAACCTTTTTGAAACATGCGCTGAACTATGACGATTCGCTGGATGCGTTTGGTGTGCATGGGGTCGGCGGTATCCTAGGCGCTTTGGGCACTGCAGTGGTTGCCAGCCCTGACTTGGGTGGAACCGGAGTATGGGATTATGTGACCAACGCTACCTTACCTGATTACAGTGTGATGACCCAACTTGTAAGCCAATCCTGGGGGGTCGGCATTGCAATCGTCTGGTCTGGGGTCGTGTCCTTCATAGCGTTCAAAATTGCCGATGTGGCTCTGGGTCTGCGGGTTAGCGAAGCTACCGAACGCGAAGGTCTGGATGTCACTGAGCACGGTGAAACCGCTTATCACGTTTAGGCTTGAAAGCTGCGGTTAACGAGAAAACAAACGGGTGGTCGGCGATGGCTGCCCGTTTTTGTTATGATGAGGCACTACTTTGGTGCTTTGCGAGCCTGAATTGTAGGTTCTATCGGAATTATTTATTATTGGCCGCAAACGTGACGAAACAGCTTTTTAATCATTCGAATTTGGGGATAGCATGAAATTAATTACAGCGATTATCAAACCATTCAAGCTGGACGACGTCAGGGAAGCCTTGTCCGAGATCGGCGTAGCCGGCGTGACAGCAACTGAAGTTAAAGGGTTTGGCCGGCAAAAAGGCCACACTGAGTTATATCGTGGTGCTGAATACGTGGTGGATTTTCTACCTAAGGTCAAGCTGGAAATCGCAGTGGCAGAACACGTAGTCGATCAAGCCGTGGAAACCATCGTTAAGGCCGCAAACACCGGCAAAATTGGTGACGGTAAGATTTTTGTCACCAATCTGGAACAAGTTATTCGTATCAGGACCGGTGAGACCGGAGAAGACGCTATTTAAATCTTCAAAACCATAATAAAAAAGCAGCGAAACATCAAAAATCGCCCTGGTCTGCGCGTTATACGCAGACCAGGGCGATTTTGTTGTTTAAAGACTGCTTAAAAATAACAACACACCAACATCTAGTGAAAGACAATGACAACAATAAAAAAAGCGCTGATGCTGATTGCATACAGCTTAATGTTGCCGCAGCAGGCCTGGGCCGACGGCATTAACCAAGCCAATACCGCTTGGATTTTAACCTCCACCGCGCTGGTCTTATTCATGACCATCCCCGGGCTGTCGCTGTTTTACGGCGGTTTGGTCAGAAGCAAAAACGTGCTGTCGGTGTTGATGCAATGTTTTGCGATTACCTGTTTGGTTTCGATATTGTGGCTGGCCGGCGTTTACAGCTTTGTTTTTGCTGACGGCGGTAGCTGGCAGCAATTCCTGGGCGGCGGCAGTAAGATTTTTTTGCCGGAAATGACGACGCAAAATTTGATCGGCGATATTCCAGAAACCGTGTTTTTTATGTTCCAAATGACCTTTGCCATCATCACCCCGGCTTTGATTGTCGGTGCTTTTGCGGAGCGGATGAAGTTTTCGGCGATGCTGTGGTTTAGCGGACTTTGGCTAATCGTGGTGTATATGCCGATTTGCCATTGGATTTGGGGCAACGGATGGCTGGCGGCTCTGGGTGTTAAGGATTTTGCCGGTGGGATTGTGATTCATGTCAATGCCGGTGTTGCTTCCTTGGTGGCGGCCTTAGTGTTGGGTCGGAGAAAGGGCTTTCCCACGGTGGCGATGCCGCCGCACAATATGACCATGGTGGTCACAGGCGCCGGGATGCTTTGGTTCGGCTGGTTCGGTTTCAACGGTGGTAGTGCCTTAAAAGCCGACGGCAGTGCCGGCATGGCGATTGCAGTGACGCATATCGCCGCTGCTACAGGTGCCTTGACCTGGATGATGATCGAGTGGTTACGTTTCAGTAAACCGAGTGTATTAGGTATCGTCACGGGGATGGTTGCCGGCCTAGGCACTATTACCCCTGCCTCCGGTTTTGTCGGGCCAATCGGCGGATTGGTCATTGGCGTTATTGCTGGTGCCGTGTGTTTTTATGCCACGCAATTTGTTAAACGTCGGCTAAAAATCGACGATTCCTTGGACGTGTTTCCGGTGCATGGGGTAGGCGGCTGCGTCGGCTCGGTTTTAACCGGGGTATTTGCCGCCGAAAGTTTCGGCGGCTTAGGTTTAAACGGCGTTACTATCACCGAGCAGGTTGGCGTACAAGCATTGGCAGTGCTGGTGACGGTAATCTGGAGTGCGTTTTTCAGCTATGTTTTATTGAAACTCATCGACCTGGTGATCGGTTTACGCGTCAGCGAAGATGAGGAGCAACAAGGTCTGGACATCGTGCTGCACGAAGAAACCGGCTACCACAATCTGTAAACTTTAGCGCATAGACTTAAGCGCTTGGATCGGGGACAGGGTAATGGCCGTGTCCCCAGTAAAATTAGGAAAATCATGCCCATCACTCTCGAAGCTTTAGAAACCGTTGTTCGCGCCGCCGGCGAAGTGGCGATGCGCTATTTCAACGATTTAGACTCGCTGGCGATCAGCAAAAAAAGCGCGCGCGATTTGGTCACCGATGCCGATGTCGCCGTGGAAAACTATTTGAAACAGGCACTTAGCGAACGGTGCCCGGAGTATGGCTTTTGGGGCGAGGAAAGCGGTCAAACCGCCAATCAAACCAGCCGCTGGATCGTCGATCCTATCGACGGCACTCATTCATTCTCGAAAGGCCAATATTTTTGGGGGATCAGCGTCGCCTTAGAAATTGACGGCGAGTTGATGTTGGGGGCAGTGTACGGTCCGGCCTTGGACGATTATTACTGCGCGGAAAAAGGTAAAGGTGCCTGGAAGAACGGCAAACCTATTCGGGTGTCGGATGAAACCAGCTTGGCCAGCAGCATGGTATCCACTGGGTTCGCCTGCCTGCGCCAGTATTTGGAAGACAATAATCTGGCACGTTTTGTTCGCATCGCTCAGGCCACTACCGGCCAACGGCGTTTAGGGTCTGCTGCGTTGGATTTATGCACGGTCGCGGATGGTCAGGTCGATGCATTTTGGGAGCAGGAGCTGAATCTTTATGACATCGCGGCGGGTGTGTTGATCGCTAAAGAGGCGGGGGCGACGATCACCGACTTCAAAGGCCATCCCGGCGTGTTTCCAAAGCAAGTGTTTGCCACAAACGGCAAGATTCTCGATCAGCTACTGCCTTTGATGTAAGCGTTTTTCATCAATACTTCGCAACGCTGGGCAATGTCGATAGCTTGCTGCGATGGCGAAAAATCAGTGTATTTTGCCGCAAACTGCCTGGCGGCCTGTGCGTATTTTGCTTGGCGCATTAGTTCAGTCAGCGGCGCTTTGTAATTGGGGTTTTTGCTTTCAGCAGAGATATAAGCGCCTGCGCCGATCGCGGCGATATTTTGAGCGCTAATCAGCTGTTCGAGTTGAAAAGGCAATGCCAGCAAGGGTTTGCCGAACAGTAAAAATGCCGACAGCGTCGCCACGCCGCCATGGCAAATAGCTAGATCGCATTGCTCAGCGGCTGCAGAGATCATTACCGGTTGCGGGGTGATGTGCAAATTGGCGCTGCTGTTTTTTGCTATAAAAGCGGGCGTGGTACCGGGTATGTGCACCAATATTGACCAGGGCGATGTGCGCAACTGTTTTAACAGTATCTCCAAGCCGGGGTATTCCGGGCGCAAATAAGCGAATATTTTTTCGGAGCCAATGCTTGGCCAGCTTGGCTCTATCCCGTCAGTTTGCAGAATGGTCGGTCCCCAATAATTTGCGGTGCGGTATTGGCGATAATGGTCCAACTCCGGAAAGGTATTAATAAAGTTTTCCGTTAAATCGAATAAATCCGCGAGAATCGACAGCGGTGGCTCATTTAGGTTTAGCAAAACCGAATTAACCGTGCTCAACACCTGACTTTCTATAGCATGTAAAGTCTTATCCGCTACTCGCAGCCAGGGGCGAATATTGGGCAAGGGGCTGATGCGCGGCGGCGTAAAAAAGCCCGTGCCGAATCCAGCCCGCGGGACCTCAAATTCTCGGGCTGCGAGTAATGCCGTCGGTGCATGATCGAATACAATTAGGTCAGGACGCACGTGCCGGTACAAGGATTGCCAGGCATTGACTCGGGCAAACAGACCGGTTGCATCGTCAAAGCCAGCATTAAGCAGAACTCCCGGATAGCTTGATGCGGGCGGTTGCGGATCACCGTCCGGCCAGCGTATCGGTGCCTGTAAATAAGCAAAGCCATCGTCTGCTAGCAAAACGCCGGCATATTCCAGATTTTTAAGCGCGAATATCACTTCGTGTCCGAGCGCTTTAAGTTGTCGGGCTATGGGCAGAAACGCAGCTGTGTGACCATAGCCGCCCCCCAATTCCCAGCAATAAAGTACTTTACTCATGGTTTAGCATTCGAATCATAAATCGTTATGGATGCAATTTGATTAATAGGCTATTGGGAATAGGTTTTGTCAAAATAAATGTTTAATCAACTGATTGGATGGCAGTTATCTATGACTAACTAGCGGTAGTAATTAATCGAAATCAGCGTATTTGGATTTGATTAAGACTCACTCCCCAAATTCGGTGCCATAATTAGCTAACTCGGTTTTTATTCTTTAATTAATCTTCATTAACCTCGCTAATTTCTCATGATCTTACCTATATTGCATCCAGAAAAGTCGTCAGGTTTAGGCGGATTGGGCGAAACGCCGCCTATGACAGTCTGTCGAAGTCTAAACCGCCTGATTCCAACCTTAGTATTCAGTTCCAAACAGGTATTGTTGGCAGCAGCCGCGGCCTTATCTTTCACCCCGTTTTCAGTGCAGGCCTGGACTCTGGATTTCTCGCCAAGGTCCTATAACTTTAACGAAGCGGATGGGCTTGCCCAGGTTAACGTCAGTTTGGCGAATAGTACGAACGACTACGGCGGCTGCACCATAACTGGCGAGCTTGTCGCGGTGGGTGGTAGTGCGACGGCAGGCAGTGACTACAATATTTCGGGCGGCCCGTTCTCTTTTACTGTTCCTATTGTTTCTGGAGGGACTCATACCGCGAGCGCGCAGGTAATTATTAACATTGTTGATGATGCCGTTGCCGAAAGCACCGAGACTGTGAGTTTTTCCATTCAGAATGCATCGTCCGTCTGCGGCAATGATGTTGTGTCAGTCGTTTCATCTGCAACTGCAAATATCGTGGATAACGATGTTGCCCCGCCCTCCACCACGCCGCCTACCGACAGTCCAACCCCCAATTTGACCGAGGACCCCGGCTTTACCCCCAATCAACAATCGATTTACGAAGGTTTAACCAGTGCTTGCTCCGGCGCGAGCGGCGATTTATTGGCGCGCTGCAATGAAATAAACAACGCCGATCTAAATGCAGTGATTCCTGATGCTGTTGCCGCGCAGGGTGCGGCGGCCGTCGATTTTGGCTACAAGCAGTTTTCCGTGGTGCATGGCCGCATCGTTAATCTGCGTAATTCCCAGCAGCAAAGCTCCTCCTTATTGGGCTATTCCACCATCAATGTTAACGGTGAAACCATACCGGTTGGCAAGGCTCTGATGACAGCATTGGGCCCGGCCCGCGGCGGCGCGGCAGGCGATGATCCAAACGATCAGCCATTCCGCGATAGCCCGTTGGGTTTCTTTTTAAAAGGTCAATTCAATGTCGGCGAGAAAGCCAACACTGCTAATGAGCGGGGATTCAAAGCCGATAGAAAAGCCGTTACCTTTGGTTTGGATTACAGCGTCACAGATGAATTGGTGCTGGGTGCGGCTTTCGGTTACGGCTCTACCGACACCAGTTACAATTTAAATAGCGGTAGCATGTCGACCGATGCTTTCGATTTTTCATCTTACGGCAGTTATTTCTTGCCGCAGTCGTTCTATATTGACTGGATAATGAGTTATGCGCTGCATTCGTTTGATATCAACCGGCGTATCCAATATACCGGTTTCGATAATACGGCCAGCAGTGCGGCAAACGGCGATCAGTACGGATTTAGTTTGGGATTTGGTAAAGATTTGGCGTTTCAAAGTTTTCTGATTAATCCGTATATAAGGCTGGATTACAGCAAAACCAAAGTCGATAGTTATCAGGAAAGCGGCGGCGGTGGTTTAGCGATGGAGTTTGCCGGCCAGTCCATCGATTCGGCGACATCGACCATCGGTGGCCAAGCCAGCAGAGCGATTAGTACTTCCTGGGGTGTATTTTCGCCGGCTGTGCGCTTTGAATGGGTGCATCAATACCTGGATAATAGCCGTTTGATTCAAGCGCGTTTTAGTCAGGCGGTTGCCGGTGCCGGTACCTTCAGCGTAAAAACCGATGCGCCGGATCGAGATTTTTTCAATATCGGTACGTCGTTGGCATTAAGTTTGCCGGAAGGAAGAGCCGGCTTTTTGCGATACGAATACCGCTTGGGGCAGACGCATATTACCGATCACACCATCGAACTAGGGGCGAGAATTCCGTTTTAAAGAATCGGAGCAGCGTTTCTTTTGAGGAGAGGAGCCGCTATGGGATATTCCCGTAGCGGCTTGCTGTGATGCGAGTTTATTGGGCTTTGGCCAATTCAGCGCGCATTTCGTCGATGACTTTTTTGTAGTCCGGTTTACCGAAAATAGCGGAGCCAGCGACAAACGTGTCGGCGCCAGCTTCTTTGATTTCACGAATATTGCCTACGTTCACGCCGCCGTCGATTTCTAAACGAATAGGCAAACCGCTGTCGTCGATTATTTTTCTGGCTTGCCGCAACTTGTCCAGCGCGGATGGTAGGAAAGACTGACCGCCGAATCCGGGGTTAACCGACATCAACAATATCATGTCAACTTTGTCCAAAACGTAGTCCAGATAATGTAAAGGGGTGCCCGGGTTGAATACTAGACCGGATTTGCAGCCCAGATCTCTGATCATTTGTAGTGAACGATCAATGTGTCTGGAGGCTTCAGGGTGGAACGTAATGTAGCTGGCACCGGCTTTAGCAAAATCGGGAATGATGCGGTCTACCGGCTCCACCATCAAATGGACATCGATAGGCGCGGTGACGCCATGTTTACGCAAGGCTTCGCAAACCAACGGACCAATCGTCAGATTTGGCACAAAATGGTTGTCCATCACATCGAAATGCACAACGTCGGCGCCCGCATTCAAGACATTAACAACTTCCTCGCCCAAGCGCGCGAAGTCTGCGGAGAGTATGGAAGGTGCAATCAGATTGTCAGCCATCTTTTGATCCTATTGGTAAGGTTGAAAACAGCCATTATAAACTTTTTCCGGCGTTTGGCTAAAACAGTACAGTGATCGAGCTTTTTAGTGTTGCCGCTGAGTGTTTCGCGCCTTAATTGTTAGCTAATTGCTGGCTCAAGACTGTTGTTAGGCTGGTAATCGGTAAGGAATTTTTCGAATTCCGCTATTGGTAACGGCTTACTGGTCAAAAAGCCCTGATACAGATCGCATTGCCGGCTTTTCAGAAAGGCCAGTTGTTCGGCGGTTTCCACACCTTCCGCAACCACTCGCATACGCAGCGTTTTCGCCATGGCGATAATCGTGGCGGTGATTTCCATATCGTCGGTGTGTTGGGGAATGTCTTCGATGAAGCTCTTGTCGATTTTTAATACATCCAAAGGAAAAAGTTTTAAATAGGCTAGTGACGAATAGCCAGTGCCAAAATCATCAATGGCTAGATGCACACCCAATCCATGCAGTTTATGCAGTATTTCGATGGCTTCTTTTTCGCGCTTCATCAACGCGCTTTCGGTGAGCTCTAGCTCCAGATACTCGGCTGGAAAACCGGTTTCTTCCAGAACCTTGGCGACCACATCGTTGATGTCGTTATGCAGAAACTGTTGCGGAGATAGGTTAACCGCCAGACGTAAGGGCGGAAAACCGGCTTTTCGCCAGCGTTGGCCTTGGCGGCAGGTTTCTCTCAAAACCCAATTGCCGATAGTGGTAATCAGACCGGTTTCCTCGGCAATGGGGATGAAGCGAAGCGGGGGTATCAGTTCGCCATCGGCAGTCTGCCACCTTATGAGAGCTTCGGCACCTACTAGCGCGCCATTATTAACGCAAAATTGCGGTTGAAAAAACACCCGCAATTCGCCTTGCTCGATAGCTTGCCGCAGGCGGATTTCAATATCGATGCGTTCGCGCGCGGCGCGGGTTAAATCTTCCGAGAAATATTTGAAACGATTGCGGCCTTCGTTTTTAGCTTGATACAGGGCCGTGTCGGCTTGTTGGATTAGCTCGTCCGGCGACGCGCCGTGCTCGGGATACATCGCAATGCCGACGCTGACGCCGATGCGCACTTCGTGACCGCTGGGCAGTCGCCAGGTTTGGTTCAACGCGCTGATGATTTGGGCCGCGACATGAGCCACAGTTTCGGGTTGGTTAACTTCTTCCAGCAGCACCACGAACTCGTCGCCGCCGAGTCGGCAAATGGTATCGCTGCTGCGCAGTCGGGTAGTCAGGCGCTCGGCCACCATTTGCAGTAAATCGTCACCGGCCAAATGGCCGAAACTATCGTTCACGTCCTTGAAACGGTCGAGATCCAGCATCAACACCGCCATCTTGTTAGCCTGGCGATGGGATTTGTCAATATTGTGTTGCAGACGCGACAGGAACAGCATTCGGTTCGGCAATTTAGTTAGCGGGTCGTGATGAGCGAGAAACTCCAACTCCATTTCCGAGGCTTTCAACTTGGAAATGTCGGCAAATACCCCGACATAGTGGCTTATTTCACCATTGCCGTCGCGCACGGTGCTGATACTTAATAATTCCGGATACACTTCTCCGGATTTGCGGCGATTCCAAATTTCGCCTTGCCAATAATCGGTTGCGGCAATATTGGCCCACATATCCCGATAAAAATCGGCGTTATGGCGACCGGAACTCAAGATGCCGGGACTATTCCCGATGACATCCTGTTGGTCGTAGCCGGTAATATCGGTAAATGCCTTGTTCACCATCGTAATTCGGCGGCGGACATCGGTAACCATCACGCCTTCGCGAGTGCTTTCGAACACAGCGGCAGCTTGTCCCAAGCGCTCCTCGTTGGCTTTGATGTCGGAGATATCTGTAATGGTGCCGACGTATCCGCTCAATATGCCGGCCTCGTTCAGTTCCGGCTCCGCGCGGCCCACCACCCAGCGCACTCTGCCGTCGGCCACTTGGAAACGGTATTGCATATTGAATGGCTGTAAGGTCGATATGCAACGCTGCCATTCAGCGATTACCGCCTCCCTATCTTCGGCAAGCAAACCGGAAATCCAACCGTCGCCATGCGAACTAATAAAATGCAAGCCGGTGATCTCGCACCAGCGGTGATTGACGTAGTCGCATTCACCTTTTTCGTTGGTGCGGAAAATGCCAACCGGGGCAATTTTCGACAGCGTATGGAAGAGTAGTTCGCTCTCCTGCAATGCAATTTCCGCCTGCTTGCGGGCTGTAATATCGCGCAGCCCGATTACATAAGCCGGCGCGCCTTCCCATTCCAGAGGAGTAGAGCGCATTTCCGCCCAGGCAATGCCAGTAGGCCGGATGAGATTAATATCTTGAAATTGAATCTTGTCCGCCGGAATCGGAATGGCTAAGGAATGGCCTATTAGGCGATCGCGTTCAAATAATTGTTCTGCCGCCTGATTGGCATACAACACAATGCCTTGCGGGTCGACCACCATTACCCCATCAGTAATGGTGTCGAGGATCAGATTAAGTTGTTTGAGTGTTTGGGTCATTGCGAGGTAAGCGACCAAGAATCAAACGATCACGGTCTGGGCACCTGTACCGACATTTTGAGTAGTAATTGCCGCCATCACTGAAGACATGCGGGACAGATCGCCCAGCAGTTTTAAGACCGGTTCCGGTAGGTCTCGCACCAACATGGGGGTGGCGAATATTTCTTTTTCCAAGGCCTTTTCCGGCATACCCAATACTTCGACCACATCGAATACCCAGTGTCCGGGTTCGTAGATACCGGCTAGCACCGCGCTGATTTGTTCGACCAGTTTGCGGGTTTCCGGATTTAGGGACACCACGTATAAGGTCAGGACCAGTTTATGGTGATTGGCGCGGCGTCCTTCATGGACTTTGGCAATATGCACGACTTGGGCGATGTTTCTGATCTGCGAAGCCGACAAGGGTTTGCTGGCCAGTTCGAATTGTAAACCTTCCTCATGGGCGTCTTTTAGCTGATCCATGAATTCGGCGGCAAAGGCCGTGACGATATAAATATTCAGCTGGGTGTCCAGCGTCTTCAGGCGTCGCAAGGTTTCCACGCCATCTATGCCAGGCATGCGCAAGTCCAAAAATATCAAATCGGGACGATCGGCTGCGGCCATGGCGATGCCTTGCAGGCCGTTATCGGCCTCACGCACCGTATAGCCTTCCTCTTCCAGAATTAGCTTGAAGGCGCCGCGAACCGCAGGGTCGTCGTCAATCACCAGGATATTGTTTACCATTGCCTCTATCTCAATCCGTTAAAAATACTAAAAGCGGGGAAATCTTAACCTCAGACGGCAACCTTCGCCAACGCGACTCTCTACCACTATCGAGCCGCCGATATCCTGAAGCAGACGGCGAGTGACCGATAAACCCAAACCGGTGCCTTGGCCGGGCGGTTTGGTGGTGAAGAAAGGATCGAACATCCGGCTTTGCACCGCTTCAGGGATGCCCGGACCGTTGTCTTTTATGCTTAACTCTAGCATTTTTTCCGCAGAGCTCACGCTGATTTCAATGGCTGGCTGCGCAATGCCGCTCAGCGCATCGCGGGCATTGATTAACAGGTTGATCAGAATTTGTTGCATGCTTTCCGCTGTACAGGCGAAATTGGGTAAGTTTGCTGGTATCTCTGTGTGCAATTGGATAGAGTGTTTGCGCAATTCGCCAGCCAATAACAACAGGGTTTGATCCAACACCTCTTCTAGCGAGCAACTGCCGGTTTGCGCGGTTTTTTGGTGCATGAACACCAGCATACTCGAAACGATGTTTTTGATGCGTTGAATTTGTTGTAACGCTTGGCCCAGTACGTGTTTTGATTTGGGATCCTCGGTGCGGTCCGAGACAAATTCCACGAAGTTCATTACGCCTATCAGCGGGCTATTGATCTCGTGGGCCACGCCGCCGACCAGAGTACCCAGTGCCGACAGCTTTTCCATTTGCAGCATATGGTCCTGATTTTCTTGTAATTGTTTATAAGCTTGGCGAGTTTGTTCCAGTAAGCGGGCATTTTCCAGCGAAATAGCGGCTTGAGCAGTCAATAACTCGGTCATACTGATTTTTTCCGGGGTGAATACGCCTTTCGATAACCGGTTTTCCAGATACAGCAGGCCGATAAATTCGCTTTGCTTAATTACCGGTAAACATAATACCGAGTGTAAGCCGAACGCTGCTACCTCGGGGGCGCTTTGAAAATCGCCTTCACTGGCTGCATCGCTCAACACGACTTTTTCGTGGGTGCGTTGCACGTAATTGACGATGGCGTGGCAGATGCCGCGCACCTTGTTCAAGCTGTAATAGTGTTTATGTATCGTGCGCTTTTTGCCGACGTGCTGTTCTGCCGCGACCAATAGCTCGTCATTTTGTTTGATCAACAAGTAACCGTGTTGGGCTGCGGAGCTTTCCAACACCACGGCCATGATTTTTTGCATCAGTTGAGTCAGATCAATTTCCGCCGACAGCGCAGGTGCGGATTTCATCAAATTACTGATGTCCAGACGGGGTAAAGTAGCCTGAGCGAGTTGGGTTTGAACTACTCTGGCGCCCGATTCTTTGCTAATGTCGTGATGTCGTTGCTGCAGCCTATTGTTCTTTGCATCCGCGCGCCTTATAGGTTAATAGCGGCGCGCTTCGCCGTAATACAGCTCCGCATCGCCCAGGCCATGGTTCAGCATGAGATCGGCGGGCGTTTAGTAGAGATGGCCGGTCAGTAGGCCCTAATTCTGCACCAAAGACAGGGCGATGGCATCAAGATAGAGATTCCGCGCCCAGTGAATATAAATCGGTAGAGAAATCAACCCGGTAGTTGATACCTCCGGATTGCTTCGGCGAGGTATAAGCCAGTGTATTACTTACAAACTCTGGGTCGTAAATGAAATGACTGACATCGCGGCTGTCGAGTGAGGTGATGAAGTCGATCAAACGCAGATTCAGGCTACCGGCTTGCACCAAAATATTGTGCGGTTTGATGCCGCCGTGGGGGATCCCGGCATCATGCACGGATCGCACTGTGTTGGCCAAGGAACAGGCCAGCCTAAAAAAATCGGCCAGTTTCAAGGTCTGCTGGCGCGCGGTCCAGACATTCAGGGGTTGGCCGTTAAGCAAGGGTTGGATGATGAATTGATCGTTGTTGTTAGATTCCAGCGTCAAAGGCGTGCAGGTACGCGGGTCGTGCAATACTCTCAGCCGGTCGATCTTTTGCCGCAGGTGCCGAGATTGGTTGTCCCAACTGGATAATTGTTTCAGGTATTTAACCACTAGCGGGCATTCCGGAATGTGTTTGTGATAGCCCTGGTAAACCTTAGCTTGCAGGCTTTCTCCGAGCTTCTTGATCAGCACATAGCTGTCCAGTTGCGGCGGGTCTTTTAGGGGAGCAGTTGTGCTGGTCGTCTCGATCATTTGTTGGCGGCTGGGAATAGGTAGGTGATTTTCGCCGTGAGTCCGCAGGTGGGCTGTTTTATAATTCCAGTCTCGTTTTCACTCAGCAGGATTTGCCATGGCCGCGACAGCCTCCAATATGCTGCCTCTGGGCAGTATCGCCCCTGATTTTTGTTTGCCGGATACCGTGACCGGTCACCTTTACTCGTTAGTGGACTTAAAAGGCGAGCGCGGCACCCTGATTTTGTTTATCTGCAACCATTGTCCCTATGTGCTGCACATCAAACAGCAACTGATCGCGATTGCTCAGCAATACGCGGTCTTAGGGATTGCGACGGTGGCCATCAGTGCCAACGATATCGAAAACTACCCGCAGGACGCGCCGGATAAAATGCAGCAGATGATGGTGGAGTGGGGGCATCCTTTTGCGGGGTATTTGTACGACGAAACCCAGGCGGTGGCCAAAGCCTATCAGGCCGCCTGCACACCGGATATTTATCTGTTCGATGCCGATTTGGCCTGTGTATATCGAGGCCGGCTGGATGGCGCTACACCGAAAAACGATGTGCCGGTGACCGGTGAGGATTTACGCAATGCCTTGGATAGCTTGCTGGCAGGGCAGGCTGTCGTAGCGAAACAAATTCCCAGTATTGGCTGCAACATCAAATGGAAACGCGTAGAGTAAATTAGCGAAATCCTGGGCATATCGCCGTGCCCACCCGTTTTTGTTGTTAGATGTTGGCGATGCACTATGCTTGCAACGCAAAAACCGAAAAACGAGGATGGAAATGACAGAGCATGAATCACGGCAGTTGCAATTCAGCGGTAGCGGTGGCGAGTACTTCCGGATATGGATCGTCAATGTCTGCTTAAGTATTATCACCTTGGGAATCTATTCCGCTTGGGCCAAAGTCAGGCGCAATCAATATTTTTACCGGCACACCACGCTGGCCGGCGCGAGCTTTGATTATCATGGCGATCCTAAGGCAATTTTGACTGGACGGGTCGTGGCCTTTTTACTATTTGCTTGTTATACCTTGGTCGGGAAACTCGATCAGGTGGCGGGCTTGGTAATTCTGTTGGTGATTGTCTCGTTGATGCCCTGGCTACTGATGCGTTCACTCCGCTTTAGGCTGCATAACACCAGTTACCGGGGCTTACGGTTTGCCTTTCATGGCAGTACCGGAGCGGCGTATCTGAACTTTCTGCTATTGCCGCTGTTATCGGCGTTGACCTTGGGTTTACTCTGGCCTTTGGCGCAGCAGAGGATGGCTCGTTACACTCGGGAAAACAGCACTTACGGTAACGAGGCGTTTAAATTTTTTGCCGGCAGCACTGCTTACTACCGGATCTATTTTATGACCCTCTTTATCGGCGTACTGGTGTTTGCCGCTCTGATGGTTAGTGTCATGTTGCTCGGTAGTAAAGAACTGATTGCGGTCGAGGCAGGCCAATTAGTGGCGATGAGTGTGCTGGTCGCCTCGATTGGCACCTATCTGGCCTTATTTTTACTGGCGTATCCCTATGTCGCGGCGCGTCTGCAGAACTTGGTTTGGAATAGAACGCAACTGGGGCCGCATGGTTTTCATGCCCAGCTGCGGGCTCGCGAGTTGCTGAGCATTATGTTTGGCAATGTGCTGTTAACGGTGTTGACCTTGGGTTTGTACAAACCGTTTGCCGATATTCGCTTGGCGCGTTATCGCATCGAACATGTCGCATTATTGCCGCGCGGTAGTCTCGACGAGTTCGTCGCTGGTTTGCAGACTAAGCCATCCGCCGCTGGCGAGGAGATGGCCGAGATGTTTGATTTCGATATTGCCTTGTAAATGTGGCTCACGGCGATTTACTACGACGGGCGGCAAGCCCGACCGCATCCCGTTACTCTCTGTGTGGAAGGCGACAAACTGTTGTTGCAGGGCAGGGACATTGTGCGGCGGGAAGAATTAGCCAGTCTGAAAATTCCGCCGCCGCTCGGCAGCACGCCGCGCCTGATTTTGTTCGCCGACGGCGGCCGTTGCGAAGTGGCCGATCGGCAAGGCTTTGCCGATATTTTGCCGGATGCGGGTAAGAGCGTGGTGGCGGGGATGGAGAATAGCTGGTGGCATGCGTTGGCGGCGCTGCTGTTAACTTTGATCCTGCTTAGCGTTGTGTATTTGTTTGGATTGCCTTATGCGGCGCGGGTTGTGGCGGACCGGGTGCCGGTTCATCTGCTGGAGCGGATGGATAATCAGTTTTTCGCCAGCCTCGATCAAACCTTGTTGATGCCCAGTAAACTAGCCGAGGAACGTCGGCACACCCTTGAGGATGGCTTGCGGCGCTTGGTCTTGCCGCCGGGTGAGGACCGACTGGCGCACATTGAATTTCGCGGTAGTCCGACATTGGGCGCCAACGCCTTCGCGTTGCCTGGCGGCAGCGTGCTGGTACTCGACGACCTGGTAAATTTGGCGAGTAACGACCAGGAAATTTTGGCGGTGCTGGCCCATGAAATGGGTCATGTTTATGAAAAACATGCTCTGCGGCAGATGCTGCAGGCTTCAGTAATCGGCTTAGCCATGGCTTGGTATATTGGCGATGTCAGCAATTTGTTAGCCGTCGCACCGACCGTAATATTGGAAACCCGCTATTCGCGAGATTTCGAACGCCGGGCCGATGCCTTTGCGGCGGAGCTACTGCGCGCAAACGGCATTCCGGTTAGCCGACTGGCGGATATTTTGGAGAAATTGGAAGCTGCTCAGCGAAACACAGCGCCGAATCAGCCGGTGGAGTCCGCCGGGGCAATGGATTATCTATCCAGCCATCCCGCTACCGAGGCGCGGATCAAACATTTGCGCGAGTTGTGAAATCTTGGTGGGTGGTATTATTCTGCCTGTGAGTTCATCAGCATCAGGAGAATAAAAAACCCATGAAACGTCATTACGCCGTTGTGCTAGCGTGTTTGCTGACTGCCAGTGGAACCGGCTGCGCCTACAATGCTAAGCCTGCTCATCATGTGCAACATCGCAAGGTGCATCACTTGGTTATCGTTTGGTTGAAACAGGCTGGCGATGAAAACGCCCGGCAACACTATATTCAAGAAAGCGAAGGCTTGGCTAAATTACCGGGGGTGTTGGCTTACGATGTCGGTACGCCAGCATCGATTAATCGTGGCCGCCCAAATGCTGCGCTGGACGAGAGCTACGATGTTGCAGTGTCCAGCGTTTACGAAAGTCAGCAGGCTTACGAAGGTTTTTTGCAGAATCCGGACTATCTGCGCGTGGCGCAACAGGTGCTGAGGCCCTTGGTGGACAAATATAAGGTTTACGATTTTATCGAATAATGCCGATGCTCTGCGGCATCGGCATTGCGTCGGGTTAGGCGCTGACCGCACCTCGACTTTTGGGCCTATTTTTTCAAAGCAGCGGCTTCTGCTGCGCGACGGGTAATTTCCGCCCAATCCCCGGCATCGACAAGTTCGGACGGTGCCATCCAAGAGCCGCCCACGCAGGCGACATTGCTAAGCGCCAGATATTCCACCGCATTTTTTGGATTGACGCCGCCGGTCGGGCAGAAGGTCACTTGCGGCAAGGGGCCGCCGATGGATTTCAGCATAGGTATACCGCCCGCCGCTTCAGCTGGGAAAAACTTCATCGCGGTAATGCCTCTCTCCATTAAACGCATCACTTCGCTGGGTGTGATGACGCCGGGTAAAATTGGGACGCCGGAAGCCAATGCCGCATCCAGTAAACTATCAGTGACACCGGGGCTGACGATGAATTCTGCACCGGCATCAATGGCGTTTTGCAGTGTTTGGATATTGATGATGGTGCCTGCACCAACAATCGCGCCCGGCACTTCGGCTTTAATGCGGCGGATGGCATCCAGCGCTACCGGGGTGCGCAAGGTGATTTCCAAAACTTTCAAACCGCCTTCCACCAGCGCGCGTGCCAGAGGCACGGCCTGATCGAGTTGATTGATAACCATCACCGGCATTACCGGCGAGGTGGTCATGACTTCTTTAATTGATACGCTCATTTCTTCATCCTGTGGGTGGGTTGGCTTACGCCGGGCTATTAAACCCAAGGCGTAAACGCATAGATGTTTTTATTATTTTTAATCGACGAAAAACAGATTTGTTGCGCCGGATTCTGCCGACGAGGCATACGCGCGGAAGGCACCGAACAATTCGCGGCCCATGCCGTAATGATGGTCCTTGGCTCTGTTGGCTACTACCTCACGGGCATCGAATTCGGCTTGATCAACTTGGACATTGACTTCGCCGGTTTGGGTGTTCATCACAATAATGTCGCCATCCCGGACTTTCGCCAGCGGGCCGCCGTCTAGGCATTCAGGGCACATGTGAATCGCCGAGGGGACTTTGCCGGAGGCCCCGGACATGCGGCCGTCGGTTATCAAAGCGACTTTAAAGCCTCTATCCTGCAATACGCCTAGGGGTGGTGTCAGCTTGTGCAATTCCGGCATGCCGTTGGCTTTCGGGCCTTGGAAACGTAACACCACGATGCAGTCTTTCTCGAGTTCACCACGTTTGAAGGCTGCAACCACCTCGTCTTGGTCGTCGAACACCACCGCTGGCGCGGTGACGACTTGATGTTGCTCGGCGACAGCGGAGATTTTTGAGACGCCGCGGCCTAGATTGCCGTGCATGACGTGCAAACCGCCGCCGGCTGCGAACGGTTTGGCTACCGAGCCGATCACTGCTTCGTCTTGCGACGTGCCGGGGCCTTCTTGCCACTGCAACACGCCGTCGTTCAGTTTTGGTTCTTGGCTGTATTGGGCCATACCGCGTTGGTCGCCGATGGTGAGAACATCGCCATGCAGCAGGCCGCTACGCAATAGTTCCGCAATCAATACGCCCATACCGCCAGCGGCATGAAAGTGGTTGACGTCAGCGGAACCGTTGGGATAGATCTTGGTTAACAAAGGCACCACTTTCGACAGCCTGTCGAAATCGTCCCAGTTAATGATTATGCCGGCTGCACGAGCGATGGCGATCAAATGAATCGTGTGATTGGTCGAGCCGCCGGTAGCCAGTAGACCGATCAACGCGTTCAAAATCGCTTTTTCGTCGATGACATGGGCAATTGGCCGGAAGTCGTCACCCAGCGCCGTAAATTTCAAGACTTGCTTGGCGGCGGCTTTGGTCAGCTCGTCGCGCAGTGGGGTGTAGGGATTGACGAAAGAGCTGCCTGGTAAGTGCAGGCCCATGATCTCGACCATCATTTGGTTACTATTGGCGGTGCCATAGAAAGTGCAGGTGCCCGGACTATGGTAGGACTGCGATTCTGACTCCAGCAATTCCTGGCGGCCAACCTTGCCTTCTGCGTAGAGCTGGCGAATGCGGACTTTTTCTTTATTCGGCAAGCCGCTCGGCATTGGACCGGCTGGCACGAATACTGCCGGCAAATGGCCGAAGGTCAAAGCGCCGATCAATAAGCCAGGTACGATTTTGTCGCAGACGCCCAAGTACAAAGCCGCATCGAACATATTGTGGCTCAAGCCGATGGCGGTGGATAGTGCGATCACATCGCGGCTGAACAGCGATAACTCCATGCCGGGCTGACCTTGGGTGACACCGTCGCACATGGCTGGGACTGCGCCGGCAAACTGCGCCACACCGCCGGCTTCGCGCACCGCTTGTTTAATCAAGGCGGGGAAGTCTTTGTAAGGTTCATGGGCGGACAGCATGTCGTTGTAGGCGGAAATAATGCCGACGTTGGCTTTTTGAGTTTGTGCCAAATCGTTTTTTTCCTCACTGGAGCAGGCTGCGAAGCCATGGGCTAGGTTGCCGCAAGCCAGTTTGCCGCGATGCGGGCCGTTTTCCACGGCAGCGTCGATGCGAGCCAGATAGGCAGCTCGGCTTTCGCGGCTGCGTTCCACCACGTCGGCGGTCACTTTTTCTAATGTCTGATGCATGAGCAATGTCCTAATTTAGGGGTTAATAACTCGCAAATACTCGATGGAATTTGCGATCGCTTGGCGAAATAAAGTGGCTTGTATCCGGGGCCCAGCAGCTAGTTGACGTGCTCTAAGACCGTCCAGAAACTGAGCCAACTGAGTTGTTCTCTGGGAACGTTTCGAAAGTTCTTGGCCAGAAAAGGCGCAATGTGGTCGATTTTTTCCAGGCTCAGGGTTTGGTCCGGTTCCAGGTGAGCGATGGCTAAACCTGTATTTTTAGCTGCTTGCACATATTTATCGACTCGCCACCTGTTGGGGAAACCTTTGTGCGAATACATCAGTTGGTAGCAGGTGTCAGACCAGGTCAAAAAGTCGAAGGGCCGATAACGGTCTAGCCCGTGGCTTTTTAAATCGACTTTGTGTATCGATTTTCCGGTGGGTTTTAAGGCGTTTTTTATATCCAAAAAAGTAGCGTCCAAGTCGTTGACGTGTTCCAAGACCGCTCTGGAAAGAATCAGGTCGTAGGCGTTGGTTACTCCGGACAAACCGTTTTTCTTCACCGAGTATTCGATCAACTTCGAGTTAAAACCACTGTCCGGATCGCCCGGAATGTTGAAAACCGTCATCGCTCTTTGTTTTTCATCGCCGTGCAGGCGATTAAGCAGTGAAAGGTATACCTGTCTGTTTTTGTCGCTGATCTTGTTTAGCGGAAAGCGGTCGACGCAGTGGATGGATGTTGCGCCGTAGGCATAAAGCAACAGTGCTACGCCAAGAATATCGCCTGGGCCATACTCCAGAACGGCTTTATCCGCCAAGAATGCTTTGAACGCCGCTTCATCGTAACCGAGCTGTTTCCGATAATCTTGGCAACACTGGTGGAAATACTCGGCGATCTCGTCGCTGCTGTCGTCGCCTTCGCCGCGCCCCGTTTGAGCCGTAATTCGCACATAAAAGCCAGGCAGGAACCGCGCTATTTGGTTGGATAGCGTGGCCTTAGCGAACAAGAGTAGGTCTTTTTTTATATTTTCGGTATACAAAGCGTCTCTCGGTTAATCGGGCGTTGATGTTGACAAACGTTTCCAGGGCTGGGTTCTGTCTCTCCAGACGGCTTGGGTCAAATCCAGGTTAACTAGTAAGGCAATCTTGATTTAAGGTGCCCAATACAATTCCACCGGCACGTCTTCCTGGTTCAATAAAGCCCGGATCGGCATATCCTCTAAAGGCCCCGGTTTCTGGGCGCTATTGAAAACCGCCAATTTATCTTCGCCGGTGAACAGAATGACGATGCGTTCGGACTTTAACAATGCGCTACGGGTCAAGGTCAGGCGTTCGGTATTGGCGCCTGTTACTTCGCTTTGAATGGCGGTGATCGCCGCTGTCAGTTGCTGGTTATCCTCGCTCAAGGCATTTGCCAAACCTTCGGCGTGCGGAAACAGGGAGGCGGTATGGCCGTCCGGACCCATGCCAACAATCGCCAGTGTAAACGGTTGCGGTAGTTTGCCGTAACGAGTTTCCGTATCGGCTTGGCCTTGCTTGGCCGTAATGTCCGGTGTTTTCATGCCGATGAATTCAACGTTTTTGGCGTTGTTGATCAGCAGACTGCGGCGAATCAGGGCCTCGTTGCTGGCGCTGTGTTGATTATCCACCCAGCGTTCGTCCACCAACGCCACTTTGATTTTTTTCCAATTCAAATCGGATTTGGATAAAGCTTCGTAAAGTGGGGCTGGGGTGCTGCCACCTGACACCAATAATGTCGCCATACCGTGTTTGCTGATAGCTTCAGACAAAACATCCTGGCATTCGGCGACCAGGGCGGTAAATAGGTGACTGCGTTGTTCGAAAAAAAATTCTCTAACCATATTCGTTGTTCTCGTGATGGGTACAGATTGATTACTCTTCCCAGGCGCGACCGTCGCGGGCCAGCAATGCCACGGAGGCAATCGGCCCCCAGCTGCCTGCCGGGTAAGACTTTGGAGCACTGTGGCTTTGTTCCCAGGCATCCTGAATCGAATCGACCCAGGCCCAGGCTTGCTCGATTTCCTCGCGGCTTAAAAACAGCGTCGGGTTGCCGCGCAGGGCTTCCAGAATCAGTTTTTCATAGCCGCCGAAAATACTGTTCTTCTTGAAGGTTTCGGAAAAACTTAAGTCCAGTTTGGTTTGCTGCAATTTGATATTCCCGTCTATGCCCGGCACCTTGTTCAACATCACCACGTCCACGCCTTCGTTGGGCTGCAAATGGATTACCAGTTTGTTGGCTGGCAAATCACGGAAGCTATCCTTGAAGATGTTATGCGGCAATTGCTTGAAGTTAACCACGATTTCTGTGCGTTTATTGGGCATGCGCTTGCCGGTCCGCATATAAAACGGTACGCCGGCCCAACGCCAGTTGTCGATGTCCACGCGAATCGCCACGAAGCTTTCGGTAGTGCTTTCCTTGTTGGCGCCTTCCTCTTCCAAGTAACCGGGTACCTGGGTGCCTTTAATGAAGCCCGCAGTGTATTGGCCACGCACGGTTTTTTCTTCCACATTGCGTGCAGTGATAGGTCGCAAGGATTTGAGTACCTTGATCTTTTCCATGTGGATGCTCTCGGCTTCCAGATCGGCGGGCGGCTCCATGGCCACGAATGTCAGAATTTGCAGCAAGTGGTTTTGCAGCATGTCGCGCAACTGGCCGGTTTTATCGAAGTATTCCCAGCGGCCCTCAATGCCGATATCTTCGCCGACCGTAATCTGAATATGGTCGATGGTATTATGGTTCCAGTTGGTGGTGAAGATCGAATTGGCGAAACGCAGGGCCAGCAGGTTTAATACCGTTTCTTTGCCCAAGTAATGGTCGATACGATAGACCTGGTCTTCGTGGAAAACGTCGGCGACTACGTCGTTGATTTCCTTCGACGACTTGAGGTCGTTGCCGATGGGCTTTTCCATGACCATGCGCGATTCGGCTGTCAGCACGCCGCTGCTTTGCAAACCCTGGCAAATGCTTTTGAAGAGAAATGGCGCTACCGCAAAATAGTTGACCATCACCCGCTGTTCCGGATCGACGGCATGATTCAGCTGTAAATATTGTTCCGGTTGGGTTAGATCGATTTTTAAATAAGAGAGTCGATTTGATAGGCGCCCCCAGATTTCTTCATCAATGGGTGTATTTAAATGTGCGATCAGGCTTTTATGGGCGATTTCGATAAAACCGGGGCTAGTTTCATCCAGCCTATCAACGCCGATGATGCGGGTATCGGTTTCGAGCAAGTTGGATTTTTCCAGCCGATACAGCGAAATCAGCAACTTTCGCTTGGATAAATCACCCAACGCGCCATAAATCACCAGGTCGCAGGGTTTGTAATTTTGATTTTTCATCAGTGATACCAGGAATGAAGAAGAGGGTTGATCGGCTTTGGCATGTCGATTTAGGCGCGCAAAAAGCGGCGCGTTACAGGAAACTCTGGGCCCGGATCAGTCGAAAATGCAGCTATTATAATGTTCGTTGCCGGTTTGGAACAAGATCAAAGGCCGCTAGGGCCGATATTGCTTGGGTTGCGGCGCTTGGGAATGGCGTTGATTAGCCAAATATTTCGCAGGTGTAACGAAAGGCCTGAAGTGTGTTCGACCAGTAGAGGGCGGGTAAGCCGGTCTTTAGTTTGAGTTGTTGCAAAAACTGTTTGGGATTGGGTAAATCATCCCACACTGAAGGTAGGAAGGTGCCGCGCCGACCGCCTTCCTGCAAGATAATACCGTCGATGCCAGGACGCAGCTGGGCGATCAGATCCGCTTCCGACCCGAATTTCAACGCAGCGGCGGTACTAAGCACGGAGACGTGCAGATCGAGTTCGGTCAGTTCATCGGCTGCTACTGGCGGAAAGCGCCGGTCCCGGAAAGCCGCGGCAAAGGCATTCTGGGTCACGTCTTCCGCCAAAGGCCGCACCGCTTCCAGCATGCCGATGCAGCCGCGCAACTGTCCCCCGCGTTCCAGTGTGACGAATGTTGCGCGGCTTTCGTTCAATTCCGCCGGATACTCGTCCAGGTTTATCGCTAGAGATCGACCAGTTTGCAGGCCGTGAGCAATGGATTGTCGGGCCAGAGTCAGTAACTGATTTTGCTGGGTTTCAGTCAACGACATAGGCGCCATAACCTACGACTTGTTGCTTATCGCCAGCGGTATCCCCGGAATTACGCAGATCGATGGTTTTAATCGATAAGCCTTTTTGTTTTAGCAGTTTCAACAGGCCGCTGACCGGTACCTTGCCGCAAGCGGCTTCGCCGCAGATTTCCTTGTACTGCAAATGCTCGATCATCCGACTGGTTGCTTGGTCCAGTCGTTGAGCGGTGTCGTAGTCGTGATAATGGCTGAGGTCCGAACTGACAACCAATAAGGTGTCATCGTCGCCCCACAGCAGATCCAAAGCCTGACTGACTTGCTCGGGGCTAGCGTCGCCCGCAACGATGGGAACTAGCGTGAACTGCTGTAGAACTTCCTGTAAAAACGGCAGATGTACTTCCAGGCTGTGCTCCAGGGTGTGAGCTTGTTCGATATATTCGACAAACGGTAGCGTCAGCAAGGCCTCGATAGCCGCTCGGTCTGTCTGGACATCGCCCAGTGGGGTGTTGTAGGCCTGGGCTCTACTAACCGCTAGGCCGCGAAAGGCCACCCGATGTGAAGGGCCGATTAGAACTACGCGAGTAATACTGGCTGCGGCGGGCTTTAAACGGGCATAGGCGGTTGCGGCTATTGGCCCGGAATAAATGTAGCCGGCATGCGGCACAATCATGGCTTTCGGCACGTTGCCGGTTCGGCTTACTTCCCGCAAATAACCGGAGACTGCGTCATGGAGTTGTTGTGGGTGGGCAGGATAAAACCGTCCTGCCACGGCTGGTTTTCTGTTCATTCGCTGATCCTTTTTTATTTTAAAGTTTTTAATACGATCAGGGGCCTAGCGCATCTGGAAGGATAAAAATAATTTAATACCACGCTAACCTTGGGTTTATTCTACCGCTAACTCTAAAAGATAAGGAACCGATTTTATGTTTGGGGCTCAAGGAGCATCGCCATGACTAGATTACTCAGCCCAGATACGGCTGTCAGTCGCTACTGGCATTTGCTTGACGATGGCAAAGTGCAGTGCGACTTGTGTCCGCGCTTTTGCAAATTACACGAAGGTCAGCGCGGCTTGTGTTTTGTGCGCCAAAATCGGGATGGGCAAATCGTAATGACCAGTTACGGTCGCTCCAGCGGTTTTGTCATTGACCCTATCGAGAAAAAGCCCCTCAATCATTTTCTGCCCGGCACGCCGATTTTTTCTTTCGGCACCGCCGGCTGTAATTTGGCCTGCAAGTTTTGCCAAAATTGGGATATCAGTAAGTCGCGGGAAATGGACACCTTAATGAGTCGTGCTGGCCCTGTAGCCATAGCTAGGGCTGCGTTGGAGCACGCCTGCGCCAGCGTCGCATATACGTATAACGACCCTGTGATTTTTCACGAATATGCGATTGATACTGCTCAAGCCTGCCGCGAACTGGGCTTGAAATCCGTGGCGGTGACGACCGGCTATGTGTGCGCGGAACCGCGCGCCGAATTTTACCGTTACATCGACGCAGCCAATGTCGATCTAAAAGCTTTTAGCGAGGAGTTTTATCGCAAGATTACAGGCGGCCACTTGCAAGCAGTGTTGGAGACTTTGCAATATCTGAAACACGAAACTCCGGTTTGGTTGGAGTTGACTACATTGCTGATCCCTGGCGCCAATGATTCCGAGGCAGAGTTGCACGCGATGACGCAATGGGTAGTAGAGCATTTAGGGCCGGATGTACCCATGCATTTCACCGCGTTTCATCCAGATTGGAAAATGCAGGATACGCCGCCGACGCCACGTTCAGCCTTATTGTTAGCGCGCAGCATTGCTTTAAAAAACGGTGTGCGTTACGCCTATGTGGGTAATGTTCACGACAAATCGGCTGAGAGCACTTACTGCCACGGTTGCGGCAAGCTACTGATCGGTCGGGATTGGTACGAGCTGTCGGAGTGGAACTTGGACGATGCCGGCAATTGCCGGTTTTGTGGTAGCGCTTGCGCGGGCGTATTCAATCCCTTACCGGGCAATTGGGGTGCAAAACGCCTGTCGATAAAGTTTTAGGCGGCTCAGGTTAGGGCAAAAAGTGGACGATCGCTGCTGGGCAAAGACTAATAAGCATGCCGGCTCAATCAGGTCCGGTCGGTTATATAAGTCGAGATTGACGGTTCGTGATCAGCAATGTTTTAGAGAAGGTTGGAACGGCTTCGTGTCAAATTCTAAAATAAAATTATTTGAACTAGTATCAATTTTGATTCTGCAAGGAAACTTGCATATGATAGCCGATCAGATTTAAGTCGGTGCTTGCTCACACTGTCCCGGCTAACATTACGCAGGCTTCCGGCAACGGAACGTAAGGGAATTCCATGAAAAAACCTCGATCGCTCGATCACGACGGCCTGGACGGTATTACTCCGTCTACCGATAAAGCTCGGTTGAAATCAGGTAAGCCGCTAGGCAAAGCAGACAAAACCTTTAAAAAGCCTAGGGACGGTCATGTGCCTTGGTTGCTGGGTGTGATCGGTTCACTGGCTTTAGCCGTGGTTTTTGTGCCGGATTTAACGGAAAAATCGGAAGCAATTGTCGAGACTTCGGCCCTGAATAAGCAAACCACCCGAGACGTCAACCCTGCCTCAGAGCAGCTTGTAGCCAGCGCTAACCTTGATGGCAAAGCGCCGAATCCTTTGGCCGCAGCCCCTTCACCCTCGGTTGCCGAGACGAAGCCTGAGAGTGCCGTGGTGGATAGTCAACACCCGCAACAATCCGGCGCCAGCGATAGGGAAATACAGACGGCTGAGTCATTTCCGGCGTTACCCACCGAGCCAACAGCGGCAGGTATTCCCAAATCTGCCTCGGGTAACGCCGCACAGGCTTCTGCCGCGCTGCCGTTTACCGTCTACTTCAAATTCGATTCCATCCAGTTGACTTCGGAATCGACTAACAACTCTACCGAGTTGCTGGTGGCGGCAAAAAGCTGTCGGAACCGCATCAAACTGAATGGACACACCTGTAATTTGGGGAGTGATGCCGCTAACTTGCAGTTGGGTTTGTCGCGGGCGAAAGCGGTAAAAAAATTATTAGTCGCCAACGGTATTGCCGCAAATACCATCCTTATCGCCTCGGAAGGCTTGAGAAAACCGGCAGAAGCTAATGATACCAAACAGGGCCAGGCCTTAAATCGGCGGGTCGAACTGCAGTGTGTGGATAATTAACCGAATTTAAGAGGATATACGCCATGATACAAAACAGTAAATCAGACTATCAGATTGCCCAGCAGCAAATTCTCGACGGTATTATTTCAGGCGAGTTCGACATCGAAAATCGAAAAGATCTAGGACCGCTGATTCCGATCCGCTTGTTTCAAGCACTACGCATGGTGGCGCTAGGGTCCAACGTGGAGGATATACTGGGCCAAGGTGCACCCTCGCTGGTTTACCATTCCGGCCAAAGCTTGGGTTTGGCCATGGGCCAAATTGCCGCTGCTAATATCGACAAGGACTTGGAGACCTATGTCGGCAAAATCAAATTACTCTGTCGGCAGCTCAGTATCGGTTTAGTCGTGCCCGACAAAGTGGACCTTTCGGCAGGGGTGTTGGAGTTGCGGGTGGACGAATGCGTGTCCTGCGCCGGCATTCACAACGTGTCCGCGCCTATCTGCCATTTCGAGGCGGGTATGGTCGGCGGCATCGTCAGAACTTTTTTCAATCGCAACGTGAAGGCGACCGAAACCAAGTGCAACGCACTAGGCGACAAAACGTGTTTGATCCGCGTCGATTTACTGTAGGTTGATAAATATTATAAGAATCAGGAGAACAGCATGAGTAGTAATGTCCAATTTCTCGACCCGCGAAAATCTCAGAACAACGAAATAGATTCCATTCTGCGTAATCTGATGAACATCCAGGGTGTGTCGGCGGCGGCCATTGTCGACAGCGACGGCTTTGTCACGCATATTCACCGCGATTTCGAAATCAACACCGACGCCATCGGCGCCTCCGTGCAGGTGGTATTCGGCGCGGCGGCCAAAGCGGCGCAACATGTCGGCCATCATTTGACTAATATGGTGATCTGCGAAAACAACGATGGTTATATTCTATCCACGCCGATTGACGGGGGCTTCATTTTGGCCCTGGTAACCCAACGGGAAGCCTTGTTGGGCCGGGTGCGCTTTGAATTGAAAGAAACCATTCCGGTATTGAAAAAATTGTTCACCAGTTATCTGGCCAATTAACCCCTGCCTAGAGCCTTAACATGCATTGGTTTGAATCGCAGTTGGCGCAGTTGGATACGCTCGCCGACGACTATCTCGCTGCGCGCCGGCAACCAGCGGCCGACATCGTCAATGTCAGCGAAGCCACCCGGCTAAAGCGCGCGGCATTCATTGATGCCGTGCAGGCCGTGGTGGATCAAGTTGTGAACATCAAGGGCGTCAGCGCCTGTGCAGCCTACCACGACGGTCTGATTTTGGCCCAATCCGCCGAAGCGTCCAATATGGATGCATTCGGGGCGATCATCCAGGAAACGATCCGTGCCGCTCAGCACGGCGAAAGCTCCCTAGGCCTCGGCGAGATCGAACAGATCGTTATCATCGGTGCCGTCAACAAACTGGCTATGCTCAGCGTCGGGCCTATCATTTTGTGTATTTCTAGCCCCAAGGGCGTGAATTTGGCGTCTGTTTTGAGTCAGGCTCGTTGATAGATTGCGCAAAACAAGGCAAATTTCGGCGTTTTTGAGCAACCCTGCCAAAGATTAACAAAAGCTGTTTCTGCCTCATTCATCAAGTTGAAGAACAAACTCATAAACGTTGTCAGCTTTTAGTCTTGTCTACTCGTAATTTTTGACTCTATGCCCAAATATCGCGGAAGAAAGTTGCTTGATCGCCTCTTTTTACGACACGAATTGCCGATCATGCTCTTCCTGGCTTTATTACCGGAAGTATTGATGTTGGGAGTGTCCTATTTCTGGATTGAAAACCGTATTGAGCGCGAAATGTCTTTTCTTGCTGACGCGACAGCCAGACGGGCTGACAAAATCCTGAAAGTAACCCAAGCAAACTTAAAGCAAATAGCGGAGCAAACGAAAGCCGAGTGCGATCAGTCTGCTATGGCGTTTATGCGTGATAAGGTTTTTAAGGTGATGTATATCCGCGAGATTGGCATCATCAACGATAAGAAATTGATTTGCAACGATGTAAAAATGTTCGAGCCCCCGGTCTTAATCACTACGCTTGAGCAAACCGCGATCGCGGAAAAGGACGGCGACATTGCTTTGGTGCCGCCTATGCCGACATTGCAAGGCGGCAAATCAATTCTTGTAAATTATCGGGTAAATGCCAACCGCTACGTCAATGCGCTGATTGATCCGGACATTTTTGCGGAATTTCATGAGTATGTGCGTCTTGGTGAAGTGAGCGACGTATTGTTGGTGCGTCAAGATGGCAAAGCCGTCGTCAGTTTTGGGTCGATGTCCGAGCAAGAGATACCGCCGCTTTCCGATACGACCGACCACGTTAGGTATTATCGCGGCAATCTGCTGTCGATCTACAAGTCGACCGATTATCCCATTTTTGCAGTCGTATCGGCCTCACCGGCTTTCATCATTCGGCAATGGACTCGTGAGGCGCTGTACTTGCTGGTTATGGGCGGGATAATCTCGATAGCCTTGGTGCTGTTGCTGAAAAGAAACCGCCGCCATTCCAGCCTCTTGGAACACGAGCTTTGGCAAGCTATCGAGAACAATCAGTTTTGTGTTCATTACCAACCCATGATGGACATGGTTAATAAGCGCTGCGTGGGTGCAGAGGCCCTGATTCGTTGGCAGCACCCGGAGCGGGGGATGATTCCGCCGTTGGTGTTTATCCTGATTGCGGAGCAAAACGGCATGATCCGTCACATCACCCGCTGGCTGATCGAACGTATCGATACTGAGCTGGGTGATTTTCTAAAGCAAAATTCGGATATTCACGTCAGTGTCAATCTGAGTCCATTGGATTTGGGGGCGGATGGCAAGGATTTGGCCAGTGACGCGCTGTTGTTCAGTCATATTCCGCAGCAACAAATTATCTACGAAATTACCGAGCACAGCTTGATGCCGGAGCACGCCGTGTGCTGCAAGAAAATCATGCAGGAGCTGCGCGATGTGGGGGCTAAAATCGCGCTGGACGACTTTGGTACCGGGTATTCCAACTTGAGTTATTTGCATCGGTTTCCGATGGACTATTTAAAGATCGATAAGGTGTTTGTGGACAGTATTGAAACTGCCAGTCTCAGCCGGGGTTTGATCGATCATGTTGTGAGCATTGCGGGGGCCATGCAGTACCAATTGATCGCGGAAGGTATCGAGCATGAACACCAAATGCACTATCTGCTCGCGCAAGGCGTCAAATTCGGCCAGGGTTGGTATTTCGCCAAGCCCATGCCAGCCTCACAGTTTGTGCAATTCCTCGAAGACAAAAATGGCTAAGCTGCCAGGGCAGCGCATTCTTAGTATTTAACCCCCGCTTAGCAAGCCGATTGATTGCGTCGCAGGTGTCAGCTTCCTCGGTTGGTTGCCATCGCCGAACGCCCACTCAAGCCATTGATAGTCGAGTCCTGGCATTTTGGGAGCGTATAAATCGGGACACGTCTGACTGTAGCTCGAGGCATTAAAATCAAAAGCCGCCCGAGCTTTATGCTATTTTTTAGCGAAGGCCATGGTTTGGGTTCGATTATCATCCTGAGATAACAGGAAAAATTATAAAAACAGTAAGCAAAGGGGGGGGCAGTGGGTTGCGAGGGCGAACAGAGAAGCTGCGAAGTCGTCGGTATCGGCGCGTCTGCCGGCGGGTTACAAGCCCTGATGCCGGTGTTTGCCGGTTTACAGCCGCAAGGGAAGTTTGCTTATGTGTTAGCTCATCATTTGTCTCCCGATAAACCCTGTTTATTGACCGAGCTGTTGCAAGCCAGATCCTCGCTCAATGTGTGCTGGGCTGAGGATGGTATGGATTTAGTAAGCGACCACCTGTACGTGTGCCCACCGAGACACAATATCGAGGTGGCGAATCACAAATTGATAGTGTTTCCGTCCGAAAATACCCAACCCATCTCGCCGTCGATTGATGGCTTATTTAGTTCCATCGCTGACAGTCGCCAGGAAAAGGCTATCGTCGTTTTGCTATCCGGCTCGGGACATGATGGCACTTTGGGCACAGAAGCGGTGGCTGCGGTGGAAGGCTTGGTCATCTTACAAAACCCGGCAGACGCCGTGCATAGCGCCATGCCGGAGTCGGTCGTCAAATTAGGTTTGGCCGATTTAGTGGGCAGCTCCCAGCAGATTGCTGACTGGTTGAATCACACCGAAGACATTGGCCGGGTCATCAACGATGAAGTCATGGGTTCGGCGAATGCATTTTCTGAGCTAATCCGCTTGGTGCACCACACGACTGGTTTGGACGTCAACAGTTACAAGGAAGGCACCTTGCGGCGACAGGCATTTCGCCGGTTTCGCAGCTTGGAAATCGACTCCTTGGAACACTATGTCGAGTACGTAAACGAACACCCGGAAGAACTCAGCCGCTTGCAACAATGTTTTATGGTGTCGGTATCGTCATTTTTTCGAGACGATTCAGCCTTTGCTGCCTTGGAGACTGCGTTACGGATTTTGGTCGCAGGTAAAGCCGCCGGCGATTCGGTCAGGGTCTGGGTGCCTGGCTGTGCGACTGGAGAAGAGCCGTATTCCATCGCGATGGTCCTGGCCGAAATCTTAGGAGACAGGCTGAGCCTTTTCGAGGTGCGGGTGTTTGCTACCGACATTCGCGACGAAGCGATTGAGTCTGCGCGGGCCGGGATATACGCATCCAGGGATATGGCCGGTTTAGGTGCGGAGCGGCAACAGCGCTGGTTTAAAAATGAGGGGAGCGGTTGGCGGATCCAGCCGCTAGTCCGCGAGCTATGTATATTTTCCACGCACAACGTTATTCATCATCCGCCCTTTATTAATATGGATTTGGTGAGTTGTCGGAATTTGCTGATTTATTTTAAACCGGCACAGCAAACAGACTTAATCAACGCTTTTCATTACGCATTGAAGCCTGACGGCTTATTACTTTTAGGCAAATCAGAATCAGTCGGGCTAAATTCGCCCTTGTTCGAGGTATTGGATGGCAGTAACAAACTCTATCGCCGCCGCGCTGTGGATGCGCGGCACGCGCTGCGCTATTCACCCTTTAATGTCGCTGTGGAAGGCAACGGAGCCAAGTCTAATATGGGGAATGTGAGTTATCGGCAAGTGCTAACCGATTTAGCCATTAGCGCTTTGATGCGGGATTACGCGCCAGCCGGTGTGCTGATCAATGACACGTTTGAACCCTTACGCTTTTTTGGGAATGGTCGGCGCTTTTTCGGTTTGCCAGAGGAAAGTACTGATTTTTCGGTGTTTTCTCTATGCTTGCCGGAGTTACGCAATGAATTAAAAGCGCTTTGCTTCAGGTTGATGCAAGAAAACCTGAATGCGGTGGAAGGGATTGCGCTGGATTTGCTGATCGATGGCGCAGCAGCGCGGGTTAGGCCTAAAGTGACCCGTATTGAGCAGACACCCGGTAGCCAAGAGTTTGGCATCCTGATCACGTTTAGTGAGTCTACCCCTGGTCAAGTAACTGACAAACCGCTGGCGGTGGCTGAGCAGCCCTATGACGAAGTCGCGCAAACTCGCCGTGAATTGGCAGAAAGTCGGGAGTTGTTGCACAGCGTCATTAGCCAACTCGAATCGGCGAATACCGAGTTGCAAATGCTGCGTGAGGAAGTGCAATGCTCCAGTGAGGAGTTACAAGCGTCCAATGAGGAACTGCAGGCCTCGAATGAAGAATTAACCACCCTAAATGACGAATTGCGGGTCAAGTCTTTGGAGTCTGCGCAACTCAATGCCACGCTGACCAGTATTCAAAATTCCCTGCGCAGCAGCTTGGTGCTGGTCGACAAGGAAGGGCATGTGACGCGCTATAACGCTTTTGCCACCCGGGTGTTCGGCTTGGTGCCAGACGATATTGGCCAGTTTTTGTACGGCATTCCCTGTCATATTCCGATACCCAAGTTACGAGACTACGTCACGAATGTGGTGGCGAGTGGCGACTCGGTGGTGGAACAGATCCACCACGGCGAGTTTCATTTTCTGATGCAGATCGACCCGTTTGAGAACGAAGTGGGCGACATTGCCGGCGCAGTATTGAGCTTTTCCGACATTTCCGAATTGTATTCTGCTGAAGAAGCGCAACGAAACATTGAAGCCCGTTTTCGGCTGTTCATGGATAATAGTTCCGCCGCCGCTTGGATTAAAGACGAGCAAGGTCGTTATGTGTACTTGAACAGAGTGTTTGAGCAGCGCTTTCATAAAGGATTGCAAGACTGGCAGGGTAAAACCGATTTTGGGATGTGGCCGAAAAGCGTTGCCGAACAATTTCGCGCCAACGACTTGAGGGTTATGCAGACCGGTCAAGCGTTGGAAATAGATGAAACGATTGTCGAAACAGACGGTACCGAGCAAATTTGGCACGCCAGCAAATTTAGTTTCTGCGATGTGGAAGGTCGCTGTTTTGTTGCTGGCGTGGCCACAGAGGTAACCTCGCAACGCTTGGCAGAACGGGTGTTACGCGAGAGCGAGCAACGCGTGCGTTTGGTCATGGACGCCGCGCGAGGCGGCTCCTGGGAATGGGAGTTGGGGACCAATCGGAATTATTGGTCTGACGAAATATGGGAGTTGTATAACATTCCCTACGGTTCTCTGGAACCGAGTTACGCGGCCTGGCGCAAAACGGTGCATCCAGACGACATAGCCCAGGTTGAAGCCATTAATGCAGAGGCGGTCTCACGCTCGGTGGCTTTTGAAACTGAATGGCGGGTGTTGCTTTCGCCTGCTCAGGAGTCGCGTTGGCTGATGGCGCGGGGCCGACCGCTTCTGAATGATGATGGCAGTGTGCTCAAATATATCGGCGTGGTGATTGATATTTCCGAACGGAAGAAATCCGAAGAGCAATTACGCAAAAATCTCCTTTTGGAAGAAGAACTCAACCATTTGCAGGGGCTTTTAGAGTCCGCGTTTGCGGGTTATTGGGACTGGAACGTCTCCAACGGCACCGAATATTTTAGTGAGACCTTTAGAAGCATGTTGGGTTACGCGAATGACGAATTTCCGAATATCCCGCATACCTGGCAAAAGCTCATTTTTAAGGAAGACCTGCCCGGTGTCCTCGAAAGTTTCCAACGTCATGTAATGAGTCATGGTGAAGTACCTTATTACAATGAAGTAAGGTATCGGCACAAGAACGGCTCCACGGTTTTGGTGATCTGCGCCGGTCGGGTGGTGCAGTGGACGGACAACGATGAACCTATGCGCATGGTAGGTTGCCATATCGATATCACGCAGATGCACCAGCGCTTGGATGATCTGGTAGAAGCCAATTTGCGTGCCGATACCGCCAATCGGGCCAAAACCGCATTTTTGGCGAATATGAGTCACGAAATTCGCACCCCGCTCAATGCGATTGTCGGCCTCACCCATATTTTGTTCCGTAAGGCCAGCGACCCTGAGCAAATCAGTTTTCTGAAGCAGATTGGCGACTCGGCCCAGCATCTGCTCGGCGTGATCAGCGATATCCTCGATTTGTCCAAGATCGAGGCTGAAAAGTTGGTGCTGGAGTCGTCAGAGTTTGATATGGGTGAAGTGGCGACCAAGGTTCAGGCGATCATGAACGAATTGGCGGAGAACAAAGGTTTGCAGTTAAGCGTGGATTGCTCCGCTTTTGACTATCAACTGTGCGGAGACCCGCTGCGTTTCAATCAGGCGCTACTCAATTACATCAGTAATGCAATCAAATTCACCGACCAAGGTTTTGTACAGGTTCGGATTTTCTCGATCTGCGAGGAAGAGGGCAGGGTGCTGCTGCGGGCTGAAGTGCGGGACAGCGGGCGGGGGATTGCGCCGGAGCAGATTCCAAAATTGTTTTCCGCGTTCGAGCAAGTGGATAATTCCATCACCCGCAAGCACGGCGGTACGGGATTGGGTTTGGCGATAAGCAAACGGCTCGCGCAGTTAATGGGCGGTCAAGCCGGGGCTACTAGCTCGGTCGGAGAAGGCAGCACCTTTTGGTTTACCGCTTGGCTAAGCAAGGGTAGTCATAAAGCCGGGGCGCGGGAATTGCTCGACAGCCGCGAAAACACAGCCGAGCAGACTCTGCGCAGCCAGTATCTCGGCACCCGCTTATTGCTGGTGGAGGATGAACCGATCAATCAAGCGGTAGGCGTTATTTTGCTGGAAGAGGCAGGTTTTAAGGTCACGGTAGCGGACAATGGTCAAGAGGCCCTGGCATTGGCTAAACAACAGTCATTTGCCCTAGTGATCATGGACATGCAGATGCCGGTGATGGATGGGCTTGAGGCGACTCGGCAGATCCGCTTGCTGGACGGCTGGCAAAATGTCCCGATTATTGCCATGACCGCGAATGCGTTTGCAGAAGACCGTGAGCATTGCCTGCAAGCAGGCATGAATGATTTTTTCTCTAAACCGTTTGATCCGGCCAATCTTTACAAAAGGTTGTTATATTGGTTGGAAACTAGTGCATCGGCTTGAAGGTAAGGGCTCTGCGTGGCGGGTGTTACCTTGGGTTACCTAGCATCTAAGCCGACAACAGAGTGACCTAAAGCTACCGTGATTCGACTACCAATTGCCATTGCCTTTCTTGGAACGCTAGTTGCCTGCTCTCCTTCGCAGGAACCTAATTCTGCGGGCCCCAAGCCTGCAATGACGCTGGAATCTGCCGTTGCCGGCAGCTGGCGAGATTCGGCAAACGTCGCTCGCGACAAATGGCGGCATCCTTTGCAAACACTGGCATTTTTTGGCGTGAATCCACAGCAGACTGTTATCGAAATTACCCCGGCCTATGGCTGGTACGCCGAGATTTTGGCCCCGTTGCTCAAAGAGCATGGGCATTACATTGCTGCAGTGATTTCCCCGGATAGTGCCGTTAAAGGCAGCGACAAGGGCTATTACGGCAAGCAACTCAAGGCGCTGCAGCGCAAGTTCGATGCGTCAGCAGAGATCTACGGTAGTCCGGACGTTCGCCTTTTTGCTGAGGCTAAGCCGAATTTCGGCGAACCTGCCTCAGCCGATCTGGTGTTGACCTTTCGCAATGTCCACAACTGGCGGGAAGCCAATACCGTCGCGTTGATGTTTAAGGGTATTTTCGAAGTACTGAAGCCGGGCGGCAGCTTGGGTTTGGTGGAACACCGGGCTAACGGTGCGGTGGCCGACGACGATGGCTCTGGCTATATTGGTCAAAATCAACTGATTGCCTGGGCCGCTGCAGCGGGCTTTGTATTGCAGGCAGCCAGTGAGATCAACGCCAACCCGGCCGACAGCAAAGATCACGAGGGCGGGGTCTGGAGTTTACCGCCAGGCTTTAGCCAAGGTAGCAAGAATAGGGATAAATATGCCGCGATTGGTGAAAGTGATCGAATGACCTTGCGGTTTCTAAAGCCTGAAACTGCGAGCAGTGTTATTCGAAAGAATTAGGGGCCTGGGCAAAATCCGCTCGCCTTCACAACGGAGAATTTACTGCGGCAACTGGGCTTCGAACTGCGCGCAAGCGATAGGGTATTGGAGCTGTTTCAATCGCTGAGGGAAGCTGAGAGTGTTGACTATGACTGTCTAAACGCGTTTACTCAGTGCTAAATTTTCTGTGTTAAATGGAGCCAAATCTATGATCGAAATACTGATTGCCGTGGCTGTGGAAACGGACGGGGGCATTGCAGCACATGCCGGCAGAGCGTCGCGCTGGCTGGTGTATGTTGCGGGGAAGGAACCTGAGGCGAGTCTGGCTTGGACGCTTGATTTAACGGATATCGGCAGTCTGCATGAATGGCATGTGCGTGGCGATGGCAATCGTCATCCATTGCATTATGTGGATGTGGCTATCGCCGGGTCAGCTGGGGACGGGGTGAAGCGCAACTTGCTGGAGCGAAATACCCATCTGTACACCACGGTCGAGAAATCGCCAGCCAAAGCCGTAGCGGCTTATCTGGCTGGGGAACTTGCTGATGGCTTGCCGCATGCAGAACAACATTGCTTAAAAACCAGTGAATAGCTAGTTCAGCTTGGCTGGTTTAAAGCAGTTAAAACGTCCAGACTATTTTGCCGTAAACCCCGCGTTGTACTTCGGTGGCTTGGGTGAAGGTTTCCTGAATGTACTCCAGATGTTGGGAGTCAGCCAGGTTTTGCCCGACCAGCGATAATTCGACAGCCTGATTGAGCTTCCAGGCCAGTCGCAGATCCAGGGTGGTGTAGGCCTTGATGTATGCCGGCCCGCTTAGGGTAAAGGCGCTGGCGTTGTCCACATAGCGCAGCCATGCATCCAAGGTAATATCCGGGGTGATGTTCAGCAGCGCGCGCAATGAAGTTTTATGTTGCGGCGATACGGCCTCCTTATAATACTGATTGCTCGAAAGCTCGGTTTTCAACACGCTATAACTCAAATCCCAGCGCCACCAATCCAACATTTTCCAAACCGCTGCGGTTTCCACACCGTACGTTTTGCCGTTGCCGGTATTGTCGATGATCAAAGGCTGTTTTATAAAAAACGGCACATTTGACGGGTCTGTTGCTCCGGGATGGTAAGAGCGCAGATTTTGGTAATCGTTATAAAACAGCGAAACATCCAAGGAAAAATTGTTGCTGGGGGTATAGCGATAGCCGGTTTCATACGCCAGCACTTCTTCGGCTTGAAAAGCATTGGAGCCGGTTACCGAGATCGCGAGCGGTAAAGGTGTGCTGTTGGGGCTGGTCAGCGGCGGCACGACTTGGCCGATCAACTCCATATGCGCATCCACCCGCGACGGAATGCGCACGCCGCGGGAGACCGCCGCCCACAGCCGGTGGTTGGGGTCCGGTCCCCAGAGTAGGCGGGCCGTGGGTTGCACTTCTATGCCGGTGTAATCGTTATGCTCCAGTTTGGAACCCAGAGTGAGCCACAGCTGTTCATCAACCAAGGTTAATTGGTCCTGCAAGAAGGTACTGAAATAACTCTCGCCGCGCGCGATGGGATTAAAATTAAACACGCTCGCCTTAATCTGCGTCACTTCGCTATAGGTATAGCGATAGCCTGCTCCCCAGACAATGTCGTTCCAATCGTTGAAGGCAAAGCGGTGTTGAAAATCGACATCGCCGGTGTGACGCTGTTCTTCGATAAAAGCTTCGCGGCGGTCATAGGTGTCAAAATAGAGTTGCAGTGCATAGGTTGAGGTGTCTGAAATTTGGTGTTGCAGACGGCTGACCAAATTACCGCCTGTGGCTTGGGCTTGGTCGGCGATGGCTTCTCGATACGGTGCCGTGAGCGAGGCTAGCCCGATTTGTTGATTCAAATCGCTGTGATAGACGTCGCCTTGTAGTGTCGCCGAGTCGGCGGAGGATAAGTCTGAGTCTAATCTAAAGCCACCCTGCATTTTGCTCCAGGCATCGCCAGCAGCTTGGCCGGCCGGTCTGCTTAGGGCGTCGCGTTCAAAGCCTTTCACGTAAGCCCGACCACTGGTCGTTTCGTTCAGTTTGCCGCCATAACGGAACGAACCAAAACCGCGTTCCTCGCTACCACCGCCAGCAGCGAACAAGCCGCCTTGCGTATCCGCAGAATGTTTAGTGATGATGTTGATAACGCCATTCACGGCATTGGCACCCCACAGGGCTGCACCAGGCCCGCGAATGACCTCGATGCGCTCCACATCCTCCATCATCACATCCTGCATCTCCCAATACACGCCGGAAAACGCGGGTGTGTAGATATTTCTACCGTCGATCAGCACTAACAACTTATTGGAGAACCGGCCGTTAAAACCGCGCGAGCTGACGGCCCATTTGTTGGCGTCGATGCGACCGACATCGATACCGGGTGCAAGACGTAATGCGTCTGGAATGTTGGTAGCACCGGAACGCTTGATATCTTCATTGCTGATAACAAACACCGCAGCGGCCGCATCGTTGAGTGACTGGATTTTTTTGGAAACCGAAGTGATCTTTACCGACAGTAATTCTTCTAAACCCAACTCGGTCAAATCTGCGTCTGCTGAGGCTGTGTCAACTAGCAGAGCAAACTGGAAGCTCGCCAAGCAGGCGGCGCTGAGGACTTTGTTCATGTTCAGTAAAGCAGACGGGACTTTAGGCAAGACAATTCGCGGCTTAAAGTAAAAATGATAAATGTAGTTTAGCTGGTATTTTTCACAAGATTTTTGAGAAATATTGTCTAAAGGCTGGCTGCTTCTGGCGCTTGGCCAAACATTAGGCTGACGAATCCAATCTGCTGCCAGTCGACTCACTAAAAGTTGGCTGGCTAATGACTGTTTGGGGAGCTCGATTCGGGGAACAAGGATGAACTCGCTAGACCTCAGCCCACATCCTTAGCAAATTATGGTAACAACCGGTGAGGTTAACAGTCGGTGTGCTGTCGCCTTGGGTACTGCGCAATTGCAGGATAGCCATATCCATCTCAAACAATAACCGGCGGCGTTCGGTTTCGCGCACCATGCTTTCCAGCCAGAAAAACGAGGCCAAGCGCGCGCCGCGCGTCACCGGCTCGACGCGGTGCAAACTGGAGCCCGGATACAACACCATGTCGCCCGCGGCGAGTTTTACAGCATGTTCGCCGTAAGTGTCTTCGATGACCAGTTGGCCGCCGTCGTAACTGTGTGGATCGGTCAAAAAATAGTCGCCGACAAATCGGTGCGCACGCGTTCCCCGCTGATTTGGCAATGGCGGATGGCGTTATCGATGTGATTACCAAAGGTGTTGTGAGCGCCTGCGTAGCGATTGAACAGGGGCGGGAAAATCTTTTTTTGGCAGCGCGGCGGATAAAAACAGCGGGTTGTGATTCAACGCTCCCAGCACGATGGCGCGGGCGGCGTGGCTTTGCTCGGTTTGCTCCGGCAATTGCCAATTGTTTTTCACTTGGGCGGACTGACTGCCGGCGGTGATGCGGCCGTCGGCCCAAGGTACGTTGGCCAATAACTCGCGGACTTGTTGCAACTCGGCTTGGGAGAGGACCTCAGGAATTTCGATCAACATGGTTTAACCCGATATGGCTTGCAGCGCAAAAAACACCGCCAAACTCATTGAGCCCAGCCCTAAGCCCGCCGCTGCCAGTCGATTGCCGTGTAGTCGGGTCCATAACAAAGTGCCAGTCAGGGCCAGCATTATCAGGCCGCCGCCCAAGGTATCAACCAATAACACCCAGCCGACGCTCATGCCAGTGCCCTTATGCAGATTGTTCAGGGTATTTAATAGGTTTGCCTCGCCTTGCTTGACCGTGACAAAAGCGTTGCCTTCCCAATAGTCGGCGGAAAACATCTTTTGCGGGTTACGAACGTTGATTTGCCAGGATGCCGGTTGCTGGACCGGTTGATTGTTCCAGGTCACGGTTTTGCCCGCTTCCTTGCGCACTTTGGCATGAGTGGTATCAACGCCCAACGTTTGGCCTAGCCAGACAGCCAGCGCTTTGGGGTCCGTGGGGTGAGGGTCTGGCAACGCCAGCTGGATTTCCTGCTGTTCCATCCGACCAATGGGGATTTTCAAGATGTCGCGGTGGTTCATTAAAATCCCGGTAAAACCAAACAGCAAACCCAGTGCCGCCCCCCACAGCCCAAACCAGGCATGGGTGCGGCGCAGCCATTTCAGGAAGGCGCCACGCGACAGGTTTTTCGGTAAAAACAGATAGCCGCCATTGGTTTTCTTGGGCGGGCGACTGGCTGGCGTAAACAAGGGATCGGTTGCTGAATTCATAAGGTTTTGTAGATGACTGAGAGAAAGGGCTTAGAGCACAACAATGCCAGCCCTTGGAAAGGCGAAATTTCATCTCCGAGGGCTGAGCGCCAATAGCTTAATATTTTAAAGTTTACCGGTACCTGTCCTGATGCCGGAATACCGGGCAGGGCCGAGTTTTGTTGGCCGGATTCGTAGTAAACGGCATTGCCTAGATTAAATACATTGAACTGCACATCGTAATGTTCTTGATGGTAAGCCAACGCCGCGTCTACCCGCGCGTAACCCGGCAGAACCGCTTCGTTGACGTTATCGGCATAGCGGTCGGTAGCGTAAAACACACCGCCGCCCAGTTCCCAGTTTTCGCTCAAGTGATAGCTGGTCCAGGCTACGCCGCTATGTTTTGGTACGTTGACCGAAGTCATGCCTTCCAGGGATTTAAGCAAGCCGCTGACCTGGCCGATAGCCTTGGCCGGGGATTTGAGGATTTTTCCATCCAGGTAAGCATACGTTACAGAAACCTCCCAAGCCGGTAACACTTCGCCGGCCAGACCCAGTTCGAAGCCGTCAGTGCGCTGTTGACCGCCCATTATCTGTAAGTTGGTGGTGGGGTCCGTGACGCGGGCATTGGTTTTTTCCAGCCTAAACAACGCGCCGGTCGCGGACAGGCGGCCGTCCAGGAAGTCCAGTTTGGCGCCAATCTCGTAGTTGTTATTGGTTTCCGGCGGCAGATTGGCGGTGGTTGCATTGAGACTAAGGGCTTCCGCCGACGGATTGAACGAGTTGCCATAACTAAAGTAATAGGACTGCGACTTGATCGGTTGATAAACCAAGCCACCGCGCGGGCTCCATTGGGCGTCGCTGCGGCTGAAATCGTTGTTGGCGGTAAGAAAGTTGGATTGTTGAGCATCAAAGATGTTGTAGCGCGTACCGCCGAGCAATTTCCATTCCGGCGTCAGTTCGATTTGGTCCATCACATACCCGGCGTGGTATTGGGCATGGGTCAAGGTGTTGGTACCCAGCACCGTGCTGGCATTAAAGTCGGTGGGTAGACCGGCTGAGGCGGTGACAATCGGATTGAACACGGGGATGCGCCCGGGAATAGTTGTCTGTGTCGTCGCTTTGAAAGCGTAATCTTCCCAACCGAATTCGCTACCAAACATCAAGGTGTTGTTAAGCCCGAATAACGGCTTTTTGTAGACGAAATCGGTTTGGTTGTAGACGTTTTCCTGACTGTTGAACCGTAAGGCCTGGCTGCGGGCTATCGTTCCCGCATTGGCCCCCGTCAGCGCGGCGGCACCGGAAAATAAATGGGTGATAAATTTACGTTCGTAATCGCCGTAACGCACCGTGTTTTTAACCGAGAAATCGGCGTTGGATCGGTGCGTCAGTGCCACAGTGGCGACGTTGACGTTGGTATCCATCATCCGGTTGTCGAGAAACCCGTAATAGGTATTGATGGGTACGCCGGCCGGTAGACCGTTGTACATGGGAACACCATAGTCGAATACGCCTTCCTCTTGTTGGTGCGCCAGGTTCAATGATAAGTCGGTATCCGGCGTAATCTTTAGTGCAAACGACGGTGCGATGCCCCAGCGGCTGGTCTGATTGTAATCGCGGAACGAACCGGCATCCTGATACATCACGTTTAATCGAGCTGACAGGTCCTGATAGGCGGTTTGCGCATCAATGGCGGTGCGTTTGAAGTCGTATAATCCGTACGTGAAATTGCCGTTGACGCCGGTTTTGCCGGTCGGTTTCTTCGCAACCTGATTGATCACCCCGCCGTGGCGCCGTGGCCGAATAATACCGATGAGGCGCCTTTCAAGACTTCCGCTCTTTCGATGAAAAAGGTATCGCGATTGTATTGGCCGTTATCCTTCACACCGTCCAGGTATTGATCCGAGTGGGCTGCAAAACCACGCAAGGTAATCGAATCGCCGGTACGACCGCCTTCACCGGCGGCAATGGTTAGGCCGCTGACGTTGCGCAGGGCATCTCGCAGATTGAAGCCGTTTTGCGACTCGATTAATTCCTTTTTCACTACGCTGACCGATTGCGGAATGTCGCGCAGTTCCATTTCGGTTTTGGCGCCGGTGCTGGATGTATCCGCCTTGAAGCGGGTGTTTTTATCGCGGTTGGCTTTGACCTTAACGTCTTTTAGTAACACCTCTTGCTCTTCGCTAGTCGGTGCGTCGGCGGTTGGTTCAACGGCGAATGCTACCCCGCTTAGTGCCGCACCCAGCGGCAATAGGGCCCCAAGCCGCCATTTAGCGGTGGATGTTTTTGGGGTGGTCGAATGGTCTGCGGACATAGTATTCCCTTGATAAGCATAAATGACGTTGCTGGCTGCCTGGCGGGGATGCTGGGTGGCTAAGATATTCGGTCTGCTTGCCGGGGTGTATCGTTGGCAGGTAATCGATCTCTATTCGAGATTTACGGATTCCAAAAGAGCTGGAAATCAGCTGTTATCAAATAATAATGATTCTCATTTTATTTTTTTGATGCCAATGTCAACTGCAGCAGTTGTTTCCAGTTCGTATACAACTCAGAGACTTCTGGGTCGGGATGGGTAGCGACTGGAGTTTCGTGAATTGCGATGCAAAGTCTTGGTTTTTGCTGAACTATCCGAAGAGAAGTAGTGCTTTACTTTTTTAATGCGAATGATTATCATTTATATGAAATTCAATTCAGGATGTTTTGTCGTGAACAAATTGTTGGCATTTTTTCAGGTACCTTCCACCGTCAGGTTAGCGATCGCTCCAGAGGTGTTGGCGACACTGGTTGAAAAAGGTGAATTGCGTGCCACCGATTTTAGATGTCTAGATTTGAGATCGAAGCGGATAGTCTGGAAGATGTTCCTATTGCTGGCGATGTCGAAATTGGGTGGGAATCAAACTCACTCGGAGCGGCATTGAGTGGCCAGCACCGAATTTTTTATACAGCTTGAGCTGTTTTATGGAGGAGTAAAATGATGAGCAAGAAACCTTGTACCCACGAATGTTTGGCGGCCACCGAATTCAGTAAAGTCTTGATTTGCCGCGAATGTGGTGTGGTGCATTTACATGTGCAAAACATGTCCTTGCGCCTGGAGGTCAACGAGTTCCTGAGTTTTGCCGATACCATGGCGGAAGCCGCGCATCAAGCCAGAGCCGGTCAAAAAGACAAAAGCAAAGGCGCCGGCTTTACCGTCGTTAAATCCAGCACCAGGCTAAATTGAAGAATTTACCTCTGACTAACAGTGAAATGGAGGTTTCTCGTGAAATATCATCCCGTGTTGATCTCTATCGCTCTGATTTCAGCAGCACTATCTTTTTATGTCATTACGGCAATTCTGTTTCCCGACACTAGCGTTAACATTGCTGCTGAATTTCGCGGCGAAGGCGCGAAGGTCATGTGGATAGCGTTAGCAGCGGTAACGATAGCCGTGGTGATCTACGCTAAAAGCAATATAGGGCTGATTGACCGCGTACTTAGCGGTCAGGCCACTATCCAAGAAGTCGCGGAATCAATTTTAAGTGTCGGTTTTTTTAAGAAAAAAGATTGATTGCATCTTCGATACCGTCAGAGCGCCGGACTAAAGTAAGCCACTGCCTCAGCAGAATCATCGGGAGCCGCAAATGGCAAGTGAAGGCAATCCGTTTCGTGTGGCGTGACCATTACATTTCACGCCGACAGGCTGCTTTAGTCTGTTAAAGTATTGCGTTGTCATGGCCAGGGGCGTTGCCCTTACATCGTCTCCGAGCCGATTGGCAACCGCAGTCAGAACAGTGCAGCGCTGCGTTTGGCGGCATTTTTCCTTTTTTCGGCACTGGATTGCCTGCAAAGTCAAGACCGAACTACACTCCAAGCCCAGCCATTTTTTCCTTCGCGCTCTTGAGAACTTAAGTAGATTGGCTTACGTAGCTTTCATGATCAACCCGCCTTATTGTATTTTTCTAGCGCCGCCATAAAATCCGCTTTGGCAGACTTGCGAAGATGTCCGGTTTGCATGTAGCCGAGTTCAAAATGACCCAACCAATTCGACAATGCACCCGCTTTACCAAAATCCCCCTCGTCGATGCCTTCCAGGTAAGCATCAGGATCGTATAGCCACTGGTCTGGCTCCCAAGGTTGGTATCGTTTACGGAAAAACCAATCACGCTTGTAAGCCTAGGGCAATTCATTCAAGTCAGTGTCAAGCGTTTAGACTAGCCTTCTGTTTGCCGTTCAACGCGTCCCCAACTGGTCGGGTCTACTGCCTACATCTGGTGTGGAATCGTCAATGGCCGATCCGGATATAAAGGATGAGTGCCGACTGTCACCGGATAATTGAAAATTTGCCGGATCAATTCGCTGTTTAAAACCTGGCCGGGGGTGCCGACGGTGACCAATCGGCCTTGATGCAATACGGCGATGCGGTCTGCATACAAAGCAGCCAGATTGAGATCGTGCAGGATCGCCAGAACGCCGGTGGCATTAGCGTCGGCAAAGCGCCGGGCAATCGCCAATACCGTGTGTTGATGCGCCAGATCCAGCGCCGAAGTCGGTTCATCCAGCAGCAAGTAACGATGCAATGGATCACATGGTTCCCAGATTTGTGCCAGTACTCTGGCAAGTTGCACGCGTTGGCGCTCGCCGCCGGAAAGTGTGGTGTAGATGCGCTCCGCTAGATGGGCGGTATCGGTTAACGCTAGCGCTTGCCAGACAATGGTGATGTTGTCGGCATGGTTCCGGCTTTGCCGCTGTGGGCTGCGGCCCATCATGACCACTTCCAACACGCAAAACCGAAACGCCAGCGCCGATGCTTGCGGCAACACACTGCGCATTTTGGCGGCTTCTAGGGCGTCCCAATCCACTAAGGGGCGACCATTCATCAACAGTCTGCCGCTCTGAGGGCTCAGTTCGCTGCTCAAGGTTCGCAGTAGCGTGGATTTACCTGCGCCGTTGGGACCAATCACCGCCAGGACTTCACCGGGATGCAATTCAATCGATATGTCGTCCAGCAGGATTTTGGCACCGATACGCACCGAAATATTCGTGGCTGTCAGCATCTATAGATGTCCCATGATTTTTTGCCGGAACAGCAGCCACAAGAAGAAAGGGCTACCCAGGACGCCAGTAATAATACCGATGGGCACCTCGGCGGGCGCTGCCAGACTGCGGGCCAGATAGTCAGCGCACAGCAATAACAACGCGCCGAGCAAAGCCGAGCCGGGCAAGAGCCAGCGATGATCCGGACCGAGCGCCAGACGCAATATATGCGGTACCACCAAGCCTACGAAACCAATTACCCCAGTCAAAGCCACCGCTGCTCCTACGCCCAGCGCCACGAGGGCGATTATTGTGGTTTTCATCCGCTCCACCGGAAACCCCAAATGACCGGCTTCCGCTTCGCCAAGCAATAAGGCATTCATCGCGTCGGCCAGCAACGGCAGTAGCAAAAGGCTCAGCAGGAGAAACGGTGCAGCCAATATCAGGTCGGCCCAAGTGGTGCCGCTAAGGCTGCCCATGCTCCAGAAGGTCAGGGTACGCAGCTGGTCGTCGTTGGCTATATAGACCAGTAAGCCGGTGGCGGAGCCCGCCAAGGCATTGATGGCGATACCGGCCAGCAACAAGGAACCAATATCGACACGTTCGCTGCTGCTGGCGATGCGGTAGACCAGCCAACTGACTACAAAGCCGCCGGCTATCGCCGCGACAGGCAATAGATAGTGTCCCAACAATCGGCTCGGAATGGCGAACAAACTGGTTTGTAAAACAATGACAGCGACTGCCGCCAGTGCGGCGCCGCTGGAAATACCGATCAAGGCTGGGTCGGCCAGCGGGTTGCGAAACAAGCCCTGCATCGCCGCACCGGACATCGCTAACGTAGCGCCTACAAGTAAACCCATTAGTAAGCGCGGTGCTCGTATCGAAACCAGCACTGCGCGTTGTTCGTTGGCGTAAGTCCATGGTAGGTCTATGCGGAGTAGTTTGGCCAAAATCGCCCCGGCTTGGCCCGGAGAAATGGCCACCGCGCCACTTCCCAAAGAGAGTAGGCTGATCAGAATTAGCAATAATCCTAAGCCGATCAATAGAACCGCGCGGCGTTGCTCAAATGCATTGAGCCGCTGCCCCGTGGCCGAATTGGATAGGTAAATCGAATTGGTTGTCATGTTTTGATCAAGGTGTGGTGGCGGTATTGGCCGGTTTTTGTAAATGGTCGGCCAGTTCCAGCGCTGCTTGACCACTACGCGGCCCGAAGCTCAGCAACGCCAGCGTATCCATCACTATTACCTGCCGATTTAGGCCTGCCGGGGTTTGGGCAATCCCCGGCAGTTGGTAAAACTTATCCAGGCCGCCCACTGCGTTTAGGGTGAGTTCGGTCAGCAGTATCACCTCCGGTGCTGCGGCGATGATGGCTTCGCTGCCGATAGGTTTGTTGCCGGCATAATCGCCGATTGCATTGACACCGCCGGCCAATCGAATCATCGCGTCCGCCGCAGTTTCGCGACCGGATACCGAGGGTGCGCCGTGCGAGACTGCCATGAAAAACATCACGCTGGGTTGCCGATAAAATTGGCCGCGCAGTTGCGCCAAGTGGCTGAAATCGGCATGAATTTGTGCCGCCAAGGTTTCGCCGACCCCCGGTTTACCGATTATGGCGGCAATCGTCGACACTTTGTTGAGCACGCTTTGCTCGGAATACTCCTCGGATATAGTTTGCACCGGGACCCCGGCTGAGCGAATCTGCTCCAACACCGCAGGCGGTCCGGCGTGAGCACTGACGAGCACTAGATCGGGTGCTAAAGACAAAATACCTTCCGCTGAAAGGCTGCGCATGTAACCGACTTGCGGCAAGTGTTTGGCGGCTTCCGGCCACGAGCTGGTGGTATCCACCCCGGCCAGACTGGCTTCGCCTTGCAAGGCGTAAATGATTTCAGTCAAAGCGCCGCCGACCGAGACGATGCGCTTTGGGCTGTCCGCGATGGCCGGCGCTGCAGTCGAGTATAGCCAGACGATGACCGCGAGCCGGTAAAGCAGGGGGTTAGTCTTTTTCATAAGGGTCTTTTGTGAAGTTTTAACTAGTTTCTAAATTGTCCGTAGGCGCGGGAAATAGTCGGCCGTGGGCTTTAGAGATTGCCTTATTAAAAGTCACCCGAATCGCCCAAAATCCGTTCCCACTGAATGCCTTGCCTTAACGCGTTATCTCGGTTTGCAATTAAGCCGGGGCGTCGGCTTCGGTTTTACGCTCCTTATGGCCGACATCGTTGACGTGGCGGATTTGCGCCAGATCGTCCCCTTCTATCGAAAACGCTTTAGCAAAACCTTGCACGAAACTGCCGCGCTGCGGCTTGATGCGAAACAGATGAAAGTCTTGCATTTTTTGTAGCTGCTTCATGAATGCGCCGAACTTTTCCTCGAATAAGCCCATGATGTATTCAAACGTGTCGGTATCGCGGTCGATTTCGCCGGCCAAGCATTGATAGGTAACCCGCTGTCGGGCGAATAAATGTGCGGCTTTGTCTTCGTCCTCGACGAATAACAGACAAACCCGGCCGTTACTTAACAGGTTTTGGGTATGCGCCGATAGTTCGCTGACATACACGTAATAATGACCGTTGTGCCTTACATAGGCGGCGTAACTGGCTTCGGGTTCGCCGGAGGCGCTGACCGTGGCCATTAATGTGGAGGAAAATGTTTGTGGCAGCGCGGTATAGGCGGCTCTGACTTGTTCGAGATCGATGGTTTTGTCGTTCATGCTGATTTCCTGTTTTGAGGGTATGAATAAAATGCAATGGCCATGGGCCTAGCTAGAGGCGAAAAATTTTCGTCGCTACTCTAAACTCGCGCTATATCAGGCAAGGCTAATAGCAAGTCGCGCCATAAAGTGCTTTCGCCATCGGCTTCGTCGAATTGCCCTGCAATGGTCAAGATGGTCTGCTGGTTTTGGTCACGAACCAGCAGGCCGGTCAAATCCCGCTGTTGGTAAGTGAGTCGGACGATGTCCGCGCCGGCCATCGCCATTTCGTTAAGATGTAGATTGAAGCCCTGATCGAGGACATTGAACCAGGGTCCGGTAATTTTCAGTTTTTCAATCGGGCCGTCGTGCAGTTGCATGGCGCCGCCATTGCTGACTAGAATTTGGATCGGCAACAGCAGTCCAGACAGTTGCCCCATGAGCTCGCGCAGCGCCGACGCGGCAATGCGGCCTATCAGAGTAGCCTCGGTCGTGTCGGCAAGCAGCAAACGACGCCAGCGTTCCGGCAAATCCTGTGATGAGGCGAGGGCGTCGAGCGCCGGCTTGGCGCCGTCGGTGGGTAGTTCCAGATGGGGGGACTGATCGTCTGCACGAAAAATGTCGATCATTCCCTGGTAACGGTCGGCATGGGAATACTCGGTGAGGTAAATCTTGTGCATCGCGTCGCCGGTTGTATCGAAAAATTGTAGGCTGCGGCGCGGGCCGATATGCGTTTCTTCCATCACTGCGAAACCAGAGTGCCAAACGCCGGTTCTAAGACACAAGTCGATATTGTGTCCGGAAATCAGAGTCGAGTGTTCACAAGAGAGTAAATCCTCGTAGGGCCCCGTTTTTTCGTGAACGGCAAAAGCGTTGCGGGTTAAAGCCATGACCGGGCCTAGCGTGCCGACCGCGCTTAATAGCGCGGGCCAGTCTTCCTGCAAACGGGTGACCCGGTTGCCGCAGTCGGTTGCCAGTAATTCGGCTTCACTGACCCCCAATGTCGCTGCGGCGTCGCGAATCCGCATATGCGGATGATCGGCGCGCAGATCTTGCCAAGCTTGTTTCAAAGTGTCCGCGATGGGTACGGGATGTTTAGTCATGGATTTTGCCATTACGCTGAGCTCCGTTAAGCGAATGCGATGTCTGTTTCCAGGGCATCGCAAGTGGGGGCTTTGCATCCTGGCAGCGCGGCTCGGATGCAAAGCGTTTACTTGTCGACGTCTATGCCGCCAGGTGTTTTTTACGATTCAAACCCAGAAAGCCCATTAAGCCAGCGCCGAACAGCCATACAGCCGCCGGCAGCGGGACAGCGGTTATTGGAGCGGTGCTGGGACCGATGTCGATAGCGACTTGGCCCAAACTCAAGCTATGTCCGGCGCTGTTGAACGAGAACAGATAATTGCTTGCCGGTCCGGATAGGTCCCAATAGGCTAGGTATTGCACCAATTCGACGGGGCCGAACGAACTTTCGTAGCCGTCATCGTAGAAAGTTTGCGTCGCGAAGGTCGGCGCTACGCCATTCAGTAGCAAACTGTTGTAGTCCATCTGCACGCCCCAGGTTTCGAATTGCAAGGCTGCTCTTAAGGGCTCGTTGTTGGTAGAGCCGCTAAGCGAGGCTGTGAATCTCTGAGTGACGCTAAAGCTGTACAAATTGCCCGATCCGGCCGCGAATGTGCCCGCATTCCAGCCGATATTGGCGTCGGTGGTGCCGGCGCTGCCCACATCTGGCGCGGCAGTGCGGGTGCCGGGATATGAACTATCCACAAAGGTATCCCATTCCGCATAAAGGGTGCCGGTATCGCCACGGGTCCAGCCGCCCCAGGCGGCTTCGGTTGGGGTATCGAAACCATAGGCCGTGGCATAGGGGTCGGGACCATTGGTCAAGTCGGCCGAAGCGCTGCCGGAAACGGCCAACAGGCCGGCGATTAGAGTCAGTTTTTTTACAGTTTTCATGGTTTGTTTCCTATGTGAATAAATTGACGTATCTCTTCACCGCGAAGACGATCCGTTGCTTTCGTCAAAAATACCTTCCGTCGTTTCGGCCCCAAGCCGGCTATCCGCAGTAATTGATTGCTTTGCGGTGGCGGAAATTTACAACTCAGTGTTACTCTAGGCATTCGATACTCAGGTTGGTATCGCGATTACCGGTCGCTGCGTCTTGCACCTGAAAGTCCAGGACATACCGGTACTGTTTGCCGCAATAGATGATCACTTCCTTTTGCCCGCGCTTTAACAGCCGCATGTCTACCCGCAGCTCGCCGAAACCTTCGTGCTCCAGTAATTCTTCGAACAGCGTTTCCAATTTTTTTTGGGCCTCTTTCTTGGCCCTGTATCCCCTGGACATAAGATTTTTCTCCATCAAAAAGCCAGTTTTACCGTGACGCCCACATTACGGCCTGGTCGCGAGAAGCGGTCGGCCCAATATTCTGCATCGGCGAAATTTCCTAAGGTGGTATGCGGGTCGCCGGCTCGGGTATTGATGTCTTCCCAGTCGATATATTTCTTGTCAAATAGGTTGAATACCCCGAAGTTGAAGCCGATATGCTTGCTGGGGTTGTAGTAAGCGTTGAAGTCGATCACGCCGTAACCGCTAGGCAGAAACTCGGCGTCCGTCGGCGCGGTATTGGCTTGTTTGGCTCCGACTAAGGTCAGATTCAATTCCGTGCCCCAGTCATTGCCGGGTTGGTCGTAGCGCAGGCCGATAACTGCTTTCATCGGGCTAATCTGTCTGAGGGCTTCGTCGTCGCTACGTTGCGTCTTTAAATTCATGCCTTCGCTGAAGGAGCCGCTGAGCAGCAGACTGGTACCCATTAGAGAAGGATTTAGCCAGTCCAGATAAAATTGACTTTTCATTTCGATGCCCTGAATCCGAATTGGGTCGGGGCTATTGATGGTCTGGTAAGTTGTAAAGCCCAGCGGCGGACAAGACGCCGTGGCCGGGTTGCAAATCACTGCGTTGTAGATGAATTGCTCGTAATCGTTACGAAACAGGCTTACGTCGAAAGTCCCGGCGGCACCTTGTCCGCGCAGTCCGACTTCGGCGCCGACGCTGGTTTCCGGCTGAATATTGTAATTGGGTAGATTGCTGTAACCGCCGGTTATGTTGGTAAACCCGAGATTGCTTTCGCTAAAGTTCGGGCCGCGAAAGCCATGGGTATACTGGCCGTGCACAGTGAATATCTGGTTCAGATGCAGCAAAGCACCGAATTTGGGTAAAAAGGTGTTGGCATCGATAATACTGGGTACTATCGGGTCGGAGCCTTCCGCGACAGCTGCTGCGGACGCCTTGTCGAACAGATAGTCGGTTTTCGGCAACAAGCGAAAATATTCCCAGCGACCGCCGGGGATCAGTTCGATGCGTTTATCAAACAGGCTGATGGCGTCTTCGATATACGCGCCGGCTTTGGTTACCGTCGATAGCGGAAAGTCCCGTACCGGAAATTCGTCCGGCGTTACGGACTTGCTGATCCGGCCTTTGGGACAAATCATATTGGGGCGTCCGGTGCGAGGGTTAACCGAACCGCTGACGCAGATAAAGCTGCCGTCGCGTTGTTGCGCTATGCTGTTTTTACTGATTTGGCCGCCGTATTGCAGTGTATGCAGGCTTTCACCGAGACCGAAGGTTTTACCCAGTTTTAATTCGCCGCCGAAGTCGTCGTTGGCAAAATCGAAAATCCGCTCGGTGAGCGTGTTGCCGTCCACGTTGGCGGTGCGATCTTGCAGAGTGAGTTGCCCGGTAGCGGATTTTTGCGTGTAAAACTTCCACAACACATCGTTGAACAGCGGCGTATCCAGATGCTTTAAGGTGTGATCCAGCGTCAGCCGCCAACGCGATTGGGTATCGGTGGTGAGCATGCTGTTGACGTTGCGCAGGCTGATGTCGGTACCGCGCAGATACAACGCGTCGATATCGGATCGACTGTCCAGCCATTCGCCGGTCAGGCGCAACACGTTGTCGTCGTTAAAACGGTACAGCAGCTTCGCTAGCAGGTTATAGCTGCCGTTTTCCTGCGGGCTGGGCGTCGTGCGGCGGCGGTCGGCGAAATCCGCCGTGCCCTTGTTATCGGTCTCGTTACTTTGATTGTGGGTGAATAGCACCATGCTTTCCCAGCCACCCAGCGCGCCGGCGATGGTGCCGGTCTGCACGAAGCCGTTGTCGGTGGTGTTGTAATTAATCTTCACGCCGGTGTAATAATCCTTGCCAAATACGCTTAGATAATCCTGCGGGTCTTTGGTGACGAAGTTGATGGTGCCGCCCATCGCGTCGCCGCCGTAATAAGCCGAGCCGGAACCGCGGACGATTTCCACCGCTTTTAAGGCGTCCATGTCCACTGCGTTACGGTTGGCGCTGGCAAACGAGCCGATGCGGAAGGCTTCCGGCAGTCGCACGCCGTCGATCTGCATCAAAACCCGGTTGCCGCCTAGTCCGCGTATGGTAAAGCCGCTGGCCCCGAAACGTTGCGGGTCGTTGCCGACATTGACGCCGGGTTCGTAGCGAATCAGATCCTTGATGTTACGCACTATGCGCTGTTCTATCGTTGCGGCGTCTATGGTCGATTCGGTGCCGGGGGCTAGTTTAGTCGCCGGCTTTTCCACTCTGGCTTTCACGTTGACAGTTTCCAGTTCGATGGCTTCCGGGTCCGCTTGCGGATCGCCGACTTGCGGCGGCGTGGATTCCGCAGCAGCCTTGGCATCGACGCTCAGCAGCGTTAAACAAAACGCAAGCATTGCCGGGCTTTTTAGCGCGAACGCCATGTTGTGTCCTCGGCACTGACGGAGTCAGCAGTGCGCGTTTTGTTGCTCAGCGCTAGTTTTTTTAAAAGTCCCGTCGGTTTGGCGGCGGATTTACAACGAGGGTATTCGACTGTTTGCATGGCAGCTCCAGCGATCAGCTTCGGTTTGAAATTGATGGCTGCCTGGCACGCAATTGCTAGGTGGCTGGTTTATTAATGTTTCGAGATTTGTTATAGAGGCTGGAGGCTCAATTCCCGCCTTTTTCCGCGTTTCTTCGTTCTAAAGCACTATTTATTCAGGCCCAAGCCAAAACAATAAGCGACAGCTATCGGCATCGCCAGCATTGACCAGGACAGCACATCGCCGATGCCGTCGGATAGCAGTGCCCATAGCAAACCGTTCATGCTGGCGACGCCCAGCACTAGAGGCATCCCCCAAATTTGCAGGCGGGTCCGGCCTCTCTTCATCTTCACTCGGCCTGTTCCTGCGGGTTAAGTGCCAAGTTATCTTTCGCTTCCCTATCCAGTTGGTCAAAGCGGGTTTCGAATAAAGTTTTGCGTGTTGTCAACCACAGATATAAACCGCTGATCAGCACCGCGATGCAAATGCCATCCAACAAGGTCCAGAGTATTTTTAAGGGTAGTCCGCCGTAGTTACCGAAATGCAGCGGTTTGGACAGCAGTAGCGCGCTGACGTAAACCGGCAAATTGCGGGTTTCTAAGACTTGACTGGAAGAGGCGTCTATCATGATCGGCAACAACAGTTTGGACGTCAGCGGCGTAGTGCCTTGCATGAAGGCGACAAACTGGTTAGGGCCGGCAAAGTCGTTGCCGGGAAAAGCCATGAAGCTCAAGCTCATGTCCGGCGCGGCCTGTTGCGCGGCGGCCCAGGCTTTTTGCACTGATAGCGTACCGCTATGTGCAGGCTGGTTGCGGTAAGGCGCCAGCATCTCCGCCAGCTCGGTGGCTTGCCAGTGACTGAAGATCGGCTCGGCCAGCGTGTTGACGACGCCAGTCAAACCGACCGCTAGAAACCAGACCAGCGTGACGATGCCGAGCAGATTGTGCAGATCCAGCCATTTCAGTCGCGGCGAACGTTGGCGGCGTACCGTGCCGAACGGCAATTTACGCATGTAATAGCCGTACACGATGGCGCCGGATACCAGCGAGGTCACCAATAATACGCCCATCGCTCCTAGAAACAGCATGCCCGGCAAACCGGCGAACATATCGATATGCAGGCGCAAGATGATATTCATAAAGCCTTCGGCCAACGGATAATCCAATAGAAACGCGCCGCTCCGAGCGTCATAACTGTAAAAGGCCGAGGCGTCAGGGGCGGCGACGCTTTCGCCCAATCGTACCGACAACAAGTTTGGCTCCTCGGCGTCGCCCAACAGGAACTGGGCGACATGACCTGGCTTGCGCGCTTGCGCATCGGCGACGATGGCGTCCAGATCGGCGCGGGCTTCGCTGGCCTTTAGCGGCGGAAGTTCTACGCTACGCCCCAGTGCTTGATCGATTTCCTCGGCAAATATCAACGGCAAGCCGGTCAGGCACAGCAGCAGCATGAACAGCGTGCAAATCAGGCTGGTCCATTTGTGGATCAGATACCAGGTTTTCGGCGAAACGCGTATCGACATGGGTGTTATCCGAACCGAGTGAGCTTAAAAGCTGTATTTGATCGAACCGGTGACGACGCGCCGCGCCCCGTATGTTGCCGAATCGCCGAAGGCAGTGGCGACATGCTCCTTGTCGAACACATTTTGCATGTTGAAAGCCAGTTGAAACTGCTTCCAGGTGTAGTGCACAGTGGCGTCGAACAGCACGTAACTGGGTACTTCGATGGTATTGCGGTCGTAATAGGTGTTGCCGTAGGACGAGCCGATGTAGCGGGTGCCGCCGCCGATACCCCAGCCCTTGGCCGGACCGCTGGGCACAGTGTAATCGGCCCACAGGGTAGCTTTGTGATTGGGCACGTATTCCAGCGGTTCGCCCACTTCCGAGGCAAACGAACTTTTGGTGACTTTGGCATCCAGATAACTGTAGCCGGCGGTCAGATTCAGGCCGTTATCGAAACTGGCCACGCCTTCCAGTTCCACGCCGCGTGAATGGGCTTCGCCTTTTTGCACGTTCAGAAACGAAATCGGGTCCAGGGTCAGGAAGTTCTGTCTGGTCAGGTCGAAATAGGCCAAGGTGATGAAACTGTTCTGGTTCTTAGGTTGATATTTGACGCCGAACTCGTATTGTTCGCCGGTCTCGGGTTTGAAGGGCGTGCCGGTCAAGGCGTCTTTGCCCAGCGCCGGCAGAAACGATTGGGCGTAGCTGAAGTAGGGCGCAAAGCCGTTATCGGCCAGATACACCAAGCCGGCGCGACCGGTGGTTTCTTCATCGCGTTGTTGGGTTGCGGTGCCGGTGAGTTTGTCGGTGGTTTCGCTGTCGGCCTTGTCCAGGCGCCCGCCCAAGGTGGCTCGCCATTTTTCGGTAATTTTGATCTGGTCTTGCAGATACAGGCCTACCTGATCCTGGGTTAACAAATCGTTTTGATACGGCGATGCCGCTGGCACCGTGGCGCCATAGATCGGGACGTAAATATCCAGATCGGGCGCGCCGCCGAACGGCAAGACATTGCTGGCATTGGTGTGTTGAAAGTCCAGGCCGGCCAGCAGGGTATGCGCCAGCGGGCCGGTGGCGAAATTCAGCTGGGCCTGATTATCCAGACTGAAGCCATGCGACTTGGCGTCGATCTCGTAGTAATAGCGGCTGATGCTGCGCTGGTCGGCTTGCAGACCGGCGGTGTACACGCTGCGAACATCCAGCGCAGTGTCGAAGTAGCGGGTATTTTGCCGCACCGTCAGCAGGTCGTTGAAGCGATGTTCGAACAAATAGCCCACCGAAAACTGTTCGCGGTTGTATTGGTCGACGCCAGGTTCGCCGGTGAAGCGGTTGCTCGGTATCTTGCCATTCGGATTGCCGAACAGGGTACCGATGGCTGGATAGCGTTGCGAGGGTTGGGTTTCGTCTTTCTGATAATGGCTCAAAAAAGTCAGTGTGGTGCGGTCGCTGGGCCGCCAAGTCAAGGACGGCGCCACATAAACGCGGTTGTCGGTGATGTAGTCGATCTGAGTGTCGCTATCGCGACCCAGCGCCACTAGACGATAAGCCAGGTCTTTTTTATCACGTAGCGTGCCGTGCACATCCAATTCGCCTTGTAAACGGTCGTAATTGCCGGCCTCGAATTTGATGTCGCCGCCGACGGCCGCGAAGATCGGTTTTTTTGAAATAAAGTTGACCAGACCGCCGGCGCTGGCTTGGCCATATAGCACCGAGGCCGGGCCGCGCGGCACTTCCACGCGCTCGGCGCCGAACGGTTCCAAATTATGACTAACCGCAAAGCCGGGGTTAACCAGTTTCAAGCCGTCTTGATACAGCCCGGTTTCGGTGGCGTCGAAACCGCGCAGTCTGATTTGGGTCATGCGCGGCTCGAAACCGAAGGTCTCGCTTTGTACGCCGGGCGTGTAGCGCAAGGCCTCGGCCAGCGTGCCGACATTTTGCGCTTCCATTTGTGCGTCTGTGACCACCGAAATCGCTTGCGGCGTTTCCAGCAACGGCGTGTCGGTTTTGCTGGCGGTGCTGGAATTGACGGCCCGATAGTCGCTGTCTTCTTGCCGGGCAGTGTCTTTAACTTCGACAACGGGTAAGGTGACTTCCTTGTCTGCCGACTGTTTCCGGTCGGAATCCGTCTCGGTGGCCAGCGCCGCGCCGTTCAGCGCAGCCGCCAGCGGAATTAGTGCGAGGAAGGGCCAGTTGCCGGTGACGGTTTGTCGGCCCTTGGCGCGTTGTGAATCATGCATGGTTTTCCCAGATTGCTTAGTAATGTCTCGAAAGAGGGCATGGCTACCTGGCGGGAAGGGCTGGGTGGCTGGATTGTGTTTAGTTTAGATGAGGCGACGATATGCCGACGCATCCTCGGACGGTTTCGGGATATCTGCTGTAGGCTTCCTGATTTGTTTGCCGTTACAAGGTCGCGTCCGTGCCTTGCCTACCTCAGATATCCCGAAACCGGTCGATATTTTGTTTGGCCTTCGTTATCAAGAAGGCCAAGGTTTGTTGGTATTACTTTTTGTCCGGTTCGGAAACGAAACCGATTTTACTGACCCCGGCTTTGGCCGCATCCGCCAGCGTTTCGGCGACGAAGTGGTAAGGCACGTTTTGATCGGCTCGGATATGCAATTCCGGTTGCTGCGCCGATTGGGCAATGTCCGCCAAGCGTTGATTCAAAACGCTGCGGTCGATCGCTTCCTGATTCCAGAACAATTGGCCCTCGCCATCCACCGATAACGCAACCGGATCGTCGCTGTGTTGTTGCGGCGAACTGCTGGCTTTGGGTAGATCGATTTTCACCGCATGGGTCATCAGCGGCGCGGTGATCATAAAAATCACCAGCAGTACCAGCATCACGTCGATTAACGGGATCATATTGATTTCGGCAACGGTATGGCCGCCGCCCTTGTTTTGATCAAAACTGCCGAAAGCCATTATTTTGCTCCGTTTGCGTAGACAAGTTCAGCGCTACGAATGGCTGCTGGTGTAGCAGCTGTCGTATTGATGATGGTGGCGCCGGTGGTCAAAAACGCGAACAGGTCGTGGGCGAAGCCGTCCAATCGTGCCAACAACAACCGGTTGCTGCGCACGCAATCGTTATATGCCAGGACTGCTGGAATCGCTACCGCCAGACCTAAGCCGGTCATGATTAGCGCTTCGCCGACCGGACCGGCAATTTGATCGAGTCCACCCAATCCGCCTTGGCCGATGTTGACCAGGGCGTGATAAACCCCCCAGACCGTGCCGAACAAGCCGATGAACGGGGCGGTGCTGGCGATGGAGGCTAGGGCGGTCAAGCCCCATTCCAGTTGCGCGGTTTCTTCGTCGATAACCCGGCGCATTGAGCGGGTCAGGAACTCGGCGGTTGAACCCGCCTGTTGTAATCCGTGGTTGCCGTGGCGGGCGTGATGTTGCGATGCGGCCAGCGCGTGGCGGGTTAGATTTGAAAACGGGTCCGCTTGAGCGCCCGCCGCTAGGTGCCCGGTGACATCGGCCAGGGTGTCGCTGGCCCAGAATTTTTGTAAAAACAGCTCGGCGCGGCGGCGGACCTGGATGCCATTCCAGGCTTTGACTACGATGAAATACCAACTCGCCACCGACATGATCAGCAACAAGCTAAACAAGAAGGCGCCGACACTATCGGTTTGCGCCAGGAAATGGTCGAGCGTTTGATTGAGTGCCATGATTTATCCTTCCAGAGAGAATGAAACGGGAACCACGACCCAGGCGGAGATCACCTGTTCGCCGCGGCGAGCGGGGACGAATCGCCATTTTTGAACGGTTTCCTGGGCGGCTTGATCAAGACGTTCGAAGCCGCTGGATCGTCTTAGCGTGACTTGTTCGACCTGACCGTCGCTATTGACTAGCACTCGAAGCAACACCTTGCCTTGCTCGCCGAGTTGCCGGGAGGCGCTAGGGTAAGCTGGCGCGGGGTTGTGCAAATAATCGGCGTTCAAGTTAGGCAAGGTCATCGGGGCCGGGGTGGCCTCGCTGGCGCTGGCTGAACTGGGTGCCGGGGCAGAGGCCGAAGCAGAGGCCGTTGGCGCGGGTTCGGTAAGCGGTGGCTCTGGTGTGAGGCCGGGTGCCGAGATTGCCGCCGGCGCAGTGCCGGCGATCGTCAGTAGGTTTGGTTTTTTAACCGGTTTGGATGGCGTTTTGGGTTTGCTGACGGGCTTTTCCGGCGGTTGTTGGGCTTGCTGCACCGGTGACTTAGTCGGTGGCTGTTGAGTTTTGCTGTCGCCTATCCACTTCACCATGATGGGTTGCGGTGGGGTGAGGAGTTCTTGCTTTTCGCTGTTCGGCATCAGGCCGAACCAGGCTAAATGCAGGCCGAGGGCGATGACAAATCCCAGGCCGCGTTCGTTATATTCGGCTTTTTGTGTCGTGGATATCGATTTATAAGGCCCTTCGCTGGCTACGAAGCGCATGGGGGCCAGGCAGGCGAGCTGGCGAAAACTGGCAGTCGGGAACATACAGGCCTCTCGATATTTTGTCTAAAAACGATTGGCTGGCTACCGTGAGGTTGGCTGGCTGTTACTGGGTCTGGCAGTTTATTTGGTCAAAATTAATTTGCCGTTACTGGTTATGCGCAGGCGATACTCGTCGCCCTTGTGTTCGATGACAATTTCGTTTTGCGTACCGAACAATAAACGGCTATCGAACCGTTGCCGGCCCTGAGGTGTTTCTGAAGCCGTTGCGGTGCTTAACAGGCCAGAATTCGGCTGGTTGGACGGGTTTTTCATAGGACTAAAAATACTGACGAATAAAGGCTAAACCCGCTCAATGCGCTGCCACCGGCTGCTGGGGAACGGCTTTTCGTTCCAGTAACAGGTGGGTGACTGTTTGCCAATGCTCCAGAAGTTGCAGGTACATATCTCGGCTGGACGCGCTGTGTGCCAGTTCCGGGTGGCTTAGCAGGCGGCCCAGTTGCTGTACGATTAGATGCGCTAACTTCGGGTTGTGGTGACCGTTGATGAATTGGGTCATTAACAAGCAGGTTGCGGCATGAATCTGCGCTACATCCCCTCCGTTCGCTGGGCTGATAGAGTTGTCTTCGAACATGATGACCTCGGGTTGCTAAACTAAAAGAATAAATTGCCGCACACTGGCTAACTTAGGAGGCTGAACAGGCGCGGCAATGACAGCACGAGAGAAGGCTGTCAGATACAAATGATAATGATTATCATCCGCTTGTCAAGCGGAATGACTTTAGACTTTTGTGATCGGGGATTTTTTCAGTAAGTTGCTGGCAGTCCCTATGCTCTTCAGAGCGCGCCGGCAGCCTTTTTCTTTTCAAAAAGTTATTTTAATGTCAATAACTTGAGCGATTAAATGCGCACGGTCACGCTAGCAGCGGTTGTTAGCTCGCCTGATTGCGTGGCTTGCGTTTTAAATTCAGTTTCAAGGAAGCGGTTTATATGCCAGCAGTCCGGCCAATGTTTCCAATAGTTCGCTACGGGGATGATTCTTCAACCAGACCAGCGCGATGGTTCGGCTGGGTCGTTGCTCAATATTGATATAGCGGATGTCTTTGTCATCCGGTTGAACGGCGACGGAGGGTATTAGGGTGACACCAACCCCGTTTTTGACCATGAAGCGCAGGGTTTCCAGGCTGGACGCGCGAAAATCGTGTTCGACGAATCGAGACGGGTCGCACAGTTTTAAAGCCTGATCACGCAAGCAATGGCCTTCGTCCAGCAACAGCAGGTTCTCTTTCGCCGCCATCCCCAAATCCACCTCCGTCAAATCGGCAAGCGGGTGGTCGGCGCAGACTGCCAGTGTAAACGGGTCTTCAAACAAAGCACGAGACTCCAAACTCGCCTGTTCCACAGGCAAGGCCAACAAGGCAGCGTCCAGTTTTTTGTCGAGCAGTAAGGCAATTAGCGAATGCGTTTTTTCCTCCACTAACTGCAATTTTAGATCCGGATAGTGCTGTTTGATCCGAAACACATATTCCGGCAATGCATAACTTGCCAGAGAAGGAAATGCCCCCAACGAGAGCATATTGCGATGCCGATCACTGGCATGGGCTGCGATTTGTCGGATGAAACGGACATCGTCAAGAATTCTGTGGGCAACGGGGAGAATGTCGCGACAAACCTCGGTAATCTCCACCGCATTTTTCTCGCGCACGAACAAGTCCACGCCCAAATAATCCTCAAGCTTCTTGATTTGAGTACTCAAGGTGGGCTGGCCGATTGAACACTGATCGGCCGCCTGGCTGAAGTTTCTTAATTCCGCTACTGCTACCAGGTAGCTTAAATCACGCAGATTCATGGATGCTGTTACCGCTTCGACTTTAGGCATCCGCATGATGCCGCTTGACCAGAATAATAGCACCTTGTCGCCGCAGCCCATTGATTTTGAAGATGAGCTTATCGATCAAATCAATTTCAAATTGCAAGTGATATTCGCTTGAATATGCGTGCCTACACAAGCATCGTCAGAAGCAAGATCCAAATAAGCGTGTTGCGGCAGGAAAGATTTCCGGTAAAAAACAGCAGTGCGGTGTAGATTGCTGCTATCGCCGGAATAACTTGACGAGCAGCAAGGCAGATGAATTTTGACTGGCCGGGGATATTTATAGCAATCGACTTATCAGCCGAGAATTAAACGGTATCCTTTTCCGTACAACACACAACAAGAAACAGAGGTGCACCACCATGAAAACCAAACATAATCTAACGGCTTCCGCCTTAGCGCTTGCCATCGCTGCAGTGCTCACTGCCAATCCGGTTCTTGCCGAGCCGCAACCTACGACCAACAGCTTTTGGTGGCCGGAGCAACTAGATCTGAAGCCCTTGCGCCAGAACTCGGCTGAATCCAATCCTTTAGGCAAAGCTTTCAACTATTCCCAACAATTTAAAACCTTAGACCTGAAAGCGGTGAAAGTGGATATCGCCAACGTCCTGCATACCTCCCAACCTTGGTGGCCTGCCGACTACGGCAACTACGGGCCGTTCTTCATTCGCATGGCTTGGCATAGTGCCGGCGTCTATCGGATTTTTGATGGTCGCGGCGGTGCTTCCGGTGGTCAGCAACGCTTCGAGCCGCTCAATAGCTGGCCGGATAACGTCAATCTGGATAAAGCCCGGCGTTTGTTGTGGCCGGTCAAGCAAAAATACGGCGCTAAACTGTCTTGGGCTGACTTGATGGTGCTGGCTGGCAATGTCGCACTCGAAGATATGGGCTTCAAGACCCTGGGTTTTGCCGGCGGCCGCGCCGACGACTGGGAAGCCGAGGTGGTCAATTGGGGTATGGAAAAGAAATTTCTGGCCGACGAGCGCCATGATGCCAAAGGCGAGTTAGCGAAACCGTTGGGCGCCGTGCAAATGGGCTTGATTTACGTCAACCCGGAAGGACCGGGCGGCAATCCTGACCCATTGGCCGCTGCCAAGCATATCCGTGATGCCTTCGCGCGAATGGCGATGAATGACGAAGAAACCGTGGCATTGATCGCCGGCGGCCATACCTTCGGCAAAGCACACGGCGCGCATAAACCGGACGATTGCGTCGGTAAAGAACCCGCCGCTGCAGGCATTGAAGAGCAAGGTTTGGGCTGGGCTAACAAATGCGGTGCAGGGAGCGGTGTGGACACGGTCAGTAGTGGCCTGGAAGGCGCTTGGTCGACCAACCCCACCCGCTGGACCCACGACTACTTGACCTGGCTGTATACCTTCGATTGGCAACAATCCAAAAGCCCAGCCGGCGCGACGCAATGGATTCCAAAAGACGGCAAAGGCGAAAATTTTGTACCGGATGCGCATGATCAAAGCAAACGCCACCCGCCGATCATGTTCACTACCGATATTGCTTTAAAAATGGACCCGGATTATCAAAAAATCTCCAAACGCTTTTTGGATAATCCCAAGGAATTCGAGGTGGCCTTCGCCAAGGCCTGGTTCAAACTAACCCACCGCGACATGGGGCCTAAGGCCCGTTATGTCGGGGCCGAAGTGCCTGCCGAAGACTTCATCTGGCAAGATCCAATCTCCAAAGCCGATCACAAGCTGATCGACAGCAAGGATGTCGCTAAATTGAAGTCGACTATCTTGGCCGTGGATTTGACCATTCCGGAATTGGTCAGAACCGCTTGGGCGTCGGCAGCCAGCTTCCGCGGCACCGATATGCGCGGCGGTGCGAATGGCGCCCGCATTCGCTTGGCGCCGCAGAAGGATTGGGAAGCAAACGATCCTGCGGAATTGGGAAAGGTGCTGGCTAAGTTGGAAATTATTCAAGCCGACTTCAACCGCACGCTGAAAGGCGGCAAAAAGGTGTCGCTGGCTGATGTGATTGTGCTCGCCGGTTCGGCTGCAGTGGAAGAATCCGCCAAGAAAGCCGGTATCAAGCTGGAAGTGCCGTTCAAACCAGGCCGGATGGATGCTACTCAAGAGCAAACCGACGTGCTGGCTGCGGCGGTATTGGAGCCTAAAGCCGACGGTTTCCGCAATTACTTCGGCAAAGAGAATGCCCATTCGCCAGCGGAGATGCTAGTCGAACGCGCTAATTTTCTGACCCTGACCGTGCCGGAAATGACCGTGCTGGTGGGTGGGATGCGGGCCTTGGATGCCAATGCCGGCCAAGCTAAGCACGGCGTACTCACCAACCGGCCCGGCACCTTAAGCAACGACTTCTTCGTTAACTTGCTGGATATGTCCACCAAATGGACCAAGTCGGCTACCGAGGGCGTTTACGAAGGGCGGGATCGAGCCAGTGACCAAGTCAAATGGACGGCAACGCCAGTCGATCTGATCTTCGGCTCCCACTCCGAGTTACGCGCAGTGGCGGAAGTCTATGCATCCGACGATAGCAAAAATAAGTTTGCGCAGGATTTTGCAGCTGCCTGGGCTAAGGTGATGGAATTGGATCGTTTCGACAAATTCTAACCTGTATGCAAGGTGCCCAACTTGACCGAGATTGGGTGCCTTGCAAAAAGGCTTATCTGATAGCGTATCACTTTCAGCCGAATGGAAGGCCCTTCAAATAACCGTGATACCGGCAATTTACTTGTGCCCCAACGGGTATGTCGGGGCGACGCGCAGCCTCCGTCAATCCAAACTATCGCCCCTCGCAGGCTATCGTAAACATCCAACCCCTCTCCTTGAGCCCGCAGCGCGGGTGTGGAGGAGGGGGTGTTTTTAGCACAGCCTCATTTGGGCTGGCGTTTTAAAAATCAATCCAACGATAGGCGTGATAGGCGGCAGACTCGCTTGATTAAATCCAGTCGGAGTCGTCGCTTTCGTCCGGCACACTGTAGTCTGCATCGTTGAACGAATAATCGTCTTGATTATCCGAGCTGCGTGCCTGCTCTATGGCCTCGTCGCCGTAGTAATTATTGACCACTGTTTGTTCGGGCACTCCCTGTTCCCCGAGCGCTTGCTGGCCCAAGCCGCCAGCGCTATGGTGCCCCATCAGACTTTCGATGCCCTGGAACAAAAAAGAACCGGCCACCACACCGGCGGCAGTTGTGGCGACATTACCCAAGAAGCTTGAACCGCCTGCGCCGCCACCGAAAAAGCCGGGCGATTGCGCAGGAACCGGGCCTCGCGGCACTTGATAATTTCCTGCTCCCGGCACTGCGCCGGTTGTACCAGAATTGGTGGCCGGTTGCGCCCAAGGGTCATTGCTCAGAAATCCACTACGTTGTGAGGCTCCAGCACTTTGCAGTTGGCTCTGTAACTCAGCGATTTGCGCTTTTGCAGACTGTAAAGCTTGGTCTTGCAACATGGCGCGTTGCACTAACAAATAAGCCGCATCAGGCTGTCTGGCGACAGCTTCAACGATCAGAGCCTCCGCTTCAGTATCCTTGGTGGGTAGCCTCACTTCGTTCAGTTGACTTAGAAACTGGCTGAGCTGGTTGCGCTCCTGTAAATTCATATCATTACTCCTTTCATGGGCAAATCCCGGCGAACGGCCGGCGTTGGCGAATACAGGCAAATGGCTTTAAAGTTTCTTTCACAGTTGGGGGTAGCCGCGAAAGTTTCAATAGTCCGACCGAAATAATTGCTGACAATTTTCCATTCTCTCAAACTGCAACCCTCAGCGTCTAACAGGTGCCGGTCCTGTTCGAACTATTGGAACTGCTATTCTCCAGAGCCAAGGGTCCAATTGCAGTTTGCGATTTTAAAGCGACTTTCCGAAAATCAGCATTGCCTGGTAATCCGGTTAGCGTAAAATCCGAAGAGCTTATCCGAAGTCGTTCCAAACCCACTTCAGTCGTTAGTCAGCATCCGGCCGCTAAATCATAAGTGATGAGTAACCCGAACAAACAGGCTGCAATTCAAGCAGCACAGCTACGCCAACTGTTTTCAGCTAGCAATGCGTCATTGATCAGCAGCACCCTACTGGCGGGGATTCTTGCCTATATGCAGCGCGACGTAATCAGCGGGTCCGTCGTCATTACTTGGTTGACGTTGATTGTATCGGTTGCGGTTTCCCGCACATTGCTGGTCAAGGCCTATCGAACCGCTGCGCCGGCTGCGGGTGCTGCCACGCTATTCTGGTTGAGACGGTTTCGAATCGGCGTATTGGCTGTGGGAATGGTTTGGGGTGCAGCCGGCTTTCTGATGTTCCCGGCTAACAGCGCCCAGCATCAACTGTTTCTGATTTTTATGCTGGCGGGTTTATCGGCTGGGGGCGTGGTGGCGTTCTGCGCTGATTTAACCAGCGCAGTGCTATTTTCGGTTACTTCGCTACTGCCCATGATTATTCGCTTGTTCGTATCCGGCAATTCGTTGTTTGTGGCGATGAGCATGGCGGGATTGTTATATTTAGTTTTCATGCTTGTCAGCCTCCGGCGTATCAATCGAAGTATTTCCGAGAATATTGGGCTGCATCTCGATGCCGCTGAACGAGAGGAAGTCATGCGGGCCAGCGAGCAACGCTATCGTTTGCTGCTGAAACATTCGCCCATCGGCATTTTCCATTACGATACCGATCTGATAGTCACTTACTGCAACGAACCGTTCGCCGATAGTTTGCAAAATACAGTCCAGGCCATCGTCGGACTGGATATTAAAAGTTTTAAAGACGCCCCGATACTCGCAGCCTTGCAGCGAGCGCTGCAAGGTGAAAAGGTGGTTTATGAGGGCGAATACAAGCAGTCGCCTGCTGCCTCCGGCACATGGATAGATATGGCCTGCGCGCCTTACCGCGATGCCACGGGCAAGATTGCCGGCGGCATCGCTATTATCCGGGATATTAGCGAGCGTAAGCAGGCAGAAGAAATGCTCCGTATTAGCGCCATCGCCTTCGAATCCCAGGTGGCGATGATCGTCACATCGCCTGATGCACAGATACTGCGTGTGAATCGAGCCTTTACCGCGCTGACCGGCTACGAGGCCGGGGAAGTGTTGGGTAAAACGCCGCAAATACTCAACTCCGGGCGGCACGACAAGGGATTCTTTGCCGGTATGTGGGCTTTACTGCAGGAAACCGGCCATTGGCAAGGTGAAATCTGGAATCGCCGCAAGAATGGCCTGATCGTCGCTGAGTGGCTGACTATAGCCGCCGTGGTCGCACCGGATGGCCGGCTCACCCATTACGTCGGTACGCTTTCCGATATAACCGAGAATAAGGATGCCGTCGCAGAAATCCACCGTTTGGCCTATTACGATCCGCTCACCCATTTGCCTAACCGGCGTTTGCTGCAAGATCGCTTGGGTCAGGAACTGGTCGCTGGTGCCCGCAATGGCTTGTACGGCGCCATCCTGTTTTTGGATTTAGATAATTTCAAGACCCTAAATGACACACGGGGTCACGATGTTGGTGATCAATTATTGGTCGAAGTGGCCCGGCGCTTGCGATCCAGTGTGCGCGAGTGTGATATCGTCGGACGCCTAGGCGGCGATGAATTTTTGGTGTTACTGGCGGATTTGAGCGCTGACGCCGAGCTTGCTGCGCTTCAGACCAAGCAAGTCGGTGAGAAACTGCTGGAAGCACTTGCTCACCCGTATGACTTGAGTGGTTATGAGTTTCATTGTTCGGCCAGTATCGGTATTCGTTTGTATCGCGATCAGGCGTCTGCGGAAGAACTGCTCAGACATGCTGATCTTGCCATGTATCAAGCCAAAATAGCCGGACGCAATACCGTGCGTTTCTTCGATCCCAGTATGCAGGCAATGGCCAGTGCCCGCGCCGATCTGGAAAAAGACTTGCGCCGCGCCTTAGTTGGGCAGCAATTTACATTGTATTTTCAACCGCAGATGTATCGAAACCGCCAAGTAGTGGGTGCCGAAGCGTTGTTGCGTTGGTTTCATCCGGAGCGCGGAATGGTGTCGCCGTTGGAATTTATTTCGTTGGCGGAAAAAACCGGTTTGATTCTGCCGATCGGTCAGTGTGTGTTGGAAGCGGCCTGCGCGCAGCTTAAAGAGTGGGAGGGTAGTGCACATTCCCGGCAGCTTCGCTTGGCTATTAATGTCAGCGCCCGCCAGTTTAGGGCCACCGATTTCGTCGAAAGCGTGCAACGGGCGTTAGCTAGTCGTCAAGTTAACCCGGCACTGCTGGAGCTTGAACTTACGGAAAGCCTGGTACTGGAGAATATCAACGATACCATCCTCAAAATGAATGCGCTCAGGGATCTCGGGGTGCGCTTTTCTTTGGACGACTTCGGCACCGGATACTCGTCGTTTTCCTATCTGACGCAGTTGCCATTCGATCAATTAAAAATAGATCGTTCTTTTGTTCGCAATATAGAGACCAAGACCAGCGATGCCGTGATCGTGCAAACCATCATAGGAATGGCGCAAAACCTGGGGATAGAGGTGATCGCCGAAGGGGTTGAAACTGAAGGCCAGCGTTTGTTTCTGGAGCAGCACGGCTGCGATGCCTGTCAGGGATTTTTGTTCAGTAAACCGGTGCCGATAGAAGATTTCATTGTCTGGAGCGAGCGTTTTCCCTATTTTTAAGCCTGCCGGCAAACACCGCGCCAGTTAGCGCTCAATTGACCTGATAGATTCGCTGCGCGACAGCAATTGGTCGCTATTTAGGAATTAGAGTTGCAGGAAATGTATTTACCCGTTTAGTCACATTCCGTTCGGGCGGAACGTTTTGAAACCAGTCGCGACTTACCGTTTGACAGGCCAGTCGTACTTACGGTCGCGTTGATAGTGATTAACCACGTTACCGATTCTGCCTCTGAAGCGGCTCTGCCGGTTTATTGCTGGCTTTATGAAGGTGAGATGCATCTGGTTTTCCGCTGAATTGTTGGTATATTTTGACCGATGCTAGTTTAATTCTTCCTCTCCCCAGCCCTTTGCATCAAGAGGGCGGCAATTTACCGCGGATTTGGCAGAGTTTTGCGAGGCAATGAATAGTTACTGCTATTTTTGACTTAATTAGGTTGCTAAGATTCTGTATGACGTCCTCCGATATATATCCGTGTAAGTCCAAACAGCCCGTACGCGATGCATTGAAAGATGCAACCAATGACTATCACAACCGTTTAAACCAACACAATTTACTGGCCGGATTAACCCAGCCAAGCTATTCGCTAGACATGTACCGAACCTTGTTATCCGCCTACTATATTCTCTATCAAGCTCTGGAAAGTCGATTAATTGCCTTTCAGTCACCGCAATCCGGTCAACTGGACTATTCTCAACGCATTAAGCTGCCGTGGATCTGCAACGATCTGGCTTTCTTGGGTATCGAGCCGATTGCCACTATCAAATCAACTGCATTAACGATACCTGTGCCAACTGCCTCCAGTATTGGCGAATACACTGGGGTTTTATACGTGATCGAGGGCTCGATGTTGGGAGGACAACTTATTTCGCGTAGTCTCGCGGAAAACCATGGGCTAAGCGGCGAAACCGGCGCTTGTTTCTATCATGGCTACGGTAAGAATACAGCGACTATGTGGAAAGATTTTCTCGGTTTTGCGGAAAGTATTGCCGAAGACGCGGGTGAGCGGCGGTTAGCCGAGCGCGCTGCCTGCCATACTTTTCAATTCTTTATCAACGTGCTGGATTGCTATGCACACTCTTAGGTTCCACGCTCCTGAACTTGACGAATGGATGACATAAATCAACAAGATATTCAGATTGCTCTGCAAAAGTGCGCGGCGGAGCCCATCCACCAGATTGGACAAATCCAATCTCATGGAGCGTTGCTGGTATTGAGTGCCGACCCGCCGTATAACGTATTGCAGGCCAGCGCCAACTTTCGCCAGTTTTTCGTCGAATTGATCGACGATGTTTGCGGTAAACCGCTGCAAGACTTGTTTGGCGAGCAAAATGCATTGCAAGTTGAGCTACTGTTCCAAGTGGCACAGCGCAAAAATACCGCCACCGGTAAACTCAGTATCCCTCAACGGCAATGCATGTTGGAGCTGCAAGCGCATGCTTATATCAGCGACGGCTTAAATGTATTGGAACTAGTGCCTGATCGCGACGCAGACCAAGAGGGCCGCTTGTCGGAATTTCTGGCGCAGATGCAAGAATCCTTGCTGCGCTACGACACCGACAGTGATTATTCTCGCTATTTCGAAGAAGTTGCGGTCTTGGTGCGGCGTCTAAGCGGCTATGACAGTGTAATAATCTATCGCTTCGATTCACATTGGAATGGTCAGGTGATCAGCCAAAACAGCGTCGAACAGGCACCGTCCTATCGGGGATTGCACTTTCCTGCCAGCGATATTCCAGAACAAGCCCGCCGGCTTTACGTCACTAACTTAGTGCGTTTGGTCGCCGATATTGATGCTGACCCAGTGCCCATAGTCCCCAGCCTGAATCCCATTACCCAAAAGCCATTGGATATGACCTATTCGGCCCTGCGCTGTCTGTCGCCTATTCATATTCAATACCTACGCAATATCGGTGTGCAGGGATCGATGGTGATTTCTTTACTGCAACACGGGCGTTTATGGGGCTTGGTTGCCTGTCATCACTTTACGGCAAAACGCGTGTCAATTGCCCAGCGCGAGGCTGTTACCTTGATCAGTCGCCTGGTTTCGTCGAAATTATCGTCAATCGAGGCGCTGGAACAATACAAGGCCGTGACCACAGCCAACCACGTGATTGGCGAATTGCTGAATTATATTTTTACCGACCATGAACAAGCCGTCTTACGACGTTTGCTGCCGCAACTAATGGGCTTACTCGATGCGAGCGGGATAGTCGCCGTTGTGGAAGGTAAGCGGCATGTCTACGGCGACGTGTTGAAGTCTTCCGAACTGAAGGCTTTGTTACTTTGGCTGGGCAAACAAGCCAGTGGTGAGATCTATAGCTCTAGTCATCTTTCTCAGGATTTTCCGCCGGCCGAGAAATATCAAGATATCGCGTCGGGTCTACTAACCACGCCACTGCCCAGCGATAGGCGGAATTACATCGTTTGGTTGCGGCAGGAAAAACCGCGTACTGTGAATTGGGCCGGTAAGGCCGAGAAAGGCTTGGTGAGAGCGTTGGATGGGAGCTATCAACTCACGCCGCGTAAGTCTTTTGAAATGTGGACGGAATTATGGCGTGGTCGTAGCGAGCCGTGGTCGCATGTGCAAATCGACATTGCCAGGATGTTGGCGATGACTCTGCCGGAGGGCTTGGCGCAGAAGAGTCGCTTAGAGCAATCACTGCGGCAACAGCAACTGTTGGACGCGGAGTTGCGGATTGCCGCGACGGCTTTTGAGTCGCAGGAAGGGATAATGGTTTTGGATGAGAATCGCCTTATCTTACGGGTAAACCAAGCGTTTACTCGGATTACCGGATATCTGAGTGCGGAAGTCATGGGCAAGAACCCGCGTCTGCTGGAATTGGATTTGCAGGAGGTTGGCTACCATGCGGAAATGTGGGAAAGGGTGAATAAATCCGGGGCTTGGGAGGGCGAAATTTTCAGTAAGCGTAAGGATGGTTCGGTGTTTCCGATCCATTTGGCTATATCTACAGTCAAAGACCAGGCTGGTTGGGTCAGAAACTATGTGGCCACGTTCGTGGACATTACGTCGATCAAGGCGGCGGCTGAGGAAATTGAGCGCCTGGCCTATTTTGATGCCCTGACCGGATTGCCGAATCGGCGATTATTACAAGATCGTCTGAAACGCGCCTTGATAGCCAGTGCGCGCAGTGGCAGGGAGGGAGCCATTCTGTTTATTGATCTGGACAATTTCAAAACCCTAAACGACACCCTCGGTCATGACATGGGCGATTTGTTGCTGAAATTAGTCGCGCAGCGCTTGGTGGCTTGCGTGCGAGAAGGCGATACGGTTTCCCGGTTGGGCGGGGACGAGTTTGTCGTGATGTTGACCGATTTAAGCGATGAAGTGGCGGATGCTGGCGCACAAACCGAAATCATTGCCAGCAAGATATTGAGCGCATTGACGCAGCCCTACCGGCTGCTTGAACACGAATATCATAACTCGCCCAGTATCGGCGCTGTGTTATTCAATGACCATGAAACCGACATAGAAAGCTTACTCAAACAAGCGGATATCGCCATGTATCAGGCCAAGAAAGCCGGACGGAATACCGTGCGTTTCTTCGATCCGACGATGCAGGCCAGTATCAATGCGCGAGTCAAATTAGAAGATGATTTGCGCGCGGCTTTGGCAAAAGGCCGATTCGAACTGCACTACCAGCCACAGGTAGCGCACAGTCTAAAGATAATCGGTGCTGAAGTATTAATTCGTTTTAAGCACCCGGAGCGCGGTTTGATTTCGCCTGCGGAGTTTATTCCACTGGCTGAGGACGTTGGTTTGATAGTGCCGATAGGGCGTTGGGTGCTGGAGACCGTTTGCCGCCAGTTGAAAGTTTGGGAGAGCAGTCCGCACACCGAGTATTTGCAGTTGGCTGCGAATGTCAGCCCCCGGCAATTTAGGCAAGGTGATTTCGTTGAAGTCGTAAAGCAAATAATTCGGGAGATGGACATCAATCCTAATCGGTTAAAGTTGGAGCTAACTGAAAGTCTGGTGCTTGATGACATTGATGAGACCATCCGCAAAATGCATGCGCTACGGGAAATTGGGGTGCGGTTTTCGATGGATGATTTTGGTACCGGGAATTCGTCTCTATCCAATCTCAGGAAATTGCCCATCGATCAACTGAAGATCGATCAAAGCTTTGTTCAGGATATTTCTATCGATCATGATGATACTGTCATCGTCCAGACCATTATCGCCATGGCTAATAATTTGGGATTGGATGTGATAGCCGAAGGCGTGGAAACGGAAGCGCAACGGGTTTTTCTGGAATCTCACGGTTGCGGTCTGTTTCAAGGTTATCTGTTTAGTAAGCCAGTGATCTTAGAGGTTTTTGAGCAATTGCTAAAATAAGGGCGCTCAACAACGCTTTTCAGCCATGAAAATCGGTTCGAACCTTGCCAGTCCGGGCGGCGATGCCCGCCAAAAAATTCCCACTGCAAATACTTATCTGTAAAATCGCGCTTTTTGCCAAACGATCTAGGGAGCAAAAGTCGAATGGGTAGAGCGTATCAGAACCGTAAAGTGTCCATGGCCAAAACCGCTGATGCCAAGGCCAAGGTATACAGCAAATATGGTCGGGAAATCTATATGGCCGCTAAGTCCGGCGGTATCGATCCATCCGGCAATTTGACCTTGCGGGGCTTGATCGATAGAGCCAAGAAAGACCAAGTGCCGACCCACGTCATCGAAAAGGCCATCGATAAAGCCAAGGGCGGCGGTGGAGAAGACTTCGCGCCTGCTCGTTATGAAGGTTTTGGCCCCGGCGGCTGCATGGTGATCGTCGATTGTCTGACCGACAACCCCAACCGCACGTTTGGCGATGTACGTCTGTGTTTCACCAAAACTAAATGCAAGATCGGCACCCAAGGTGCGGTCAGCCATATGTTCGATCATTCGGCAATCCTGGCTTTTAAACACAACGACGAAGATGCGGTGTTGGAAGCCTTGCTGAGTGCGGATGTGGATGTGTCCGATATGGAAAACGAAGATGGCAAATTGACTGTATTTACCCCCCATGCTGACTACGCCAAGGCAAAGCAGGCCTTAGCGGATTTGTTAGGGGAGATCGACTTTGAAGTGGATGAAATTCAATTTATACCCAGAAGCGTGACCCCTATCGGCGGCGATGATGTGGCCATGTTCGAAAAGTTTTTGGACATGTTGAACGAGTTGGACGATGTCCAAAGCGTTTTTCATGATGCCGAGTTTTAACAGCACTACTCGATGGCGCTTAGTCAGTTCAGAGGGAGGTTCATGCAGTTCAGCGTTTCTAGCCTAGTTAAAGGTGTTGTCGATCATTATTGTCAGCTGTAATGCGACTATTGTTTCCTTGTGTAAAACAAATAATGCTTATTTAACGGTATTGTTAATGAATTTCATCTACTTTATAGTGCGACTGTGTTTACTATGGAGTAGAAAAAATGAATGACTTACAAAAAGATATTTTGAACGGTTTGGCGTTTATCACCGGTGTGATCGGTTTTATGTCGGGCGAATTTATCATTTCATCAGCCTTATTTGCCTCAACAACCGTTGCCAGCAATATCAACGTAAATCGGAAGAAAAGCTGCGACTAAGCTAGTTTGAAATAGGACGGTTTCATCCGCCTATCGTGTTTAGCGGGGAAACAACGCATCGGCTAAGGCCGGGTGTTTTCCCAAGCTCACTGAATAGATTGAGAATTAACCCCATCAGCACCGAAAACGATGTACAACCGATAGACCGCCTTAAAACTCGATCCGCTCCGGCGCCACTCGCAAAACTTCTTCCATCGTGGTTATTCCGGCGGCGACCTTTTCCGCACCACTCAGCCTCAAAGGGCGCATCCCCACTCTGATAGCCTGGCGTTGCAGCAAAAGCGTGTCGCAGCCTTCCACAATCAGCTTTTGCAGAGCAGGGTTATTTTCGAAGATTTCGTAGATGCCTATACGCCCCGCGAAGCCAGTATTGCGGCAAGTCCGGCAACCAACGGCTTTATAAATTTGCTTGGGAATAGCGACTTTGAATGGGGCGACTAAAGCCTGCCATTGCAATTCGTCCAGGGCTGTCGGGGCTTTACAATGCTGGCAAAGCACGCGAATCAATCGTTGCGCCATCGCTCCCAGGAGAGTTTGCTGGATAAGATAGCCTGGTACGCCGAGATTTAACAAACGGGTCACCGCAGCCGGTGCGCTATTCGTGTGTAGAGTCGAGATTACCAAATGCCCGGTCAGCGACGCTTGCACAGCCATTTCCGCCGTCTCCAGATCGCGAATCTCACCAACCATAATGATGTCCGGGTCTTGCCGAAGCAGAGTGCGGATCCCGCTGGCGAAGTCCAAACCAATGTTGGCCTGGGTCTGCATTTGGTTAAAGGCCGGTTCGATTTGCTCTATCGGGTCTTCGACTGTGCAGAGGTTGATCTCCGATGTAGCCAGCCGCTTTAAGGTCGAGTACAAGGTGGTAGTTTTACCGGAACCGGTTGGGCCCGTTACCAGAATGATCCCGTGGGCTTGGTTGGTCATCCGGTTCCAGATTGCCAGTTCCTGTTTATTGAAGCCCAGTTGCTCGTAGTCGCGCAGCAGCACTTCCGGGTCGAATATCCGCATCACCAGCTTTTCCCCAAACGCCGTTGGCATAGTGGAAAGCCGCAATTCGATCTCTTTGCCATTGCCAGTCTGGGTCTTGATTCGGCCATCCTGCGGTAGGCGCTTTTCCGCGATGTTCATCCTGCCCAGAATTTTTAAGCGGCTCAAAACGGCATTCGTAATGGGCATCGGTAGCTGATAAACCTTGTGAAGTATGCCGTCGATTCTAAACCGTACATTACCTTGCTGGCGGCGAGGCTCGATGTGAATATCGCTGGCGCGCTGATCGAACGCATACTGTAGCAGCCAGTTGACTAGGTTAACGACATGTTGGTTGTTGGCGTCCAGGTCGGCGCTTTTACTCAGTTCAACCAATTGTTCGAAATTTTGGCCCTCTGCAGCCCGCCCATCATTATGAGTTTGCGCGCCTTTCAAGGATTTAGAGAAATTATAAAATTCGTCTAAATAGCGTTTGATCTCGTCCGGGTTAGAAAACACGCAGCGAATTTTGCCCTGATGCATCTTTGCCAGATCAGTTTGCCAGGCGTGTATGAAAGGTTCGGCAGTCGCCACCACGATTTCATCCGCGTCGATCTTAATCGGTAGAATATTGTAATTGCCGGCGTAAGCCTTGCTGAATAAGGCTGTAACAATAGGGACGTCGATTTTTAGAGGGTCGAAATAGTAATACGGCATAGCCAGCTTTTTCGCCAGCCATTGCGTCAAGTCTTCCTGAGTCAATAAGTTGCCGAACTGGCTTTGGTCGGCGAGTTCGCACTCGGCCAAAACCTTTAACGGATGTTTATGTTGATTGATTTTGGCGACCGCATACTGCTGACATTTTTCCATATCTTTGGCTGACAGCATGCCATCTTCTGCCAGCCATACGATGACTTGGTTGATGTCCAGCTTTCTGTCTTCCGATTTGTGTTCTTCCCGCATGCGCCTGGTTTGCTATTATGTACGGGTTTAGTCTAGCCAAATATGCCAGACGCAGTATGATTTAAAGCGTGGTGGTGGAATTTCCCTGCAGAGCATGGAAAACTGAGAAGACCGTACGGAAAGACGAGGCACGAGTTATAATAGCGAATCGATTCTTTAGTTTAGAATGGCTTAAGGCTTAGCTCTAAACTTAAAGCTTCCAGAAACAATATATTTTCAGGATTTTTAAGCAATGTTTATCCAATTGCATCAAGGCAAAAACCACGCACTTTTAATCGAAGTGTGTTTATTGACAAGCGCATTGCTGATGCCCGGATGCGCGAATACAGAAAAGCGCGATGAGTTAGCAGTTCATGAGGCAGGTCATGCCGATCCGTATGAAGGCTTTAATCGGTCTATTTACGGCTTTAATATGTCACTGGACAAATATTTCTTAAAGCCAGTTGCCGATGGTTATAAATTTATCACGCCCGATTTTATGGAAACCGGCGTCAATAATTTTTTCAATAACCTGAAGGGCATCAATGTGGTTCTTAATGATGTGCTGCAGGGCAAATTCGAACAAAGCGCTTCGGACGCCGGACGGTTTTTAACCAATACCACTCTCGGTGTGGGTGGTTTGATAGACGTAGCGAGCGAAGTCGGATTAAAAAACAACATCGAAGATTTCGGACAAACCTTAGCTGTTTGGGGAGTTGGACAGGGGGCGTATTTGGTCTTGCCGGTTTTTGGACCAACCACCATTCGCGATGGTGGGGCGGGTATCCTCGACAGGGCCGCCAATCCAGGTAGTTACTTGCCGGGCACCGGCATTCTTGAGGGGGTTAGCGAACGTGCAAACGCTGAAGGTGCATTGAACTTTATCAACGAAGCCGCTTTGGATCCTTATGTGTTTACCCGCGAATCGTTTCTGCAATATCGGCGTAATTTGATCAACGACGGTAAAAGTGACGTTGCGAGCTATGATCTGGATATTGATCATCCTAGTGAGGGTTCAGTTGAATCGAAGCCCAAAAGTCTTGGAATTACCGACCCGTTGGTAGATGCGGCCAGCCATATAGAAGACAACGCTGTATCCAGTCAGCCTTCCGTAACCAGCAGCGGCAGTGCTACTGCTTTCGACAATATGCTTCAATCGTTCGAGCAGGCCTCGAATAAAATGGATAAATTGAGCACACGCCGACGGAGAAAATAAGCTAATGCCTTGGTTGAGTGTGTTCTGCATGCCTAGCCAAGGCTGGAGTTTGGTCATTAAAGCCATGTTGGCTGACTCGCCAGTTGCTGCGGATCGTAGTTTTTCTCCCTGCGATCCCAGGCAACTTTGCTCCTAATTTTTCAGGGAATTGCAAAACTTGCCAACTCTTCGAGGAATTGTTCACTCTCCCGCTGGAGAGTGACTAGTGTGATCCACTGTTAATAAATACCTTTGTTTTGGCGGGGCGGGGTAATCAGGCGACTGCTTTTCAGCAGCTTGGCCTGACGCGGTTCAGTTTGTTGGATAGAACGGCGAAAGCATACCGATGTTGGCGTCTTGGGTGATGTCGCCGTCAAACAATTTCACCGATAAGTTGCCGTTGACCTGCTTGGTAAACGGCAGCAACAAACCGTCGATATAGTTTTGGGCATTTTCGATCGAATCGAATTCATAAAAACCGCCGACGGTTTTATTGTTAACGCCGCTTAACCAGGTTTTCGATTTCAAACCCGGATACTTTTTCATCTCCACGTTGATAGGTTGCCAATCGATTTGATCGAAAGGAATGGCTACTTGAAATTCCGCGTACAAAAATGTTTTCATCAGTTAATCTCTGCAAGTTATTGAGTTTTAGCCGATTCAAGGTTTCAAAACGGCTCTTTAAAAGGTCTTAAATCCAGTTCATGGGTCCAGGCGCTGGGGTGTTGTTGGTGAACCGCCCAATAGGTTTGGGCGATGGCCTCCAACTGCAGCAAGCCGTCATCGCCTTTCGCCGCCACAAAGTTCGCAAATTGGCTTCGCGCCCGTTCCCCGTCAATCACACCGTCAATAATGGTGTGCACGACGTGCACCCCCTGCGGTCCAAATTCGCGCGCCATGCCTTGCGCCAGAGCCCGTAAGCCGGCTTTGGCAGTGGCAAACGCAGTGAAAGGTGGTCTGGCCCGCATTGAGGCTGTGGCACCGGTAAAAATTAGGGTGCCGGACTTTTGCTTCTGCATGATGGTCAAGACTTGTTGCCCGAACAAAAATGCCCCGTAACAGTTTTGCCGCCACAAGCGGGTAAACAGTTCGCTATCGGTTTCCAACAGCGGTGCCGAGATATTGCTGTCTACATTGTAAACAGCAATACTCAGCGAATAGGCTTGTGCGCGAAGCGAAGCGAACAGCCGCTCGACATCCTGATCAAGGCTGGCATCGGCCACCACTGCGGTGACTTGGCCGCCTTTTTGGATAATTTGGTCGGCAACCACACTGAGTTTGCTGGCACTGCGACCGGCAATAAACACATGCAGGCCTTGTGCTGCAAAATGTGTTGCCAGCGCGGCTCCCAATCCTCGCACCGGTCCCACGCCCATTACCACGGCTGCACGCACTTCGCTCATTACATATTCCTTAGGCTTTTCTGCCAAAAATCAGCGAGAAATTATTCGCAGGCATGTCGATTTGTTCTTTCAATTCCATGCCATGCTTTTCAGCGGCTTTTCGTAAATCGGCGACGTCTTTCAAGCCCCATTCCGGTACCTCGTAAGACGATAGGGTGCTGTGGAACTCTGCGTTGGAATCGGTAGTAAAGCTGCCTTCGACTTTGAACGGACCGTAAATCAACAAAATGCCCGTGTCGTTCAGCAGATGCGAGGCACATTCCATCATGCCGTCGGCTATCGAAATCGGCGCGACCTGGAAAATATTGATACAGAAAATCGCGTCGAAGCTGCCTTTGTCGCCGGGGTTGAACCAGGTGTCGGGATCGGTTAAATCTAGATGCACCGGGTCGGCGATGTTGTCGTTGCCGTGGTCGCCGGTTAATTTTTTGATGTTATCGAATACTTCTTGATCTTTATCGGTCGGATGAAAGTGTAAGTGATCGAAGTGCGGCGCAAAAAAATTGATATGCATGCCGCTACCTGTGGCCATTTCCAGAACCCGACCTTGGTCTTTGGGGAGTTTTTCTTTTAATACGCCCAAGATCGGTTCGCGGTTGCGATGGCCGGCCCAAGCCACGTATTCGCTCAGCGGGTGCGGGTTCAATGGCGGTTTGTTGTCACTCATGATGGTCTCCTGGAAAGATTATTATCGTTAAGCCAGTGTCACTCCCTGGCGGTAAAAGCCGCTTACGGCGGTTTTCATCAGTATTTTAGCAATCCGTGGGCCAACATTAAAAAGCGCTTACTCACTATAAAAATCAAATGCTTATAAAAATGCTATGGGTAGAGTAGTGAATTTGTGCTTCAATATGTGAAGCTTAATTTCATTTTTTTCAGGCCTTTATGAGCGGACACGATTTCTCCCAGATTTCACCGGTGTTTTTCCTGCAAACCTTCATCCTGGAGCTGATGCATGCTTGCGAGCAGGAGGGCGGTAATTATTGCGAATCGCTGATCGAGCGGATTGCCAAGAGTGCCGGCCTGTATTTCGAGCAGACTTACAGAGATGAGTATCAACGCCAAGGCGAATTGGGCAATGAAGAATACATCGATTTGATTCTGGCCCTAAAGAATCATATCGGCGGTAACTTTTCCTTGGCCTCGGTCGAGGCCGGGACTATCACTGTGGTGAATAGCCGCTGTCCATTCGGTGATGGTGTGACCAATTTTCCTGAGCTGTGCCGGATGACCTCCAGCGTATTTGGTGGGATTGCCGCGCGTAATTTTGGCTACGCCAAGGTGGAAATTCGCCAGAGTATCGCCAAGCAAAACGGCGGTTGTGAAGTTTGTATTCACACCCGCCGTGATGCGGCTATCGACAAGCCAGGCCTGGAATATCGGCGCGAGGACCAACCAGAAGAAAAACAGGAAATGGTGGCGTTGCATACGCGCATAGAGGAACGGATGCGCAACGTCTGGTGGAGTTTGCCAAAACAGCATGCCGCTAAACCGGCCCCAGCCATCATCGCTAAGTCGCCGGCGATGCAAAAAGTATTACAGCAGGTGGAAGTGATCGCCCCGACCAAAGCCACGGTGTTGATCAACGGCGAAACCGGCGTGGGTAAGGAATTGATTGCCCGGGCGATACACGCGATGAGCGACCGCGGCCACAAACCATTCGTGGCGATCAACTGCGGAGCGATTCCGGAAAGTTTGATAGAAAGCGCGCTATTCGGCCACGAAAAAGGCGCGTTTACCGGCGCCATCGAAGTCCATCAAGGTTTCTTCGAGCGCGCCGAGGGCGGCACATTGTTTCTGGATGAAGTCGATGCCTTATCGCCGGCCGCGCAGACGCGATTATTGAGGGTCATTCAGGAAGGCGAGATGGAGCGAGTTGGCGGCAAACACACTTTGCATGTCGAGGTGCGTATCGTATCCGCCAGTAATCGCTCCTTGGAGCAACACGTCGAGCAAGGCTTATTTCGGCAGGATTTATTTTATCGTCTGAATGTGGTGCGGCTATGGATACCGCCGTTGGCGCAACGCCCGGAAGACTTGCCGCATCTGGTGCAGTTGATTCTGAAACGTCTGAACGAAAAATACACGAAAAACGTGCAAACGGTCAGTCGCGAGGTGATGGGGCAAATTCGCGCCTACGCTTGGCCCGGCAATGTGCGCGAGTTGGAGAATACCCTGGAGCGCAGTGTATTGTTCTGCAAAGGTATTGAATTGACCCGACTGGAATTGGATCAAAAACCGCTTGCCGCGGCTGGCAACGACTGGAACGCCCACAAGCAAAATCTGCTAAGTGATGCCGAACAAGTGTTTCTGAAGCAAGCCATGCAAAGCCATCGCGGCGACGTCAAACAAGTTGCCGCCGCTATGGGGCTGACTTCGCGTGCGGTATACGGCAAACTGAAAAAGTATGGGCTTAATGCCGGCCAATTTAGATAGTCAAGCCTTGCCTGCGGTCGGCTAATAGGGCATGGAACCTAGCCGAAAACGTTGTTAAGTCCGATGAAATGGCGAAGTGCCGGCGAAAACAGGCGAACTAGACAAGCCCGGTTTTTGGCAATAAGCTGCGTTTTTATAATTCTCCGGAGCGAATCATGGATACCACTTGCTATCGCGGCATGCCGAAATTCATCGGCGCTTTTCTCGATGCTTTATATCAAAATCCAACGCTAATGTTTGTTGCGATGGCTGGTGTAACGGGGTTGGCGGGGCTTTGGTGGTACAAAGCCAATAACAAAACGCAATAGATCGCGTCAGTTGCACAGAGACGTTGATCTTATTCTTGCATTGAAAGCATTGTTTGCTGTTTTAATGAAAATCCCTGGATTGACTTGCCAATTCGCCGATCCAGCTACTCAAATCCTCCAACTTCCCGGCCACCAAATGCAACACACCGTCTTCTCGCTGGATAGTCCCGGTTACCGATAGCAGACGAGCTTTGAGCAATGGCTTGCGTTGCGCCAGAGCGGTAGCGGGCCAGACCACCAGATTGACTTGGCCGGTTTCGTCTTCCAAGGTAACGAAGGTTACCCCGGCGGCGGTCATCGGTCGTTGTCGACAGATCACCAGACCGGCGACTTGGGCGATACTGCCGTTGCGCCTTTGCCACAAAGAGGCGGCGGTGGTGACGCCGCGGCGACTTAGGCGTTCACGGAGCAGCCCTAGCGGATGTTCGCGTAGACTGAGTCGGGTGCTGGCATAGTCCGCTAATACTTCTTGGCCCGGTTTGGGGGCTTTTAACAATGGTGTGGCTTCGGCGATCTCCGCTACGCCAAATAACGGCGTGGCTGCTTCCACGCCACCGGCGGCCCAAAAGGCCCGATGCCGATTCCCGGCCAAAGACTTTAAAGCATCCGCTGCCGCCAAACATTCCAGGTTTTGCCGGTCCAAACCGGCGCGAGCCGCCAAATCGGCGACATGGGCGAATGGTCGTAAAGCTCTGGCTTGGACCAGCTTAAACGCCGCAGAATCCGTTAAACCTTTGACTTGATTAAAGCCCAACCTGAGTGCAGGCGCAAACTGATCGGAAAACTCCAAGGAACACTCCAAGGAACACTCCTGTTGACTGGTTTGCACATCCACCGGGCGCACTTCTACGCCATGGCGACGCGCATCTTGCACCAGTTGCGACGGCCCGTAAAATCCCATCGGTTGGCTGTTCAACAAGGCGCAGCAAAACGCTGCCGGATGATGGCGTTTTAGCCAGGCCGAGACGTAGGCCAGCAAGGCGAAGCTGGCCGAATGCGATTCCGGGAAACCGTAGTCGCCAAAGCCTTTGATCTGTTGAAATATCCGTTGGGCGAACGCTTGGCTATACCCGCGCACTCGCATACCGTCCAGCAACTTGCGTTCAAACGGCTCCAAGCCGCCTTTGCGCTTCCATGCCGCCATCGCTCGGCGTAATTCGTCGGCTTCCCCGGCTGTAAAACCGGCGGCGACCATAGCCAATTGCATCACTTGTTCTTGAAAAATCGGGATGCCTAAGGTGCGCTCCAGCACGGCTTTGACTTCCGGACTGGGATAATCGACGGGTTCCAAGCCTTTGCGTCTAGCCAGATACGGATGCACCATCTCGCCTTGAATCGGGCCGGGGCGGACAATGGCGATTTCGATGACCAGATCGTAATAATTGGCCGGTTTCAGGCGCGGCAGCATGGTCATCTGCGCTCTGGATTCGACTTGAAACACGCCGATGCTGTCGGCTTGTTGCAGCATTTGGTAGACAGCTGGATCTTCGGCAGGAATATCTGCCAAGGTCCAACTGCGACCGGTATATTGACCAAGATAGCTCAGGGTTTTGCGAATCGCGCTGAGCATGCCCAAGGCCAGCACATCGATCTTCAATAAGCCCATCGCCTCCAGATCGTCTTTTTCCCATTGAATCACGGTGCGCTCGGCCATTGCCGCATTTTCCACCGGCACCAAGCGTGAGAGCTCATCGCGGGCGATTACGAAACCGCCGACGTGTTGTGACAGGTGGCGCGGAAACCCGCGGATTTGCTCGACTAGCAGCGCCAAGCGTTGCACGATGGGGCTGTCCGGGTCGAAGCCGCATTCTTGTAAAGACTCCGGCATCAGCTGATAGCCATCCCAGCGGTCCACGCTGTCGGCTAAGCGTTCGACCTGCGCCAGATTTAATCCTAAGACTTTGCCGACATCGCGCACGGCGCTGCGAGTGCGGTAAGTGATGACGGTGGCGGCCAAGGCCGCGCGATGCCGGCCATATTTCTGATAGATATATTGAATGACCTGCTCGCGGCGCTCGTGCTCAAAATCGACATCGATATCCGGCGGTTCGTTACGCTCCCGGGATAAAAAACGCTCGAACAACAGACTCATCCGCGCCGGGTCGACTTCGGTAATCCCCAAACAAAAACACACCGCCGAATTAGCCGCCGAGCCACGCCCTTGGCAAAGAATGCCTTGTTCGCGGGCGTATCTGACAATGTCATCTACGGTCAGGAAATAAGGTTCGTAAGCCAACTCGGCAATCAAAGCCAACTCGTGTTCTATTTGTTGGCGTACTTTGACCGGCTCTCCTTGCGGCCAACGTTTGCGGACCCCGGCTTCGGTCAAAACGCGTAGCCAGGAACTGGGGGTATGACCATTAGGCACGAGTTCACGCGGATATTCGTAGCGCAATTCATCCAAGGAAAACCGGCAGCGCTCGGCGATGACTAAGGATTGGGTTAGCCATTCCGGCGGATAGAGCTGAATCAAGCGGGGCAGGGGGCGAAGATGGCGTTCGCCGTTGGCAAACAAGGCATAGCCCAATTGTGTAAGAGCTTGGCCGAGGCGAATCGCGGTTAGGGTATCTTGCAAAGCCCGGCGCGAACGCTGGTGCATGTGTACGTTATTGCAGGCAACAATCGGAATAGCCACTTGTTCAGCGACGGCTGTGGCTTGTTGAGCGTAATCCAGGTCGTGTCCGGATAGAAATAAGCCAACTCCTAGCCAAAGATCGTTGCTAAATAACTGTTTCAGCCACAGGCCATCGTCTAGTCGATAGCTGTTGCCAGCTAACCAGATGGCCAGACAACCTTGCGGAACATGTCCCGCTAAATCCGCTTTAGTCAGTCGATAGCTGCCTTTGTCGGCTTGGCGGCGGGCCAGAGTGATCAAGGCGGATAGGTTGCCGTAGCTGGTTCTATCGGTGGCCAACAATACTATTTTCAGTCCCTCTTCTAAGACAAACTCGCTGCCGATGATGAGTTTAATAGAGTGCGTTCGGGCGGCAAGGTGCGCCCGCACCACCCCGGACAGCGAGCATTCATCGGTTAAAGCCAAAGCTTCATAGCCAAGTCGGGCCGCTTCTGCGACTAGTTCTTCCGGATGGGAGGCGCCGCGTAAAAAACTAAAACTAGAAAGACAATGCAGTTCCGCAAAACCGCTGTGCCGATCGCTGGCATCAGCCGAACAAACCATGGAGAAACCATTGCTGCTTGGTGCTTAAATCGCGGTAAATCCAGAGCTTGCGGCCTTGATTGTCCTGGGCAAGGTAGTAGTCGCGGCGTATGGGCTGATCGTCCCACCAACCGGATTCGATGCGTTCTGCTGTCGATAGCAGACGAATATCGGTGAGCTTTAGCGGAGCGGGATTGGGCATTAGCCATAAGGGACGCGGGGCTAAGCCTGGATTTGAATTTACCTGCTTGGGCTTATTGCTGCTGGCGCATTCCGGACGATGATCGGCTTGCGTACTTGGAAATAGCAAGGCTTGATGCCCGAGTCGGGCTTGCAATTGATCCAAAACAGCTTGCCATTCTGCTTCACTGTTAGCTTGTTCAGTATCGTCGAATAGGCTGAAATCTGCCGGTTGAAACGGTGCTATGGCATCGCTCTGCAAACTAACAGCAAGCACCGGGGCCGGTAATGGCGAACGTTCCAGTTTTTCGTACAACAAACGGCACCAGTATTGTGGATCGCGATTGCCGGCGCGAAACGCCAATGGTAAACACGTGCTTGGACGGCCATGGTGGTGCAACGCCAGGGTAATGCCTAAGGTCGTGGCATCGCGGTTTTTCAGAAATGCTGCAAATTCCCCGGCTAGTTGCTCGATAGCTGGAAAGAAGTGTTCGATACGTTCCAGTTCGATAGGCATTTCCCGGCTGGCTTGAAAACGCGGCGGACTATGGAAGGCCTGTAAAACCTGAGTATGCTGGCCGGCGAGCTTGTCTAGTTGTTGTAGCAATTCCGCGCCATAACGTTTGGCCAGGCCGTCGCGCGGTAAGCGCCACAGGTCGGTGAGTTGACGCATGCCTATGCGCGATAGTCGACGCAACAGCTTATCGTCCAGTTCCAGGGCGGCGATGGGCAACGGCCCCAATGCCGAACGTAGGGCCTGGCGGTCGGTGATTATGCTTTCCAACTTGAGTTTTGCCATCAAAGTGCTGGCAACTGGGGAAGGACTAAGGGCGATAAGTGGACGGTAAGTACTGGCTTGCAGCGCGATCCTCAAACTATCGCGTAAATTGGCCGCGCCACCAAATAGTGTCAGGCATGAACGCACTTCCAACAGTAAACAATCCGGCTGATCAAGGCTTACCCAGGGGCTAAAGTTCAGGGCAATTTCGGCTAATTGCACTAATGCCTGGCGTTCCGCCAGCGCATCCCGGTTGCGAATACTCAAGCCCGGACACAAGGCTAGTGCGGCGGCTGGGGCCATACCCGCTTCAACGCCAGCCTGGCGGGCAGGCTCTGAAACCGCATACAACCGAGTTTGGCCTTGGTACTGTGCCGCACAGGCCACAGTTTGCTGCAAATCAAGTTGCAATGCAGTCAATGCTAAATCGGGGAAATAGGCACACAGCCAGAGCTGGCTATGGGTCGGCTTGGGGTTGGCGGTGGGGTCGGCTCGGACCTTTGGGGTTGGCGATAGCGCCCTGGCAATTGCAGCCATCGTCGTCTTATAAATTTAAGGTGATTGAAGCGCGCTGTAAACTGCCACGTGCCTTCAGAATCTGCACGACAAGACCTGTGGCTGTTGGTTTGATTGATAGGCGCAAGGCCGTGTAACCCGTCCCCAGGTTGCGCTGTTTCGGAAATAGCACTGCCAGCGCCGAGCCGGTTTCGGCGGCTAGTTGCAGGCGGCGGATCTGATGATCGCCAAGCCGATTCGGCCAAGCGAGCGTCATCCCGCAGCGACCGCTACGCAGCAATTTTTCTAAACACCAGGGGATGTCGTTTGCTTGTCGGCAGTCCACAACCAAGACGTAGTTCAAATCAATACCCGCTTGCAGCAGGGCTGGCGCGTAAGGGGGGTGCGGCGGTGCAATCCAGGCTATCCAGCGTTGGGTTTGGGTAAGGTAGGATATGGCCGGCAACAACAGGCTTAATTCACCGATGCCCAAGCAGGGCGATAAAATCTCCAGCACGCCGCCTAAGGGCCATCCGCCGCCGGGTAGCAAGGCATCCAGTTCCGCAAAGCCGCTGGCAATCACGGGCCAGGCTTGGTTTTCGGAGCGCAGCCCGCGCCAGATTCCGGTTTGGGAACCTAAGAGTTGGTCTAGTTCACTTATGCTCATAGCCCGCTACGAATCACGCCTACCACCAGGCCTTCAATCACCAACGGTTCGCGTTGCAAATTTACTTCGATGATCGAGAAATCCGGATTAGCCGGCTCCAGATAAGCCATATGCGTTTTGCTGTCCAGGCGCAGACGTTTTACCGTGGCTTCGTCCTGAATGCGCGCTACGACGATTTGGCCGCTTCGCGCTTCCGGCGTGCGTTGCACAGCCAGCAGATCGCCATCCAAGATGCCCGCGTCGCGCATGCTCATCCCTTGTACCCGCAGCAGATAATCGGCGCGATTATCGAACAACTCCGGCCCCAGTCGACAATAACGCTCGATATGCTCTTCGGCCAGAATAGGTTGTCCTGCGGCTACTCGACCGATCAGAGGTAAGCCTTGGTCTGGGTCGGGTATCGGTTTGAGCAGGCGGATGCCGCGCGAGGCAGCCGGCACCAGTTCGATGGCGCCCTTACGCGCCAAGGCCTGCAAATGGCCGCGGATGCTGTTGGTGGAGCGCACGTCAAAGGCGGCGGCTATTTCGGCGATAGTCGGCGGAAAGCCGTCTTGAACCAGGCTGCGTTCGATGAAATTCAGGATGTCTTGTTGGCGGTCGGTCAGTGGTTTCATACTGTTTTTATAGTTACTGCTTTTATGTGCAGTATAGTGCTATCGATCGGATTGACGCAAGCGGTCAGAATGGAAATACACGCCCGCTTGCATGGCACGCGGCAGCGATAGCTTGGATTTTGAATGGGAGTTAATTAGTTGGGGATATGTTCAAACATTGGCCAGGCAGGCGCTTACTTGATGCAGATCGGCAGAGCACAAGAGTGCAGGCCAAGGATGAGTTATGGCCGATGAATAGAGATGGGTAGCCGGTTCGGCCGGGGCAGTTAAACAGGATAAAGCTTAAGCAAGCTTCAATCCGGTTCCAACACTCGAAACAACATTTCTTTAACGGTTTGTGGGGCGAAGGGCTTGTCGCAAATGGCAGAGACGCCGGCTTTATGGACATTGCTGAGCCGGGTTTCATTTTCTTCACTGGTGACCATCAAGATCGGCACGATGGAATTACCTAAATCCTGGCGGATGGTTTTGATCAATTGCTGGCCGTCCATCACCGGCATATTGTAATCGGTGACAATCAGGTCGAAGGCGTTCTGATCTTGACTGAAAATGTCTACACCCTCCTTCCCGTCCTGAGCCTGGGTGATTTTGACGATGCCCATATTGTTCAATACCCGGCTGATGTGCTTGCGGGCCAGTGGGCTGTCGTCAACCACCAAAACCCGCACATTTTCGATATCGTAATGCTCCAGGCTGATTTCTTGCGGATCGATAAACTCGATAGTCGCCCGTAAGGCGTTTCTTAAGTCGTCATGCGCAAACGGCTTAGGCAAAATGGCCACCACACCCGCCTGACGGATGGTGTCGAGTACTGCGAAGCTGGATTCGCTGGAGATCAGCATGAAGGGGACATGGCTCAAGGCTTCGTCGCTACGCAGATGCTCAACCAGCTCGGTAGCCATCATATCCGGTAGATACAAACTGCTGATAATCAAATCCGGGCGATGATTGTGCAAGCTTTCCAGCGCGGTCGCTGCATTGGCAACGCCCTCTATGTTGGCAATCCCTTCGTCGCGCAAATGCTGCATGATGACTTTTAACTGTGTGGTCGAAGGTTCGATCAGCAAGATCGATAAGTCGGCAATATCTATGGCGTGCATAATCGTGTGGCCTGGTTTATGTTGAACGGAATAACATCCTGCATGTGTCAGCTAGAAAAAAAATCCCCAAGGGTAGCCGGCGAGATTAAAATTGTGCATTGCTGTGCCGGTAAACCGGCGACACTTCACGCTTCAGGATAGACCTAAACAACCATGATTCAAGAAACCCTCATTACCACCGTCAATCTTCAAGGCGATACGCATATCGCGCCGATGGGGGTGCATGTTGAACAAGATCAATACATTATCTTGCCGTTTCGGCCCTCGACTACGCTGGATAACCTGCTGGCAACCGAGACCGCTGTGATCAATTATTGCGACGATGTGCGGATTTTTGCCGGTTGTCTGACGGGACGCCGGGTTTGGCCCTTGTTGCCCACCCAAGAAGTCGCGGGGTATTATCTAGCCGACAGCTTGGCGCATGCCGAGTTGAGGCTGGTTCGGATCGAAGATGACACTACCCGACCCAAGTTGTTTTGCCAGCTTGTGCACACCGTCAATCATAAGCCGTTTCAAGGTTTTAACCGGGCGCAATATTCGGTGCTGGAAGCAGCGATATTGATCAGCCGGCTGGATAGATTGCCTTGGGAGAAAATTCAAGCGGAATTGGATTATTTACGTATCGGCCTGGATAAAACCGCCGGCGAACGGGAACGCCAAGCTTGGGACTGGTTGATGACGGCTATCGAGCAACATCGGCAGGGAGTGCAAGCATGACCGCAATGTTGGCTAGTGTGAACAGCTTGGCCGAGGCTTTGTTGGTTGAAGCCGCTGCCGTCGATATTATCGATTTAAAACAACCGGCTCGCGGCGCCTTGGGTGCCTTGGATATTGCCACGGTTGCCGAGATTGTGCGCCGCTTGCAGCCGGATAGCTGTGTTAGCGCTACCATCGGCGATCTACCGATGCAGCCGGCCTTAATAGTGCCGGCGGTGCAGGCAATGGCGGCTACCGGCATCGATTATGTGAAAATCGGTTTTTTTCCAGGCGGCGATTGGCTGGCCTGCATCGAGAGTTTACAAGTACTTGCCGGGCAGGGTGTGGCCTTGGTGGCGGTATTGTTCGCCGATACCCAGCCGGATTTTGCGATTATCGATGTCTTAGCCAAAGCCGGTTTTCGCGGGGTGATGATGGATACCGCCGATAAACAACTCGGCTCATTGACCCGTTTGATGTCTAGCGACGAATTAGAACAGTTTGTCGATAGAGTCGCGAGTGCGGGCTTGCTGAGTGGATTGGCAGGCTCCTTGCGTACAGAGGATGTGGCGGGTCTACTGCAGTTGGGTCCGGATTATTTGGGGTTTCGCGGCGCCCTATGTCGACAACATTCCCGCACCGCCCAACTTGATGTTACGCAAATCGACAAACTTAGAGAACATTGGCGAGCTTTAGCGTGTTGAATGCTCTTGCTGATCAACTTACAGTGTCCGAAGCACTATTGACAAGGTATTACAATAACACCAGCCGCTAACAGGCTTAAGTCTACATAAAGTCGGCTGCAGACCGGCAAACAGCAAGGGAAAACTGTGGAGCAATATAGCGAACAACACCAGGCGAGGCCTCTGCTGTGGACGGTGATACTCCTTGTACTGGTGCAGTTGCTTAGCTTGTATTTTCCACTATCAGAACACTTGCAGCCGTTTGCCAGCCAATCCTTGGGCGTGCATACCTTGATGGAAGGTATCTCTATCGTCATTTCCGCATTGGTTTTCGCGGTGGGTTGGAGCGTTTACCAAAAGGAGAACTCCGCTGGCTTCATGATGCTGGCCTGCTGCTTCTTAGGCGTAGTGGTCCTTGATCTAATGCATACCCTGTCTTTTAGCGGCATGCCGGCCTTTATTACTGAGAGCGATCCGGAAAAAGCCATTGCTTTTTGGCTGATGGCTCGGGGATTTGCAGCGATAGGCTTGCTGATGGGTTTGTTGGTGCCGAGTCGGCAAATAACACCGGTATCGCGTTCAGTGATGTTAAACGGTGTGCTGCTCTATACCTTCCTGGCTTGTTGGTTGGTGTTTTTTCATCAAGATTGGTTACCGTCTACCTTACATGAAAACCAGGGCTTAACGCCGTTTAAAAAAGTCTGTGAATATTTATTGGCGGGCATCTATGCGCTAAGCGCCATCGGTTATTTACGTCAAACTCGGCTGCAACATTCTTACGATCCGGCTGGCTTGGCCGCTGCGGCGGCTATCATGGCCATGAGCGAATTGTTCGTGACCTTCTATACCGATATCACCGATATTTATATTTTGCTCGGGCACGTCTATAAGGTAGTCGCTTATGCCTTGATTTACCGTTCGGTTTTCCTTAACAGTATCCAACTGCCTTACCAGCGACTGTATCAAACCCATCAGGCCTTGTTAGGCAGTGAGGCCAAGTTCCACGCGATTATTGAAGAGTCGCCAATTGCTTATGTATTGCACGATAGCCAAGGCAATATAAGCTACTTGAACTCGGCTTTCCTTAAAACCTTCGGCTATACGCTGACCGATATTCCGACCTTGGCGGAATGGTGGTGGCATGCCCATCCGGACGCGGAATATCGGCAGCAAGTCATTGCTAATTGGCATACCTATCGCTGTGTGCCTGGTTCCACGCAGCCATCTGCCCAGAGCGTGGAATTGCAGGTACGCTGCAAAGATGGTCGGGCCCGTATGGTTTTGATCAATATCGTTTTGTTGGGCGATAGTTTGGCCGGTAATCAGTTGCTGATTTTGCGGGACGTCTCCGAGCGCCTGGAAGCCATGCACAAATTGGCAGACTCGTTAAACATGCTGCAAACCGTCATTAACACCATCCCAAGCCGGGTGTTCTGGAAAGACCTCAATTTTCGGTATCTCGGAGCCAATTTGGCCTTCAGTAACGATGCCGGACTCGACAGTCCCGCCGATCTGATCGGCAAGTCGGACGAGCAATTGGTTTGGCGAGATTTAGCGCCACAATATCGTGCCGACGACAAGCAGGTAATCGACAGCAATACCGCAAAATTGGGTTACGAAGAGACGCAAATCGGCCCACAAGGGAAGTTGATGTGCATCAGAACCTCTAAGGTACCCCTGCGTAATCTGCAGCAAAAGATCATTGGCGTGTTGGGCGTATACGAGGACATTAGCGCGCGGAAAAGTGCCGAGGAGGAGATGCAACTGGCGGCTTTGGTGTATTTGAACAGCAGCGAAGCCATGATGGTGACCGATGCCCAGGGCACCATCATTACGGTAAACCCGGCTTTTACTACGGTAACTGGTTATTCGGCGGAAGCCGTGATAGGCCGTGCTTTTATCGGCGACACTAAGGAACATCACGATCAGGCTTTTTATAAAACCGTACTGCGGGTGATCAATACCAATGGGCAGTGGGCTGGCGAAATCAGTGGCCGCCGTAAGAACGGCGAGGATTGCATTCAGTGGGTAACCATCAACTCCATTCTGAATGAGAATGGTGGTGTGCATAGACGGGTGGCCTTGATTGCGGATATTACCGAACGGAAAAAGTCCGAGGAACTGATTTGGCGGCAAGCCAATTTCGATCCGCTGACCGGCTTGCCGAATCGCAATATGTTTTTAGATCGACTAAATCAGGAAATCAAAAAGGCTTTCAGACACGGTCAGCACGTAGCCTTGATGTTTCTGGATTTGGATCGGTTTAAGGACGTTAACGACAGCATGGGCCACTTCATGGGCGATGTTTTGCTGAAGGAAGCAGCGCGGCGCATCAGCAGCTGCGTGCGGGATTGCGACAGTATCGCTAGACTGGGCGGCGATGAATTCACGGTCATTTTGGGCGAATTGGACCAAGTCGATGGCGTGAACCGAATCGCTAGAAATATTTTACAACGCTTAGCAGAGCCGTTTCGTTTGGGAAATGAGACCGCCTACATTTCAGGAAGTATCGGTATTGCGCTGTATCCAGATGACGCACTGGACACCGAAGCACTATTAAAAAACGCCGATCAGGCAATGTATGCCGCTAAAAATCAGGGTCGCGACCGTTATCATTATTTTACGGCTTTGATGCAGCAAAACGCCCAGCTGCGCATGCGTCTGGCTAACGACTTACACGGTGCACTGGCTCGGAGCCAGTTTTTGTTGTATTACCAACCGATCATCGAATTCGCCAGTGGTGTTATCGCCAAAGCGGAAGCTCTGCTGCGCTGGCAGCATCCGACTTTGGGCATGGTTAGCCCAGCCGAATTTATTCCTGTGGCTGAAGATACAGGGGTGATCGTCGATATAGGCGATTGGGTTTTCGCAACTGCCGTGCGTCAGGCTAAGCAGTGGCGGCAAGACTATCACTCGGATTTCCAGATCAGCGTGAATAAATCGCCGGTGCAGTTCCGTAAGCAGGCGATGGAAGCCAATCAATGGATAGTATTGCTGCAGGAACTCGATTTGCCGGGCCAGAGCGTGATTGTGGAAATTACCGAAGGCTTGATCTTGGACGCCACTAGCAGCACGCGCGAACAGTTGTTGGGGTTTCGGGAGGCAGGCATGCAGGTGGCTTTGGACGATTTCGGCACCGGCTATTCGTCGTTGGCCTATTTGAAAAAATTCGACATTGATTACATCAAGATCGACCAAGCGTTTGTCAGGAGTCTGGTGGCTGGTTCCAGCGATATGGCCTTGTGCGAAGCCATTGTGGTGATGGCGCATAAGCTAGGTATCAAAGTTGTCGCTGAAGGCATAGAAACTGCGGAGCAGTACGAACTACTGAAACGGATGGACTGCGATTACGGTCAAGGCTACTTAATTTCCAAGCCGGTTCCCGCCGATCAGTTCGCCAGGCTACTCGATAAGGCTTTAGCCGCAGCGCCGCCTGGTGATGAGCCTAATTAGCCCCAAGAGTCGTCGATCCACCGTTATTTGACTCTTTAGCTAGGCGTGGCTAACGCTTTAGCCACCTATCGCCAGCGCCAGCCTGATAAAATGCGTGGCATGAATACAACCTTGATACAAATGACCGTGCTGATGCTGTGCGGTGCCGGTTGGCGGGTCTTGACCCCCAACCGTCTTTCGGCCGACCAAACCCGGTTGGTGCTAACCAGTGTGGTGTACTATTTTTTTCTACCGGTCATGGTTTTGGATGTATTGTGGCAGGCCAATATCGGGTGGGAATCCCTGCAATTAAGCGCTTTGGGCAGTGCCAGCGTGTTGCTGGCATTTCTTTTAAGTTGGTCGATCGTCAAAATCTTTCGGTTTAAAAATCCGCAAACCGGCGCGGTCATTTTGTCGGCAGCTTTTCCCAATGTCACCTATTTGGGCTTACCGGTGCTGGAGCAGGCTTTTGGTAGTTGGGCGCGCTCGGTGGTGATTCAGATCGATTTGTTCGCAGTGGCACCCTTGGTTTTTACTATCGGCATTATGGCGGCACGCCATTATGGCGAAACAGCCGAACCTAAGCCTAAATCCATATTGGGTTTTTTAAACGCGCCACCCTTTTGGGCGGCGTTTTTGGCTGTTGCCTTAAACTTGAATCAAGTACCGATCCCTGTTTGGTTGTCTGGATTGCTAACAACCTGCGCCAGCGCCGTAGCCCCTCTGATGATTTTTTCCTTGGGCCTAGCGTTGAGTTGGCGGGAACTGCATGTGCGCAATTTGCCTTTCGTGCTTCCCATCGTGGTCATAAAATTATTAGTTATGCCTGGGTTTGCCTTTTGGTTGGCGACGCATTTGCAGTTAGCCGGCCAAATTAAAGCGGCTGCTGTCATGGATCTAGCCATGCCCAGCATGGTGCTGGGCATTGTGCTGTGCGACCGTTATAAGCTGGATAGTGGGTTATATGCGATGGCCGTGACGGTGACGACGGCCTTGAGTTTAGTGAGCTTACCGCTCTGGTATCAGGTGTTATGAAACATATAGCCGAAATATTCTCGCAAGGCGAGGAAATCGTTTGCGGGCAAACCGTGGACAGCAACGCCGCTTGGTTATCCCAGCAATTGGTCGAACTGGGCTTTACGCTGAAACGCCATACGGCGGTCGGCGACAATCTGCAAGATTTGGTTGCACTGTTTAGGGAAATCGGTGAACGCGCGGATTGCTGTATTTGCACCGGCGGCCTGGGGCCGACCAGCGATGATCTGACTGCCGAAGCCGTTAGTATTGCCAGCGGCCAGTCTTTGCAATTCGACGCCCAGGCCTTCGCGGACATTCAACAGTATTACGCGCGGCGCAACCGAGTGATGCCGGAAGCAAATCGTAAGCAAGCCTTGTTGCCGCAGTCTGCAATCCGCATCGACAATGCCTACGGCACCGCGCCGGGTTTTGCCTTGCACTTTAAACGTTGCTGGTTTGTTTTTTTGCCCGGTGTGCCGTCGGAAATGAAGCATATGTTCACCACGCTAGTCAGGCAGCGATTACTGCAGCGCTTTGATTTGCAGCCGGAGTGTTTGGTTAGCCTGCGCAGCATAGGCATAGGCGAGTCGGCGATTCAGCAATGCTTAGCCAATTTTGCCTGGCCTGATGGGGTGCAACTGGGCTTTCGTGCCGCAGTCGATGAGGTGCAGACCAAACTGTTATTTTCTGCCGGTTTTCCCGAGCAAGAAAAGCATGATTGCGTGACAGCCGTGGCGGAGCGGATCGGCGATTATGTGTTTGCCATCGACGGACTGAACGAACAGCAGGGCGATCTGCTGGACGTGGTGACCAAGGCCATGAGTCTGAAGTCCGCTTCCCTGGCTTTGCTGGAAACCGCTAGTCAGGGCCAGTTAGCCGCCAAATGCTTAGGACGCGACTGGCTGACGCGTGTTGAAGTCAATCTGGATTGGGGACGCAACACAGGGACAGGTGACGCGGGCGCCGACGAGTTACCGGCCATCGCCAAAATCTGGTCCGAGCAACTCAAAGCCCGCGAGCAAACCGATTTTGCTTTGGTGCAGCTTTATAACGGTAGCGCCGCAGACTATCGGGATAAAGATAAAGCCATTGTCCTTTACAATGCCTTAGCGACACCCAGCGGCGTGGTCTCTAGCCAGCTCAATGCCTACGGCGCCCTTAAAACCAAACAAAACCAGGCAGCCTCATTGGCGCTGGACTTACTCAGACGTTACCTACAAAACAAATGCAATTGAAGATAGTAAGCAATTTTTTTATGTGGTTTACGTCCTACTGATTGATCTTTAAGTAAGCGTATTGCCATCAGGTAAGTATTTAAATTATTCGGTGTTTTAGATTTTGACCATTAATACAACTACAAAAGTAGATACTCAAGAAGTGACTAACAGACGGTCACGGCTAGCACATTGGTTAAAAACAAACAACGGTGGCAGCCAAGCTGACTTTATCAGAGGGCTAGTGCCGGTTGACGATGAAGACAAAGTGATTAGCTCTGGAGAGCTGTCTCTCTTGTTAAAGAACAAGGCATTCGGTGAAAAGAAGGTCAGGAAGTTGGAAAGGCAAGCGGGTATGCCTTTAAAGTGGCTTGATGGGGATTCGTTGGTAAAAATAGATCCGGGTAGATTGCCCACATACAACTACCCAGAAACCAAATATTGCCCTAGGCATGAAAAAATATTGATATCGCTTAATAACGCCAAGGTTGTAATGGAGTCTTTGCAGCAGGATTTTACATGTGATCAGCGGGACGAGATTTACCGGCTTGCGTTTGAACTAGCAATGGGAGAACCGGTGACACTGGAGCAGTTCAAAGTGATCGTAAAAAGCCGATTTCCCAATTAAATTAGCTGTTGCTTCGCTCAAACAAATGTTTCATTACAAGCTGATAAAATCGTAATCAAATTTCATGTACGCTTTAAATTTAATGAGTTTCACGAGTGGTAAGAGATGATACTTGCTCATCGAATTCTGTTTATATTCATAATTATGCCAGTACGTATTCAAAACAAATGCCTTTAATCCGCTTAACCAATGTTTCCATCGCCTTCGGCACCCACGCGCTGCTCGATAACGCCGCCTTTCAACTCGACGCCGGCGAACGGGTGGGCCTGCTGGGCCGCAACGGTGAGGGTAAATCGACCTTGATGAAAATCATCGCCGGCGACATTCATGCCGATCACGGCGAAATCTGGAAACAGCCGGAGCTGCGTTTGGCTTGGCTTGAACAGTCGCCCAATTTGGAAGAGAGCGAAACCATTTACGAAGCCGTCGCCGGTGGCCTGGGCGAATTGGGTCGGGTGATCGCTCGCTATCACGAATTGTTACATCACATGGACGGCAGCGAACAGTCATTGCAAGCCTTAGGCGATGTGCAGCATAAACTGGAAGCCGAAAACGGTTGGGAGTTTCAAACCCGCGTCGAAGCGGTGTTGAGCAAATTGCAATTACCGGCGGATGTATTGGTCGGCAGCCTGTCCGGCGGTTGGAAGCGGCGGGTGGCCTTGGCGCGGGCTTTGGTAATCGATCCGGAAGTGTTATTGCTGGACGAGCCGACCAACCATTTGGATTTTGAAAGCATCGCCTGGCTGGAGGAACAAATCCTGGCTTTCCAGGGTGCGGTCATGTTTGTCACCCATGACCGGGCGTTCTTACAAAAGCTGGCGACCCGCATTATCGATTTGGATCGCGGCCAATTGACGTCCTGGGCCGGCAATTACCAGGATTATCTGGTGCGCAAGGCCGCAGCCCTGGAAGATGAAGCCAATCAAAATGCCGAGTTCGACAAAAAGCTGGCTAAGGAAGAAGTCTGGATCAGACAAGGTGTAAAGGCGCGGCGTACCCGTAACGAAGGTCGGGTAAGGGCTTTGAAAAGACTGCGCGACGAACGCTCCGAGCGGCGCAACACCCAAGGGACCGCCAAACTGAGTCTGAATAAAGGCGAAGCCTCCGGCAAGAAAGTCGTCGAAGCTATTGATGTCAATTTTCAATATCAGGATAAACCCATCATCAGGGATTTTTCGCTGCGTATCGAACGCGGCGACAAGATCGGTCTGATCGGCAACAATGGCGCCGGCAAATCCACCTTATTGAAATTGCTGCTCGGCCAATTGCAGCCAACCACCGGCACCATCGAACTAGGCACCAATCTGCAAATCGCGTATTTCGACCAATTGCGCGAACAACTCGACCCGGAAATCTCGGTGGCGGACAGCGTGCTGGACGGCGGCGAATTTGTGGATACCCCTGGCGGCAAGCGACATGTAATGTCTTATCTGGCCGATTTTCTATTCGCCCCGGCGCGGGCTCGTTCGCCGGTAAAAAGCCTGTCCGGCGGCGAGAAAAACCGCCTGCTGTTGGCGCGCTTGTTTACCAAGACCGCCAACCTGATCGTGATGGACGAACCCACCAACGATCTGGATTTGGAAACCCTGGAAATTCTGGAAGAGAAGTTGGTCGAGTACCAAGGCACCTTATTGCTGGTCAGCCATGACCGGGAGTTTCTCGATAACGTCGTCACCAGCGTATTGGTGTTCGAAGGCGAGGGTAGGGTGGAAGAATATATCGGCGGTTATGCCGATTGGTTTGCACTGATGGAACAGAATAAAAAAGCTGAAGCGGTGAGAGTCGCCGAACAAGCGGTCAAAAAGGAAAAACCCAAAGCCGGCCCGGCCAAGAAACTCAGCTTTAAAGAACAGCGGGAACTCGAATTACTGCCCGCACTGATCGAACAATTGGAAACGCTGCAAAGCCAGCTAACTGCAGAAATGAACGGCGCAAATTTTTACAAACAAAGCCCCGACGCAGTGGCGGCCAAACTCACGCAATTGCAGACCGCCGAAGCTGATCTGAGCCAGGCTTATCAGCGTTGGGATGAATTGGAAGCGATGCAAGGCTGAGGGTTTCGTTGGGAAACGGGGCGCTAGGGTAATGGTTCGATATTTAAGATTGCGACCAGGGTATTGGGTTGCCCTTGCAGGAATCTGACGATCTCCAGGCGCGCAGCGTCTTTGCTAATGTTGCGGGCTTGCAGGGCGCGCAACATCGTTTCAAAAGCCAGGCGCTGTTTCAGGCCGTTTTCGCTTTGGTTACGCCGACAGCCGAACTCGTCCATTAGCGTGGAGCCGCAGCGGCAGTTTCTGAATACTTCCACCAGAATTAAACCATCGTCCTCGATGGCCGACCGCAGCGATGACCGGCCGCGGGGCATGTCTTGGGTTTCGATAAAAAACTGCTCAGCAGAGATATACACGTAACCGCAACTGCCGCAGGTTTTTGGAAAGGTTGAGTCTAGCAAGGCGCGCAAACCGTCGAAATCTTGAATATCCATACCAATAAATCTGAGTCTTGAAAAATCCGGCAGAGTAAATGCATTGTGCCATAATGCCAGAGGTCGGTAGTCAGACTTGGCCCTCCTGATAATGGATCGCGGATGAGTATTTTAACGTGGAATGACCAACTGCTGGTCGGTATAGACAGTGTGGATAATCAGCATCGGCACCTGGTCACGCTGATTAATCGTCTGGACGAACTAAACGCATTAGGCGCGGATCTGCAAACCGTCGTCGATACGGTTAAGCAACTGGTCGATTACACCGTCTATCATTTCCAGCACGAAGAGCAACTGATGGCGGAGGTAGAGTTTAATCCGAGCATGCTAGCCGAGCATCGTCAGCAACATCAAGATTTTATCGACAAAGTGCAGCAGGTGCAGATCGAAGCCCAATCGGATGTTTCGGTTCTCTCCAAAGATTTGCTGGATTTTTTGGTCGCCTGGCTTTGTCACCATATCTTAAAAACCGACAAATTGATGGCGATTAGCCTCATGCAAGGAGTCGATGCTGCACAAGTCAGCATCGATAAGGATGAGCATGTCGATATTCTGCACAGTAATTTGTATTCTGCCTTGCGGGAAAGCGAAGAGCGCTTCAAGGAACTTGCCGACCACCTGCCGGCTTTGATCTGGATAACCAATGCCAAAAATCTGCCGATTTTTTGTAATCGTTTTTGGTTCAAAACCTTTAATATCGAACGCGGATTTGTCGACCGCCAGCAATGGCTGGACACAATCCACCCGGACGACAGAAACAGAGTCGTGCAGACATATCAGCAAGCCGCACTGGAGTTGACTAAGTTCAAGATTCAGTATCGACTGAGCAATGCCGATGCCAGGGATATTTGGATTCTGGAAACCGCCGTGCCCAGGGTGCGCAAGAATGGCGAATTTGCCGGCTTGATGGGCTGCGGCATGGACATCAGCACGCAAAAGCAGGCGGAAGCCGCTTTGCTGAAACTCAATCAACAACTGGAAGAGCGTGTCCGGGAACGCACCCAAGCCTTGACAGAGGCTAATCAAACCCTGGAGTTGGAAAAAAACCAGCAAACCTTACTCAATCAACAACTCCAGGAAACCCAGGCGTATTTGGTGCAATCCGAAAAAATGGCTTCAATCGGCCAATTAGCGGCAGGCGTGGCGCACGAGATCAATAATCCGCTTGGTTATATTTATTCCAACCTCAATAGCCTGAAACAGTACATCCAAGAACTCAGCAAAGCTGCCGAATTGGCTGAGCGTCTGGCCGGACATTTGGCAGAGAATCACCCGGATGTGCAAGCGTTTAAGCAGTTTAAAAAAGCGGTCGATTTGGATTTTCTGAGAGGTGACGCCGCCGACCTGGTGGATGAGTCTCTGGAAGGTGCCAATCGGGCCAAAAAAATTGTCCAGGATTTACGGGATTTTTCTCGGATCGATAAGCAGGATCGAGAGTTCTTCGACCTGGAAGCCGGTATCGATGCCACCTTGAATATCGTTAATAACGAACTGAAATACAAGGCCAAAGTAGTAAAAGACTATGCTGGTATCAAGCCCTTCGAATGCGTGGGCGCGCAATTGAATCAGGTGTTCATGAATCTATTGGTGAACGCCGCGCAAGCCATCCCCGATTTCGGCAAAATTACGGTGCGTACCGGCTATCAGGACGCCGACTGGATCTGGGTGGACGTGGAGGACACCGGGCAGGGTATGAGCGAGGCGACCCGAACGCGAATTTTCGATCCGTTTTTTACCACCAAACCAGTCGGTAAAGGCACTGGGCTGGGTCTGTCGTTGTCGTATAAAATCATCCAGGATCATCATGGTCGCATCGAAATAGATTCCGAGCTTGGCAGAGGAACGCGATTCCGCATTTATCTGCCCATCCGTAAACCTGCCAGTTAGTTGATAATTATCGCAGCCGCGCCATGACCGAGCCTTCTCAAGACACCCCCGCCATTGCCAATTTGTTATTCGTCGATGATGAGCCCAATGTGTTAAAGGCGCTGCGACGCTTGTTTCGTGGTGCGGAATATCAGGTATTTATGGCGGAGGGCGGCGCCGACGGCCTGGAAATTCTGCAGCAGCATCCTATCGATCTGATTATCTCCGACATGCGCATGCCGCAGATGGATGGTGCGGAGTTTCTGACTAGGGCCGCCGAACGCTGGCCGGAGTGCGTGCGGATTTTATTGACCGGCTATGCCGATATTGAATCGACTATTGCCGCCGTCAACAAAGGCAAAATCTACAGTTATTGCAGCAAGCCTTGGGAAGACAACGAGTTAAAAATTCTGGTGAACAACGCGCTGGTACAAAAGCGTTTGCGCGACGAGCGCCGGCAACTGTTTGAAATTATCAACCGGCAAAATCAGCAGTTGAAGGAACTGAATGCCGGATTGGAGGAAAAGGTCGAAAAACGCACCGAACAGCTACGAAAGTCCTTGCAGATGATCGATCAAGCCCACGATGCCTTGAAAAAGCAGTATGCCGATTCGGTTAAGGTGTTCGCGAAAACCATCGAAATGCGGCCGGGTATCAAAAGCGGGCATGCCAAATATGTTGCGGAGAACGCCAGAGAAGTCGGACGGCGATTGGGGATGGATGCCGCCGCCCTGAAAGACTTGGTTTATGCCGGCCTATTGCTGCAAATCGGCAAAATGAGTTTGCCGGACAGTTTGCTGACGCAGTGCTTATTGAGCATGAACAGCCAGCAACGTAAACGTTATTTAAACCATGCGCTGGAAGGGCAATCGCTATTAAAAGGCCTGGAACCCTTGCATAACGCCGCCGAACTAATCGCCGCGCAATACGAACATTTCGACGGTTCCGGTCAGCCGTTGGGTTGGGTTGGTCTGGAGATACCCTTGGGTGCGAGGATCCTGACGCTGGTGCGCGACTATATCAATTATCTGGACGGCTCGATTACTGGCGCGGCGATGACGACCGAGCAAGTGAAAGTGCGCCTGCTGAGTAAAAAAGCCAAAGACTACGATCCGCTGGTGGTCGATACCTTCCTGGCGCTGCTCGCCGAATCGGAAACTGTCGACGAACGACCGATTATCGAAATTTCCTGGACCCAGTTGCAACCCGGCATGGAAGCCACCGAGATTATTTGTAATGACGTGTTGTATTTAAAGAATCAGATTCTCAACGAAAAAAACGTCGAGGACATTCTTGAACTCAGGAAGCACAAGAAAAACCTGATTTTGCGGGTAAGAATGGGCAGTGGTCAACAAAGCAGTTGAATTGGCCGGTAGCGTGGAAACCCTTTTAGACAGGCAGGTAAATATGAGCAAAAAACACCCCCCAAAAGCCGATAAGCAAGTCTACAAAGACACCTTGCAGCAATTGCAGGTGGAATTAGTCAAGCTGCAGAATCACATCATCAAGCATGGCGACAAAATTCTGATTATTCTGGAAGGCCGTGATGCAGGAGGTAAGGATGGCACCATAAAGCGCATCATTCAGCACCTTAGCCCCAGAGAAGTTAGGGTGGTGGCGCTGGGCAAACCGTCCGACCGTGACCTGAGTACCTGGTATTTTCAGCGCTACACCCAACATTTGCCGGCTGCACAGGAAATGGTGTTGTTCAATCGCAGTTGGTATAACCGTGCAGGCGTAGAGCGGGTGATGGGCTTTTGCAACGATGACGAATATCACGAGTTCATCGAAACCGTCGCCCATTACGAACAACTCCTGGTGCGCTCCGGCATCAAGTTACTGAAATACTATCTGGACATTAGCAAAGCCGAGCAGAAAGAACGCTTAAAGCAACGCCAAAAAGATCCTTTAAAACAATGGAAAATCAGCCCCATCGACAAGGAAGCCCAGAAACACTGGCAGCAATACAGCGAAGCCCGCAATATCATGTTCGCCAGAACCCACCATTTATCGGCGCCCTGGACCATCGTCAGATCGGACGATAAACAATCCGCCCGGATCAACATCATCAAGGATTTATTGTTCCGTTTGCATTACAAGGGAAAGGACGAAGCGCTGGTCTTGCCGGATGCGAATATCGTGTTTAATTACGAAGAAAGCTATTTGCATAATGGCATGATTGCGCCGTGAGGTGTGCAAGGGAAAGGAACCGGTCGGGGAGACAAATACTGATTATCGCCACACTGCTTGTGTTGAGAGCCTTGTTAAAACGCTGAAAACTATTTTTTGTACCCACTGTGATTGCGCCCTGGTAAGAATAAAAACCTGTTTTTTAGAACATTAAACTAATGGTTTAGATTTGAATGGCTGGGTATTTGCGGGCGGCCAGTCACCCTTGTCTACCAAGTCACTGAAACTAATGGCTGATAGGCTCCCCAGTTATTGTTAAATATATTCAGGAATTTTTCCTATCTGGTTTGCGCGATCGGTCATATAGAATAAGTGATTTATTAAATCGCCTGTTTTCGGAAAAATGATGTCTGGTCACGCTAAGCAAAAAATAGCTATAAATGCTGTTTTAAAACCGTTTTCACTAACGCAGTTTTCAATGTGTTTAAGTTTGGCTAGTCTTGCGTTGATCAGTGCTAATGCCAATGCCGCCGGTATCGGGGAAGATAAAGCTGCCCTGGAATTACCTAGCCTGGAGATTATCGGGCAGTCGCAAAATCATCTGGATCATATTCCGGGTTCAGCCTTTGTCATCGACCCCGTGACACTGGAGCGGCAAGGCCCATGTCAAACAAGGATGCATTACGAACCGTACCGGGTATTCACATCGTCGACGAAGATGCCCTGGGTCGACGAATTAACATTGGTATCCGCGGGCTTGACCCCAGACGTTCTGCTCGCACGCAGTTATTGGAAGACGGTGCTCCGATTCAGTTGGCGCCCTATGGCGACCCAAGTAATCACTATATGCCATCCAATAAACGGATCGAACGCATCGAGGTGCTGAAAGGCTCCGGCCAATTTATGTACGGTCCGCAAACGGTTGGCGGGGCAATCAACTTTGTCAGCCCATCCATTCCCAAGGAATTCGGTGGATCGCTTTCCGGTGCCGGCGGCAACAACGGTTATTACGATACCCATCTGCGTTTAGGTGGTACTGCAAATAACGTCGGCCTGTCTGCGGACTATATCCGCCAGGAATCCGGGGGCAATCGTAACGGTCAGCATCAAGAAGTTGACGATTTGGCTTTAAAGTCACTGATAAAAATTGATGACCGCCAAAGCTTGATGCTGAAGGGCATTTTGACTCATGAGTTTGCCAACATGGGTGAAGCGGGTTTGACCAGCGAAATGTTCCGACAAAATCGACGTACCAATTTCTTGTTGAACGATACTTTTGAAGTGCGCCGCTATGCGGGACAGGCGCTTTATGAATTCGATATATCCGATAAGATGACGTTCAGCACCAATATTTACGGCAATTACATGTTCAGGGAGTCGGTAAGGCAGGCGAATGACTCTTCAGAACTCAACAATTGTGCCAGCGGTATCGATCGGGACAATCTGGAAAACGCTTCATTATGTGGTAACGAACAGCGTCCGAGAACCTACCGGGTATTCGGTATCGAACCCAAGCTGACCTTCCTACACAACGCTTTTGGTGTAAAAAGTGAAGCCACTTTAGGTGTGCGCGGCCATTTCGAATGGGCGGACCGCGAGCGTTACGTCGGCAATGCCGGTGTAAGAGATCAGACCCGTGGCACCATCAATAATAGAGGCCGTAACCGTCATCAAAACAACTCGCTTGATACCCGGGCAATGTCGTTTTTCGGTCAGAACCGTTTGTTCCTGGGTAATTTCACAGTAACGCCTGGGATTCGTATCGAGCATTATGAGCAGGATAATATCAACCATATCAGCGGTGCTTCCGAATCCTATGTCCGGACTGAAGCCCTGCCCGGCATCGGCGCCACCTATAACGGGATCGATAATGTGACACTGTTTGCGGGTATTCATCGCGGCTTTGCACCCGCGCGTATCGATGACGTGTTGTCTAACACCGGCGTTCTAAATCAGGTGAATCCCGAGATGAGCTTGAATTACGAAGCGGGAATCAGAACAACGCCCATCCCAGGCATCAAGGCGGAATTGACTTACTTCCGCATCGACTTTGAAGATCAAATCGTCAACGAAATTTTGGTCGACGATGACAGATGGATCAATGCCGGCAATAGCGTGCATCAAGGTATGGAAACCGGTCTGCGCTTGGATTCGGATGAATTGTTCGGGACTAAATACAATTACTACCTGACCACGTCTTACACCTATACCGATGCTTATTTCGATAGCACTGTTCCGACTGCGGACATCTTGAAAGGCAACCGCCTAGCCTATGCGCCGGAACACTTAGTCAACGCTAATATCGGATTTGAAACGCCCTGGGGCTTGGATATCCGCTTCGGTGTGCAAGGCATCGCTCAGCAGTTTTCGGACAACGAAAATACGCGCGGAGAAACCGCCGACGGACAGCGGGGTATCATTGCCGGCTATACCTTGTTTAATGCGTCTGCCAACTACAAAGTCAACAAGAGCTTCAATGTGTTCATGAACGGCTACAACCTGAGCGACAAAAAGTTTATTGCTAGCCGCATTGACGGCATTCAGCCGGGTCAAGGCTTTCAGATGATGGGTGGCTTTAAGTGGACCTTTTAGCGGATGTTTTCGGGATAGATGTCAAGAATGACATTTCGCTAATCTTTTAAATTAAGCCGCCGTCACACTTGCCGGCGGCTTTTTTATGCCTTTTGACGTTCGCCGCGCCGACTAGCCTAAATGGATTGGCGTGGTCCGATGCTTTCTGAGTGTATCCGTATGGTAATGCCGATCATAAAAACGGGCTGTCAAAGGAAGTGCGGGCGAGACGCTAAGGGTACTTGCTCTTCGAGTTGATTTTCGAATCAGTGAAGTTGGTCGTCACAAAGCGAGGTGACGAAGGGCCAAACATTCTAACTAAACTGCCGAATCCCCCTCTGCGGGGCTTGCAGAGGGTTTAGATGGAATGTTACTGAACCGTGGTTAATTCACGATTGGTTTCTAGGTCTGGTTTGCCTTCCTAAGACAGCGAATGCTGCCGCAAAAAGCCTACAAAATAATCGGCTAGATGCGCTTCGCTTAGTCATGCTCCATCTCTAAAATTGCTGGGGCGGGAGCAATGACATGCTAACGTAATTGCTCCCGCTCCGGCCTTGTTACAATCAAATGATTACTTAGCGGCTTCTGCAGGTTTCGCGGGTGCAGCCGCTGCAGCAGGTGCTTCGCCTGCAGCAGGTGCCGCTTTTTCCTCAACTTGAGCAGCTTTGTCCGGTTCTTGCTGAGGCCCGATATAGCCTTTTTGCCAGGCGTAGGCCGCGCCGGCTAGCAGGATCAGCAAAAACACATAGCTTTTCCAATGGCTTTTCTTTTCGCCGAACGGATCGACCATTTGCATTTCCGCGTCTTGCGGTAATTTGGCGACGCCGGTCAACAAGCGGCCGAACGGGATGTTGATAAAGGCCTTGGCATTCACCGCCCAACCACAAGCATCCAGTACCGGCGCCAGATTGCGTTGGCGCAGTTTCAAATAAGCGATAAACATGGAGGGGCCGGAAATCGCCAGCATCACACCGATGATGGCCAGCGGCATTTGCCACCAAACTAAGCCCATGAAGCTGCTCATCACGGCGGCCAGTGCGGTACCGATCGCGCCAATTGCCAAACCGATGGCAGCGAAAATACCGGCAAATTTACCGACATCGAAGGGTGCCGGCGGCTCCTTGCCTTGTCCGGCATTGGCGCCGGCTTCGGATACACCTTTAAAGGCATTGGCGTTAGCCGCCTTGTCGCGGGCCGCTGCGCTTTTTTCCATTTGTTCGTTAATCATTCGCGCGACGCGTTTGTACGGCGACCAGAATGCTTCTCTAATACTGATCGGGTTTTCGATGATTTTGACAATGGTCGCGTCCCAATCCAGGCCGTTGCGGTCATAAAACACGCCGTTGCGGCCGACGCGCAAATTGTCGCTGTCGCCGCCGGTAACGGCGGCGGCGATGGTCAGTGTTTCGTTACTGCCTTGTCGACGGCATATACAGTAGGCCAGAAAGATTTTGCTCAGTTCCGCCAGTTTGCTGTGGCTGTCCACGTCATCCACTTTTACACACAACTGACAGCTTCTGCCGTCCAGATATAAGGTACCGGCCTGGAAAATAGCGTGCGGCTCGGCACTGTAAAAATCGCGAAACGACACGAAGTTATTTAATAAGGTGTAAAGGTCACGGTAGTAATGCAGCAAGCGCACGACCGAGTCGATGGCGGTGGCTTGCGGTTCCAATGCCATATCCTGTTCAATCAAGCCGGTCAATTTAGCTTGTGCATCGCTTTGCAATAGGGTTTTGATGCGCTCCAGGCCTAAGCCTTCGACGGCATTGGCCGGCTTTTTCTGTAGCCAAGCTTGATAATCAGCAAACTGGCCGACCACGCTTTGCCATTGCGCATAGGATAAGCTGTCCGCTACGCCCAGCAATGGGCCTAGCACCAGGGTTTTTAACTGATCTACTGCTGCCCGCCAAGCCGGGTTCAATCCGGCATTTAGTGGCAGGCTCGCGCCGGCGACGATAGCGGCCAGCGGCAATTTAGCCAGCTCTGCATTGCTTGCCGATAAGTCGATGCCGGCCAGCTCTTCGTAACGGCTGTCCGCCGGATTGAGTAAGGTGGCCGCGCCATCGTCAAACTCCGCCAGTTGACAGCGAGTAAAAAAGTCGTCGACTTTGGGCTTTATTTCGGCCAGCAACGCGGCTGCCGCTTCTGTGTCGGCGATTTGATTACGAATCCGCACGGCTTCGGCGTCGCTCTGTTGCCACCAATCGAAGTAAGCGCCGGCATCCTTAAAAAATTGCTCGATTTTTTCCAGATTAATGCCCGGTTCGCCGCAACGATCCTCAATCTCGCCCAAGCAGGCGATGATGTCCGTGATAGCTTGCTGGCCGGCGTCGTCGCTGGCGGCTTTAACTGGAATTATGCCGTCGCCGTTGAATTGGGTGTTGGCGAAGATCTTGGTCATATCGGCCAAATCGTCGACGGTGATTTCGGCGGCATCCGCTTTGCCCAGATTTTTTAAGATCTCGACGGCTGACGTCAGGAGTTGCTGACCTTCTGGGTCTTGCGTATTGATCGCCGCCAGCGGCAGGGTCGCGTTCTTTTGCATCAAATCGGCCGGGTTTTTCAGTACTTTACTGACCCAGCGCACGGCCTCGATTACCTCGTTGGCTCTAATCCGACCATCGTTATCAGTATCCAACAGCGCCAGGGTTTGTTTGTTGAAGAACAAACCATGCGTCGGACAACTCAACGCCGCCCATAATTTCTGATCCAGTTCCGGCAGTCCGATTACATCGCTACCGCGCTGCAATTCAACCTGATCGAAACCGCCTAGTCGGGCAAATCGCCATTTTTCGGCAGCATTTCGGCTAGATAGGGGCGTCATTGTAAGTCTCCTGTGTTGAGTGGTTTTTGTTATGTCTATCACGAAATTTCGCTAGTTTTACAGATTTGGATCACTTGACGCAACTTGCTTTGTTGGATTGCAGGCCGGGCACGAGACTTGCAGTAACTCGCCGCTATGTCTGTGCCTCAACGGACGAGCACGACCATCCAACTGGTTCATGTCCTGATATAAGCGGTTTTCGTGATTGATCACTTCGCGTTCGTGCTCGAACGGGTACAGGGTTTGGGCCATACCGCCGCCGTCGATAAAATGTTGGCTATCCAGCAGCATCAATTTGGCATGCAGCAATTCATGTAATAAGGCATCGGCGGGCGAGATACTGCAAGCGGGCGAACTGTCGCAACCCGGATCGTTCAGCAATTGCGCGCCCAAGCGGGTGTCAAAGTAAATCGTCACACTATCCACTGTAAACTGGCTGCCCCAGGCTTGCGCTTGCCAGGTGTTCTGCCGGTACTTTAATACCAATTTGTGGCCGCTGAGTTCGCTCAGTAAATCGATTACTTGGGGGTAGTGCGCGTAATAGTCGGCGATGGTGGCAAGGTCGTCGGCAATATGGGCAGGGTCACCCGGCTCTGCTTGGTAGGCAGTGCTCAAAAAGCCGGCGATCTTGTCAATCTGGATTTTGTCGCTGGTCAGCGTGGCTTGCTTTTGGCTGTAGGCAGCCAATACCTCGGCAGCTGACGGCGCTTGCGATTGCCGTATCCGAATCACCTTGGTCCCGTTGCTATCTATTGATAGGTTGGCTTGCATCCCATGAGTCTGGTCGGCAAGTTGGCTGGCAATTGACGAAACCTTTCCCACCGATTGTAAGTCCTGAGCCGTGACCACCCTGGAGGTAGCCAGCATACTCAGGCAAAAACTTAACACTAAACCGACACTGCGCCGGCGGTTGTTGATCAGCGAGGCGTCGTCGCGTTGCCGACTGTCTTCTTTTAAATAAATACCGTAATGCAGCGCGATGGCTTGCAGTTCGGCGAAAGCCTGATTGTCTTCTCGGCTTAAGCCGGCTCGGCAAACTAAGGCAGGTTTGCCATCGATCACGCAAGGGTGCAGGAAATGATGAGCCGGGTAATCCAGATACCAAACCTGCAAGGCCTTAGCCAAGCTGCTTATATCGAGTTGCTGCGTGTAGTCGGAATAGAGGCGCTTTAGGAGTAATTGAGATTCTTGCATAAGCACAGTGCCAGGGGGCGTCCAGTCAAAAAAATTAATCTTTAACTTTAGCAGTTGGCTTCAAAAACTCACAAGCTGATTGCCGTTTGCAGCCCGCATTGAATCGGCCCTGCTGAGTTTTGGTAGTGATCTCGTCGCTGCGGCTAGGTCTCTAAAACCCTCGCTATGTGCCTCAGCAGCTACCCGACAAATAAATTCTCAGCCAAAACAAGGGCTAAGTCAGTTTTTACCGGCTTATACGAGTGTGTGAAAAAGCCGGCATCTGCCAGTAAAAAACCGCGTAAGTCAAGCGCTGCGGCAGGAGTCGGCAGGGTTAATTTGTTAGTGCGTGTAATACATTTAACCAAACTGTAACAATCATGTAACCAAAATCCTCGAATTTGTTTGGAATAATTTGCTTCAGAAACAGGATGGCCTAAAGCGGTTTGGCTATCGACCCGATGGAGTTTGAAAGGAACACGGATGACATGCGGAGGGAGTAAGCGATGGATGAGGTTAGGGAGTAGGTAAGGATCTCTACAAAATGGTAGCGGGGAGAGCGGCACCGTCTTGGTGTTAGATAGTAATTAGGAAGCGTGTAAAAGCCAAACCCGTCGAGAGGCGGGGACGGAAAGCCACAGGCCTTGGAGATAGGCGGCTGGGTTATCACCTTGTGTTAAATACAAATTTTTAATCATGAGGCAAAAATGAACAATTTTTCAAAAACTTTATTGGTAGTAGCGCTGGCAGCCAGTGCCGGTGCGGCGAACGCTAGCATCGGTGTAGGTTCAACCGACGCAACTCGCGAACTGTATATGCAAGCGTATGACAGCGTCCAGAAAAAAACTTATTCTTTGGATTTGGGCATTACTCTGGCTACCTTGCACGCCAATCGTGAAAACGCTGCATATGAAATCAGCGTTGATTTGAGTGTTGATCCAAACTGGATCGCTTTCACCAACCCGCAAAGCTTTAACCCAGCTTCTACCCAATATGTGTTGGCAACTGGTCGCGCCGGTAGACTGTATGTTACGCAAAAAGTTGGTAACCCTTTGCCGCAATACAACGCCACCTCTAATATCAGTAATGCAGCCGGCGCCGTCAATAACCACGCTCAAGAGATCAACTACGGCTTGGTGCAAGACCAATCTATCAACGTCAGCAAATTGGTAGCGGACACTGATGAAGATACCGCGAAATGGGCAACCGGCCTGGGCAATACACCAAATAGCATTTGGGGTAGCACCGGCGGATCGGAAGCGGCTGTTAATTTCGGTGAGAAAGCCGATTTTTGGGCGGCGTTCAGCGGCGTTCCTACTACTACTTTCTTACTGCCAGGTCAATGGCTGTTGTCGGCTACCAAACTGGAATACAAAGTGTTTCAACCGACTGTAATCCCGTTGCCTGCTGCCGTATGGATGTTCGGCGCCGGTTTAATGGGCTTATTGGGCGCTACTCGTCGTAAACATTCAGTAGAGTAAATTCTCTGCTCGGGGTGTCGCTCCGCTTGGGGCGACCGTTTTACGAGAAACCATTCTTAAATTTATTTAGAGACCATACCATGAAAAAAATTACATTAGGCGCGGCTGTTGCTGCGGCTTTGTTGTCATCCGGTGCCCAAGCGGCACTGCCGGTGATCGATAACACTAACACCTTGACCTTGTATATCTCCGGCGCGACCGCAGCGGCAAACTTCATCGACAGATTGGTGACGTCTACATTGGTCGATCCAGTCGACAAAATTTGTGATAGCTCGGCGCCGATCTGGCGTTTCCGCGATGTACCGAACACCGAGCAGTTTGCAATTTATTGCAAAGCTAACAACACAGGTGCGGTCGGCGTCAGAAATCCTGCCCTGCCAACCGGCCCGGCCAATGCCAACCTGTTGATCTATAAACGCAACACCGGCGGTTCCGGCGCCGGCGTAACCCCTGTCGCGCAAAACACGCCGCTGACTTTCTTAAACCTGAGCAGCGGTTGCGTCGAAAATACGACTGCGGCGGTGGGTGTGCTGGGCGTGGCAACTTGCAGCAATATCAACAACTCGCAAATTCCTGAACTGGGCTTGTCCGACGTTGACCCTATCCAGTTCAAAGGCGATAACGCCATTGGCGGTGTTGATATTACCCAAGCCGATGTGGACAAGCTGACAGTGAAATCCGCCTCGGCGTTGGTGTTTGGTGCCCCGGTTACGACGAGCTTGTTCCGTGCACTGCAAGCGGCGCAAATCAGTACTGGCGATTTGCCTGCTACTTGTGTCGTTGATTCGCGCACTGAAGCCTGCTTGCCGTCATTGAGCAGCGATGCGATTGCCTCTATCCATGCCGGTGGCGTACTTGATTGGGATGCGATTAAAGTGGGTAACAGCGCGACTGCGCCAGGCTTGTACACTTGGGCCTTGACCCAACCGGCTTTGGTTAACGACTTGCCAGGCGACCCTGCCATGCATGTCTGCCGCCGCGAGAACGGTTCCGGTACCCAAGCCCAATCTAACATCAAATTTCTGGGTACAGGTTGCACAGAAGCTGCTGCAGCGATTGGACCTGCCGCAGGCAACGATGCTGATTTCGGCGAAGGCGAAGGCGTAGCGTTGATACACGCGATGAGCAGCTCAGGCCGTGTGGATGCCTGTATGGACGATTTGCAAAACGGTAATGATACCGCGCCTAACTTCAGCAACACCTACGGTAAACGTTGGGCGATCGGTCTTCAATCATTGGAAAAAACCAGAGCCACTTACGAGTTCGTCAAAATCGACGATGTCGCACCGACTCTGAACAACACGGTTGAAGGTAAATACCAAGACTGGGTGGAAAATACCTTCCAATATCGCAAAGCGGGTGCTGCTACTAACGCGTTGGCGGGTGCCAAACTGACGCTGGCTGATGCGATTATCAAATCAGCCGGTGCACCGGGTGTGATGGCGGATTTGAACAATTCTTTCCCGCACGGTTTCGGTAACGGCGCTTATTTGGCCGTGCCTTCCAACCATGCGCCTAGCAATGGTCGCTTTGACGCTGCCAGACCGGTTGTGCCCTTCTCGCACGCGGTTAGAACTGGTGCAACCAGCTTTGTACCGTCTAATGCCTGCCGCAGACCAACTAACTGGGGCGGCGCGCCTTGGAAGTTGTAAGCTAGAGCTGGCCGAGGCAAACTCGGCTTGAGTCAAGGATGACTCACCCACTAAAACCAGCCGTTTTCGGACGGCTGGTTTTTTTGTTTTCAGATAGGCACGCAGCGCACCGATTGAGGTTTTCCTGTCATAAAACTTTCATGTTTGCGCCCTAGAATAGGCGATTGTTGGTTTTTCAATCTGAAAACCGGTTTTATAGGTACTACCAAAGCTTTTATGCGTTTAATAAGAATCAAATTGGGCGGCTCCTGGCTGTGGCTCGTGTGTGGGGCGGCAGCGATGCTGGCGGCCCAGGAATCCCGCGCGCAAGACGCCGCGCCCGAATCAGCCCCGGTGCAACAAGCGGCCCAGCCTGCTCAGCCAGCGCAATTCGATCTGCTGGAATTGCGGGTAAAAGGCAGCACTCTGGTCGATAAAAAGCAGTTAGAACGTACCGTTTACCCGTTTCTGGGGCCCAACAAAAGCATCGATAACGTCGAATTGGCCAGAGCGGCGGTGGAAGAGCTGTATCGAAACACCGGGTACCAGACCGCGGCGGTGGACATCCCGGAGCAGGATGTAAAAAACGGCGTGGTGTACTTGCAAGTCATAGAAGGCAAGGTCTCAAAACTGCGGGTGAAGGACAGCCGCTATTTTTCGTTGGGTAAGATCAAAGCCGGTGTGCCCGAGTTGGCCGAAGGCAACGTCCCCAATTTTAAAACCATGCAAAAACAGTTGACCGACCTGGCGATGCAAAGCCCGGACCGGCAAGTCGTGCCGGTGTTAAGGGCCGGAGAAACCCCCGGTACGCTGGAAGTGGATTTAAAAGTGAAGGACGAACTGCCGTTTCACGGCAAGATCGAGTTAAACGGGCGTAATGTGGCCAACACCTCGCTGTTGCGCTTGATCACCTCTTTGCGCTACGACAACTTATGGCAGGAAATGCACAGCGCCTCGCTGATGTATCAAGTATCGCCCGAGGACAATAAACAAGTTGACGTCTGGGCCGGCACTTATGCTTTGCCCTTATTCGATAGTGATAGCCGTCTGGCGTTTTATGCGGTGAGTTCCTCGTCGAATTCTCAGATCGCTGCGGCTGGGGCCTTATCGGTAATCGGTATCGGTAATATTTACGGTGCCCGCTTGGTCAAACCGTTTAAAAGTCTGACTGACTATTATCACAACGCCACATTAGGCGTCGATTACAAAGATTTTAAGGAAGATTTAAATTTGCTCGGTGCCGATACCATCAAAACGCCCATCAGCTATTTACCTTTCATGGCTCAATACAGCGGCACTTTTAGTCGCAAAGAGTCGACAACCAGCTTTGATCTGGGGATGCGTTTTTCCATGCGCGGCCTAGGTAATAGTCAGCAGGAATTCGAGGACAAGCGCTTCAAGGCCAAGGCCAACTATATGATCTTGACCGGCGATCTCAAGCATCGACACGATTTACCGTTCGGTATGGAAGTACAAACGCATTTCGCCGGCCAAGCGGCGGATGGGCCGCTCATTAGTAACGAGCAATTTTCTTTGGGTGGTATGGAGAGCGTGCGCGGTTACTTTGAAACCCAAGCGCTGGCGGATGATGCCGTATTCGGCTCCTTGGAATTGCATTCGCCCCATGTAGGTTTGGATGATTGGGAGTTTCTGAACAAATTGAAGCTCCTGGCCTTTTTGGATGTCGGCAAAGGTTGGGTGAAGAATACCTTGGCGGGCAATGCGAACAGCAGCTTCCTGAGCGGCGGCGGTTTTGGTTTTCAGTTCCAAATGTGGAAGCATTTGAGCGGGGTGTTAAACATTGGGATTCCCTTTACCTCGATCGCGCCGGTGCAAAGTGGTGATCCGAAAGTGCATTTCAATATCGCCACGGAGTTTTAGGTTTATTTAGTTCGCTCGGTTCATCGGATTTATCGGTTAGCAATTCGCGGATCATTAATTTGCTTGCCATCGCGGGGTAAGAGTCTTTTTGTCATATTGATTTAATAAATAGCAGGCTAGTCAGTCAGTGTGCTCTGCAGGGTGGATAAACCGCGCATTTTTCCCGTTGGTATTAATAGTTACATAGATAGAATGATGTTTAATAATTTGATATTGGATTTATTCGGCTGAAGCTTATACATAATCAGGTACGAAATTAGGTAAATTTATATAGGTATCAGTTAGTGATTCGCGTTAAACATTCACGAATTTTTAGAGATTGTTAATTGCGAAATCGCCTAGGTTTTCCTGATTACGTATAAGCTTCGGCCGAAACTGAAATAGTGTGATCCTATGAGTTTTAAAGGTCGCGTCGCCCCCGCATACCCTCTGGGGCACAAGTGGATTGCCGGGGTCCAAACTGCATGGATGCGAGCCGGGATCACTCTGCTCACAATAAGCCAGTTACATCCGTGTACGCTGGATACCGGCAATCCACTTGTGCCCCGGAGGGTATGACGGTTATTTGAAGGGGCTTCTATGCGGCTGAAACTCATAAGTAAATATGTAGGTTTTTTATTTTTTGTCATTTATTTGTAATAAATTTTTTTAATACCTTGGTACAGTTAAAATGCCAAGAAAAGTAATTAAAATCATTAAAGATAAAGTTTACAGAATATATCCACTTAGTATTTTGATACTAAGTGGATATATTCGTTTTATTTTAAGCAAAAGCCAAACTCGTTGTGAGGCGAGGACGGAAAGCTTCGGGTCTTGTTGCCGACAAGACAGCCGGGTTGCCACCACATTATTTTGTTAATCGTTTTCGACACAGGTGACAACCATGACCCAAAAAAGGCAATCGACTGCGGGCAATGCATCCGAGCTTTGTTTCAGACTAACGCCCTTGGCCGCCAGCGTGCGCATGGCGGTGGCCGGCGGCTTGATGGTCGGTTCGGTTGTTACGGCGCAAGCGGAGTTGCCCATTCCGGTGCCTACTGCCGGGGGTTGGGTGACATCGGGTAGTGCGACCCTGAGTTCTAACGGTGTCAATATGCGCATCGATCAGCATACCGACAGGGCGATCCTGAATTGGCAAGAATTCAATGTCGGCAAGGACAATACCGTGCAGTTCGCGCAGCCCGGCAGTTCCTCAATAGCGTTGAATAGAATTCACGATCAAAACCCCAGTCAAATCTTCGGTCAAATCATCGCTAACGGCCAGATCTATCTGTACAACAAAAACGGCTTCGTATTTGGTAAAGACTCGGTAATCAACGCCAATACCGTGCTGGCGAGTACCTTGCAAATCACCGATGAAGTGTTCAATCGCGGGATTACCCGCGTCTACGACGAATCTAATCGGGCGGCATTGGGCATCGATGGTGAAAGTCTAAGCCCGGAAACCAGCAAAATTTTGATAGAAGCCGGGGCCAAAATCACTACCGACAACAATGGCCGGATAGTCATTGTTGCGCCGACGATAGAAAACAGCGGCGCGTTGAGTACCGGTAAACAAGGTCAGATTATCTTGGCAGCCAGCCAGGACAAGGTCTACATGCAGACCGCCAATAAAGACGACCCATTTGCCGGTTTAATTGTTGAAGTCGAAACCGGCGGCAAAGTCACCAACACTGCCAGTGGTTCGCTGCGTGTGCCGCAGGGCAACATCACCATGGCCGGTTTTGCGGTCAACCAAGAGGGGCGTGTCAGTGCGACCACCTCGGTAAACGTGAATGGCTCCATCCGGCTCCAGGCGAGGGAGAAACAAGAACGGCTCGGATCAAGATTGATTTACAGTCAAACCAATCGTGTCAACGATCTGGGTGACGGTTTGGGCGTGGAAGCGGAAGTGAATTTAAGGTCCGGCAGCGTCACTGAGGTATTGCCGGATGAGGAGGGCGGTAGTTCGCCGGACGGTCAATTGCAGCCGACGTCGCATGTGGATATCACCGCCAACACGGTAAAAGTGGCTGGGGGTGCTACCCTGCGGGTGCCTGGCGGTAAAGTCGATATCAAAGCATCGGATAGATATAACGCGCTACAAGGTACGAAAGGCAAAATTTTTATCGACAGCAATGCGCTGATCGACGTGTCCGGCATTAAGGATGTGTCGGTAGCCATGGAGCGTAACGTCGGTGAAATTTCGGCGCAGAGTTTTGATTTACGAAATGCGCCGCTGCAACGCAATGGCGTGTTGCGGGGCGAAACCGTTAGGGTCGATTTACGCAAAGGCTCGCAGGTGGTCGATACCAGCGGCGCAGTGGCCCGGATTAGTCGGAGTATCGACGAGCGCTTGGGCGCTGGCGGCGAAATTAATCTCACCTCCAGCGGTGACGTCATCATTAATGATAACGCTCGACTCGATATTTCCGGCGGCTCGGTTATTTATCAAGATGGTTTCGTTAACACTACCAAATTATTGACTGATTATGGTCGGATCGTAGATATCAGCGATGCCGATCCCAACGAGACTTACGTTTCGATTTTTGGCTTTGTCACCGAAACCCACAAAAAATGGGGCGTGGAAACCATTTGGGATTTACTCGGCGAAAACGGCTTGATGAAGTTCGAACGCGGCTACGTCGAAGGTAAAAATGCCGGTAGCCTGAAAATCACAGGGGCCAGAGTCGCTTGGAATGGCAATTTACAAGCCGGTAGCCAGGTTGGCATCTATCAACGAAGCCTGGCGAATTTGCCCAATGGCGGGCGTTTCAGTATTGATATGGCTGTATTCCAGTCATTGCAAGGCCTACTGTTGCAGAATTCCGGCAGTTCTAGCGCCCTGGATGCAGACGATGTGATTCCTACCGGCCAAAATTTGGTTATCTCCGCTGAGTTGCTGAATAATTCCGGCATTAAGGATGTATCGCTTAAAACCTTAGGGCGGGCGGAATTAGGGCGAGGCGTGCGTATTGCAATGCAACCCAACAGTTCGCTGGCGGTAGAGGCCAGTTCGATAGCTTTCGATGCTAATTTCCAGTCAGCTGGTGGTGAATTAGCCTTGAACAGTGTCAGTACTGGTTTGGTGGCGGATTCAGGTAATTTGGTCATAGGGTCACAGGCTGGCATCGATGTGTCGGGCTTGTGGGTTAATGATGCGCAGCAAGACCTGATGGCTGTTTTGTCTGATCCCGTGGTGATTAACGGCGGTAAGGTAAGCGCTAAAGCGGCAGGCAATTTAACCGTGAACGAGGGGGCGTCCATATTCGCCGATGGCGGGGCTTGGCTAGCGCTAAGCGGTGAATTGGCAGCAGGCGAGGGAGGTGACATCGAGTTGGCGGCTGTAGGTGGTGGTTTGGGTTTTCCGGTGTTGCGTTTGGCGGGAAACCTGTCGGCTTACGGTTTGGAAAAGAACGGCTCGCTCACGCTGAACAGCGGGAAAATTATTATCGGCCAACCGGGCAGTGCGGCTGAGGCTTTAGATGCGCTAGTTTTAGGTGGCGGCACTGGCAGTTACGATTTAGCTAATTTTGCCCGTTTCAATGACGTGACTTTGGTGGCAAATAGCGAGGAATTGACCGTCAAATCGTCGGTAAATACCACGTTGCGGGCAGCTAATCGGGTGTTGAACAGCGACTATCTGGCACAGCCGTCCGGGACCCGATTAGCGGATTTCACCTCGGTGCAGGCATTGGGCGATTTTCAACGCCAGCCCTTGAATTTAGCGCTAAACGGCTTCAAAGCTGTGAAAATTGAAACCGGTAGTTCAATCCACGCGGATACCGGGGCGACCATCAATGTACTAAGCGGCGCAGGCAGCATTTTCGTGGATGGTCGTCTACAAGCAGACGCCGGGAAAATCTATTTATCGACGCGCTCTTTTACCGATCAGGCTTATGATCCGAAGCAGGTGATTTGGGTGGGTAAGAATGGTCAATTATTGGCCAATGCCACCACACGTTTCAATCCCATCGATGAATTTGGAAATCGCACCGGCGATGTACTGGATGGCGGTCAGATTACACTGGAGGCTTGGCGCGGCGCGGTTGTCCTGGAAGAGGGTGCCGAACTCGCGGTTTCCGGGACCAGCGAGTCCATTGATATTTTGCAGAGCGCGGGTGGCGTAAGTTTTAACTTTGCTACGCAGCAGATTGCTTCAAATGCCGGTAGTATCAAAATCGTTGCGGCTGAAGGTGCTGTAATAGACGCCAAACTTAGCGGAGCAGCGGGTTCGCCGCTGATGCACGGCGGGAAGTTGGAGTTGGTGTTGGATCGTTTAAGACGCTTCCCGCCCAGTTTGCCCGACCCCGAGAACCCGTTCCCCGAGACGCCTCTGATCGTTAATATCACCCAAACCGCCAGACGATCGATTAATGAGGATATTGTTTACGGGGATGATTTTCCGGAACAATTGAACGGCAAAATCACGCTCAGTGCCGATCGGGTTTCAGCCGGCGGTTTTGCGGATTTGAGCATCATGGCGGAGCAAGTGGTGTTTCAAGGTGATGTAAGGCTGACCACTGCCGAGCATATGAAATTTGATGCGGCTCGTTTTTCGGCCAGTAGTCCTGACAACATACCGGCTGACATTCTCCTGCAAACCCGTTTCCTGGAGCTGGGTGCGAGCCTAAACCGAACATTGGCGACCAGCGCTAGTGCAGGACATCACAACTTAACGGCTGAGGCAGGTTGGATCGAACTGAAAGGTGCGACGACTTGGAACGGATTTAACCGCCTATCGTTAAATAGCGAACATGATATCCGCACGGTGGGGATACGCTTGGGTGGTGATGATCGTGATTACTTGGGTAGTTTAGTAACCGCGGCTGATTTATCCCCGCGCGCGGGCCAGATTTATCCTTCCACATTAACCAAGTTTGTGTTTGCAGTAAAAAACAACGCTGACGGTCGAATCGATATTAGCGGCAACAACAGCGACCAAACCCCACTCTCTGCGGCAGGTGAACTGATCTTTGAAGCACCTAATATCCGCCAAGCCGGCGCAGTTAAAGCGCCTTTGGGCACGATTACCTTCAATGCCAGTCAAGAACTGACCTTAGACCCCGGTAGCTTGACTTCGGTGTCGGCCAAGAATGTGCGCTTTGACAGCAATGCACAACGCTGGGTGGTCGGCGAAGATATGGTGATTCCTTTCGGTATCACCCAAGGCGGACTGGACTGGCTTTATCCGTTGGACGACCAAGGGCGCAGACTAGTGTACGGTGCACCGCCGGAAAAACGTGTGGTGTTGTCGGCGCCGGTAGTCGATATTCAACAAGGTAGCGTGGTCGACGTCGCTGGCGGGGGTAATTTGCAGTCTTACGAATTTGTCCCCGGCGCTGGCGGTGATAATGACTATTTGCAATTGGGCAGTGCCAGCTACCAGGGTGGTTTCGCCATCTTGCCTAGTTTGGACGCAGCCTGGGCACCTTTCGATCATTACGAAAGCCAGGGATTTGCTTATGCTCCCGGCGCTAAGATTCGTTTAGGCGGCAGTGCTGATTTGGCTGCGGGCGATTACGTCATCCTGCCGGCCCGTTATGCCTTGCTACCTGGCGCGTATTTGATAACGCCGTTGGCAGGCTATCAAGACTTACCGGGCAATAGGGCGACTGTCGATGGCCGGGTAATAACACCGGGCAAATTGTTGCAGGCAGGCACTGATATCGAGAGCCCGCGCAGTAGTGGTTATCTGATTGAAACCGGTGCGGATGTGCGCAAACAGTCGCAATACGATATCCAGTTGTCAAGTAGCTTCTACCCTGAACGCGCCCGCAAAACCGAATCGGCCTTGCCGCTGTTGCCGTCCGATAGCGGGCAGGTTTCCTTAGTCGCGCAGACTCGCTTGATCATGGATGGTCAGTTTATGGTCGATGCCGTGAGCGGGGGTAGAGGGGCCAAAGTCGATATCGCATCCAGCCGAATTAGTGTTGTTAAGCAGTTTAGCAACTCGCCCGCAGCAGGAACTCTGGAAATTTTGGACAGTGACCTGGTCGCGCTGAATGCCGACAGCCTGTTATTGGGTGGAGCCAGAAGCCGAAATAGCGTTAACTTAGGCGAAACCGATCTGCAAGTGACGGCGACTGAGGTGATTTTTAACTCGGATACCCAATTGCGCGGCCCTGAGATCATGGCAGTAGCGTCTGATTTAATCGACGTGAAGGCTAATGCAACGCTTGCCGCTGATCGCCCGGCGAATAGCGGCGATAGCGTATTTAATGTTCAAGGGGACGGTGCGGTAATGCGCGTGTCCGGCGGCGAACAGGTAACCTTCAATAGAACCAACAGTACTGGCGTGAATGGGCGCTTGGAGGTTGCCGAGAGTGCCACACTGGCTGCGTCCGAGTCTATGCTGTTGGGCGCGAGCCGCTCTACGATTCTGTCGGGTAACATCGATATGCAGGGTGGCTCGTTGAATCTAGCAGCCAATACCATCAATATCGGTGAAGTAAGCGGTTTAAGCAGCAACGCACTCAATTGGTCCAATCAGAAACTGTCCAATTTGACTGTTGACGAGTTGGTTTTGACTGCAAACGATAGCATTGGGGTTTACGGCAACGTTGGATTGATTAGCCCGGATGGGACGTTTGCGTTGGGTGACGATGGTGTGATCAAAGCCGTTCCATTCCGGAGTTTGGTACTTAACACCGCCGGTTTGGTAGGACACGGCACTGCCAATAACCTAGCCAAATTGCAAGCTGATACCTTGCTGATTCAGAACAGTGCCAATCAGGTTAATCAAAATGTTGTGGATGGGCAAGGGCGACTGGATTTGATTGCCAACTCGGTAAGAGTGGCAGATGGTAATTTTGCCATTCTGGGTTTCTCGGGAGTCAATATTCAGGCGATCAACGAATTCCGCGCCGCCGGAGACGGCACGCTGAAAGTGGGCGGCAATCTTAATCTTGCGACACCGCTGATTACCGCTGATGGCGGTGCGCGGCTGAAAATCGATGCGCGTGGCTACCAAGCTAACTTCGGATTTTTAGAGAGCCAAAATAGTGTTACCGGTAGTCTGGGTGGCGCGGTAAGTGTGTTAGCGAATGCTATCAATTTTAATACCAGGACTTTATTACCCTCCGGTAGCCTGGATTTGCATGCTTTGCTTGGTGATGTAAGCGTCGGCAGTGCGGCGCAAATCGATTTGGCCGGTCGCGGGTTGCAGTTTGCTGATCGCATCGAATACACCGATGGCGGGCGTTTTAAAGCGACAGCTGATAATGGGGGCGTTACTGTGTCTGCCGGTTCATTGGTGGACATCGACAGTGGCGGTGGCAACGCTGCTGGCGGTAGTCTGGTTTTACGATCCCCGACTAAATCGGTGCTCATGAATGGGCAGATCCAAGCGAAATCAGGTAGCGCCACCTTGGATGTCAATACTTTTGATCCCTCTACAAACTTTACTGAGCTGATGCAGACACTGAGTTCTGCCGGAATCGATCAGAACCTGTATTTCCGGGTTCGCGAAGCCAATATATCCCAGGAGGTTGGTTCCAGCATTAAAGCCAGAAACCTTACGCTGGTGAGCGATAAGGGTGCCATTACCCTTGCGGGCGCTATTAATGCGGACGGCAAGCAGCAAGGCGGTCGTATCGAGCTCTACGCTGGCGATGGCATTACCCTCGCCAGCGGAGCCTCTTTGTCCGCCAATGGCACTGACGTTGGTGCTAAAGGTGGTCGTGTGCTGCTGTCTTCGGTTGATGCCGATAGTGACGGTGTGTCGGGCATTGACTTACAAAGCGGATCGAGTATCCGGGTGGCAGGCGTCGGTGCAGAAGGCGGGGAGATTGTGTTACGGGCCTTACGCACGGATAGTGGTGTGGAAATTCAACCTATCGCCGCCGATGTGTCCGGCTATACCAAATTCCAAGCGGAGGGTGTAAAGAAATATTCGAACTTGGATGATGGCGAATTCGGCGAAATTAATCTTGCTGACGGTGAAATCAACCTTGCCGATATTGCACAAATAAAAGCCGATACCGCCGCATACATGACAGCCACCAACATACAAAATGTAGCGGCTCTTGCGAGTGGTTTGCAGTTGCTTGCCGGCGTCGAGATCAATTACACCGGCGATTTGGCTTTACAGGATCGTTGGGATCTAGTGGATTGGCGTTACGAAGCAGTACCCGACACAAATGTTTGGAACGATGCAGTCGGTCGTTTGGCCATCAAAACCACCGGCAGCTTCAATGTCAATCAGTCTTTAACCGATGGCTTTAAGACCATAGTATTCCGATTCCCCGGTCCGACTGCCGGCAGCTTCAGAACCACGACGATTCAGGACAAATTGCAGGGCGGCGAGTCGTGGTCCTTCAATATCGTGGCGGGTGCCGATTCCGGCAGCGCCGATCTTAATTCGGTCGGCAATGCGGGCGACTTGTCGATAGGCGCCGATACTGTGGTGCGGACCGGTACAGGGGATATCCAGTTAAGCGCTGGCGGTGACATGCGTTTTGCCAGCAACACCTCGTCCGTTTACAGTGGCGGCAGACCAACGGAGCTTGAGCCGTTTGGTACGCTAAGAGACAGATTTGTCGGTTTGAATTTCTATGTCGAATATCCGGTTGCCGGTGGTGATTTGGCATTGTCCGCTGGCGGCGATATTCTGGGTGTGGCGGCAGCTGAAAATACCTTCAATAACTGGTTGTTACGGGTAGCCTCTTTCGTTAACGACGGCAATGGCAATCAAATTTTCGATCCTAGCCAGCCGTATGCCTGGGGCGCGGCTTTAGGATATATCACGACCGGTGCGAATGCGGCCAGGTCAGGAACGTCGCTGTTTCAACAAAACCTCGGTTCCTTTGGTGGCGGCAATGTTTCGGTAGAAGCCGGCGGTAATATCGCCAATCTGGATGTGATGATGCCGACTACCGGCAAGCAGCGCGGCACGGTCGACCCATCGGTCGGGATCAACGTCAATCGTTATGTCAGCAACCAAGTCGAGGTACAAGGCGGTGGAACTCTTTTGGTAAACGCGGGTTTGAACGTCGTTGGCGGTACCTATCTATTAGGGAAGGGCTCTGGTGTTATCAACGCCGGCGGTCAAGTAGTCGGCGGTACGAGCTTTGCTGATGGCGCACGTTTATTGCTGGGCGATACCCAATTTAAGGTAAGTGCTGCCGGCGGAGCGCGTTTGGCCGGGGTTTCCGATCCTATGATGTTGCACAGCGGTGACGTGAACTTCTTCAGTTACGGTGCCAACAGCAGTCTGGACGTGAAATCGTTGTCCGGTGATGTTTACGTTAACGCCGATAACAGTGTGTTTGCGCCGCCGCCGGCGAATAGTGCGCAAAGCAGGCTGGCCCAAGTATTTCCGGGATCCTTACATGTTGTCGCTACCGATGGCAGTATTAAACTCGGCGACAAGATATCGTTATTCCCGTCGGCTAGCGCGCAGTTGAATCTGTTTGCCGCTGAGAATATTACCGGTGCAGAAGGAAACGAATTCTATATGTCAGATTTCGACCCTGCGTTGCTACCTAACCGAAATGCGCCGATCAAGAAAGACGAAGGTTTCATGAGCAAACTTTCCGCAGACATTGCTCAATCTAACGCGACTACGCCGTTACATCGGGGTGACCTGGAGCCCGTGCGCATGGTTACGCAAACCGGCAATATCGAAAACATCGTCTTTACACTGCCGAAAAATGTGTTGATCAAGGCGGGCCGAGATATTGTCGATCTCTCGGTGATCGCCCAACATGTCAATGCTGACGATGTGTCTATGATTGAAGCGCTTAGAGATATTCGTTACAGCTCTAAACGCAGCCCGAACACGGGTATTTTAAGCAGCAATGAAAACAAAATTGAGATAGGCGGCTTGGGTGAAGTATTGATCAAATCCGGTCGGCACCTGGATTTGGGAGCCTCTAGCGGTATCACCAGTGCCGGCAATACCTTCAATACCAGTTTGGTCGATTCCGGTGCGAATTTGACGGTTCTGGTTGGCGCCAACGGCGAAGTCGATTACGCCGGTTTTGTTAGTGCGTATTTGCGCGATAACCCGGAGTACAGCAGTGAGTTTGAGCGGGCTAAGTTACTGATTGTCGGCTTCATGCGCGACAGGACGCAGAATAATTTATTAAGCGAAACTGACGCCCTGAATCAATTTGCCAACATTGGAAATCGCGACTTAACCGGCATCCAAACGCGTCTGAATTCTCTGGTGATTCCGGTGTTGTTCAACGAAATCAAAGCCTCAGGTACAGCGTCAGCCGGTACGGACGATTTGGGTAATCAACGCGGTTTTAACGCCATAAACACGCTGTTTCCCGGATCTGCCTGGCAGGGCGATTTAAGCATGATTTTCAGTAAGATTCATACCTTAGACAACGGTAATATCAACTTGGTGGTGCCTGGCGGTGAAGTCAATGTCGGCTTGGCGGTGTCATTTGCGGGCAAGAAGGATGATTCGGACTTGGGTATCGTAGCCTGGCGCAAAGGCGACATCAGTGCGATGGTGCGCGACGATTTTCAGGTCAACACCTCGCGCGCTTTTGTGCTGGATGGCGGCGATATTCTGATCTGGTCATCCGAGGGCGACATCGATGCCGGACGCGGTGCGAAATCGGCGCTCTCAATTCCACCGGTTGAACCGACCTACGATCAAAACGGGAATTTGACCAGTGAGCCACCGGCGATTATTTCCGGCAGTGGTATTCGAACCGCCGCCAACTCAATCGGCACCGTGCCCGGTGACGTCTTCTTATTTGCCCCCAGAGGGGTAGTGGATGCCGGCGAAGCGGGTATAGGCGGCAAGAACGTATTCATCGCCGCTACCGCGGTATTGGGTGCTAATAATATTCAAGTCAGCGGCGTGGGCACCGGTGTACCGGTGGCCGCGACCGGCAGTGTTGCGGCGGGTTTGACGGGTACCAGCAATGTGGCCGCAGGTGTGAGTCAGATGGCCGAGAGCTCGGTTGCCGGTAATAACGCCAAAGACAATGGCAATTCAATCGCCAAAGCGGTATTGGGTATGTTAAGCGTTGAATTACTAGGCTTTGGCGACTGATTTTTGCTACTTCGCTCGCATGTGTTCTAGGGGTAAAACCCCCAACTGACAAGTTCCGTTTGCCTCGTGGCAAGCGGGCTTTGTCTTAGGATGCTTCTCCAATCACTCCCGACTCCGCCTTAATCGCGCACCAATGCTATCGGGCAAGCTGCTGATTTATTTGTCCATCCGTATCGTCCCCGTTCGGGTGGAGGCTCATGCCTTTAATAGCCAGAGTGTTTTCGGCGGCTATCTGGATCTGAGGGAAATCGAATTGAATTCGTCGGTTTAGCGCTTCAGGGTCGACGCTAAACGAGCCTTCACAAACTCGTTATCTTTCAATCAGGCTCTTGTCATAAAAATGTAAAAAAATGCGGGGATAATTCTGGATATTGATTTAACAGAGAGTAAATATGAAGCGGATTGTCTTATTGGTTTTGGCGCTGTTGGCGATGCCAAATTTAGCTCAAGCCTGGTGGAACGATGAATGGGGCTATAGAAAGAAAATAACCATCGATACCCAGCAATTGCAGCAAGCTGGCGTTAAGCCGGTGGCGGAAGGCCTGGTTTTGGTGCGTTTGCATACCGGTAATTTCAGTTTCTTCGCCGATTTGGGTGAGAACGGCAAGGATTTGCGCTTCATGGCTGGCGACGATAAAACCCCTTTGAAGTTTTATATCGAAAAAATCGACCCGCTGAATGAGATGGCTTTGATTTGGGTGAAACTGCCCAAGGATATTGCGACCGCAGAGGAGCCGATGTTCTGGATGTATTACGGTAATCCCAAAGCTGTAGACGGTCAGGATGCACCGGGCATTTTTGATGTGGCGCAAGCGGTTGCCTATCATTTCGAGGCCGGTCCGATCAAAGATGCCACGGCTTATGTGAATCAACCGGCAACTGCCACACAGACCGTCGTTGAGGGCGGCGCGGTGGGTGCGGCCGCTGGATTCGATGGCAGTCAATCGATCCGGATTGCCGCAACCCCGGCTTTACCTATGGGGGTGGAATTTGGCTGGACTGTTTCCGGTTGGTTGAAAATCGATCAGGCGCAAACTAACGGGGTGGTGTTTCAACGCGATGGCCTGATTTTATCTGTTAGAGGGCAAACGCCGGTTTTAGAGGTCAATCGTAAGGAATTGGTTAGCCCGGTGGACTTAAATTTGGCTGCTTGGCAACACTTGGCGGTAGCCGGAGACAAGGAGGGTTTTACCCTATATATCGATGGCAAGGCCGTCGGCATCTTGCCGGCCAGCGGCGCGGCATTGCTGGGCGATATTAGCATCGGCGCCGCTGTAGACGGTTCTCGAGGTTTTGTCGGCGCGATAGACGAGTTTGGTATTGCCAAGATCACTCGCGATCAGAACTACTTGCAATTTGCGACTATGTTGCAGGGTCAATCTTCCGCCTTGTTGAATTACGGTGAAGACAGTACGCCGGATAGTGAAGGCGGCGGTGAGTCTTATCTGGTCTCGACGCTAAACAATGTCACCATCGACGGCTGGGTGATCATCGGGATTCTCGGGGTGATGTTTGTGATCAGTACCCTGGTGATGATCAGCAAGGGCATCGTGTTAGGCCGCACGCGCCGCGAAAACAAGAAGTTTGAGGAAGCCTTTAGCCACTTGGGAGCCGCAAATATCACTAATTTGGATCACCAAGACGAGGAAGGTCAGGAAGACTTCGACGCGTCGCCGTTGCTGTTGTCCTTAACCGGCAATCATGCCGCATTTGCCGGTTCGTCCATCTACCGGATTTATCATGTTGGTGTGCAGGAAATGAATAAGCGACTGCCCAAAGGAGTGGGCGCGGATGCCCCAGGTCATGTGTTGACTGCCCAAGGCTTGAACGCGGTCAAGGCGTCCATGGATGGCGTGTTGGTGCGGGAACTCCAAAAGCTGAACTCGCAAATGGTGCTGCTGACTATCGCTATTTCCGGTGGTCCGTTCCTAGGTTTGCTGGGTACCGTGGTCGGGGTAATGATCACGTTTGCCGCGATTGCCGCCAGCGGCGAGGTTAACGTCAACGCAATTGCGCCGGGTATTGCGGCGGCGTTGGTAGCAACGGTGGCCGGTCTGGCGGTGGCGATTCCGGCGCTGTTTGGATACAACTATTTGGGTAGCCAGATCAAAATGGTCACTGCCGACATGCACGTATTCGTCGATGAATTTGTCGCTAAATTGGCCGAACAACATAGCTAGTTTGACAAAAATGTAGGTCGGATTCGGCGTTAGCCGTAACCCGACATGTTGGCTTCGAGGTGTCGGATAACGCTCTATCGAGCGAACCCGACCCACGAAACCTGATCTGTGGATCAAGAGAATATTCAATGAAAGTTCAAGAAGAAAACGCCGCGTACGACGAAATTAATGTTACGCCGATGCTGGATTTGGCTTACGTGCTGCTGGTGGTGTTTATTTTAATGACCACGGCGGCCGTGCAGGGCGTGCAAGTCAATCTCCCCAAGGCCAGTAACACGCCCAGTTTGGCTAAACCGCAAACCAAAGCTATCACGGTCACCGCGGACGGCACGCTATTTCTGGATACCTTTCCGGTGACGATGGAGCAATTGGAATCGACCTTGTTGCAATACAAGGCCGCTAATCCGGAATTGCCGGTAGTAGTGAAAGGCGATGCCACGGTGCAGTATCAAAGCGTGGTGGATATTTTGGCTTTGCTGGGCAAGCTGGAAATTACCCAGGTGGGTTTGGTGACGCAAAGTCTTGTCAAATAGCGCCAATCAACCATGTCTGAAAAGAAACATTTACGGGTTTATATCCCGAGAATTATCGGTGGCTTGCTGGCCGCGTTAGCGATTTTTTACGTGGTGAAAATCATCGTGGATTTGATCGATAAAAAGCCAGCGAAAAGCGAGAAGAAAATTCAACCGATTACGTTGGTGAAACCACCTCCGCCGCCGCCACCACCGCCGAAAGTGGAAAAACCGCCCGAGCCCGAAATCAAGGAAAAAATTGACCAGCCGGAACCCGAACCGGAACCGATGCCGGAAACACCGCCGGATGAAGCTCCGGCTCGCGATTTGGGCCTAGACGCCGAAGGCACAGCCGGTTCTGACGGCTTTGGGGTGGCCGCACGGAAAGGCGGCACCGGTTTGTTTGGTGGCGGCGCCGGAAACCCTTATGCCTGGTACGGCGGCTTGGTTAAAAACGGCATTCTCAATGTATTGAGTAGCCACGAAGAACTACGCCGCAAAGGCTATACAGCCATCGTCAAAGTCTGGCTAAAAGCCGATGGGTCGGTGGAGCGGATCGAATTAAGCAAAGGCAGTAACGATGCCGATATTGATGAATTGCTTAGCCGCTTATTGAATAAATTCGACAGAGTGGCCGAGGCGCCGCCGCCCGGAATGCAGCAGCCGATCAAGCTGAAGATTTCATCACGTATTTAAATTAAAACTTAGGTAGAACAATGGCGAATAAGAAACAGCTGATGGCCCTGGCGCTATCCGGGCTGATCGGTGCGGTGCAGGCCGGTGAAAAGGAAGAGTTGCTGAAGCTGCGCAATACCACCACCAATCTGATCAAGCAATTGGTTAAACAAGGGGTGATTACCGACAAGGCTGCCAACGAGATGATCAAGCAAGCTGAGGTCGAAGCCGTTCAGCAAGTAGCGGAATCCAAGGCCTCCGGTGCCAAGGACGCCGTGCCCGCCGATGAAGTGCGGGTGGCTTACGTGCCGGATTTCGTGAAAGACGAGATTCGCCAACAGGTGCGTACGGAATTACGTGAGGAAGTGGTCGGCGACGTCATGCAAAAGGCCAAGAACGAGCAATGGGGCATGCCGAATGCGTTACCTGACTGGATCAAACGCTTCAAATTGTCTGGCGATATTCGTCTGCGTTCGCAGCATGACTATATGGCGGGAGACAATACCGAAAACTCTTACTTCGACTATCAAGCTATCAACGATAGAGGTGGCTTTACTAATGCCGGCTTAGACCGCTTCGAGAATACTACGAATGATCGCCAACAATTTCGCCAGAGGGTCAGGCTGGGTATCGATGCGAATATCACTGAAGGCCTTAAGGCAGGGATGCGCTTGGCGACAGGTAATCAGCGTGATCCTGTATCGACCAACCAGACATTGGCCAATTACGGTAACCGATATGATTTCACTGTTGACCGGGCCTACTTGCAATACGATGCCTACGATGACGTGAAATTCAAGTGGCTGACATTGCTCGGTGGCCGGATCAAAAGCCCTTGGTATGTGGGGGGTGGCGAGTTTACCGGGGGTAGCGAGTTATTGTGGGATACCGACTTATCCTTTGAGGGGTTTGCGGCTACCGTAAGACATCGTTTGGGTAGTTCGGATAGCCTGATGGAGTCGGGTGACCATTCGCACTCGATGTATTTCACGGCTGGTGTCTTTCCCTTGCAGGAATCCGCTTTCAGCAACGATAAATGGTTGTTTGGCGGGCAGGCCGGCTTAGATTGGGGCTTCGTCAATCAAGATAGTCTTAAGTTTTCCGTCGGTTATTTCGACTACGTCAATGCGACAGCCAATCCAAATACAACACCTTCCGGGACTTGCGACACCAATACGCGAGCGAATAACGCATCCCGACCTGAATTTATGCAAGGTGGTAATACGTTGGCGACTATTTGTAGAGAAGGGACAAGACTGGCGCCTGGAACATTGCCCGCAACGGTTGGGCTGGCATCCGACTTCAATATATTGAATACCAACGTTTCCTACGACCTCGCTCTCTTCGCGCCTTATCATCTGAGGTTAAGCGCGGATTACGCGAAAAACATCGGTTTTAATCAGCAGCAAATTAGCCGCTTGCTCAATGGCGCGCAAGTGGATGAAAAAACGACGGCGTGGCAAGCAAGGGCAGACTTTGGCTGGCCTAAAGCCGAAGTGGCGGGACATTGGAACGTATTCGCAGCTTATAAATATGTCGGGCGGGATTCGGTACTTGACGCCTTTACTGACTCAGACTTTCATTTGGGAAGTACTAATGTCAAGGGTTGGTTCATCGGCGGAAACTTCGGTTTAATGAAAAATGTTTGGTTAACCGGACGCTGGTTAAGTGCCGACATTATCACTGGCCCGGCTTGGGGCATTGATGTCTTACAAATGGATATCAACACCCAATTCTAAAATGAGAGGGCAGGTATGAATTACGTCAGTAAAAGTTTAGTCATCGTTTTGTTAGTAACCAGCGCATGGCCGATGTCGAGCCTTGCCGCGCCGCGGGAAGCCGCTAAGAATGACGGGGCGGTTTTAAAGCTGCAATCCATGGTTAAAAGCCTGACTGCCGAGCGCGATGCGGCCAAAGCCGAATCGACTAAGTTAGCCGAGCAATTGCAGGAACTGGAACAAGTTAAAAAGGCGCATTCGGCGGCTGTTGCGGCTAAAGAACAAATCAGCAGCGAGTTGTCTGCACAGAGAAGCTCTAACGGCGAAGTACGTGAACGCTTGGAGAAAACCAATGCTAGGCTCACGGAGCTTATTGAAAAACATAAGGAAGTCAGCCATGTAAAAGCGGATTTGCAGACTCAGTTATCCGCACTCACCGCTAGACAACAAGCAACCGAGCAGCAGTTGGGGGTGTGCGATACTCACAATGTGAAGCTTTACGAAGCCGCAAAGGAGTTACTAGAACGCTATGAACACAAAGGCGCATTGGCTAGCGTACTGCAGAGTGAAGCCTTATTACAGTTTAATAGCGTCGAAATGGAAACCATTGTCCAGGAATACGAAGACAAGCTAAGCGCGAGCAAATATCAAAAACAATCCGCTGCGGATTCTGCTGCAGCGCCGGCTAGCGTCCAATAGTATCTCTAGTCAGGTGCGGCAACATGCCGCACCTCGAGTCCCGCCGATTTACCGAAACCCTTGAGGTTTGGTCGCGTAAATAAGTTAGAATTCCACAAAGCGGCGCTCCATCATGGCAGCTAAATAATCAAACGCACGAATTATCGAGAGACTAATGACAACGAAACAAAGTTTTTTAAAAAATCTAGGCATTGTTGTGTTATCGACCGGCTTGGTGGCCTGTAACGGCGCCGATGAGCGGAAAGCGAAATACATGGAAGAAGGCAAGCAGCTATATCAAGCGGGCGATTATGAGAAAGCGTTGCTTGCCTATAAAAACGTGCTGCAAATCGATCCCAAGGATTGGGAAACTCACTTCCAGATCGCGGAAGCGCTGAGTAAGCAAGGCAAAATCGAAAACGCCTTTAGAGAATACAGTACCGTGGTTGCCGGCAATGAAAACCATGTGATGGCTCGGGTTCGGGTGGGGCAGCTGTTATTGCTGAACCGAGCGGTAGACGATGCGGAAAAAATGGTCGGTGAAGCGCTGGCCAAAGATCCCAATAATGTCGAGGCTTTGGTCTTGTTCTCTGGTGTCCAAGCTGCCAAAAGCAACACTGACGGCGCGATTATGACCGTGGAGCGAGCCTTGAAACAAAGTCCGGACGATGTGCCGGCTACCTTGATGATGGCTTCAATCCAGGCGCGCTTGGATAAAACCGATCAAGCGATTGTTTTGTTGAAACAAACGGTTGAAAAGAAGCCTGATAACGTTGCATTGCGTAGCATGCTGGCTGGCTTGTACGCTAAAAACAATCAGATCGCGGAAGCCGAGACAACCTTGGTGGACGTTGTGAAACTGGAACCCTTGCAGCTCCAACACTATCGTACGTTGGCTTTGTTTCAGGTCGGTACCAAACAAATCGATAAGGCCGAAGCAACATTGCGCGATGCAGTTAGCAAATTGCCGGATAACGATACCGCGAAAACCTATTTAGTTGATTTTCTTCTGGAAAAGCGTAGCCCGGAAGTGGCCATCGCCGAGTTGCTGCCGATGATAGAACAGAAGCCGCAAGCCTATGAGTTGAAGTTCAAACTGGCCAATATCCAGCTGTCCAAGAAAGAAATCGATAAAGCCGAAGCGACTATGAAAGAAGTGGTCGAACAGGACAAATTAGGACCGAGCGGTATTACCGCGCGGAACAAGTTGGCTGCCTTGTATGCAATGACCAAGCGCGGCGACGAGTCTAAAGTTTTGATCAAGGAAGTGTTGGATAGCAATCCGCGTGATGCCGACGCGTTGACCCTGCGTGGCCAATTTGCCTTGGGCGAAAACAAAATTCCCGATGCGATTGCGGATTTTCGCTCGGTTTTGGTCGATCAACCCAACAACATCGGCGTGCTGAAAATGCTGGCTGCGGCTCATTTGCGTAACAAGGAGGACGAGCTGGCGAGAGAGAACATGGAAAAAGTCGTCGCTGCGGCACCGGGTGACGAAGCTGCCCGCCTCGATCTGGTCAGTTTGCATCTTAAAGCCGGTCATCAAGATCAAGCCAAGCAGCAGATTGAAGCCTTGATGAAAGCCAATCCGAAAAGCCTGAAAGGTTTGGAAGCGATGTTTAAAATCGAATTGTCGCAAAAGCATTGGGATAAGGCGCAGGAAATTGCCAAGCAGGTGCAGCAGTTGGCTGATAAGGATGCGACCGGTTTTTATATGTCCGGCTTAGGCTATCAGGCAGAAGGTAAATTGGAAGCCAGCACCGAGGCCTTTCAGCAAGCCCTCGTGCGTAAGCCCGATGCGATTGAACCTTTGACTGAAATGGTTAAGAGTTATCTGGTATTGAAACAGTCGGACAAGGCTGTCGGAAAATTGCAGCAAGTTATCAAACAGCAGCCGGATCATTTTATTGCTTACAACTTGTTGGGCGGTGCGTATCTTAACGACCAAAAGTTTACCGAAGCTAGGGCCGCCTATGCAAAAGCATTGGAGATTAAGCCGGAGTGGTACAGCCCTTACCGAAACTTGGCCTTAATAGAACTGGCGCAAAAAAATAAAGCCGAAGCAATTAATATCTACAAAAAAGGTATCGAAAAATCTAAAGGGGCGTTGGAGTTGGTCGACGATCTAGCGCGCTTATATCACCGCGATGGTCAACATGAGCAGGTTCTGGCGCTTTACGAGGAGTCCTACAAGCTGCATCCCGATTCTGCGGTTGCGGCGAACAATCTGGCAAGTTACTTAACGGATTTTTCATCCAGTCCGGATAGCTTGGAGCGGGCGGCAAAGTTGGCTGAGCCTTTATTGCAGACGAATAATCCCAACATGATGGATACCGCTGCTTGGGTGGCTTATAAACAAGGTAATTACGATAAAGCCAAAGAAATTATGTTGAAAGTCGTTGAAAGCGATCCGCAATCACCGATCAGCAATTATCATTTGGGGATGGTGTATTACAAGCAAAATGACCCAGTGAAAGCCCGCGAGCATTTACAAAAAGCGGTCGATAAAAAAGTCGAATTCGATGGCGTGAATGAAGCGAAGGATGTTTTAAGTAAACTCTAAGACGCGGAGTAATATTTAGCTGGAATCCCAAAGCCCCTCTCCATCAGAAGAGAGGGGCAAACTTGCAGGGTTTTGCTATTTGTTTAATTGTTTTGACGTGGCTACTGCCGTTTGCCAGTTTAAACCCCGGTATAGCCGATTTTATTGTCGGTGGCTTTATTGAATACTGTCCCTAGTACGTTGGTGTCTTTTAACAAGGACGCCGCGTGCTTCAACTGATCGGTCTTGGTATGCCCTTCGTCGATCACTAGCAACACGCAATCCACATAAGGCGAAAAGCCTAGCGTATCGTCGTGCGATAAAATTGGCGGCATATCAAAAATAATGATGCGAGATGGGTATCGGCTTTTTAGCTCGTTAACCAGCCTTACCATTTTCGGCGAGCGCAGCATTTCCGTGGAGTTAAACAAGGGTTTACCTGCCGGCAGCACTACCAGACGTTCAAACCCCGGGTTAATCAGCATCGAGCTTAATTCGGTATCGTTCAACAAATAATCGCTCAAGCCTATGCCCGGTTGAATGCCGAATAAATTGTTGATGCTGGGATTTTGGAAGTTAGCATCGACTAACAGGGCGGTTCGGTCTAGCTCCATTGCCATGCTTATCGCTAAATTTGCCGCGGTCAGACTATTGCCTGTGCCCTCGCTGGTGCTTGTCATTGCTATCGTCTTCCATTCCATGGCATCCATTTGCTGCAAACAGCGGGTCCGCAACATGCGGTAGGATTCCAGCCATTTACCAGGTTGGGCCGCCGAAATAATACGGTTTTGCTTCAGCAAGTTCTGGTCTGGATTGTGTACCCGGGTTTGGGTATAAGCGATGCTGACTTTGTCGCCCGGTTGATTGGCTAATGAAGTTGCCGTGGGACTATTTTTTTCCACGAGATTTTCAATGGGGTTCATAAATTTTCCCTTAAATGATTAATTGCCCACGACACGTAGTAGTTTGTACCAGAATACATCCAGCGGCATCACGATAAAATGAAAGGCAACGACAGCTAAGATGCCTACTATAGCCATTATTATCAATAACGTACGCCGTCTGGTTTTGTCGCTTTGATACTCTTTATGGCTTTCAAAATAGGGTATAGAAGCCAAAGGTTCCACGCCGAGAATCGCGGTAACCGCTTTGGAACTATTGATAGTCGAATCGAGCATTTCAGTCAACGCTACCGCGCCAAAACCGCTGGCCAGTGCCAACACTACACCCAGTACCATAATCGCTATGCGATTCGGGCTAACCGGTTGCAGCGGTTCTTGTGGCGGGTCGATCAAGGTGAAACGCTCGCCTTTTCTTTCCATCTCCAACTGTTGGGAGATTTGCGCTTCCATCTCGCGGGCGCTCACTTCCCGGTAGCGTATGTTGGTATTGTCGAGATCTTGAATCAAGTCCAAATATTCTTTTTCAACTAGCGGAGACTGCCGCAAACTTTGGCGCAATTCTTCCATTTTGCTTTGCACGCGACCGCGTGTGAAGTTTAAAGACTCAATTTCGGTATTCACCGAAGCCAATTGCGATTTCAAGGTGATATAGGCTGGGTTATCAGGTTGAATATTGGTGTTGCTGTATTCGCTTTGTTTGGCGTTCACCAGGCTTTGCTGTAATGCAGTGATTTGCTTTTGCAGTTTGACTACGTCTGGATGTTTTTCTGAATACTGTTTCAACAGCAGTGCCAACTCTGCTTTTCTATCGGTTAGCTCGCCGTTCATCGCATTCAAATCGGTATTGGAACCGATTTCCTTCTGCAGCGAGTCGATTTCCCGTTTGATTTTGATGACATCGGGATGGCTGGCGGAGTGGCTGGATAACACTGACGGATATTGCGACTGCAGTTCCTTCAGGCGGTCTTTCATGTCGAACACCCGATTGCCTACGGCGTTTGTGGCCATTGAATTGGGGTCGATTTGCGCCAACTCACCTTCCAAGTAATAACGCCGGTCCTGCAATGAGCGTTCCTGGCTATCCATTTGTAGCAGCTGGTTACTCAAAGAGGTGAGCTCTTGTTGATTCAGCGCGCTAATTTGCGGCAGTTGGTTGAGATTTTTTTCTTTAAATGTCGCTAAGCTTTGCTGAATTTCCTGTATTTTAACTTTAAGGCGTTTTGATTCTTCGCTTAAAAACAATGCCGCATTTTCAGCGGATTCGGTACGCGACTTGATGTTTTCTTTCAGGAACAAAGAGGTCAATTCGTTAGCTACCTTTTGCGCAAGTGCAGGCGATCTGTCGTCGAAAGTCAGCGTGAAGGCGATGGTGGCTTGTTGGGCAGGGCCGCTTTTGTTGTTGGCAACGTCAGCACTTATGGTTTCTACCTTAATACTCTTACGCATTTTTTCCAGAATCACTTCTTCCGGCTTTTTTTGGCGTTCATCAGTATATAGATCGTATTTCTTGATGATTTCTGTCAAGTTAGGCCTGGTCATGATCCTTTGGCTGATCATCTGAATCCGCTGGTCCGCAAAAGTGGTGACGGTAGAATGTACCAACTCGGCGGGGATTTCTTGCGCTTCGATCAAAATGGTCGAAGTAGAGCGATAAACAGCCGGTAGTAGCACCGCCAAAACCATGCTGATCACTGATATCACAATAAACGGGATAATCAAAAACTTTCTACGTCGTTTGATGATTTTTAGGTAGTCTTTGATGTCGATGGCTTGATTTTCCACGCTATTTCACCTGACGATTAATTTGAGGTTGATAAGAGAATTG